>JABFXY010000058.1 GCA_013361525.1 Polyangiaceae bacterium | reverse complement strand
AGTGGGGCAGGCCACGTCGAGCGAAGCGAGACCGGCCGGGGCGGCTCCCACGAGGCTCGGTTCGCCGAAGGCAAACGCGGGAAAGAAGAGCCGAGTGGGGCAGGCCACGTCGAGCGAAGCGAGACCGGCCGGGGCGGCTCCCACGAGGCTCGGTTCGCCGAAGGCAAACGCGGGAAAGAAGAGCCGAGTGGGGCAGGCCACGTCGAGCGAAGCGAGACCGGCCGGGGCGGCTCCCACGAGGCTCGGTTCGCCGAAGGCAAACGCGGGAAAGAAAAAAGCCCAGAGCTGGCTCTGGGCTTCATTGCAATCTGTCTTCAGCGTTTTGGGATAAACCCAGCGCCTGAGTAAACCCGGCAGAAATGCTGGGTTTACTCGTCGTCGCCGCCGGTGATCTCGAATTCGCGGCTCTTGTCGACGATTTCCCTCAGCTCTTTGCCGACCTTGAAGAACGGCAGACGCTTCGCGGGGACCGGCACCGGCTCCCCCGTGCGCGGATTGCGTCCGCTGTACGGCTTGTATGGTCGAACCGTGAAGCTGCCAAACCCTCGGATCTCGATGCCTTCACCGCGCTCGAGAGCCTCGGTCATGGCGTCGAAGATGCAATTGACCACCAGCTCGGCGCGCGCCTTGGTGATCGACCCCCTCACAGCAATGACATCGATGAGCTCGCTCTTCGTCATGACTTCCCCCCGGGCAGGCCTCTCGGCCAAGAACCAAGGTCCCATGTGGGCCGGGGGGTGGTCAACGGATTTCTAACGTAGTTTCAAGGAGAAGCGCATCGAGTGCGAGGCCGCCGGTTTCCCCATTTTCCGCTGGGGATGCGCTCGGACCGGAGGGGACGATCTGGACGACGAGCTCCACCCGCCGGGCGCCGGGGGGTACGGCGAGGCGGGGGGTCTCGAAGCAGCGGCGGTGACGCTCGGCGGGTGCTCCTTCGACGGGGATCGAGGAGGCGAGCGCGCCGTCCGCGAACAGCTGCAGATGGGCGTGGGTGCCCGGATGCGCCGCGAGAACCAGCGAGAATCGTCGCCCGGCGAGCGCCGCCGGCAGGCGGAGGGTCACGCGCGCGGGCGCTGCCGGGTCGGTTCGCTCGGGGGCGACGACGAGCCAGCGACCCGAGGACGCGCACGGCTCCGATGTGTGCAGCGGCAGCGCCGAAGCGCCGCGCTGTTCGACCGCTGGCCACAGGTTTTCGCCTTCGATGTGGCTGGATTCCGTGGGCGCATACGGCTCGATTCGCAGCTCGCCGCTCTGAACGCTGTATTCGTACCGCCACGCCGGTGGCCGTCCACGCGCCTCCCATAGCAACGTGTCCAGAGCGTCGCCGCGAAACCGCGCGACCTCGACCCGATCCGGGCTCGCTTGCTCGAGTGGATGATGGCCCAGCGCAAACCCGTGATCGGTGTCGACGAAGACGAGCCCGCCGCGGATACCCGCGGTCTCGAGGGCGCTCGGCTCGAACATGGGCCGGCCCCCCTCGCGATCTCGCAGCTGCTCGTGCGCGGCGTGGGCGAAGAAGGCGAACGCGACGAGCGACAGACCCGTCACGACGGCTGCCGAGCGCGCTGCGCCGAGCCGAACGGGTGCGTACGCGACCGCGAGCCACGCGACGAGCACGTGCTCGACGGGTAGGACGTCGGCGAAGAAACGGGCACCGCCGCCGGGATAATTCCCGTCGAAATAGAAAGGCGCATACCCGACGACGAACGCTGCAATCGCGAGCGAGAGGAGCCTCGGGCCGAATCGGCGCTGGCTCGTCGGGCTCGGATCCCGCCACGCCGCCCAAACCGCCGCGACGAGGACGATTGCGAGCGGGGCTCCATTGAGTGCGTCGATCGCGTGCATCGCGAGTCGCCTGCCCGTCGTTCCGAGCGCCTCGATAGGGCCGTAGCCGTTCGGCATGTACCGATCGACGAAGTCACCGTGCTCGAACCGGCACCCGATTCCTTCACCGAAGCCATAGCGAAAGCAGCCTGCCGGCGCGTCGCTGGTCGCGTAATAGAGCGATTGCGACGAGTGGCCGACGGCGCCCGTCGCGGCGCGCTGGTGGGCGAAGAACAACGCGACGAAGGGCAGGGATGCGACGAGCGCGGCGCCGGCATCGCGGAGGGCGCCCGCCCGATTGCGCGACTCGGTTTTCGCCATTGCGACGATGACCACCGGCAAGAGCGCAGCGCCGCTGACGGGCCGTGTGCACATGAGCCAACCGAGCGAAGTGCCCAACGCGACGGCCCATCCGAGGCCGCCGCCGCGCCGCCACCGGAGCGCGCAACCGAGCGCGACGGCCGCGAGGCAAGCGCAGAGGCCGTGCGACATCGTGTCGGCGGTGTGATAGCGAAGCGCCGCGCAGACCACCGAGAGCGCCACGGCGAGCCGAACGCCGATCTCTCTCTGATCGGGCTCGAGATCCTCGGAGAGCACGGCGTCTGCCAAAAACGCGGTCGCGTACGTCACCGCGACGGCGAGGAGAGGGCCGACGACCATGGGCGCCCCGAACGAGAAGCCCAATGCGAGCAGCGCCGGATACCCGGGTGGGAAGATCCCGGCGATGTGATCGCCGCCGCCGAGCGCATCGCGGACGAGGAATCGCCCCATCGTCGCTTGCGAGGGCTCCGGAGCGGGCCACGCGAGGTACCCATCGGACAGCGCGCGTGCCTCGAGAAAGTACGTCGTCGCGTCGATGATGCGCGGGCCGCCACGCAGGTAGAAGGCGACATAGAGCCCGCTCAGGAACGCCGCGACGGCGGCCGCGACGAGGATGAACGCGCGGCGGCTCCCCGCGACGAATGCGAGCCGCACCTTCGGGAACGCCAAACACGCGACCCCCGACGCGAGCGCGATCCACGGCGCGAGCTCGCGCGGAAGCCCGAACGTCACGCCGGCCCTACAGGTGCGCTTCGACCTTCTCGCACAACGTGCGGAGGATCTTGATGCGCGAGTAACGTTTGTCGTTCGCTTCGACGATCGTCCACGGTGCAGAGTCGGTGCTCGTGCGATCGATCATTTGCGCGGCCGCGAGCTGATATGCGTCCCACTTGTCGCGATTGCGCCAATCGTCCTCGGTGATCTTGAAGCGCTTGAAGGCGGTCTTCGATCGCTCCTCGAATCGGCGAAGCTGCTCCTCCGGGCTGATTTGGAGCCAGAACTTCATCACGATCGCGCCGGAGTGGCGCATGCTCTCCTCGAAGTCGTTGATCTCGCCGTAGGCGCGCATCCAATCGTCTTCGTCGCAGTAGCCCTCGATTCGTTCGACGAGCACGCGCCCGTACCAGGAGCGGTCGAAGATCGCGACCTTGCCTTTCCTCGGAACGTTCCGCCAAAAGCGCCATAGATAGGGCCGCGCTTTCTCTTCGTCGGTCGGCGCGGCGATCGGAATGACGCGGTATTGACGCGCATCGAGCGCGCCGGTGATCCGGCGAATGGCGCCGCCTTTGCCGGCGGCGTCCGATCCTTCGAATACCGCCACGATGTTGCGGCGCTGGAACTTCGTCGAGCGAAGCATGAGATTCAGTTTGCCCTGGTACTTCTCGAGGTCGGCGTCGTACGTCGCCTTGTCGATCTTCTTGTCGAGGTCGAGTGCGTTGAGCACGTGGACGCCGTCCATGGAGCGGACGAGCGGCGGCGCGTGAACGACCGCATTCATCACCGGGTCGTCCAAACGCTTTCGAATCGCGTCGTGGATGATCGAGCCGATCGAGAGCTTTCGATATTCGTCGTTCGACGATTCGATGACGTACCAGGGTGCTTCACCGGTCGACGACTCTCGGAGCGCGCGCTCGCTGATGCGACGGAACCGATTGTACATCTCGAAGTGTTCCCAATCCGTCGGCGTGACCCTCCACGCAGTGCGTGGATCGCGCGCCAGCTTCGTGAGCCGCTTCTTCTGGTCGCGCTTCGAGACGTGCAGCCAGAACTTGAGGACCAGCACGCGCTCGTTGGTGAGCATTCGCTCGAAGCGAGCGATCTCCTCCATCGAGCGGTCGAGATCGGCACCTTTGATGCGGCCGTAGGTGCGATCGACGATCGGATCGGTGTACCAAGAGCCGAGGAACATCGAGATTTTTCCGACCGGCGGAAGGCGCTGCCAGAAGCGGTACATGTACGGCCGCTCCGCCTCGTCTTGCGTCGGCGTCTCGATCGCATTGGTCGTCAAATGGCGCGGGTCCATCCACTCGTAGAGCGTGTTGACCGTCTCGCCTTTGCCGGCGCCGTCCACGCCGCCGATGATGATCACGACCGAAAACGACCCTTTTTCGAGAAGGTCGTATTGGACGTCGAGCAGCTTTTCTCGAAGGGCCGGGACTTCCTTTTCGTAGGTTTCCTTCGGGATCTTGTGACCGAGCTCGGCAGACTCGAACATGGATCGTGGCTCCTATCGATTCGTTGCGTTGTCGGTACGTCCGAGGCTCGCGGGCCCAGCGCCCGCGCGAACGTAAGCGAGGAGCGTGCGAATGATGCCCTTCGCGAGCTCCGGTGACTCGTCGAGCAATGCTTCGAGCTCGCTCCGCGGAATGCGCAGAAGCCGGCAGGCTCCGATCGAGCGCACGGTGGCGGCGCGCGGCTCGCCGTCGAGGACGCCGAGCTCCCCGAACGATTGGGCCGGACCGAGCGCGGACACGCCGACGCCGTCTTTCAACACGGTGAGCTCGCCCTCGACGACGACGTAGAGATCGTCGGACGGCTCGCCTTGACGCACGACGTCGACGTTCGGCTCGAACGCCTCGATCGTCGCGATCTCGGCGACGGGATAGAGATCCTCGCCCGACAGCGCGCGAAAGAGCGGCACGTCGCGAAGCACGAGCACGCGGTCGAGGACGCTCGCCATCGGATCCGAGGACGGTAGCTCCCCAGCGTCGTATTTACGACACTTCTCGAGCCATCCGTCCAAGGCCGGAGGCGCGCCACCGTCGTCGTCGGCGGGCGCATCGCTCGTCGCCTGTGTCGCGAACCGCGCCGCCTTCGCGCCGAGTGGAGCAGAAAGCACCGTCTCGAGTAGCTCCAGCGCGTTGTCCCGCGCCGCACCGTTCGTGAGGACGAAGAGCCGCGCCCGCTGCAATGCCCGCGGATCGCCGAGCGCGGTCGCGAGATCGAAGAGCGCCGTCGTCGTGTCCTCGATACGGCGCGCGAGCTCCCAATCGAGGAGCGTCCGATCTTCGCTTCCCGGACGTGACGCACGCATCTCGCCGGCCGCGAGCGCGCGACGATACGAGAGCAGCAGCTGGCCGTACACGACGAGCTTGTCGATGGCCTCTTCGACGAGCCTGCGCTCGTCGGTGCCCGCCGAGAGGCCGCCCGCCGAGAGCCCGTGCGCCGAGAACGCGCGCGCGACGGCGATGCGCGCGCGATGTCCCAGGTCGCCGAAGAGCGGCAAGACCTCGCGCGATGCGCTCTGCCCGATGCGTGCGAGCGCGCGCGCCGCGCGAACGGTGCCCGAGACCGTGCGTCCCTCGGCCACGGCTGTCGGCGCGATGGCGCCTTCACCGCGCGTGACGGGGAGAGCCACGATAAGCTCGCGTACGGCGCGTGGCCCTGCGAGCGCGAGCGCGTGCGCACTCACCGCGGGGTGGGGACCGGCGACGAGCCGCGCGACGAGCGCCCCCACGATGCCCGACGCCTCGAGACGCACCGCCGTCTCTGCGGCGGCTCGAAACACGCGCGGATCGCTGGAGCTCAGCGCCGCCTGAACGTCGCGTTCGGCGCGTCGATCACCGACCTCGCCGATGGCGCTCAACGCCGCCGCTCGGCGCGTCGAGTCGGCCTCGCGCGTGGCTTTTCGGAGCCGTTTCAGCGCCAGATCGAGGCGACCCTGCCCCGACGACGACCCGCGATCGCGATCGCGAATGCCGTGGAGCGCATCGTGGACGAGGGCCTCGGCCCATAGCTCGCTCCACGCGTCGGAGTCCGCATGTCCTTCGGCGAGGCGAATCGCGCGCTCGATGCGAGCGTCCGGCGCGACGGCGCCCTCTTCACGCGCCTCGACGAGCACGGTGCGCTCGATGGTCGGGTCCTCGTCCGGCGCGACCGCCGCGAGCAACGCGACCGCGCTCGGCTCACCCTTGCCGAGCTTGGCGGCGGCCGCGACGCCGGCACGCCTCGTCTCGACATCCGGCGCTGCGAGCGCAGATCGAACGTCGTCGATCGTGAACCACCGATCCGTCATGAGCTCGAGCGTTCGCTGCACGTCGCCGAACCGCTTCGCGCCGACGGCGTCCGCGAGCTCTTTCCGGACCGTGCTTCGAAAGACCAGCGCGGCCTCCGGCGACACGTCGAAACCTCGACCACGCGCGAGCGCCGACGACAGCGCGGTCGCGTACGCGCTCGGAGCGCGCCGCACGGACGCGAGGAGCAATACGCACGCGATCGCGACGAGCGCGAGCTGCACGGTGCGCGGCGGGCCGTCTTCCCCGAACGCCGCGAGCGCGCCGGACGCGGCGAGCGCTCCGAGCGGAGACGCGGCCCCTTTGACGATCACCTTCACACGGACGCGCACCGCTCGCGCGAGGGGGACGAGCAGCACGTCCGCGATGGAATTGCCGACGCCATAGCGCACGACCGTCTCGGACAGGCGCGCGATACCGGTACCGGCGACCGGCGGAAGGCCGAACGCTGTCAGGCTCGCGAGCCCGAGCAGAGCCGGAAACGCCGCGAGGGTTCGTCCGACACCGAGGCGCGCGACCAGTGGACCGGTGACGGCGAGCTGAAGGAAAAGGACGACGGAGTTCGATACGACACCGAACACACCGAGCGCCGACGCGACGCCGGCTTGGTCGTAGCTCGATTTCAACGCAGCTTTGAATGCGTAGTCGACGAAGCTCGTCGCGATCGCACCGAAAAACGCGAAGCCGAGGACGACGCGTGCCGCGGGGATCGCGACGACGTCGCGGAAGCTCGAGGTCGCAGCGGCAACCGGCTCGGCGACGAGGGATCGCGGCGCTTCTTTTTCCTGGGACGCGCCGGCCACGCGACGCAGGATTGGAATGGCAGCCGCGGCCATGGCTGCGCTGAGCAGCAAGAGCGGCGCGATGCCGATTCGTTTCGCGACCAAGCTCGCGATGGCGGACGTCGTGACCGATCCAGCCGTCGCCGCCGCTGCGACGAGCGGCAGGACACGTTTCGCGTCGCGAGCCTGGAGCGCGCTCGCGATCGCGTTGAATGCGATGAGCGGCAAGATCGGCGGAAGGACGAGCTGCGCGAGGCAAACGGCATACGTCGCGATCGGACCTCCGAGTGTCGCGCCCCACGACGTGACGACGAACCCACCCGCCGCCAGTGCGATCACCGACGCATCGAACTTCGCGGCGTGTCGAGGCGACGGATCGCGGCTCGCCCATCGCTCGAACAGCGCGGCGTAGACGAGCGACGCGACGACGCGAACGAGCGCCGAAACACCGACGAAACGCGAAAGCTCCCCGAGCGAGAACGCGGAGAGGAACAGCGTGTCGCCCGCGATGGCGCTGAGGCCGCTCGCTCCGACGCATACGAACGCGAGCAACAGCGGCGCTGCCGGCACGCCCCCCGGCTTGGCCACGTCTCGCTCAGCGCCGGCCCTTGAAGCCCATCATCTGCTGGACCACGGCCTCGCTCTCCTCCGCGACGGCTTCGCTCTCTTTGGCGCGGTCCGCGCAGTCCTCGCACATCTTCTTCTTCTTGCCAGCGACGCTCACGATCTTGAGCTCGTCGACCTCGTCCTTACAGACCGAACAGGTAGGCATGGGGCGAGCCTGTCAAAGCTGGGAAACGCCGTCCACATCCTTCACGATACCCGCGTCGGAGACGACGATGTCGCACGCGACGTCGTGCGCTGTTCGCGGCAAATCCAGCGCGATCTGGAATTCGAACGCGACCGCGATCGACCGCGCCGGAGGGCAGTAGCGCAATAACGTACGGTCGTAGAACCCGCCGCCATAACCGAGCCGGTAGCCACGCGGGTCCACGAGGAGCGCAGGCACGACGACGAGATCGAGCTCGGCGATCTCGGGCGATGCGGGATCCGGCTCGGGGGCCATCATGCCGCGCGGCTTCATCGTCGCCGGATCTCCGGGGTCGCGAAAGCTCATCACCCGGGTCTGCGCGTCGATGCTCGGATAGGCGACGACCGCTCCACGCGCGCGGAGCGCGACGTCGAGCGCGTGAAGATTCACCTCGTTTTTCGACGTCATCGCCGCGAACAGGGCGACGCGCCGAGCGCCCGCCATCACCGGCAGCGCGAGGAGCCGCGACACGATTTCGTTCGAGCGACGCTCGATCGCGGACTTCGGAACGCTCGCGCGCACGCCCCTCGCGCGCTTGCGCAGCGTGGCCTTCGCCTCGTGCGCGATCAGCTGCACGACCTCGTCGTCGAGCGCTTCGGTCGCGCCGGAGGCGGGCGGATCAGCGGACGGGTCGGAGCCGTGCTTGGGCTGCACGATCCTGCCGTAGCCGATGGGGCCCCCGCAAATCTATGGTAATGGGCAGATCCGTGACAATTGCAGCCATTGTTCCCGCTTACGACGCCGCGAAGACCCTCGGCGCCGTCGTCACCGAAACGGTCAGCCTCTTCGGAAGCCTCGGCACGGTGTACGTCGTCGACGACGGCTCGTCGGACGGGACGGGCGAGGTCGCGCGCAAGGCAGGCGCCGTGGTCCTTCGTCACCCGACGAACCGAGGCAAAGGTTGCGCGCTCCGCACGGGCCTCGCACAGGCCGCCGCGGACGGACACTCGGCTGCCGTCACCCTCGACGCCGACGGCCAACATCCCCCCGCGGAAGCGCTGCGTCTCGCGACCCATCGTTGCGACCCGCGCGCGCTCGTGCTGGGCATCCGCGATTTGAAGGGCGCCAACGCTCCGCGCCCGAACCGGATCTCGAACGCGATCTCCAACGGCTTCTTGTCGATGTTCTCGCGCAAGCTGCTCGCGGACACGCAATGTGGGCTCAGGCGCTACCCGCTTCCGCAGACGCTCGAGATCGGCGGCCGTGACGACGGCTACGCCTTCGAGGCCGAAATCATCCTCCTCGCCATCGCCTCGGGCCTTCCGATCGTCGAGGTCCCCACCCACGTCCTCTACCCGGAGGATCGAACGACGCATTTCGATGCCGTCCGCGATCCGATGCGGGTCATTCGCCGCGTGGTGAGGACGCTGGTCGACACCCGCTGGATCACCCGCCCGCCGTCGACGGCCACGAGCTTCCCGCGCCCGGTCCGCACGTCCGAGCCGGCGTCGCTACAGCCCGATTCGTTCTGAGGTTTTCGTGTCCGCCGACGTACCGCGCGTCGAAGTCGAGTCGGTCGCGGTCGCGGCGCGTCCGGCCTCGGCGCGACCGCCCTTCTACAAGCGCCACAAGAAGAAGCTCATCGCGCTCGCGGTGGTGCTGCTTCTGCCGATCGTCATCCACTTCGGCATCGTGCTCGCGACGCGCATGTCGCCGCCCGCGATTGCGGCGCCCCCCTCGGGGCAAGTCGCCGTCCAAGGCAACGTACGACGCTTCGGCGACGCGTACGCGCTCAAGCGCGGAAACATCCTCGAGGTTCGCCTCTCGGGGACGCCGGAGGTCATTGGTCACCAGCACTCGAAGTTGCTCTACGACGAAATGGTCGGGTCGGAGTCGCAGCTCTACACGACCTTCGAGACCCTGGTGCCCATCGCGCCATTGCGATGGCTCATCCTCGACGTCGCGCGCGTCATTCATCGCGGCGCCGACGAGCAGATGTCGAAGGAGCGCCTCGCGGAGATCGCTTCCCAAGCGCGCGCGTTCTCGCCCGACCCGTTCGAGCGCTATTTCCCGACCTATCAGCGCCTGGTTTATCTGAATTCGCTCTACGACATCGCGCTCGGGTTCGAACATTCGCCGATGATGGGCTGCACGAGCTTCGTCGCGACCGGGGCGGCGACGGTCGATGGTCATACGTTGCTCGCGCGAAACTTCGACTTCGAGGCAGGCAGTGTCTTCGACGAAGGAAAGGTCGTTTTCCTCGTCCACGAAGAGGGGAAGATCCCGTTCGCATCGGTCGCGTGGCCCGGCCTCGTCGGTGTCCTCAGCGGGATGAACGCGAAGGGGCTCGGGGTCGTCGTACACGGCGGTCGCGCTCGCGATACGCGTGCCGAGGGTGAGCCGGTCGTGCATACGGCGCGTGCGCTCCTCTCGGAGGCCTCGACCGTCGAAGAGGCGCTCGCGATGCTCCAGGAGCGCAAGCCGATGGTCTCGCACATCTTGCTGCTGGCGGATGCGACCGGTGCATCGGTCGCCGTCGAGCGCGCGCCCGGTGAGCCGCCTTTCGCGCGACGCCCGGACGGGCCGGTTCTGCCGCTCACGAACCATTTCGAGGGACCGTGCGCGTCCGATCCGAAGAACCAACGCGTCCGCGAGACGACCTCGACGTTGCCGCGCCGCGAGCGTCTCGACGAGCTGCTCGCAGAGCCGAAGAAGATCGATCCCGAGCGCGCAGTCACCATCCTTCGCGACAAACAAGGACCGGGTGGCGCCGAGCTTCCGCTCGGCAATCGCAGCGCCCTCGACGCGGTCATCGCGACCCACGCCGTGGTGATGGACACGACGGACCAGGTCCTTTGGGTGAGCGAAGGCCCACACCTCATGGGCAGGTTCGTTCGCTTCGATTTGAAGAAGCTGCTCGACCCGAGCTACGAGCCGAACGCCGACGAGCCGCTCGTGGTGCTCCCGCCCGATCCGGCGCAGCTCGACGGCCGCTACGAAAAGTGGCTCGAGGCAGGCTCGCCCCACAGCGGCGCCGAATAACGATCGCACGATGAGCAGTCACGTGAAGCGATCCCCCGACAGCGATCTCGCCCTCGACGACCTTCGTGCGCTCTACCGCGACGTCGACCAAGCCTATGCCGGCACCTCGTGCGAAGCGACGACCGAGTGTTGTCGCTTCGGGCTCACCGGCCGCGAGCCGTACGTGACGGCCGTCGAAATGGCGCTCGTGCGTCGCGCGGTTGCGCGACGAGGGAGCCGTGCACGCGGCGCGGGTCCGCGACCGCTCCATGAAACCATGCGCGAGCTCCCGGTCATCTCGGACGAGCGCGCGTGCCCGCTGCTCTCGGCGGAGGGGCGCTGCTCCATCTACGACGACAGGCCGTTCGGTTGCCGTACCTTCTTCTGCGAGCGAAAGAGCTCCTACGCGGAGGTGAAGCACCGTGAGCTGCTTGCGTTCGTCTCGCGGCTCAAGCAAATCGCACAGAGCCACACGCCGGGGGGTGAGCAGGGCCGTGCCTTCTCCCGCGCGCTTGCGGAGATCGGCCTTTCGAGCGGCGGCGAAAGCGCCACATCCCGCAAGAAGATGAACAAATCCCGAGGCCACACGTCCAAGTCGAGTCGATGAGCTCCAACGCACAACTCACACGCCGCGCTTGGCTCGCTTTCGCCGTCGCTTCCGTGCCGCTCGCGGCTCTGCCCGGTGTCGCTCGTGCCGGCTCGTCCGACGACGCATTGAAGAGCGTCGCCGACGCCCGTGCCTCGCTGAAGACGCTCGTCGCGAAGTTCACGCAGGTTCGTAAGGTCGGCCTCCTCGCCGACGAGGTCACGAGCACTGGTGAGCTCACCATCGTGATGCCCGACCAGCTCCGGTGGGAGCTCTTCGCGCCCGACGACATCGTCTATTGGGTCTCGTCGAAGGGCGTCGCGTACAAGACGAAGAACAGCAAGAAGGCGACGACCGCACCTGCCGGCGCCTTCGGCTCGATCCTTCCGGATCTCATCGCCTTCCTCGGCGGCGACCTCGCGAAGCTCAAGAGCCGCTACGAGATCACCGCGACACCCGAGTCCGACGGCAGCGTCTCGATGGTGGCGAAGCCCACCGACGCCAAGATCAAAGAGCATCTGAAGAAGCTCTCGATGCGGACCAACGCCGAAAAGTGGGGCATCGCGAGCGTCGTCATCGAGGAGCCCAAGGGCGACTCGAGCTCGATCACGTTCCAGGCGAACCAGAAGAACGTGAAGGTGGACGCAGACAGGATGAAGCCGCCGGCCTGAGCACAAAAAAGGCTCGCGCGGAGCTCATCTATGATGACAGAGGCGCGTCTACTATAAGGTTGACACGTCCGTTAAAGCAGACAAGGCTTCACGGACGATGACCTCGATCAGCCGGCGGGCTTGGATGAGCGGTGTGGCGTCGACGCTGGCAACCGCGTCGCTCGGCGCCGGCTGCAACGGCGCGGCGAACCCGAACGAGATCCTCAACGTCTCGTACGATCCGACGCGTGAGCTCTACGCCGAATACAACGAGCTCTTCTCGAAGCAGTGGACGGGGCAGGGCAAACCGTCGCCGAAGGTCAGCCAATCACACGGCGGCTCCGGGAAGCAGGCACGTGCGGTCATCGATGGCCTCGAGGCCGACGTCGTGACCCTCGCGCTCGGCTTCGATATCGATCAAATCGCCGAGAAGGGACTGCTCGCCAAGGACTGGCAGAGCCGCTTTCCCGACAAGAGCGCCCCTTATACCTCGACCATCGTCTTCCTCGTTCGGAAGGGGAACCCGAAGAACATCAAGGATTGGGGCGATCTCACCGCGGACGGTGTCGAGGTCATCACCCCCAATCCGAAGACCTCGGGTGGAGCGCGTTGGAACTACCTCGCTGCGTGGGGCTATCAGCTGAAGCAGGGAGGCAGCGACGAGGCGAAGGCGCAGTCGTTCGTGGAGGCGATCTTCAAGCGCGTCCCCGTGCTCGACTCCGGTGCCCGCGGGGCCACCACGACGTTCGTCGAGCGCAAGATCGGCGACGTCTTGCTCACGTGGGAGAACGAAGCGTTCCTTGCCGAGAAGCTCGCCAACGGTGACGTCGAAATCGTCGTCCCGTCCGTCAGCATCCTCGCCGAGCCTCCCGTCGCGGTCGTCGACAAGGTGGCCGACAAGCACAAGTCGCGTGAGCTCGCCGAGGCGTACCTGCAGCATCTGTATTCGGAGGATGCGCAGAAGCTCGCTGCCAAACACTTTTATCGTCCGCGTCTCGAGGCGGCGGCTGCCGGCGCGCCGTTCGGCAAGGTCGACCTCTTCACGATCGACGATGTGTTCTCCGGTTGGCAGAAGGCGCAATCGACGCATTTCGCGGACGGCGCGGTGTTCGATCGTATATATCAGCCGAAATGACCCGCTCGCGCACCGCCCTGCCCGGCTTCGGGCTGTCGATGGGCGTGACGCTGACGTATCTCTCGCTGCTCGTCCTCATTCCGCTCGCAATGGTGCCGCTGCGCGCCTCGAGCATGGGGTTCGACGCCCTTTACGCAGCCGTCTCTTCGCCGCGCGCCATTGCGTCGTACCGCCTGACGTTCGGTGTTTCGCTGGGCGCCGCCATGGTGAACGCCGTGTTCGGCGTCGTCGTCGCGTGGGTGCTGGTTCGCTACGACTTTCCCGGCAAACGGATCTTGGACGCGCTCGTCGATTTGCCATTTGCGCTTCCGACCGCCGTCGGCGGCCTCGCGCTGACTGCGCTCTACGCAAAAAACGGGTGGCTCGGTGCGCCCCTGCACAAGCTCGGCATCCAGGTCGCCTTCGCGCCGCTCGGCATCGGCGCTGCGCTGACGTTCGTCGGCCTCCCGTTCGTGGTGCGGACGGTGCAACCCGTGCTCGAAGATCTCGACCCTGAAATGGAGGAGGCGGCGGCGATGCTCGGGGCCAGTCGGTTCCTCGCTTTCCGGCGCGTCGTATTGCCGGTCCTCGCGCCGGCGATCACGACCGGCTTCGCGTTGTCGTTCGCGCGCGCCGTCGGTGAATACGGCTCGGTCGTCTTCATCGCCGGCAACATGCCGATGAAGACGGAGATTACCCCGCTCCTCATCATGACCAAGCTCGAGCAATTCGACTATGCGGGCGCGACAGCACTTGCATCGGTGATGCTCGTCGTCAGCTTCACGCTGCTGCTGATCATCAATCGCCTGCAGATGCGCCTCGGCCGGACGAAGGAGCCTGGCTGATGGCCGGCGGAGCCTCGGGGATCGCCAACCGCGCGACGTCGGCGTCGAAGCTGCGGCGGGCAACGCGCGATCCGGGTTGGGCGAAGGCGCTGCTCATCTCGGTCGCGGTGGGTTTCATCGGGTTGTTCGTGGTCGTCCCCCTCGCGGTGATCTTCACGGAGGCGCTGCGCGATGGTTTCGGCCCGTTCTTCGCCGCGCTCTCCAACCCGGACACGCAAAACGCGCTGCAGCTGTCGCTGCTCGTCGTTGTCCTCTCCATTCCGCTGAACATCGTGTTCGGCATCGCCGCGGCTTGGGCGATTGCCCGCTTCCAATTCCCTGGGAAAGGCGCGCTGATAACGCTCATCGATCTGCCGTTCGCCGTCTCACCGGTCGTTTCCGGCATGATCTTCGTCTTGTTGTTCGGCGCGCAGGGCGTCCTCGGGCCTTTCCTCGACTCGATCGGCGTGAAGATCGTCTTCGCGCTTCCCGGCATCGTCCTCGCGACGGCGTTCGTCACGTTCCCGTTCGTCGCCCGCGAGCTGATTCCTTTCTGGCAGTCTCGCGGAGCCGAGGACGAAGAGGCGGCGCTCGTCCTCGGCGCCCGCCCGTGGACGATGTTGTTTCGAATCTCGCTGCCGACCGCGAAATACGCGCTTCTCTATGGTGTCGTGCTCGCAACCGCGCGCGCTCTCGGTGAGTTCGGTGCGGTGTCGGTCGTCTCCGGGCACATCCGGGGAAAGACCAACACACTACCGCTCTATATCGAGATCCTCTACGGCGAATACCAATTCCAGAGTGCGTTCTCCGTCGCCTCGATGTTCGCGTTGATGGGGCTCTTGACGCTTTTCGCGAAGTGGTTGCTCGAGCGGCGCATCGCAGCGGATATCGCCGACGAGGCGAAGGCGCGAGACGCGGGCGCATGAGAAAAAGACAGAGAAATCGAACAGGAAGACGGGAAGTTAGGAAGTTTATTTGATTTTCTAAATAGTATCCTTCCTGTCTTCCCGCCTTCCTGTTTGTCTGTCTGGTCTTCGCGCCTCGTTGTTTGGCTGTCTGCCGAGTCAGAGCATGCTGACGGGATCGACGTCGATCGCGGCACGGACTCGCTTGTCGAGCCGGTCGAGCAGGGGCTCGAGCGCCGCAATGAGGCTGCGGAGAGGCGGCCGATCCGCCGCGCGGAGCAGGAGCCTATATCGATATCGACCGCGTAGCCTCGCGAGCGGAGCGGGGGCTGGGCCGAGCACCTCCACGTGTCCGGCGCGCACGACCTGCATACCTTTCGCATGCTCCGCGAGCATGGCTGCGCTTCGCTCGGCGAGGTTCAGGTCGATTGCATCGAGGCGGACGAGCGCGAGGCGCGCGAAGGGCGGATAGCTCGTCTCTCGCCGATCGCGCAGCTCGCGCTCGAGGAAACCTTCGACGTCGTGATTCTTCGCGAGCTCGATGGCGTGGTGTCCCGGCGAATAGGTCTGGATGAAGACGCGGCCTTTGCGCTCGTGTCGTCCCGCGCGTCCAGCCACCTGGACGAGCAGCTGGAACGCTCGCTCCGCAGCGCGAAAGTCGGGCAGGTTGAGCGCCGAGTCTGCATTGACCACACCGACAAGCGTGACGTCCGGGAAATCGTGGCCCTTCGTGACCATTTGCGTTCCGACGAGGATGTCGATCTCCTTGTCGCGCATTCGGCGCAGGATGCGCTTGCCTTTGTCGCCGTCGGCGACATCGCGATCGAGGCGCTCCACGCGCGCTTGGGGAAAAGCCTCGGCGATTGTCTCCTCGAGCTTTTCAGTGCCCAGCCCCTCGAGGAGGATCTCCCTCGAATGGCACTCCGGGCATTCCGACGGTGTTTCGTCCTCGTATCCGCAGTAATGGCATCGGACCACGCCGTCCAGTTCGGACCGCGCGGCGCGGCGTCGGCGATGGAACGTGAGCGCGACGCTGCACGCGTGGCATGTCGCGACGTGCCCGCACGACCCGCACACGACCGTCGGGGAGTGGCCGCGACGATTGAGAAAGACGATTGCTTGCTCGCCTTTCTCGAGTGTGGAGACGATTGCGCGATGCAATGGCAGCGACAAAAGCTTGTGCCCCGACGGGCCGGCGCCGACGCGTTTGAGGTCCACGACCGTGACGTCGGGAAGAGTCGCCTCGCTGCGCGCTCGGTCGGGTAGGCGGATGAGCTGGATCTTGCCCTTGTTCGCGAGCTCGAAGCTCTCGAGCGACGGCGTCGCGGAGCCGAGCACGACCGTTGCCCCCGCGCGATGTGCACGCAAAAGGGCCATATCGCGGGCGTGATAGCGCACGCCTTCTTCCTGTTTGAACGAGCCGTCGTGCTCCTCGTCGACGATGACCAGGCCGAGCGACGTGACGGGGGCGAAGAGCGCGCTTCGTGCGCCGATCGCCGCACGCACGCGGCCCTCGAGGAGCCGCTTGTGCATCTCGTGGCGAGCGCGGTCCGTCAGTTGACTGTGAATGACCGCGACGTCGTCTCCGAAGCGGGCGCGAAAGCGGCTCACGAGCTGGGGCGTGAGCGCGATCTCCGGGACCATGACGATCGCCCCGCGACCGAGGGACAGGCACACCTCGATGGCGTGTAGATAGACCTCGGTTTTTCCGGAGCCCGTGACGCCGAACAGCAGATGACTCTTCTTGTCGGACTCGCCGCGCAGCGACGCCACGATTCGATCGACGGCCTCGCGCTGCTGCGGGGTGAGCGCGGGCGGTGTGTCCCGCGCGACCGTCTCGTCGAAGATGGGGGCGAGCGCCTTTTCCTTCTTTTCGAGCTCGACGAGGCCGAGAGACTCGAGGCGTTTGGTCGCGGCCCGGGCGTTCGAAAAACGTTCTTCGAGCTTGGAGACCGGGGTCGCGCCATTGGCGCGGAGCCAGACGAGTACCTCGCGGGCTTGGCCGCGCAGTGTGCCCGGTGGCTCGAGCGCGGATGTCGCCGACGCCACGATTTCACGCGCGGCCGAGACGCGCTTCGTCCCGGACAACGCAGCCGCCGAAAGCAGCTCGCCCTGTCCCTCCAATCGCTCGACGCTCGTGCGCTCGACAGCGGGGAGCGCGAGCCGCAGCACGGCGCCGATCGGCGCGAAGTAATACGACGCGAGCGCCTTGAGAAACTCGAGAAGCTCGCTCGAGACGACGGGTTGCGATTCGACGACCGCGCGAAGCGGCTTCAGCGAGACGCCTTCGGCGGGTTGCCGCTCCGAGACCGATAGAACGACACCCATGATCTGCCTGCGCCCGAAGTCGCAGAGGACGCGCGCCCCGGGCGCCACGCGAAGCGCGAGGTCGCTGGGAACCTCGTAGGAGAACGGCTTCGCGAGGGGGACGGGAACGGCGACGTCGGCGATGAGCATGCAGCGAGCAGAAGGGTGGGCGCGAAGGTCGGCGAATCTACGGAATCGGATCGCCTCCGCGCTCGACGCTTTCTTTCGTGAAGATGCGCGTCCCGAGCGTGACCTTCTTGTCGACCTTTTCCCCCTTGAGGATCCGGAGCGCAAGCTCGATCGCCTCGGCGCCGCCGGTCGGGTAGAGGACCGTCGCGTCGAGCACGCCGTCCTTGACGTATGCGACGCCCTCGTGCGGGAGCGCGTCGATGCCGACGAACTTCATCCCCTCGTTTCGCTGGGCCTGCTTCGCGGCGAGGTAGGCGCCGTGGGCGGCCGGATCGTTATGCGCATAAACCAGATCGATCTTCGATTGCTGCGCGAGCGCGCTCTCCATTTCTTTGCGCGCATTGGGCTCGAGCCATTGCATGTCCGCCTCGAAAACGATCTCGATACCTGATTGGCCGGCGATCGCGTCGCGAAACCCCTTGTGTCGCTGCTGCGCGGGCGTCGACGTCATGAGGCCTTTCAGCTCGACGACCTTTCCCTTGCCGCCGAGCGCCTTCGCGATCCATTCGCCGGCGGCGTGTCCGATCTTCTCGTTGTCCCCGCCGATGAACGCGGTGAACTTGTCGCCCTCGACCTCGCGGTCCAGCACGATGACGGGGATGCCTTTGTCGAACGCTTCGGCGACGGGTTTCGTGAGCGGCGCCGTCTCTTTGGGGCTGATGAGCAGAAGCGCGATGCCCTGCGCGACGAGCTCTTCCACCTGCGCGCGTTGCTTCAGCGAGTCGTTTTGAGCGTCTTTGAACACCATCTTCAAGACGTCGTGTTTCGCGGCCGCCGCCTCGATATCGCGGTTCATCTGCTCGCGCCACGGCTCGCCCAGGTTGCACTGGCTCATCCCGATGATCCACGGCGAGTCACGCGTGCCGCGCCCACCGCGCTTTTCCCCACCACAGCCGGCACCGGCGATGGTCAAAAACCACAATCCGAGCTCGAGCGCGCTGCGTCGCCTCATGTCCCCGAGCGTACACGGTTTCGATTCGGGTCGGCCCGGCGGCCGGTCGCCTGCGCTGCCGGCGCTCGCGCGAAGTGCTAAAGTCCGGACCCATGAATCGCTTCGCTTCTCTCTATGGGTTGCCTTTCGTGTTCGCGGTCGTCGCTTGTGGTGCAAACGTCGTCTTCGGTGACGACGACGGTGGAGGCAATGGCGGCAACGCCGACGACGGCAACGACGGCGCCGGCAATGGTGTCGTCTCCGGCGGCGCCCCCTCGACCAACACCAATACGTCGGTCACCGCGACCGGCGTGACGAACAGCAGCGTCGCGACGACATCGGTCGGTGGGGCTCCGCCGAACTTCGTCTGCGAGATCGGCCAGTCCAATGGCAACTGCGACGAATGTGCACAGCACGCGATCGAGACCACCTGCTCGGACATCTTTCAGGCGTGCGAGAACGGCCAGGACGATTGCTTTGCGTACGCGAAATGCGCAGCCAATTGTTTCGGTGACCAGGCTTGTTGCTCCGAGTGCGCAGCGCACACGCCCGAAGGTGCGCAGGCTTATACGGATCTCATCGTGTGCGTTGCCTGCAACGCCTGTTTTCCGGAGTGCAACAGCGTCGCGCCCGGCTTCTGCGGTATCAAGTAGTCACCCCTCGGTCCCCCGCATCGCGCGGCTCTGAAGCAGCACGGCGGCGACGAGGATCGCGCCCGTCAACATCAGTCGAGCCTCGAGGCTGAACGCGTTGAGGCTCAATACCTTTTGCAGGTAGCCGACGGTAAGGACGCCGACGAGCGTGCCGCCCATGTTGCCGCGACCGCCGGTGAGGCTGGCGCCGCCGAGGACGACCATTGCAATGGCGTCGAGCTCGTAGCCCATTCCCGTCTCCGGGTCGCCGTGTGTCTCCTGCGCGGCCTGGCAGATCCCCGCAATGGCAGAGAAGACGCCGGAGAACACGAACGCGAGAATCACCGCGGTGCGCACGGGGACCCCGGAGAGGCGCGCCGCTTCGAGGTTTCCGCCGGTCGCATATAGGTAGCGACCAATCCGCATACGTGAAAGCAACAGCCATGTGACGCCTGCACAGGCGACGAACACGAGCGTGACCACGGAGAGCTGGCCGCCGATGACGCGGTCGTCCAGTCCCTCGAAGAGGGCCGGGAGCGGGACGGTTCGATCGAGGCCGTCGGGCCCGACGAAATGGGTCGTGACCTTCTTGCCGTCGGCGCAGAGCTTCGCGAGACCGCGCGCGAACACGAGCATTGCGAGGGATGCGACGAACGCCGGGGCACGAAAGAAGGCGACGAGGGTGCCGCTCGTCGCGCCGCACGCGGCGCCCATTGCGAGGACCGCGCCGACGGCCAGCGGGGCCGGCCACCCGCGCTGCATCGTCAGGAGCGCGATGGATACTGCCCCGAGCGCGAGCACGCTTCCCACCGCGAGATCGATGCCGCCGGCGACCACGACGAGCGTCATCCCACAGGCGAGGATGCCGTGGACCGATACCTCGCGAAGGACGGCTCGGTGCGTCTCCCACGCGAAGAACGCGCCATTCGAATGAAACGCCGATCCGATCACGAGGACGATCACCAGTGGCAACAGGACGCGCAGGATCGATCGCTGCGCTCCGAGCCACGTGAGGAGGTGGTCTTTCACGACTGCGCGACTCCCGTTTGAAGCACCGCGTGGGCGAGCGCCTCGCGATCGAATGGCCGCTCGAACGCGCCGACGATGCGGCCTGCCGCGAGCACGACGATGCGGTCGCAGATCGATACGAGCTCGTCGGTCTCGCTCGACGCGACGAGCACCGACGTGCCCGCGCGCGCGATCTCCCCGATGAGCGCATGAATGTCCCGTTGCGCGCCGACGTCGACGCCACGCGAAGGTTCGTGGAGGCAAAGGAGGCGAGGCTCCGCCATCAGGCACCGCGCAAACGCGACCTTCTGTTGGTTGCCACCGCTCAACACGCGCACCGATCGCTCGATGTCGGGGCTCGTCCCGCCGGTGTGCAGCGAGACGCGTTTTGCCGCGTGCTCGACCTCGCGGCGTTCCCGTTCGGTGCGAATCCATCGTCCGCGACCACCGCGGCGAAGCGCCGATAGGCTCGTGTTCCAGCGCACGTTGAGATCCGCAATCACGCTATGGCGCCGGTCGGCGGCGAGGAACAAGACGCCACGATCTGCGGCCTCCGTCGCTGAACGCGGCGCATATGGCTCCCCGTCGAGCGTCATCGCGCCCGCGCCGCGTGACAGCCCCGCGACGAACGCAATGAGCGCTTCCGATCCACCGCCGCGCACGGCGGCGAGGCCGACGATCTCACCCGCCGCCACCTCGAGCCCGACCCGGTCGAGCTCGCGCCGCGACGAACCGCGCTTTTCGATCGTCACGTCCCGCAGCTCGAGCCTTCGCGTCGAGGAGCGCTCGCTCCGCATCGGTGGCGTCGTCTCGAGCTCTGCGCCGAGCATCGCAGATACGAGCTCGGCGCGCCCGATGCGGCGCACCGAGTCCGCTGCGACGACGCGCCCGTCGCGGAGCACGGTGATGCGGTCGGCGATCCGATAGACCTCGTCGAGTCGATGGCTGCAGAAGAGCACCGCCACGCCGCGCTCGCGCATCGAGCGCACGCGGTCGAGGAGCACGTCGGAATCGGCCTCGCCGAGCGCGCTCGTCGGCTCGTCGAGGACGAGGACGCGCGGGTCGGTGGACAGCGCGCGGCCGATCTCGGCGAGTTGCCGTACCGCGAGCGGCAATGCCTCGACCGGCGTGTCGAGCGGCGCATCGAGCTGGACCGCGTCGAGCATGCGCCGAGCCCGGGCGCGCCGCTCCTTCGTGCGCAACAAGCCGAACAGCGGGCCTCGATCCAGTCCGACGAGGAGCGCATCCTCGAGCGACAACGACGCGACGAGCGACGTCTCTTGGTGGACGACGGCGACCCCGGATCGCGCCGCATCGGACGGCCGGCGAAACCGCACCGGCGCGCCGGCGACGACGACCTCACCGCCGTCGGGCGCGAGTGCGCCGGCGATGATTCGAATGAGCGTGCTCTTGCCGGCGCCGTTCACGCCGGCGAGGGCGTGCACCTCGCCGGGCTCGAGCCGCAGGTCGACGCCGCCGAGCGCCCGCGTCGAGACGAACGATTTCGTGACGCTCCGCAGCTCGAGCGCGGCGCCCATCCCCCCGCCGCTCGTTTAGAGCGCCTCGACCTTGTTTTGACCCGCGACCGTCCGGAAGCTCTTCTTCGAGACGTTGCCGTCGAAGTCTTTCGTCTTCACGTCCGCGACCTGCAGGAACGTGACGCGAATCTCCGACGCGCCGTCGACCTCGATGATCGATACGCCGTGCATGTTGCTGCTCGCGTATTTGTATTCGGGGCTCGTCGCCGTGAGGATTTGATCGAATTGGGGGACGAGCGGCGCGAGCGGCGCAAACCCGGCGCTCGAGTCCACGACCCCCTGCGTGATTTCTTGCACCGGGGAAGAGCTGATTCCGGCCGTTACGTACTCCACCAAGGTCGGCGCATCGGTGAGATCGTCCGGGTCGAGGTGGACCTCCGCGGCATAAAAGGCGTGGATGTCACCGGTGAGCGCGACGAGGTTCGATACCCCTTGGAGCGCGGTGAGGATCTCTTTGCGCTCGGTGCGGTAACCGTCCCATTGGTCGACGGTGAAGTAGTAGATGCCTTTGAACATGTCCGGGATGTCGAACTCTCGGATGTCGATGAGCATCTGCACGAGCTGCGTCTGGTTTCCCCAGATCTTCCACGTGGCCGCGGACGACGTGATGGCGTCGACGAGCCACGTCTTCTGCTCCGCGCCCAGCATCGTCGGCTTCACGTAAGCCTCGATGGGATCGAAGCCCTCTTTGATGACGAAGTTGCGCGTGAAGACCTCGCTGTTCGGAAACAGCGCAGATTTGCCTGCTTCGCCATAGGTCGGCACGGTGTCCGGCGCACCCGCGGGACGATCCGTCGGGGCTGCGCCCTCCGGGATGACGTGGTCGCTGCGATACGAGCGCTGATCGGTGAGGAACAGCTCCACGTGTTTGCCATAGCGGAGCGTGCGATAGATGCGGATGTCCGACGGCGGGCTCGCCGCCGCGTCGAATTCGACGTCGGCAGGCTGATACTCGAACCACGCTTGGCTCGCTGCGTGGCGGCGCTCGGGGCTCTTCTCGTCGCCCTGCGCCTCGTTGAAGTCCGTCGCGTGATCCTGCCAGGCGTCGTTCGCGAACTCGTGGTCGTCCCAAATGGCGATGAACGGATACAGCGAATGGATCTTTCGCAGGTCGGCGTCGCGCCGATACTGCTTGTAGATGCCGCGGTAATCGCCCAGCGTGCGCGCGCCTTTGACATTCGGATCGTCCTCGAGCAGCTGGACACCGTCGGGGATCGTAATGGCGCGATCCGAGCCCGAGGTCTGGAAGTCGGGGTCGCCGTTCGTCTCGTAGATGTAGTCGCCGAGGTACAGGACGAAGTCGACCTCCGGCTCCGCTGCGAGCGCTTTCCACGCGTGGTAGTAGCGGCCGATGAAGTCCTGACACGCCGCGAATGCGAAGCGCGGCGACACGTCCGCGTCGTCCGCCGGGGCCGTCTTGGTGCGGCCGGCGATCGATTGCACGTTACGCGCGGTGAATCGGTAGAAGTACGTCGTGTAGGGATCGAGCTCGGTCACCTTCACGCGGAGGGTATGGTCCGCGTCGGCAACGACGTCCGCGTCTCCTTCGGCGACGATCGATCCGAATGCGTCGTCCGTCGCGACCTCGAAATGGACGGCGATGGGACCCGTCTCGTCTTCGGGCTCGACGCGGACCCACAACATGACGCTCGAGGGAGAAGGATCGCCCGAGGCCAGCCCCTGCGGAAACACACGGTCCTGATCTTCGGGGTCGGTCGAGGGATCCGGCGGACCCGGCGCGCCGTCGTCGCCGCAGCCCGGAAGCTGCGATGCCGCGACCGTAACGACGAACCCACGAAGAAAGTTACGACGAAGGACACGTGATGACATGAGCCGACGCTATCGCGCTCGACGAGTCGAGGCAACGCGGGCTGCGGCCTGAACCAAGCCGCGGATGTGCTCGTGGTGCTCGATGCTCATGAGCCCCGGCCACATGAGAGACTTGCCCACACAGAATCGAACATTCTCGGGCGCGAGCGACGGGATGTTCGCGCTCCTGAAGACCTCGGCGTCCGCTTCCGAAAATGGGTGCGGCTCGTCTGGTAGGACGATGAGCTCGGGGTCGCGGGCGCGGACCTCGTCGAGGGTGACACGCGGGTATCGAGTGTCTCGACCTTGTGTCTTTTCAGGAGCGAACTCGGGGCCACGCCCCAGGTCCGCGGTGAGCGGAAAGCGGCGCTCGCGGTCGGCGAAGACGTTCGTCGCACCGGCGCAACGGAGGACGTCCGAGATGAAGGTGCCGTCGTTGATCGTCATCAATGGATCCATCCAGATCGGGACGAAGGCGCGAATGGTCTCCGAGGGCGCCTTTTCGAACGACGTCGTCATTCGATACGCTTCCCGAACGAGCTCCTTCGCGGCGGCGTCGAGATCGCCGACGAGGCGCGCGAGGCGCCCGACCTGTGCCGCGCCCTCGGCCATTCGAATGGGACACGTCGTCAGGACGGCGATGCCGTGACCGACGAACTTCTCCCAGTCGCGGCGCGTGTTTTCCTCGCGATTCATCACGACGAGGTCGGGACGGAGCTCGAGGATGCGCTCGATGTCGGGGTTCTTCGTGCCGCCGACCGTCGCGATGCCCTGCACGCGATCTGCCGGCTCGACGCAGTACTCCGTCCGCCCCACGACGCGGGAGGCTGCACCGAGGCGGAGCAGCGTGTACGTGTCACTCGGGACGAGCGACACGATGCGGTTCGGGAGTCTCTGAAGCCGGACGGCCTCGCCTCGGTCATCGGTGAGCAGCATCGATGAGTACGTAGGCCCGCCTGGTCCTCGGTTGAAGAAGAAGTTGTCCGTTCTCGCGCGGGCGTGCGACGACCCGTCGGTGCTCGGACGAAGCAGCCTCGCCGGCGTAGAGTCTTTCGCGGGTGTCAAACGGCGCGGCGCGGGCAGACTCTTGCCCGCGCGCCTCGGCGAATACGAGCTGTTCGACCACATCGGTCGCGGCGGCATGGCCGACATCTACCGCGCGCGGAAATCGGGGGATTTCGGCGTCGTTCGTGAGGTCGTCGTCAAGGAGATCCTGCCCGAGCTCGCCCAGAGCGAGCGGCTCGCGGAGCTGCTCGCCGCCGCGGCTCGCACCGCGTCCAAGCTCGAGCACACGAACGTCGTGCGCATCGAGGACCTGCAGCGCGACGATCGAACGCTGTTCATCGCGATGGAATACGTCGACGGGCTCGATTTGCGCGAGCTGTTGCGACAGTGCTCGCGTCGGGGCGCGTGGATTCCGCCGGAGCTCTCGGTCCGCATCGTCATCGAGCTCCTGCGCGCGCTCGACTACGCCCACCGGTTCGAGCTCCAGGATGCCGACGGCAACGTCCGCGTCGGCGTGATTCACCGCGACGTCTCGCCATCGAATGTTCTGTTGAGCTTCGAGGGCGAGGTGAAGCTCTGCGATTTCGGCATCGCGAAGAGCTACGACGGCGAAATCGGCGAACATGCCACCACCATCGACGGAATGGTCGAAGGCAAGGCCGGGTACATGAGCCCCGAGCAGGCGAGGGGCGAGGCGCTCGACGCCCGTGCCGACGTATTCGCGGCGGGCATCATTCTTTGGGAGCTCCTGAGCGCTCGGAAGTTCTACAAGGCCCAAGCCGGCGAGACGCTGTTCGACGTCGCGCGCCGGGCTCCGAGCCGGCCATTGCCCGAGAAGGGTCTCCCGGCCGAGCACGTCGTGCGCGCGCTCCTCGCGAAGGCGCTATCGGATCGGCGCGAAGACCGATTCGGGTCTGCCGCGGAGATGCAGCGCGAGCTCGAACGGTACGCTGCGCGCGCGAGCCTCGTCGCGAGCCCGCTGAAGCTGCGCCGGTTCCTTCAGGACAACGTCGCGCCGGTGGTGCTGGAAGCGCGTCGTCGAAGGGAGCTCGCGGCCCGTGCCATCGCGCGCGGTCCCATTGCGGAGATCGAGCCCGTCACCATCGATACGACGCCGCCGCCGGCGATCGTCCGCAAGACCAGCCCCGCGTGGTCGGCGGTCGTCATCGTCGCGCTGGCGCTGATCCTCGCGGGCGCGATTCTGCTCTCGCGATAGCGAAGCTGGAAACGACGAACCGGCCCGACCGTGGAGGGGAAGCCTCGTGCGGTCGGAGCCGGCCCGTGGTTTCGCTAGGCCTCAGGCCTTGCGACGCCGGCGCGCGACGTTCATCAGCGCGGCGCCCACCAGCGCGAGCATCGCACCGTAGCCGGTCGCCGAGCCGGGGGCGGCGGAGCAGCCCGCGTGTTTGCCGCACGAGCCGCCATCGTCCCCGTCGTTGCAGGGCCCGCCGTCGTCGCCGTCGTCGTAGCCGTCGCCGTCGTCGTCGCCACCCGGGGGCGTGCCGTTGGTCGGATAGCGATCACCGCCGTCGTCGCCGCCGCAATGGTTGCACGAGGTTCCGTCGTCGTCGCCGTCGCCATTGCATTCGAGCTCGGCCTGCGCCCAGCAACCGGCGTCGCATTCGAGGTGCGCGTTGGCGCAGCATTCGAGCT
>JABFXY010000029.1 GCA_013361525.1 Polyangiaceae bacterium | reverse complement strand
TATTCCTCGGCGGCCACTGCCATGTTGTCTTCGTGGACGACGTGGGCGACTTCGGGGTTGTTCTCGAAGTACGCCTTGCCGGCGAGCTTGGCGACGAGGGGCCCGAAGCGCTCCTTCGCCTTGCCGCGGATCAGGTCGGCGACGAGCTCGGCGTCCTGGCGCAGGCGCTCCTGCGTCTCGGGCTGCTTGGCCCATGCGACGAACGCTTGGACCTTGCCGGGCGCGCTCTTCACGGCCTCGACGGCGCCGGTCGCGATCGCCTCGGCCTTGTCCTTCGCGCGCTCCGAAGCCGTCTTCTTGATGAGTGGCGCAACCTCGTGGACGAGGTTCGCCGCGCTGCCCGTCGCCTTGTGGGGCGAGTGGTGGAGGGGAGAAGCGTATTTGGGGTTCTTGTCGAGGAACGCGCGCACCTCTTCTTCGGTCACGCCACACTCTTCATACGTGCGTCGCAGCTCTTCTTGAGCCGCGAGGCGCGCCTTGAACATGTACATCTGGACGCGGGAGTAGAAGTTCGTCGCGCCGTCGCCGCTCGTCTCGACCGCACAGAAGATCGTGCCCGGGTAGCGATTGGTGATCAGCGATTGAACGCCGTCGGAGACGCCGGAGCTCGGCATGCAACCGAAGGGCTTCACGCTGAGGGTCATGTGCGCCTT
Organism: Polyangiaceae bacterium; assembly: GCA_013361525.1. Classification (GTDB taxonomy): domain Bacteria; phylum Myxococcota_A; class Polyangia; order Polyangiales; family Polyangiaceae; genus Xiheicaenibacterium. The sequence continues at coordinate 80,437 of JABFXY010000029.1, read as the reverse complement.
GCCGTGTACGGCATTGACGATCAGCTTGCCGACCTCCATGTGGCCTTCGCCGCCGCGAAGGTCGTTGGAGTAGTAGTCTTTCGCGACGTCGGCCACGAGCTCCATATCCGGCAGGTGATAGCCGAATAGGCCGAGCGGCTGGGCAAAGGCTTGGAAGCCGACGCGCAGACCGAGCTCCGCGCCCTTCATCGTGGCGAGGCGCTTCGAGACACCGAGCTCGTCTTCCGCAATGCCTTGAAGGCCGTAGTGGCCGTCGTCGAGGCCGCGCAGCAGCATGCGCTCGCGCGTGTCGCGGGCCGTCTCCCAAATGTTGTAAAGGAGCCAGGCCGTCGTGAGCTGGATGTCGTTCTCCGAGCCTTCGCTCTCGAGGAAGCGCTGCAATGCATAATTGCCGTCGCCCTCGGTCGTCATCGCCCAGAACTCGCCGATGATCGACACCTTCGCCTTCGGGCGGAGCTTGTCGACCTTCACCTTCTCGAACTCTTGGCGGGCCTTGTAGAGAGCCCAGAAGATGTTCGTGTTCTCGAAGAGCGCCTTGTAGAGGATCTTCTTCGCTTCGGAGACGGCGCGGTTCGTCGCGCCCGCCTCGACCTCGTAGGGGCGAATGCGGTACGCGAGCGCATTGAGCGTATCGCCGCAGACGATGGCCTTGATGATCCCGATGAAGAACGCCGGGTTCATCTCGAGGCCGACGTCTTCACCCGTCGCTTGCGACAGGCCGCCCTTCTGCTGGAAGAGCATGACGCGGAAGCCGTCGAAGCCGGCGTCGCGCAGGGCCTTGCGATACTCCGTCACGTACATGCCGAAGCGGCAGGGGCCACAGGCGCCGGCGGTGACGAACACGTAGTTCTTCACGACCTCTTCGCTGGTGAGGCCCTTCTTGTCGCGGAGATCGATGAGGTGCTTCACCAGGCCGCCGACCGTGAAGTAGGTCGGGTTGCACTGGCCGCGGTTGCCGAACTCTTTGCCGACCTGGAGGCCGGCGTTGTCGCTCATGCCGATGTATTCGACGTTGTACCCGAGGCCCCGGAGCGCACCCTCACAGAGGAAGTCCTGCGCCGCGGTGAGGCCGCTGATGAGGAGCGTGACGTGGTCGCGCTCGCTCTTTTTCATCATCGGATCGAGCATCGTGTCGACCCACTGCTTGCGCTCTTCCTTGATGCCGATTCGTTCCTTCTCGGCCTCGGCATAGAAGGCAATCTCGCGCTCGATCTCGTCTTGGGCCTTGGGCGCCTCTTTGCCGAAGATCGGAAGGTTCTTCTTGGCTGCTGCGGTCGTCGTCGTGTCCATGTTCTTCCTCGATCGCTCAAACGCCCACGGGAACGGTGCTGCCGTCGACTGCCTTCTTCTTCAACTGCACGAGATCGCGCGGAGGCTCCGGCTTTCGCACGGGCGCCTCGTAGCGGCGAATTTTCTCCGCCATCTCTTCGATTCGAGCTGCGAGCGCCGGATCGGTTTGCTGCCGATCGGCGAGCTGCTGTTGCTTGAGCTTCATCAGCTCGAGCCGCTTCTTGTCCAAGCTGAGCTCGAGCTCGGACTTCTTCGTCGCGACGTCTTCGAGCGTCTCTTGGTAGAGCTTGAGGCTGTGCGCGAACGTCTTCACGCGGATCTTGATCGAGCCGCCCGGCTTGTTCGCGTCGATGTCGTGCAATGCCTGGTAAGGCGTCGCGCTCGCCGACACGATGCTCTCCACGATGCCGTAGGTCGGCGCGTCGTGGCCGCATTTGAAGCTCGATAGGTCGAGCAGCACGACGTTCGGGTGGCGCGCCGCGAATTTGACGGCCCACACCTTCTGCGCGCTGTTCGCGGAGTAGTTCTCCGGCCAGACATCGTTGATGTCGAGCGGATGCTGCCCCTTTTGAACTTCTTCTTTGAAGTAGCGCTTCAGGTAATCGAAGTCGCGCGGGATGCTTCGCACGCTCAAGACCGGATAGCCGAGCACCTGGAACTCTTCCGGGATGCCGTGATTGAGCCCCGGGTCCGAGTGATAGGGCCGCGAGACGGTGAGGATGCAGACGCGGTTTTCGGACTCGACCGTCTCGAGGATTGCGCGGCCCTTCTCTTGAAGGTCCGCCTCGAACGCGGCGAGCGCGCGCATACCCTCTTTGTGGGCGTGGTCGCTCTCGTCCTGCGTGACGCCGAGGCGCGGGCCCCACGTCTCGAACATGCGCTTTGCGGTCAGGTGCATCTCCGCGAAGCTGAGCGGCGTATCGAGATATTCGATGCCGCGCTGCGCGAAGAAGTCGACCTCCTTCGTGAAGGCCGCCTTCATGACGTCGGGCACACCGGCGACGATGGGGCAGCTCGTCTTATCCATCACGTTCTCGCCGAAGCTCGGCACGTGCGTGAGGATCGGGAAGAAGACGTATTTGAGCGGCTTCTTTTCGGTGTGCTGGTGGAACAGCAGATTGTGGATATGGGCTTGGCAGACCTTCGACGGGTAGCAGGGGTCGACCGACCCGTATTTGCCACCCTCGACCCACATCTCTTCGGTCGTCTCGTCGCTGAAGACGACGTTCTGCTTCGGGATGCCGAGCGCCTCGAAGTACGTCCGGAAGTACGGCGCCGTCGAGTACATGTTCATCGCGCGCGGCATGCCGACGCGGATCCGGCGCAGTTGCTCTTGGGTTTGCTTCGAGCTGCGCAGGAACGCACGCGTGGTCTCGACGCGCTTGATGCCGAGGAAGCCGCGCTTCACCACGACGTCCTTGATCTGCGTGCCCTCGGCCGGCATCGGCGCGGGCTTGTAGAAGTGGCGGAACGCGAGCTTTGCCTCGTAGTCGACGAGGTTCGGGAACTGCTTCGCGATCTTCTTTCGGTCGGCGACGAGGGCGAGCATCGCCTCTTCGCTCTCGACGGTGCCCTTTTCGCAGCTGAAGCCTGCGATGTAGCGGCTCGTCTCGCCGGACGGCGTCTTCGTGTCGATGAAGGTCCGTTTGCACTCGTTCGGGCAGAAGTGGCAAACGGTCTCGTCGTCGTTCTTGGTCGTGTAATCGAGGTTGATCGCCGCATCGAGCCCGATGAACGTCGATTTGCCGCGGCGTTTGACGACACGCAGCGTCTCGAACGCGGCTCCGATCGCGCCGGCTTCGCCCGTGTGCGGGTGGACGAAGATCTCCGAGCCCGGCACGCGCTCTTTGATGTAGTCGACCTGGGCTTTGACGGCCGCGAGGTTGTATTGCGTTCCGCCCTGAAGGACGAAGCGCTTACCCAGCGACGCGAGGCGCGGGATCTGGACGACGTATTGCCAAACGTTCTTCGGCAATACCTGCGCGAGCCCGGCGAGGAGCTCTTCTTTCGAGAAGCCCTCTTTTTGGAAGTTCACGCGGTCGGTGTCGAGGAAGACGGCGCAGCCGTAGCTGAACTTCGGGGCGAGCTCGGCTTGGAAGGCCGTGTCGGCATATTGCGTCACCGGCAGTCCGAACTGGTCCGCCATCGCCTGCAGCAACATGCCGTTACCGGCAGAGCAGGAGTTCGAGAGCTTGAAGTTCGAGATGTCGCCGTTGCGCATGAACAGGACCTTGATGTCCTGCCCGCCGATGTCGCAGATGACGTCGACGTCGCCGAAGAACTTCACCGCGCTCATCATGTGCGCGACCGTCTCGACGATGTTCACGTCGCTCTTCACGCATTGCTCGAGCACGTCGGCCGCGTAGCCGGTCGCGCCGAAGCCCATGACCTCGAGCTCCGCGCCCTGATCGACGACGTAGGCCTTGAGCTGTGCAAGCAGCTCTTTGGTGTCCTGGATCGGGTTGCCCTTCGAGAGCTGGTAACCCTTGCAGATGATTTCACCGTCTTCGCCGATGAGGACGGCCTTCGAGGACGTCGACCCACCGTCGAGACCGATGACGGCGCGGACCTTCTGGCCCGGCTCGAGCTTCTTCGGCGAAAATCGCGGGATCTTGAAGAGCTCGGCGAACGTCTCTTTCTCGTTCGAGGTCTTCACGAGCGGCGGGCCGGCGCTGGCGCCGAGGCGGGCCTTGCGGCCGTTCTTCATGTACTCGACGAGGCCTTCCATGCCGGTGTAGATGCCGACGTGCGCCGCCTCTTCGAGGCCGTACACGCAGGCGCCGTAGGCCGCGTAGTACTGGGAGTTCTCCGGGACGAAGATGAGCTCTTCGATCGGGACGTCCTTCGGGTAGTCGTAGCCGCGCTCGGCCCAGATTTGCGGAATGCGAAGACGCCAGCACTCCTGCAAAAACGGCAGGTAGGTGTTGGGGCCGCCGAGCAAAATGACCTTGTGCTTCAGCGTCGACCCGCGGGTCAGCACGCTGAGGTTCTGCAGGACGATCGCGTCGGCGAGCGAGCAGAGGATCTCCTTCGAGGGGATGCCGCTCTTCACCAGGTTGACGATGTCCGTCTCGGCGAAGACGCCGCATTTGGCGGCGACGTGGTGGAGCTTCGAGTCGTCGAAGTGCACCTGCACCGCGAGCTCCGGGGGCAGGCCCACCTTGATCATGCATTTGTCGATCGTCGCGCCGGTGCCGGACGCGCACTTGTCGTTCATCGATGGCGACGCGGTGCGCTCACCCGTCGTCGGATCGACGTTGAACATGATGATCTTCGCGTCTTGGCCGCCGAGCTCGATGACGCTGCGAACGTCGGGGTGGAGCTTCTCCACCGCGAGGGTGACGGCGTTGACCTCTTGCACGAACTTCGCGCCGAGCGGCGGGCAGAGCGGCATCGCGCCCGAGCCCGTCATGAACACGCGCCATTTCGACGCGTCGGAGGCGGGGAAGCTCGCGGCGATGTCCTCGAGCAGCTCGAGCACCTTCTCGGGCTGCTTGGTCTGGTGGCGCTGGTAGTCGCTCCACAGGATCTCGAGGTTCGTCGGATCGAGGGCGACCGCTTTGACGGTGGTGGACCCGACATCGATCCCGATGACGAGCGGCTCAACACGTGTGGAAGGTCCGGTTCTCACGTCGTCACGCGCCTCCGCAATTCAGGAGAAAGCTCGAAGGTCGGCCTCGCGCGTGCTGCATGGACGGGTGCCCGTGCGCGGACTGACTCGTGGGTCAGTCACTGGTATCACCCGTCTTTCGAACGAGCAACCCACCGCGGTCGCGTGACGTAACGTCACGTTTGACGACGGAGAGGGGTCGCCCACGGGGGCAAGGAGCAGAAAGAGGAAGAAGAGAAGGGGGAAGAAACAGCGCTCCTCGAGATTCGAAACAAACTCTCTTCTTCCTCCTCTTTCTGCCCTTGGCGCCCTTGGCGACCCCGCTTCTCCGCTTTGTCTCTCGGCGTTTGTCTGGTCTCGTCGTGCCGACGTGGCGACGGAGCGGATCGACAAGCGTGAGCGCAGGCAGGCGCTGCTTCGGGCGGCGCGGGATGTGTTCGCGAGCCGCGGGTACCACGACGCGAAGGTCGAGGACATTTGCGCGGCGGCGAACGTCGCGAAGGGGACCTACTACCTCTACTTCAAGGACAAGCGCGCGGTCCTCGAGGAGCTCGTCGATGGGCTGTTTGCGCGGCTCGGCGGGGCGATTCTTCGCGTCGATGTCGAGCGCGACGTGCGCGCGCAGATCGAGCACAACATCCGCGCGGTCGTCGCGGTGTTCATGGATGACCCGGCGCTCACGCGGATTCTGCTTTCGTACGCGGCGGGGCTGGATCCGGCCTTCGTGCAGAAGATCGCGAGCTTCTACGACACGGCGCGGTCGCTCCTTCGCGATTCGCTGAGCGAGGGGCAGAGGCTCCACATCGTCGTCGACGGCGACACCGAGTTCTTCGCGACGGTCGCGCTGGGATCGCTGAAGGAAGTGCTGCTCGAAGCGACGGTCGCGGGGCGCGCGCGTCCGCGCGAGGACGTCGTGGAGAAGCTCTTCGGGTTTCTCGAGAAGGGCTTCCTCCGCGTCGCTCCCGATGGTCGTGCGCTCGCGACGCCCGCTCCTCCGCCTGTCGAGCAAGGCCCTGCTCGCGCAAAGCGAAAACGCTCGGACTGACCGGCAAGTCAGACGTTGTTGTCGCGCGTCCGCACGACGTCGTGGGTCCCGCCTGGTAGGTGCTCGCTGCGCTCGCACTGGGCACCCACTCCTGTGCGGACCAAGATCCTTGGCAGGGCCGCCGACTCGTGGCAGTTGGAGCGCCATGCGCGTCGAGCGTCCGGTGTGGCGCCGTTTCATTCCACGCTTTTCCGGCCGCGCCGCCCAATGGGTCCGGCAGGGTGGTCACGCCGCCATTCAGCACAGCGACAAGCACATCGATCTGCTCCTCGGCGTCGACGAGCAAGGCGCCGTCACCGAGAGCGCGCTCTGGGCGGTCCTCGCCCTCGAGCAGCGGCGCTACGTCCGCGTGAAAGAAGGCCCCGCCAAAGGCCTGTTCATCGCGCGTGCCGCCGTCCATTCGCTCGATGCCGTCCTCGACTGGTGCGACCGCGACTCGATCCACGAAGGCCCGACGCGCAAGATGCGCCTCGATTGCCTCGAGTGCGGAGCGTGCTGCCACGAAGCGAACGTCATCCTCGACGAGGAAGACTTCGAGCGCTTTCGCGAGGGCGGGCGTCCGGAGCTCGCGAAGAAGCCCTACGTCAAGCGCTCGCGCGACGGCAAAGTGACGCTTCGGTTTTTGGACAACGGCCGCTGCCGAAACCTTGCCGAGGACAACAAGTGCCACATCTATGAGCTGCGGCCCTTCAACTGTCGCGTGTTTCCGGTCGGCAGCGAGGCATGCCTCGCGGCGCGTGAATCGACGCTGAGCATTCGGGACGACGCGCGGGCCCGTTCATAGGAAAAGAACCATGCCTCAAGAGGTCTACTACGCGATTCGGATCGTCCACCTGCTGTCGATGGCGGTGTGGTTCGCGACGCCACTCACGATCGTGAGCGATCTGAAGAAGTCGATCGCGCGAGGGAAACCGCACACCGACGTCGTCGTGTCGCGTGTCGAGCGCCAACTTTCGATCGCGACGATCGGCGCAATCCTCACGATCCTGTCAGGGCTCGGGATGATCTTCTCGCTCGGCGGCTTCGGGGCCGTCTCGCCGCGCATTCATGCGGGCTTCACGCTGGCGCTCGTCGTCCTCACGGTGGAGTTCTTCCCGCTGAAGGGGACGGTCGCGCGGCTCGGTGAATCGCTAGCCTCCGAAAACGCTCGCGACGCGCAGCCCCTCGTCAAACGAGTCGGTATGTTCGCCGGCATTACGCACTTCTTGAAGCTGACCATCTTGATCTTGATGGTGATCAAGATCGGCGGTCGATAGCACTGCGCGCTGCGCGGCGATCGCTATTGCGTCGTCGCGCAGCGGAAGCCCACCGTCACGTGCGCATAGCCGTCGGGGCGCGTTGCGCGACTCGTCGACAGCAGCGCTTCGGGACCGGACAGGAAATTCCCGCCCTTGGCGATGCGCTCGTTGCCGTCGGATGTCACCCATTCCGAGACGTTGGCGCCGAAATCGTAGACGAGCTCGTTGGTGATATCGCTCGCCATGCTGCCGACCGCGCAGGAGCCGACGCCGACGCTGGTCTGTAGGCACCCCGCATTGCGATCGAAACAAGCCACGTCGCAGACCGGCTCGCCATTGCCCCATGGGTATCGATTGTTCTTCGGGCTACGGGCGGCGAGCTCCCATTCCGCTTCGGTGGGCAGGCGTTTGCCCTCCCATTTGCAGAACGCATCCGCCTGCGCGAACGTGACGCAGTTGATTGGATGATCGAGCTCCTTCTTCGGAGCATTGCATTTCGAATTCCAATTCTCCGCTTCGCCTGGGCCCGCGTTGAGGACGCTGTCGGCGGCGGTGCAGGCCTTCGCGTTGATGCACGCGCGATAACGGCGAACGGTGACCTCGTGCCGATCGACCCAGAACGCGGGGACCGTCGTCTCGGTGCCGGCCTCACCCATGGAGAAGGTCGCGCCTGCGATCTTCAACATGTCCTGGTGCTCGGGGCCGACCGGACCGACGTCGACCGACGCGCTGGTTGTCGCGCTGGCGTCGGCGGTGGCATCGGTGACGGTCGCGCTCGGCAGCGGTGCGCTCGCCGTGTCGGAGGTGACGGCGCTGACGGGGGAGGTGGCGGTCGCGCGACTCGTCGGAGCGGTCGTCGATGTGGCGCTCGCGCTCGCGGAGCTGGACGTCCCGCGCTTCGGCTCGGCCGTCGATGTGAGCGTCCGGTAGACGAACGCCGCGCCGCCGACGAAGACCGCGACGGCGAGGCCGGCCCAGACGTAGCTGCCCTTCGAGGCCGGCGTCGACGTCATGTCCGCGTCGACGCGCGCGCTGCGCTTCGTATCGTGGCGCGCTCCCTCGGGCGTCTCCTCCATCGGGTCGCTCGCGCGAGCCCGCTCTCGCGCTCTCGCCGCGGCCTCTTTTTTCGCCTTCAGTGATTCGAGCGGGATCGTCGGCTGGAAGGCGCTCTGCGCTTCCTTCGAATCGGGAGCCGACCCGACGCGGAGCTGGCGACGTGCGGCATACTCAGACGTCTCGAGCATTCGATCTTGCTCGGCAGTGTCGAGGCTCGAAGGGACGGGCACCGATATCTTCGGTTGGGACGAGAACGGGCTCGACGCGCGACCGCTGCCGAGGCCCTGCGGGTACGTCTCCGAGCCGGGTACTTGCGCGGCGATCTCCAGCGCGGACCAGAAGCTCGCCGCGTCGGCGAAACGATTCTTCGGCTCGATTTCGAGCGCTTTGCGCAGCACCTCTTCGACCTCGTCGGAGACGTCGACGCCGCGAGCGCGCAACGTCGGGCGCAGCGCAGGATCTGCGGCGGCGATATAGAGCTGCGTCGGGTCGTCTCCCTGGAGCGCCTTTCGCCCGCTCACACACTCCACGAGGACGAGCGCCAGCGCGAACACGTCGGTCCAAGGACCCGTAGCGCCGCGCTGCTTGTTGAATTGCTCGGGAGCGCCATAACGCGGCGTGAACGCGGTCGGCGCCATTGCGGTGTTCTCGAGCGCGGTCGTGTAGCCGCGGTGATCCGACAGGACCTTCGCAATGCCGAAGTCGAGCACCTTCGCCGTCGCTCGACCGCCGACCTCGGAGAGAAAAATGTTGGCGGGCTTTACGTCGCGGTGCGCGATCTTCTGCGCGTGTGCGATCGCGAGCGCGCGCGCGGCAGGCTCGAGGAGGCGAATGGCATCGGGCAGGGCCAGCCCGCCTTCGCCCTCGCGGTCACGTCGCTTCAAGTACTCGCCGAGCGTCTCGCCCTCGAGCCACTCCATCACGAGGTAGGGGACCCACGTGCCGCTCGGCGTGGTGAATGCGCCGACGTCGAGCGCCTGAACGATGCCGCTCGTCGCTTTCGACAGGCGGTGCAACAGCCGCCCTTCGTCCTGCAGCTTCTCGAGCAGCTCGGCCCGCGCCTCCTCGTCGAGCGAGGTCGGCAGCTTCAAACACTTGATGGCGATGAGCTCGCCGAACCCTTTGTGGACGCCGCGGTACACGACCCCGAAGCCACCGTCGCCGACGACGGACGCGACGCGGTACTTTCCGTCGATCGTGACGCCACAGATGTCGAAGGGATCACGCGGCTCGGCGGCCATTTGCTAGCGGTTCCTCTTACCTGGTACGACGCGAGGGTCAACCATACCCGTGTTGGCTCGGAGAGTCGTCGGCTTGCTCGCGGGCGCCCGCGCTGGTAAGGCCGAGCGCCGTACCGATGTCGCTACTTCGCCCCTTCGACAGCGACTTCCTCGCGGATTTGCCGTATTCGCCGGACGTTCTCTTTTTCGACGGCATCCTCGACCTCGACGAGGAGAAGAGCCTCGTCACCTGCCGCATGCCCACGGACGTGCCGCTGCCCCTGACGGAAGCGCAGCGGGCGCATCCGACGCGGCATCCGAAACACGTCGCTGGGGCGGTCATGGTCCACGCGACCGGAATGCTCGGCTTCGTTCACGCGTATCACCTGCTTGGCCTGCGACATCACGCGGGTTGGGTCGGTTACGGCACGCACATTCATCGCGTCGTCTTCCGAAAGCTCGTCGAGCCCGGCGCGCCGATCGAGGCGACCTGCGTCGCGACCAAGAGGCGCCTCGGCAAGTCGCGCCACTTCATCCGTTACTCCTTCGAGTTCCGGCACGAAGGTGCGGTCTGCTACGAGGGCGACCAGTCGGCGGTGTGGCTCAACGTCAACGAGGTGAGCGCGCGCCCGACCGCCGCTCCGTAGCGCGCTCGACGTCGCCCGCGAAGGGTGGCAAACAGACCGGCGATGAGCGACATCGAAGCCGATCTGGACGCGGTTCAAAACGGAGCTCTGCTTCGAGCGCTGCCGCTGCGCACGTTGATCGTTCGAGGCCCCGACCGCCAAGCTTGGCTGAATGGGCTCGTCACGTGTGAGCTCGCGAAGGCGCGGCCCGGCGATGCCATGTACGGCCTCGTCGTCGCGAAGAACGGCAAGATCCAGTCGGAGATCTATGTCCTCTTGGGTGAAGAGGACATGGTCGTCGGCCTGCGCACCGAGAAGGCCGCCGAGATCACCGAGACGCTCGATCGCCACCTCGTCATGGAGGATGTCGAGCTCGAGCTGCAGGAAGAGGGGCCGCGTTGGTTCGCCGCGTTCGGTCCCAACGCCGGTAAGGCCGTAGAGGCCGCGCGCGCACGCGGAGAGCGAGCCGGCGTCGTTCGTCGAGCCGGCCTCGATGTCGCGTTCATCACCCCCGCCGCCCAGCCTACCGTCGACGCCGTCCTTCAGGCGGCAGCACCGGCGCGCGTCGCGTCGGACGACGGTTGGACGCGCGTCCGCGTCGAGCACGGCATCGCGGAGCACGGCGTCGACTTCGACGACAGCAACTACCCGCAGGAGCCTGCCCTCGAGCGCGACGCCGTCTCTTTCAACAAGGGCTGCTACCTCGGACAAGAGGCCGTCTTCATGTTGGAGAAGCGCGGCCACGTCAAAAAGCGCCTGGTCCAGCTCCTCGTCGACGGCCCCATTGCAATGGGCGACACCATTACGACGAACGACGGGACCGAAATCGGAAAGGTCACCAGCGTGGCGTTGCGCGATTGGAAGAACCTCGCGCTCGGCTACGTGAAATACAAACACGCGAAGGCCGATGTCGAATTGAAGGCCGGTGCCTCGCCGGCGACCGTGACTGCGCTGTTGGCGATCAAGGCCGAAGAGGAATCGTAATACGCTCGGCGCCCCCTGCGGACGAACCACACCCCGCGCACCGTGTCAGCGTACCGACCAACGCCGGCGTGAGGGAGCGAGATAGAACCGCCGCTGCGGCGCTGAGCTCTTTGACCGTCTCTACGCCGATCGATTGCGCATGAAGGTCGAAATGGCAGAGCGTGCCATAAAACGACCCATTGGAAGCGAATACCGGTACGCCGCAATAGGAGCGGACGCTGGCGCGCCTCGGGTGGGCCTTGGTTCGAGGGTCGGTCAAGGCGTCCGCCACGATGAATGGCATTCGAGTGGCGCAAACGTACGAGCAATAGGCCCCGTCCAATCTCTGCGGAGCGAGCGCGTCCGTGTCCGGATTTTCCCGGTCGAAGGTCCAAGCGCTCGTCAGGAAGCCGTCGTTGCCCAGCTTCAGCAAGGACGAAAATCGGTAGGGCGTCGCCGCGTTAAGCGCACGCAACGCCGCGCGGACGTCGCCTGCGGCCAGCGACGCGCGAATTTCGCGCCCGGCCGGCACCGACGAACGAGCCGAATTGAATGCGAGCGTGACGAGGGTCGTGGACAGCGCAAGTAGGTCGAATGGCTTGACGAGGAGCTTCTGAAAGCCGGCTTCGATCGCCCGACGGGTCGTCTCGGCGCTCCGGCTGGTGGTGATTGCGACTGCGGGGACCGGGCCGACTCGAGGGTCATCCGCGAGCATCTTGCGCACCGCGAACCCGTCGATGTTGGGTAGGGCGAGATCGATCAAAAGGACATTCGGCGTCCATTTCTCGAGGGCACGTCGCGCGCTCCTCGAATCCCCCGCGCTCCGAACGTTCGCTCCCCGTGCGGTCAGCGTGGTACGGAGGGAATCACTGGTATCGCCGACATCGTCCACGAGCAGGACCGAAATGCCGTTCAGCTTCATGGATGGCGTCGCCAAAAATAGCTCCTGTCGTCGGTCCGCATAATCTCCGTCAATGTGTGTACGACGGGCCGTCGGGGGAACCGGCAATCGTCGTTCACGAACGCTCGGCGCCGAAGAAAGGTGAGATCGAGCGCTTGGTCGTCGATCGAGTGTTTTGGGTTTGCGATATGGCATTAGGCGAATTGGAGCGGGTGAGCCGCTCGCGGCGGGAGAGGGCGCCGCATTGCTTCGCTCGCGGCGAGAGAGGACGCCGCATTGCTTCGCTCGCGGCGAGAGAGGACGCCGCATTGCTTCGCTCGCGGCGAGAGCGCGCTGCCGCCGGCCTGACGGGCCTGAGGTCATTGCGGCTCGTGGTGTCCCCGCAGAGCGATATTTACGGGAGGGTCTGGCGACCCTCCCCCACACCGCGCTGCGCGCGGCGGGGCCCCCCTCCTTTCTTTCGCGCTGCGGGCCTTACGGTCCTCGCGCGCCCATCGCCTGCGGCGATGGGGCCCGGTGCGGGCACGGCGTTATGGCCGCTGTTCGAGGGCGACGTTTATGGCCGCTGTTCGGTGGCGAGGTTATGGCCGCTGTTCGAGGGCGAGGTTATGGTCGGCTGGCCAAGCTACAAAACGCCGAGAGAGCCTCGTCCGAAGGACGGGCTCTCTCGCCTTTAGCCATAACCCCACCGAGATAGGGTTGGTATCGCGTTGGGGCGCCGCGCCGCTAGGGAGGGCCACCGGAGCAATACTCTTGTATTGCGAGGATGCCCGACCGACGCGCCGCGGATGCCCCAACCGATAACGACCCTATCTCACGGGAAGATTTCGCGCTCGGCATACACCTGCGCGATGCGGTGCAGGGCGCAGGCGTAGGCTGCGATACGGAGCGAGCACTTCTTCTGGCGGGCCATGTCGTTGACCTGGCGGTAGGCGAGGCGCATTGCGCGCTCGAGGCGCTCGTCGACCTCTTCCAGGGTCCAGCTCTCGCTGCGCTTGTTCTGCGTCCACTCGAAGTAGCTGACGGTGACACCGCCGGCGTTCGCGAGGACGTCGGGGAGGATGTCGACGCCGCGGTCGAGGAGGATCTTCTCGCCTTCGGGGGAGAGCGGACCGTTCGCGCCTTCGGCGATGAGGCGGACCTGGAGGCTCTTCGCCTCGTCGATGCCGACCTGATTCTCGAGGGCGCAGGGGGCGAAGATGTCCGCCTTGACCTTGAAGAACTCTTCGCGGGAGATGGCTTTGCCGCTCGGGTAACCGGCGATCGAGCCGTTCTTCTTCACCCACTCTTGGAGCTTGTGCGGGTTGAAGCCCTCTGCGTTGTAGAGGTATCCCGAGTGGTCGCCGACGGCGATCGTCGAGACGCCCATACGCGAGAGGATGACCGACGCGTTCGAGCCGACGTTGCCGAAGCCCTGCACCGTCATCGTCGAGCCTTCGAGATTGAAGTTCTTCTCTTGTGCCCAGTAGACGATGCAATGAACGAGGCCTTGGCCGGTCGCCTTCTCGCGGCCGAGCGTGCCGCCGGAGGCGACGGGCTTACCGGTGACGACACCTTTGACGGCCTGGCGTCCGCCCTGGCCCGTCATGTTCATGTACGTATCCATGGCCCACGCCATGGTCTGCGCGCCGGTGCCGACGTCCGGTGCCGGGATGTCCGTCTCCGGGCCGATGTTGTCACCGAGCGCGTGGAAGAAGCGGCGCGTGATGCGCTGGAGCTCCGCGCGCGAGACGGCGCGCGGGTCGAACTTCACGCCGCCCTTGCCACCGCCGTACGGCAAGTTCATCAGCGCGCACTTCCACGTCATCATCGCAGCGAGCGCCTTCACGTCGTCGAGCGAGACGTGCTCGTGATAGCGAATGCCGCCCTTGAACGGTCCGAGCACGTTGTTGTGCTGGATCCGATAGCCCTTGAAGAGGCGGATCTCACCGCTGTCCATCCGAACGGGGAAGTGGACGATGAGCTCGTTCTTCGGCTGGCTGAGGATCACCCGGATGTAATCGGGCAATGCAATCAGCTTCGATGCTTCGTCGAGGTACGCCTGGATGACGCCGAAGAAGTCGTACTTCGGCGCGGGGACCATCTTCATCGAAGCCGGCGCAGGAGGCGCGGCGGAGGCAGTCGCTGCAGATTCACTCATGGCCTCGCTTCTAGTCCTGCTCTGCTCGTTCTTCAACGAGACGCAGAACGAATCGACGTGCTGGATTTGCTACGCAACGCGCCGCTGCGATGCGTCATTGGGGCACGCGTCGCTCAACGCATGAACAACACGTAGAGGAAGCAGAGCGTCGACGTGATCAACAGTGCGTCGACGCGATCCAGGATGCCACCGTGGCCGGGAACGATGCCGCCGGAATCTTTGACGCCTACCGATCGCTTCAAGAGCGATTCACCCAAGTCACCGAGCTGACCGAGCCCACCGCCGACGAGACCGAGCGCGACCGCGTGCAGCGGAGGCAACGATCGCAGGTAGAAGAAGCTACCTAGCAAGGCACCGAAGACGCTGCCGGCGAGGCCGCCGAACGCTCCTTCGACCGTCTTCTTCGGGCTCACCGCTTCATAGAGCTTGTGCTTGCCGAGAAACCGTCCGGCGAAGTACGCGCCGGTATCGGACAACCACGAGAGCATCAGCGCGAGCAGCACGAAAGAGGGGCCGTCGGTTTCACGCTTCAGGAGCGCGAGCGTCGCCATTCCGCCACCGAGATAGACGGGTGCGAACACCGACGCGGCGAGACGGAGCGCGGCGGTGTTCATGTCGCCCAAGCGCCATAGCGCGAGCAGGACGGCCACGATCGGGAGCAACAGGAGCATCGCGACGAGCGCGCGCGCGTCTTTACCGAAGAACCACAACACGAGCACGACGGTGAGGCACAGCACGACGCCTGTGACCTGCGCGATGCGGTCGTTCGGATGGGTCATTCCGAAGAGCTCGAGCGCGCCGACAGCCGTCGCGAGCGAAATGAAGGTGAGCCAGGCCCACGGCGGCCCCAAGTACAAAAGGAGCAAAATGAGCGGCGCTGCGACGGCGGCGGTCAGCACGCGCATCGCGAGGTTCGACGGCGGCTTACGTTGAGTTTCGGTCGTGCCTTTGGCGTCAGCCACGTCGGCTCTCGTCATGGGGGGAGTAGGCGGCGGTGCGGGTCTGGTACGTGTGAATGGCGTCGAAGAGATCTGCTTCGTCGAAATCAGGCCAGAGCCGATCGCTGAAGACGAGCTCTGCATTCGCCGCACCATAAAGAAGGAAATTCGAGAGGCGTTGCTCGCCCCCGGTCCGGAGGATCAGGTCGGGCTCGCCGACGCTGAGGCTGGGGATGCGAGACGCGATGAGCTTCGCGGTGATCTCCGTCGGGTCGATCTGACCCGCGATTGCAGCCGTCGCGAGCGCGCGGGCCACGTGCGCGATCTCCTCGCGGGCGCCGTACGACAACGCGAGGGCGAGCGTCATTTTCTCGTTCTCGCTCGAAGCGCGCGCGAGCGGATCGAGCGATTCCCGCACGAACTCGGGGAGGCGACCGGTGTCGCCGATGGCGACGAGCCGGATCCCGTTGTCGAGGATCTCGTCACGCTCGCTCTTCAGGAACTCCTCGAGCAAGCCCATCAGCGCTTCGACCTCGCCTTGCGGCCTTGCCCAGTTCTGCTCGCTGAACGCGTAGAGCGTCAGCGCCGAGATACCGAGCCGCCGCGAGACGCGAACGATGCGCCGAACAGCGGCGCTTCCGGCCTTGTGACCCGCCTGCCGGTCCTCGCCGCGCAGCGTGGCCCAGCGGCCGTTGCCATCCATGATGATCCCGACGTGGCGGGGGAGGTTCCTCGCCTCGACCCATGACATACGCGCCTTTGCCTTCCCTTCCTCTCGTCCTCGTGTCAACTCTCTGTCGCATGACGATTGGCGTTGGTCTCACCGTGACCCTGCGTCTTCGCATGGGTGCGCACGACGCACATTACGCGGACGAGCTGGTCGATGGCGCGCGAATGATGGCGCTCTTCGGAGATGTCGCGACGGAGCTTCTCATCCGGCTCGACGGCGACGAGGGGTTGTTTCGCGCCTACGAGATGGTCGAATTCCTCGCGCCGGTGCGCGCCGGGGACTTCATCGAGGCGACCGGGGTCATCACCCGCGTCGGGTCGACGAGCCGTACGATCGCGTTCGAGGCGCGGAAAGTCGCGCAGAATGTGCGCACGGCCGAGCTGTCCCCCTCCGCGGCGGACGCGTTGGCCGAGCCGGTCGTGGTTTGCAGAGCGGTCGGAACGTGCGTCGTGCCCCGGGACCTGCAGCGCAAGCCGCGGCTCGTCCTGCCGGCGCTGAGCGCGCAGGCCCCTGATCACGCGAAGCTTCCCGAGCCACGACCGCTCATCACGCCGCCTCCGAGCATCATCATTACGCCTCCCGAGCGGCCGCTCATCCTGACGGCTGCCATCGTCGGTGCGGAGACGACCCGCGCTCAGACGCCCCATTTGCCCATCACCGCGGCCGAGCTCGCCGACGAGGCTGCACGGTGCCGCGATGCGGGCGCGAGCGTGATCCATTTGCACGTTCGCAATGCCGACGGCACGCCGTCGCAATCGAGCGAGCTCTTCCGGGAGGCGATCGACGCGATTCGACGCAAGACCGACGTGGTGGTTCAGACGTCGACGGGCGGCGCCGTCGGCATGTCCGTCGACGAGCGTGCCGGGCCGCTCGCCTGCAAGCCCGAAATGGCGACGCTCAACTGCGGCACCATCAACTTCGGCGATGACGTATTCGTCAATTCGCGCCCATTGATTCGCGATCTCGCGCGCCGGATTCGCGAGGCGGGCAGCGTTGCCGAGCTCGAATGTTACGAGGTCGGCCATATCGACGAGGCGCTCTCGCTATTGAAGGAGGGGCTCCTCCCCGAGCCGCTGCATTTCCAATTCGTGCTCGGTGTACCGGGCGGGATCGGCGCGCGTGAGGACGTCCTTCGCTTCCTCATTTCGCAAGTCCCGCACGGCTCGTCGTGGGGCGTCGCAGCCGTCGGTCGCTTCCAGCGTCCGCTCACGGAGCTCGCGATGACGCTCGGTGGCCATGCGCGCGTCGGATTGGAAGACAACATCTATATCGAAAAGGGCGTGCTCGCCGAGGGGAGCGCACCTCTCGTCGCGCGCGCGGCTGCGTTCGCGACGAGCATCGGTCGCGAAATCGCGACGCCCGATCGCGCCCGCACGCTGTTCGGCATCAAAGCCACCGCCGGGCGCTAGACCGTGACGAGCCGCGAGCGCGTCACCTCCCATATGCGATCCCGCCGCGGGATCCTCGCGGGAGGGGCCGTGCTCGCCCTCGCATGGGCCATTGCACCGCGTCCTCGACCTTTCGATACGGCGACCGTCGCCGAGGTATTGGGCAACTCCCTCGGTGGCGTCGTCGGCGCCGACGATTATGTCTGGGAGCCGTCAAGGGGGATCTTGCGCGACGTCTACCCGGGGCGCGGCGTCATCTTCCTCGGGCGCCACGAAGAAGGTGCACCACGCGAGGTCTATCGCGCCAGGGTCAGCGTGCTCCCGAGTGGGCGGCCGCTCCGCGCGCGCCTCGTGACCGCGCTGACCGCGACGACACAAGGTGACGAGACGGATCTTGCGATCGTCGGCGGACGCGCCGTCTTCGCGACGAGGTTCGGCAATGCGGTGCAATCGGTCACCGTTTTGCCAATCGACGAAGCCGAGACCGGGATCACCATAGCGGTAGCGCCGCCCGCTCCGACCATTGAATACGAAATGGGAGCGGACGAGCTCGTGGTGCGCGGAACGCCCGCGAGCGTCTCGGTGATCGACCTTCGGACCGGCGGGGTGTCGGCGGGCCAATGGGTCGACGTTCTTCCGGCCGAGCGCCCCATTGCGTCCGTTGCGCCGCCGCCGGTGAGCATCGTCGATTCGAGCCCTTCCGCGGCGGAGTCCGTTCCGCCCGTCGACTATGAGGCAATGGTCGAGCTCGTGGACGAGGGAGACCCCGCGGTCTCACTTCGCCAGGACGGCGCGGCCAAAGCCGTCTTTTTGGACGGCCGGCAGCTCGACTTTGCGCTCGTTCCGGGCTGGGGCCGACCGCCGGCGACGACCGGGATGATCCCCGAGCGAATCGAGACGAACAAACCCATCGTGGTCGCCCTGGAGCTGGTCTCCGCGAGAATCTCCGATCTCTCCGGTGCAATGGGGCGACACGGTTTTCTCGCGCCGATGCTTCGCGAGCACGCGACCTTTTATTCGAATGCGCGCGGCGCCCTCGAAATGGGCCCGTGGTCGCTCGGCCCTTGGGATCGGTCCAACTTCGATACCGCGATTCAATGGAGCGGTGATGCGGGCCGCGCCGGTCGTCACGTTTGGTGCGTGACCTCCGGTGGTCACCTGGCCGCCGCTTGGACGACCGGGGAGGACGACCCAGCGCGTCTGCTGCCCCCGACCTGTGTGCGAACGGCGAGCGCCGCCGGTGCCTTCGAATTGGCCAGTTGGGGCCAGGCCGTCGACCTCGCCGAACATCCGGATCGTTCGCTCATCGTCGCCACGGCACGGTCGCGGGAGCCGGCGGTTTCGCCTCCGCGCGATACGAAATGGGAGCCCGCGGCGAGCGGCCAACCCGCACCGGCGTTTCTGCCTGCGATCCACACGGTGACGGCGCAGGTCCTCGGCGCCGACGTCACGGTGTTCCACGTCGATCCGTCCCGCTTCGAATGGAGGATCGTCGCCGGTACGGAGGAGCGGTCTCACCGCCATGGAGGCGCCTTTCCGACCGCTTTGCCGGCCGACGAGCGCGACCGTGCGCGGATCGCGATCGGCTTGGGCGTCGCGAAGCGCAGAGGTCCTCGCGGGCTGCGGATCGACGGCTCTACCGGGCACCCGTTCCAGCTCAACGACGCCCTCCTCGTCGCCGGACCGACCCTCGGCGTCGCCTCCGCGCGGGACGTCGACCCCGAGTCGGTCGCCGATGACGTGGCAGAGCTTCCGATGAGTGTCCTCGACGGCCAGCTCGCCTCGCTGGCGCGTGAGCGAGGACCTCGGCAGGTCCGCGTCGACCTCTGCGTGAAGGGGGAGGGGATGCTCCTCGCCCAATCCGAGTTCGACAGCCATGAGGCCAACGCGACCGTCCTCGGTCAGCTCGGATGTGAGCGAGCGCTCGTTCTGGACCGCGGCGCCGAGCACCCTGGGTTCGTCGTCACCGACGACGGCCGGGCTGGTGGCCCATTCGAGGACACCGCGCTCATCGGATTGGCCCGGCCGCTGGTCGGCGCGGTGACCGTGACCCGTCCGAACTGAGCGCTCGACGAGCGTCGAAATAGAGGGGGACGAATTGCGAGTGCTCGCGATTCGTACAGCTATCGATCCGGATGGGTCCTCAAAGACTCATTTTCGATAGCGCCTTCGCACGAGAAGCCGTCGATAATGAATTTTCGTATGCAAGATCAATAGACTGATCCCGTATCGTGGGTTTCCAGCGACCCGCCGCCTCGCTCGCCGAGCTTGGTTCCTCGCACCGGCTCAACGAGCTGCTCGAATGCAGTGTGGGAGCCAAACGAGCTCCTTGCATACGTTCAGCAAAACGCGCGTGCGCTACCGAGCTGGCGCGCAGCTTTCGAGACGTCATGCTTGCTGTCGGAGCGGGGCTGACCGCGTGGGCTTAGGGAGCGCGCGAAGGACCCGCTCGAACCCGTCTTCGATCGCCGTTACCGACCCCACCGCTCGGTCGCTCGAACGAACGCGAAAACCGCTTCATTTGTGCGACGAAACACCTTCATCGCTACGCGCTCCGGCGGGGCTTGTAAAGCGGATATTTGGCCGTGGAGTTCGACGCTCCCGTACCATTGAGAGAGCCATGGACGAAGCGTGGTTTCGCGGCGTCGGGCGACCCTCAGAGTGCGGAGCGCGATGAAGTTCGAGGAGACGTATGTCGGAAGGTAAGAACCTGGTCGGCGTCGATATCGGGACCAGCTCCGTGAAGATCTGCCAGCTGAAAGAGACGCGCAAAGGGCCGCGGCTCGTGAAGCTCGGGTTTTCGCCGCTCCCGCGCCAGACCATCGTCGACGGTCACGTGCTCAATGCGCAGGCGGTCGTCGAGGCGCTGAACCGCACCTTCGCCGAAGCGAAGATCAAAGATCGCGACATCGCGCTCTCGATCAGCGGTCAGGCGGTCATCATCCGCAAGATCACCGTCCCGATGATGACGGCTGCGGAGCTCGACGAGCAGATCCAATGGGAGGCCGAGCAGCACATCCCGTTCGACATCAAGGACGTGCACGTGGACTACGAAGTCCTCCGGCGCCGTCCCGAGGCCGGGCAGATGGATTTGCTCCTCGTCGCGGCGAAGCGCGAAGAGGTGAACGACTACACCGAGATCGCGCGGCAAGCGCGGTTGCGTCCGGTCGTCGTCGATATCGACGCGTTCACCGTCCAGAACCTTTTCGAGTTCAACCGCGGCCTTCCGCCGGAGCAGACCTTCGCGATCATCAACGTCGGGGCGAGCCTCGCCTCGATCAACATCGTCTCGAAGGGCGTGAGCGCCTTCACCCGCGACATCGCGAACGGCGGAAACTACATCACCGAGCAAATCCAGAAGCAGCTCGGCGTTCCGTTCGAGCAAGCCGAAGAGTTCAAGGTGATGGCGTCGGTCGCGCCGCACCAGGTGAGCCCCCAGGTCGCGAGCGTCATCGATTCGGTGTGCGACTCGATCGCCGGCGAAATTCAGCGCAGCCTGGACTTCTTCCACGCGACGAGCGGTGAGCCGGAGATGCATCGCATCTTCCTCACCGGCGGCTCCTCGAACCTGTCGCAGCTGCTCAACGCGATCGGCCGGCGCGCCCGCGTCGGCGTCGAGCTCATCCCGCCGCTCGAGAAGATCGCCGTCGAAGGCAAGGACGTGAACGCCCAGTTGCTCCAGTCGCGCGCAGCTCAGCTCTGCGTCGCGCTCGGGCTCTCGATGCGCAAGGACAAGGAGCGCCGGCTGTGATCAGGGTCAACCTACTTCCGCAGAAGAAGCGCGCCGAGCGCGTCGCGACCGCGGAGCCGTCGTCGAGCCAGCGATGGATCCTCGTGGTCTTCGGGCTCGTCCTGCTCGAGGCGATCGGGTTCGTGTGGTTCCACCAGACGAAGGTGAAGGAGCTCGAGACGCAGACGGAGAAGAACCGCGCGCTCGAAGCCGACATCACGAAGATTCAGGAGCTCGTGCAGCAACACGAGGCCGTGAAGAAAGACCTCGCCGCGCTCAAGGCGCGCGAGGACGCGATCGGCAAGCTCGAGAAGGCGCGCTCCGGCCCGACGGCTGCGATGCTCGAGCTGTCGCGTCTGTTGACGCCCGGCAAAGGCCCCACCGTCGACCCGGATCGGTACGCGAAGCGCCTTCAGGAAAACCCGCTGTCCGCCATCAATCCGGGCTGGGATGCGCGGCGAGTGTGGCTCAAATCCTTCAAAGAGGATGGGCGCCTCGTCGAGATTCAGGGCCTCGCGCGCGACTCGACGGACGTGTCCGAGCTCGCGCTGCGGCTCGGTCATTCTTCGTACTTCTACGGCGTGAAGCTCCTTCCGGGTGGCAAGAAGGGCGGGTCCGCGACCGATGAGGGGGCCACGATGGTGAGCTTCGGCATGCAGCTGAAGGTGAGGTACTGATGGCTGCCAAGCAGACGACGAGCAGCCTCAGCCGTCTCTCGCTTCCCGCGAAGATGGTCTTCGGCTTGATCCTGATGGCCGTCGTGGCCGCCCTCTACTTCGTCGTGTTCTTCACCGACGTCGACGGGCAGATCGGCCAAGCGATCGCGCGCGAGCAGCAGTTGAAGGGCGACCTGCAGAAGGCCGAGGAGGCGAAGGTCGCGTACAACAAGGACGTCGAGCTGCGCGCGGAGAAACAGCGCGTCGAGCGAGAGCAGAAGAAGGTCCTGCCCGACGAGGCGGAGACGCCCTCGTTCCTCTCGTCGATGCAGGGCATCGCCTCGATTTCGGGTGTGACGCTCGCCCAGTACAAGCCCGAAGACGAGGTCGCAGAGGACTATTACGTCCGCGTTCCGATGTCGCTCGAGCTGTCGGGCCGGTTCCACCAGATCGCCAGGTTCTTCTACGGCGTCGGTCAGCTCGACCGCGTGATCAACATCGAGGACATCGAGATGACGGTCGTTCCGAATCAGAAGAAGGACGATGCGACCTCCGACGTCATCCTCAACGTGAAGTGCTTGGCGACGGCGTTCCGCGCAAAGCGCGCCGACGATGCAACGAAGGGCAAGAAGCAATGAAAGCGTACGCCGCTCTCGGCTTGATCCTCTCGCTGGGTATCGTCTCGGGCTGCGGCGAGGACGCCCCGCCTCCGCCGCCGCAGGCCCCGACCGAGCCCCCGCCGGGAGGCGCGCCGCCGCCGCAACAGGCTGCGGGCGGGCAGAAAAAAGACGCGAAAGCCGCAGAGCCCGCGGATCTTCCGCCGCTGCCGACGCCGGACATTCAAGAGCGCGACTTCCTCGAGTCGCCCGCGAACCGAGATCCGTTCAAGAGCTACGCGGATCTCTTCATGGTGAAGCCGGTCGCCACCGAGGTGAAGGTCCAGCGCGAGATCTTGATTCAGAAGCACTCGCTCGAGGAGCTCAAGATCGTCGGTATCGTGACCGGCAGCGCGGGCCGCGTTCTGGTTCAGGATCCCGAAGGCCTCGGCTGGGTTCTGCGCGTCGGTGACTTCGTCGGCAAATCCGAGGTCGTACGCAGCGGCGGAGCCGGCGGCGGCGATGTCGCCGTCAACTGGCGCCTCGACCGCATCCGCGAGAACGACGTCGTCTTCGTGAGGGAGCTTCCCGATCCCTCCGCACCGGCCACGACCCGTGTCCTCTCCCTGCGGACCCAGGACGAGCTCAAGCAAGAGATTCGCACCGGCATTCGCGGCACCCGCCCCGACGAAAAGGGCGAGCCCGAAGAGCCCAAGACGCCGCGCAAGAAGGGCAGCTGAGAGAAGCTGTCAGCTGTCAGCTGTCAGCTGAGGGGCGGCGAAAGCTGCGGCGTCGGTTCTTCGTGTCTGGGTTACAGGAGGCGGCCATCGGCCGCCGTCGGCAGCGCGATCCGCAGTGCAACGGGGCGCGCACAGGCGTTGGGTGCCACGTGCGACCGTAGGGAGCACACTTCAGGCGGGACCCAACGCCGTCGTGCGCGCGCGAACTAGAAACGCGGCGCGCGCGAATAAACAACGCCAGGAATTGGGCCCATCAGGAACGCGCGACCTAGCATCGAGGCGCAATGATGACCCCCACGGTGCGCAGGCCCTTCGCGTTCAGAGCGAGGGGGGGACCGCGCGTGACTTACAGGACCTTCCTCGCGGGGCTTAGCGTTTGGGTCATGACGGCGTTCTTCGCCGTGACGGCCGTCGCGCTTCCCAATCAGGTCAAGGTCACCGACGTGACCCTCTCCGCGCCGAAGGATGCCTCGGCGCGGCTCGTCGTTCGGACCAGCGCGAAGCCGACATACACAGCGCGCGTCACGGACGGGGGTCAACGCATCCTCCTCGATATTTCCGACGCGGTGACGGCAGGTGCTCCTCCGGCGATCGTCGAAGGGAACAAAGTCGTCTCGGGCGTGATGACGCAGACCTTCCCGGAAGCGAAGGCGACCCGCATCCTCATCCAGCTCGTGAAGCAGGCGCAGTACAGCATCACGACGAGCGATGACGGCCTCACGGTCGATCTGACGCTCGCCGACAAGACCGGCCCCGCGCCGGACCGCGCCGTCGTCACCCCCTCCGCCCCGACGCAGGCCGTCGTCGCCGACGACGCCGCGGTCGTGAAGGACGTGCGCTTCAGCCACCAGAGCGATCGCGACCAGGTCGTCATCGAGACCGACCGCGAGGTGAAGCACGTCTCCGATGGAACGAAGAAGACCGTCCGGATCGCGCTCTCCGGCGCGCGTCTCCCGAAGTCGCTCGAGCGCAAGCTCGACGTCGCGGCTTTCGGCGGCGTCGTGAGCGCGGTCTCGTCCTTCCAGAAGAAGGGCACCGACGACGTCGTCATCGAGATCGAACGCGACCCCGCATCGAAGTTCATCGTGAAGCGAGAGGGCGATCGCATCGTCTGCACGCTGATGCTCGGCCCGCTGCCCTCGTCCGAAACGGGCAAGGGACCCGACGGCGGCGCAGCCCGCAAGACGAAGACCGTCGCGCGCGAGCCGGATTACGATCTGCCCGTCGTCGAGACCTCGATCGGTGACATCCAAGAGACGGAGCCGGATCAGGCAGACGCGGTCCTTCCGTCGATGGGCGTCGCCGCGCAGGTTCAGAACAACCCCGAGGCGAAGGCCGGCACCGGCCGACGCATCGACCTCGATCTGAAAGACGCAGACATCCACGACGTCCTCCGCCTCCTCGCGGACGTCGGTCGCGTCAACGTCGTCACGGCCGACAACGTGTCCGGAAGCGTCACGATCCGCATGCGCAGCGTCCCCTGGGATCAGGCGCTCGAGACCGTCCTTCAGGCGAAGGGGCTCGGCATGGTCCGCAAGGGCAACCTCATCCGCGTCGCCCCCATCGCCGACCTCAACAAAGAGCGCGAGCTCGCGGTGAAACGTCGTGAGTCGGAGTTCCAGCTCGCGCCGCTCGAGACGCGTCTCATCCCGATCTCGTACGCGAAAGCACAGGAGCTGCAGGCTCGCTCGCAAGAGCTCCTCTCGCCGCGCGGCAGCCTCTCGGTCGACGAGCGCACCAACGTGATCATCGCGCGCGACGTCACCGGCAACCTCAACCAGATCGAAGAGCTCATCCGCGCCCTCGACACGCAGACCCCGCAGGTCCTCATCGAAGCGCGCATCGTGGAAGCCTCGAGCCGATTCAACCGCGAGCTCGGCATCCAGTGGGGTGGTGGCTCGCTCCTCAGCCAAGCGACCGGCGTCGACACCGGCCTCGCGTTCCCGAACTCGATTGGAATCTTCGGCGCCGCCGACGATCCGCAGACGCCGTCCGACGGTCTCGACCCGGACGAGAACAACGTCACCAGCCCGAACTTCGCCGTCAACCTTCCCGCCGCGACCGGTGGTGGAACGGGTGGCGCGCTCGGCTTCACCTTCGGCTCGGTCAACAACCTCTTCAACCTCAACGTGCGCCTCTCCGCTGCCGAGCAGAGCGGTATGGTGCGAATCATCTCGAGCCCGCGCGTCCTGACGCTCGACAACCAACAGGCGCGCATCGCGCAAGGCACGTTGATCCCGTTTTCGCAGGTCAGCGCGCAAGGCGTGCAGACGGTCTTCCAAGAAGCGAAGCTCCAGCTTCTCGTGAAGCCGCACGTGACGGCCGACGGAAGCGTCGCCCTCAGCGTGAAGATCAACCGCGACGAGCCCGACTTCGGTAACCGCGGAGCTCGCGGCGATCCGACGATCCTCAAGCGCGAGGTGGAGACCGAGCTGCTGGTGCAAGACGGTCACACCGCGGTCATCGGCGGCATCTACACCCGCAACTCGAGCCGAAGCCTCTCGCAGGTCCCCGTCCTCGGCGACATCC
This sequence comes from Polyangiaceae bacterium, assembly GCA_013361525.1. GTDB lineage: Bacteria > Myxococcota_A > Polyangia > Polyangiales > Polyangiaceae > Xiheicaenibacterium. Next base: position 55,041 of record JABFXY010000029.1, on the reverse strand, counting down.
CCATCCTCGGCGTGCTGTTCCAGAAGCGCGCGACGAACGACCAACGGACGGAGCTGGTCGTGTTCATCACCCCGCGCATCGTGAACCGGGCCGAGTCGCTCGGACGGTAACGGTGGCAAGGCCCGGAGCTTTCGACTAGTACAACGCCGCAATGGCGGCACCGCTCCAGGCGAAAAACGAGCGGGCCCGAACGAGCTTGCTGCGTCCCACGTGGGCCGCGCTGCTCCTCGGGCTCGTCGCACTTTGTGCATGTGCATCGGCGTCCGAGCCCGTCCGAGACGTCGAGGCGCAACCTACCGTCGAAGCGACAGCGACCGCGACGGCCGAGGGCACTGCAACCGCGGAGCCTACGAGCGACGCACCGACCGCGAGCGCATCGGCGAGCGCGCCCGCGACCACGGCGTCGGCCTCGGCATCGGCGCCGGCGTCGGCGGGCTCCGCCGTCAGCTCGTCGTCGGCCTCACCGTCGCTCGCCGGCAAGCCGGTCAGCATCGAGATCGGTGACCCCAAGTTCACGTCCGGTGACATCCCGAAGGCGAAAGGCTCGCTCGAGAAGCTCTCGAAGAAGCTCAAGGCCTGCGTGGACGACAACGGCGGACTTACGGAGAAGCGCGGCGAGATCGAGCTGCAATTCCTCGTCCGCGCATCCGGCAATGCCGAAGGCGTCGAAATCCTCAAGGCAAAGGGGATCGGCGCGGATGCGAAGAAGTGCGTGCAGGCGCTCCTCAAGAAGAAGAGCATCGGCACACCTTCGGAAGATCCCATCGGCGTCACCTTCGTCCTGAAGCTCACGCCCGCGAGCTGACCGTATCCGTCATGCAGAGCCCTGAAATTCACCGCGAAGCGTCCAAACGAAAGACGTTCGCGATCATCAGTCACCCCGACGCGGGCAAGACGACCCTCACCGAGAAGCTTCTCCTTTACGGAGGCGCGATCCAGCTCGCAGGCGCCGTCAAAGCCAAGAAGGCGCGATCGCACGCCGTCAGCGACTGGATGGAGATGGAGCGCGAGCGCGGCATCTCGATCGTCTCGAGCGTTCTTCAATTCCCCTACGGCGGCAAATTGATGAACCTCGTCGACACGCCGGGCCACGTCGACTTCAGCGAGGATACCTATCGCGCAATCATGGCGACCGACGCGGCCGTCATGCTCCTCGACTGCGCGAAGGGCGTCGAAGCGCAGACGAAGAAGCTGTTCCGCGTCTGCAAGATGCGGCACATGCCGATCTTCACCTTCGTGAACAAGCTCGACCGCCCGGGGCGCGATCCATTCGAGCTCGTCGGCGAGGTCGAAGACGTCCTCGGCATCGGTGTTTATCCGATGACCTGGCCGCTGCTCGAAAGTGGCCGTTTCCGCGGCGTGTATCACCGCAACGAGCGGCGCGTTCATCTCTTCGAGCAGGTGGCTCACGGCGCCGAGCGCGCCCCCGAACGCTCCTTCGCCATCGACGACCCCGCGCTCACGAAAGAGGTCGACGCCGACGCGTTGAAGATGCTGCGCGACGAGATCGATCTCCTCGAAGCCGCGGGCGACTCCCTCGACGAGAACAAGCTCGCGCGCGGCGAGACGACGCCGATGTTCTTCGGCAGCGCATTGACCAACTTCGGTCTCCCGCAATTCCTCGACGCATTCGTGTCGATGATGCCGCTGCCCGCACCGAGGCACACCGACAAGGGCGCCATTCCGGCCGACGATTCGCGGTTCACTGCATTCGTCTTCAAGATTCAGGCGAACATGGATCGCGCGCACCGCGATCGAATGGCGTTTTTGCGCGTTTGCTCGGGCAAATACGAACGCGGAATGAAGCTGAAGCACGTCCGGCTCGGGCGCGAGATCCGCCTCACCAATCCGACGCAATTCCTCGCGCAGGACCGCACGGTGGTCGACGACGGCTTCGCCGGCGACATCATCGGCGTCTTCGATCCGGGCATCTTCCTCATCGGCGACACGCTCACCGACGGCGTCGAGCTCAAGTACGATCCATTGCCGCAGTTTCCGCCCGAGTACTTCGCACGCGTCGCGATGATCGATCCGATGAAGCGAAAGCAGCTCAAGAAGGGCCTCGAGCAGCTCGCACAAGAAGGAAGTGTGCAATTGTTCCGGCCGCCGGAGGGCAGGGAAGGCGACGCCATCATCGGCGCCGTCGGCGAGCTCCAATTCGAGGTCGTGAAGGCGCGCCTCGCCGCCGAATACAACGTCGATTGCCGTATGGAGCGGTTGAGCTTCCAGCTCGCGCGTTGGGTCGAGGGTGAAATCCCCCCGCTCGCAAAGCTCGAGTCGCTGCTCTTCGGTTATGGCGCGCTCGACGTTCACGGGAACCCAGTCGTCCTGTTCAAGGGCGAGTGGCAGCTCGAGACCTGCGCCAAGTCCTTCCCGAACACGAAGTTCGTGGAGCTCGGTATTCGAGGACCGTCCATCGACGACGACCGATGAGCAAAGAAGCGCTTGCCGTCCCCGCGACTGGACCGCTCGCCCCGGCCCTCTACAAAGATGCGCCGGAGCTGACACCTCGCCTCGGCAATCGGGATCTCTTCGGCGGGCTCGAGCCGCTCGTCTATATGAACCACGCGGGCATTTCCCCGCCGTCGGTGTGCGTCCGCAAGGCCGTGACGACGCTCCTCACCGATTACGGAAAGAAGGGCGCATCGGCTTATCCGACATGGGCCGCGCAGCGAGCGCGATTGCGCGACAAGCTCGCGTGGCTCATCGGCGCACCCGGCGCGACCTCGATCGCGCTGACCCTCAACACGACGCGCGGGATCTCCGATGTCGCGCTGTGCTTCGATTGGAAGCCGGGCGACCGCGTCGTTCTCTTTTCGGGTGAGTTCCCCGCGAACGTGACGCCTTGGCAGCAGGCTGCCGGGACGTTCGGCGTCGAGGTGGTGATGCTCGACGGCCGCCGATTTCCCACCGACGAAGCCGGCGTCCTCGCGGATCTCGAGGCCACGCTCGAACAGGGTCGTGTTCGTCTGGTCGCCGCGAGCTACGTGCAATTCCAAACGGGGTATCGGCTGCCGCTCGCCGATATCGGCAAGCTATGCCACGCGCACGGAGCACGGCTCTTCGTCGATGCCGTTCAAGGCCTCGGGATGGTTTCGCTCGATGTCCAGGCGTTCGGTGTCGATTTCGTCGCTTGCGGCGCGCACAAATGGCTGATGGGGACGGAGGGCGCGGGCTTTCTCTATGCGAGCCCGGAGGCCGTTCCATTGCTCACACCCCGCGTCGCCGGGTGGTTGAGCCACGACGACGCCGCGACGTTCCTCTTCGAGGGGCCTGATTTGCTGCGCCACGACCGGCCCATTCGGACCGATATCGGGTTTCTCGAGGGTGCCAATCTGAGCGCGATGTCGTTTGCCGCTCTGGAGGCGTCGCTCGATTTGATTCTTCGCCTCGGGCTGGAAGAGGTGTTCGAGCACGTCCAGAAGGTGAACGACGCTATCGAAGGCCCGGCGAAGGAACTCGGTTTTCGATCCCTCCGAAGCGAAAACCCGGAGCGGCGCAGCGGCTCTTTGTGTCTATTGCCGCCCGAAGGCGTCGACGTCATCGCATTGCAACGCGAGATCGTCCGACAAGGGGTCGCCTGCGCAACCCCCGATGGATATTTGCGCTTCTCGCCCCATTGGCCGAACGCGGTCGACGAGGCCGATCAGGTCGTTTTGACGCTCGAGCACGCGCTCGGCGTCGTTCGCGCCTGATCTCAAATATCCAATACGACCTCGGTCGGAAAGCCGGGGTGCCAAATACAGGGTAGCTCGCGGTTCATCAGCACTCCTGCTTGGCCGTGGTGAAGCAGCTTCTTCGCCTGCGCTTGCACGGGCGGGTGGCCGCTCACCTGCACCTGGACGATGATCGCCATCACCGGGACATTGTTGATTTCCGTCCCCGTCGGCTGGACGTTCAAGACGCGTGCGGTGCCGTGCAAACCCTCCGCGGCGATCTTCTTCGCACGGTTCGCGCTCTTGATCATCTTGAGCCCGAGGCCTCCGAAGATGACGGGAAAGATCACGATCCACGCGACCATCATGATGCTCGCGCCGCTCAGGATGACCGGAATGATGGCCAGCAGCGGCAAGAAGCCCGACACGAGGAGGATCCACCCGATCCACGCAGTGCCGGCCTTTGCGCCGACATGAGCGCGGTGCGCTTGGCGGGCCCCTTGAACCGATTGTGCGCACACCTGCCATTGCTGAGGCATGGCTTTCACGACGTGCTCGATCGTCGATGCTTGGCCCTGCGTCATGAATCGCGCGAGCTGCTGCTGGGCTGCGTCCGGTCTGCCCTGCCGCTCCCACGCATTGGCGCGTAGCACCGCGGCCACGGGATCCATCGAGTCGTCGATGGGGACATCCTGCTCACTCGCGCCGAGGATGCCGACGACGTTTTGATAACGACCGAGGCCGGTGTCGATGAATGCGCGCGAAACGCGATAAGCGCTGTCGGTCAATAGATCGTCGCTGCACGGGTCGCAGCCGGCGAGCCAAGCCTCCGCCGACTCGAAATCATTGGTGCGTGCAGCGTGGCGCGCCAGATACCCGCGCATCATTTGACGATGGCGCGGCAATGAGAGCGCCTCGAGCGACCCCTCGTAGAGCGAGCGCAGGGCCGGGTCGTTGCCCGACTCGGAGAGCGTGTTCGAGAGCAGCATCGTGAGGAACAACAGCCGCTCGGACGCCGCGACGTCGGACGGGACCGAGAGCAGATGCCTTCGCGTCCCGGTATAGATTTGCCGAGCCTCCTGCATTCGCCAGGGCTCGATCTTCCCTCCTTGCATCAAGGACTCGAGCCCCGGCGGTGGCAGCAGCGGGCGGCCGTCCTGCTGTCTGAGGTATTGGATGCGCTGCGGCTCGGGACGAGGCGCGGAGCGCGGCACGGCCGTGTTCGGTCGCGCGGTGACGACGACCGGTGCGCCGCAGCTCGTGCAGGCAACGCTTCCCCCGCCGGGGTTGACCTCCACAGCGGTTCCGCAGGCTTCACATCCGAGGATGCGGCGTCGATACGAGAACGTTGTCATCGTCATGGCGATACGTCCCTCGAGGGTTGTTCTCTCCTTCACAGCACGGTCGCACGCTTTATCGGCGCGCGTCAGCAACCTTGTTCGACACGGTTCGGAAGGCGGGAGCAGAACCGGGCGTACTCGTTCGCGATTGCTCCGCGCCGTTTCCTTTCTAGGCACCGTTTCATTCCTCGCAGCCTGCGCCGCGACGCCCGAGGTGCAGACGCCGGACGCTCGACCCGCGCCGTCGCCCGCGGCTGTCCCATCCGCGGACCCCGTTGCGACGACGCCTGAGCCGGCGCCGGTCGAGCCCACCCCCGCCCCCGCTCAGGAAGTGGTGCCGACCGATAGCCCTGAGGGCGTCGCGAAACGTCTCGCCGAGGTCTGGCGTCGGGACGGCGGCACGTTCTTCAGCAAATCGGGTGTGCCGCTCGGGGAAGACGAGCTACCGCCGGCCGAAGACTTCACCATCGAGGTCGTCGACGAGCGCGAGACCGGCGATCTGCAAACCGCGGTGCTCGTCCTGCGCCCGAAGATCCCCTTCGGCGAGGAGAAGCAATATCTCTATATCAAGCGCGGCGGAAAAGTCGGCACGGTCGAGCTCGCACACGGATTCAGTAGCGGCGTCGGCGGCTTCAGCCATTACGTCGTCGTTCGCAGCGACGCGCGGGAGAGGGAAGGGGATTCGCCCGTACGCTGGTGGGCAGAGGTAGAGGTCGAGCAACACGACTCCGATATGGGCCTTTGCGCCGAGAACGGGAGCATGCAGCGGGACCTGGTTTTCTGCTCGGCGGAACCGTCGAAAATGCGGTGTCTCCAGGTCCCGATCGAGCGGAGCGAGTACAAGGAGCAGGGGACCCGAGACAAAGCGGGCAGCTGCTCCGCGCGCAAGGTGACGAATCGGGGTTACGCGCTCGACGGAAAGGTGGATGGGTCGAAGATCGTCTTGTCGCCTCGGCCTCGCACCGAGCTCCGACGGCCGTTTTCCCAATCGCTCGCGCCGCCGTTCAAGGGCTCGCAGCCGATTGCGGGCTTGTGGAACAAGGCGGAGGTGCCCATTCGCTGGATCGCCCCGTGACCAAAACCTTGCTGCGTAGGGAAGATCGTGCGCGCCCGCGCGTACTCGACTGGCCTTGCCATGCTCTCATGGTGGCGAGGTGTCAGGCGTCGCATGGGTGCGTCACGAGTCGCGCTTCGGTCGCTAATCGCTACGGTGTCGGCCGTCGCGATCGCCTGCGTTGCGCCCGGTTCGGATAGATCGGCGACGTCGTCGTCGGCATCGACTGCATCAGCGGGGGTGACGGCGGTGCCGACCCCTACCGAGGTGGTGGTCGCGCCTCCCGTCTCGCGCAAGCTCCAAGGCGCGGTCGTCCCCGACCAGCGAGTCTTGGCTACGCGCTTCGCCCAGGTCGAAAAGATCACGCTGCGGGTCGAGCACCTCGGCGAGGACGGCGTCGTCGACATGCACGGGACCGGAACGCTTGTCACGCAAGCGGGCGGAATCATCACGGCCGCTCACGTCGTCAGCGAGGTTTCGGATCGCTATCGAGCCGTGCTCGACAATGGCACGACGGTGAAGCTCGAAGTGGTCGCGCGCGACGAGGCGCACGATCTTGCGGCGGCGAAGCTGCGGCCGGCCGACGACGCACAACGAGGCGCGGTCGCCGCCCTTCCTTGGGTCGAGCTCGGGCCTGCCGCCGCTCCGGGCGATTGGGTCGTATGCGGCGGACACGCGAGCGACCCCGCCGACCATGCGGCGACGCGCTCCGCGGGTGTCGTTCAATCGACGAGCTACGTCTTCGAGCCGAAGGAGTTTGCCGGGCGCGGTCGGGCGCCGAAGACGTTGGGACACTTCGACTCGATGCTGCAAGCCGATTGCGGCATAGCCCGCGGAATGAGCGGCGGCGCGATGATCGACGACAGCGGCGAGCTCGTCGGAATCATCGTCGGAACCGGCATTGCTTCACCGGTTGCAGCGTCGCCGGCGATCTTGCGCAGCTTGGCGCTCGCGCCACCGCGCGCGACCCAACATTCGGGAGTGTCGAGGGCGGCAAAGACCGAATCGAAACGGCACGACGCGCTCGCGCTCACGAACGAGCCGGGAGACGACATCCGTAAAGCGTTGGTGGTCGTCGCGCCGTCCGGCCGCTCCGCGGTGGGTGGCATTTCGGTGGGCCGCCCCGGGCTCGTTCTTACCGTCAAGAATGCGGTCGCGAAAGCCGATGGTGAAATGCGTGCGGCGCTGCCCCGCGTCTCTCGAAATGGCTTGGACGACAAACCTTGCTCCGAGATCGTGGCGATTCGGGGTGAGCTCGCGCTGCTTCGCTGTGAGCCGCTCGATGACGCCGTGCTTACGCTTTCTATCGCCGAAGCGTCGCTCGCCGCAGAGATTCGCACCATATCGGCCGGCAACGATTGGATCGGTTCGGGCTTCGTCACCGGTCTCTCTCGAACGCCGGGCGAGGTCCGTCCGCCGCGCGTCAACCTCGGATGTGGAATGGTGAACGCGCACCATTACGAGGAGCATCCACCGGTCGAGGTCGGTGAGGTGTTCGCACACGACGCGGACCGATTCACGGCCGGGGAGGCCGTCGTCGATCTTCGTGGCGCACCGATCGGGATCGACGTCGCGAACGTCGAGGCGGGTGTCAGCTTCGCCGTACCATTGCGCAACGCAATGGCGCGCTTTCCGGAGATTCGATGATCGGCGCGCGCGAGGCGTGCCTCGGCGGTTGGCTCGCCGTGTCGAGCTGTGGCGCGAGCCCGCCGGCGAGGTCGGAGGTACCGGAACCGCGCGCTTCGAGCGCCGTGGCCTCGCCTGCGTCACCAATCGACGAGCCGGAGCCCATTGCATCGACGCAGGCCATCTCGGCGCCGCCGCCACCCCAGAACGATTCCCATTGCGCGCTCTCGGATTGCGAATGGATCGGTCGGACGTTGCCCGCATGGGATGGATGCCTCAAAGGCATTCCCAAAGCCCGGCTCGGTGCCTACATGGCTCGGGTCGACGTCTCACTGTCGAAGGAGGGAGCCCTCGAGGCTGCTGGGTGGCAGGGAGATACGAGCGCCGGCCCGAAGCCGGCGATGTGCATGACCAACGCAGTTCGCAATGCGTACAAACCCGCCGCTGATTGTCCGAGACGGCGGCTCGTCGTCGCCCACATGGTCACGTCGGACGAAAAGCGCGAGGTCGACATCCCCGGGTTTCGCAGGGTGGTGATCGAACCCGGCCAAAAGGTTCCATTGGCGCCGGCCATTCAGCTCGTGCGCCTGGAAGGCATCGGCGTCGAACCGGGCACGATTCACTTGCAGCTCGCCGGCGACGTCCGCGCCATCGCCGATACCGACCGCACTCTGCACACGGAGCCCGAGATCGCGCGTTGCTGGCGGCTCACGCAGAATGACCGGCAGCGCGCGGTCCTCGAGATCTTCGACGTCGAGCCTCGGTGAATGGAGAAAGCCCATGACGATTCGAGAGAGGTTCTTTGCGCCCGTGGAGGTCGTCTCCGACCTTCAATGGGTCGGCGCCCGTTTGCTCGACGCCGACGCCCCCGATGGCGAGCGGTCGCACGGGCGCGTCACGAGCATGGATTTGATGCATCGGTGGAGCGGTAGCGGCAGGCGCCCTGCCAGAGACGGCATCTTCTGCCAGAAGATCTTCGGACCGGTCCGCTCCTTCGTGTGCGCTTGCGGGAAGCTCGCCGGCGAGGACCACGCCGGCACCATATGCGACAAATGTGGTGTCCTTTGCGGGGCCAGCTCTTTGCGCGAACGGCGCTGCGGCCATATCACGGTCGACGGGGTCCTCCACCCCGAGCTCGTCGCGCTCGTCGCCGAGAAGCTGGGCATCTCCGACGATCAAGTGCGCGCAACCGCCGCCTGTGAGGCATGGCTCGATGGCGAGGACGTGAACGCCGATATGGATGATTGCGAGGGCGAAACGACGGGACCCAGCGGGCTGGCCGCTGCATTGGAGCGGGCCGGCGCCGATCGAGCCCTCGTCGGCGTGGTCGTGACCCGCAACATTCCGGTTCCGCCGCCCTCGACGCGGCCGTTCTTCGGCGAGCTCGTCCGCGGGATGGTCGACCCTTGGATCGGCCCGCTCAACGAGGCGTGGCGTGTGCTCGTCCAACATGCCAATCGCCAATCGCGGTTGATCGAATTGGAGGCGCCTCCAATCATCACGCGCAACGAGCAGCGATTGGTGCAACGAGCATTCGAGTCCGTGGTCGCCAAGACGGTGGCCACGCCGGTCGTGACTCGTCTATGGCCCGAGCCGAAACGTCCACCTGCTCCCGTGCCGCTGATGGGGCCGCCCCGAAAGGTGCCGGACGACGCGACCGACGAGATTGCGGGGATCATTTTCGTGAACGAAACGCAGCTGTTCGTTCAGCGCGCGCGAGGGTCGTGGCTCGTCGATTCGACAGGTGGGGTCATTGCGGAGCTTCCGACGACCGGACGGCTCGCAACGAGCGTGCATGGGTCTCGGTTGCGAATGGCGACCTGGATGCACAGCGAATGGGACTGGTTCGAGCAAGATACCTATTGGGACCACAAAGGTGGCAAGTCGAGCGTCGGCGTCTTCGACCTCGACCGCGGCGAGCTCTTGTCCACGTATCCGGAAGATCTCCCGTGGCGATTGATTGAAAACGACCAGCCGGAGGACTTGGTCGTCGGCGACGTCGCGCCGCCTTCGATGGATGGCGATTCCGAGAGGGAGGAAGCTCCGGCCGCGCTTCGCTGGGGGGGTGACCGGCCCGGCGTGATTTCGATGTCGCGCGATGCTCGGATTGCGTGGGTCGGTGAGGACGACGATACGGCCGTGCTCGACCTCGATACCGGGGTTCCGTTGCTCGATCCGGTCATGCAGGCGTTGATCGACGACAAGGCTCCGGTCCTGCTCGTCCCTCCTCCCGACGGGCAACTGCGGGCGCGCGCAGAAGGCGACGACGAGGAGGAGCGGACGATCTACGAGCGCGATGAATGGGACGGCATTGGCGCCGCATGCGCCATCGCCCTCACGGCCCAAAACGACCTCCGACTGCTCCACGGGACAGGGGTCGTGAGCGACGGTGAAACGACGCTGTTTCGAATCAATGCGGTCATCTCGGCGGCGGCGTTCGACCCGGCAGCACACAAGCTCGCCATTGCGGTGGGAGACGAGATCGTGATCGTACAGGCCGGCCCCGAGCCGGCGATCGTCGGTCGGTTTCGAGCACCGTAGACAAGCCCGTCGAGTGGCGTATCCTTCGAGGATGCGAACGGTCGTCCGGTTCTTGGGTGGCGCTGTCTTCATGCTCGTTGCCGGGTTCGCGTCGCGAGCCATGGCTGGGGACGACTGCGGCTGCGACCACACGATCGAGCCCGGCACCGGGCAGGTCAACGGAACCGAGCTCGGCTTCATGCCGGGCGATGTCGTCTGCGTGATGGCTGGCGATTACGAATACATTCGGTTCCGCGAGGTCAAGGGAACGAGCGCGGATCCCATCGTCGTCAAGAACTGCGGCGGCGTCGTCAACGTGCACAACACGGATCGCGCTTATGCAATCGACTTTCAGGGAAGCTCGCACGACTTTCATTTGACCGGTACGGGCGACCCGAACGAGCCCTACGGGTTTCGCGTGAGCGCGCCGGCGACGGACCCCTATCCGGGTATCGGCCTCTGGTTCCTCGACAAGAGCACCGATTACGAAGTGGACCATATCGAGGTCTTCGATACCGGGTTTGCAGGCGTCATGGCCAAGACGGATCCGCTGTGCGACGGAAGCGCCGACCAAGACGTCTTCATTCAGCGGAACGTGCACCTCCACCATTTGTGGGTCCACGACACGGGCGGCGAGGGCTTCTACGTCGGGAGTACCCAGTCGAACGGACACACCATCACCTGCGACGGCCAGAGCGAGGTGCATCAGCCTCATTTCCTCGAGGGTATCGAGATCGATCACGTCCTCGTCGAGGACACCGGGTGGGACGGGATGCAGGTCGGGATGGCGCGCATGGGCTGCAGCGTCCACGACAATGTCATTCGGCGCGTCGGCGGAGAAGGCGTCCAGTACCAGCAGCAAGGCCTTCAGATAGGGACGTATTCGTCGTGCGACATTCGGAGGAATACGCTGTCCGATGGGCCGGTGATGGGGGTGTTCGTGCTCGGCGCGTACGACACGACCGTTGCCGACAATGTGATTGCGCGGTTCGGTGAGGATGCCGTTTATGCCAATTTGAACATGACGCCGGGACCGGTCTCCTATCGTATCGTGCACAATACGTTGCTCGGCTTCGGCGGCGCCGCGGTGCGGGTCTTCGGCGATCAGGTCGAAGGCGCCGTCGGCTGGAACAACTTCGTCGTCGGCGCCGACAATGCCATTTCGGCCGGTAACGACGTCGGGTGGGACGCGAGCGGCAATGTCTTCGTGCCGAATATCGACGCGGCTCTCTTTTCGGACCCGACGAACGACGACTTCCGCATCGTTGGTGATTCCCCCGCTCGTGGCGCCGGTATCGATCACACCGCGGATGGCTTCGACGTGGACCACGACGGCTTCCTCCGCGCGGTGCCGCCGGCGGCAGGTGCCTACGAGCACGCCGACGATTCGCCCACGAGCGGCGCGGGCGGAGGCGGTGACGGCGGTGGTGATCTCAATGGTGGCGGACCCGCAGCGGGCGGATCCAATGGGTCCGGCGGGAATCCTTCGACGGGTGGCTCCGGCGGATCCGCGGTCGACAGCGACGGCGGAGGTGGCGACGACGGATGTAGCTGTCACACCACCTCGGGCGGTGGGGGGAACCACGCCGCGTGGCTCGCCGGGCTCGGGCTCGTCGCCGCCGCGCGTGCTCGGCGGGGGCGGCGCGCAGGCTGAGCGTCGCCGGCTCTCGAGTCGACCCCGTCACGCACCACGTCTACGCTCGTCTCGTTCTCGGAGGGGCGAGCGCGATGAGGAACGTGGCCGGGCTGCTCACGATGTTGGCGATCGGGTGCACTTCCGCGGGTCCTTCGACGACGGAGATCGTCTACCTCGCGCCGACCGAGAGCAGCGCCGTCGCGACCGAGCCGATCGAGCGACGTCCGCCGCGGCCACCGGCGACGTCGGGCTATCCGCGCGCGACGCCGGAGCAGACCATCGCGTCCTTCCTGCGTGCGCATGCCGACGGCCGCTTCGACGTGTTGATGCAGTTCGTTCCGAAGGAAGAGCGATCGGGCGACGATCCCATCACCGAGGACAAGCTGCGCGAGGCGTGGCAGGGGTCGATGCGCGCGGATCTCGAGTCGCGGCTCGGCTCGATGCGCGATGCGCTCGATCGAGGAACACCCATCGAGCACGCGAGCGACAGGCTTGCGTCGATGGTCTACGGACAGGGGTTGGTCGTCACGTTCGTCCGTCAGGAGGACGGCTGGACGATCAAAGATTTCTGATCGCCACGCGGCGATGCGTCATCTCGGGCTCAAGCCTTCACGCCGCTCAGCTTGATCTGCCGGCTGGCGAAGGCGAAGTCTTCCTGCAGCGACGCGAGCACCGGCGTGAGCATCACGGTGAACGATCCGAGGACGTCCGACGACTCTTTGAGGACCGACAACACCTTCGCGGCGAGCTCGTCCGTGGGATCGCCGGCGTGACCCAGGTAACGCGGCAGCTCCGACAGCGGGCCTTCTTCTTCGAATGCGCTGTGCGCGGCGGCCTCGAGGAGCGCGGTCGAGACCTTGGATTCGACGTCCGCGCGCGTGAGGCTCGTGTGCAGGAAGTAGCAGACGATCGCGCTCGCCTCCGTACGGAGGCCGTCGATCTTGCGACGACCGAGCTTGTCTTCCCACCGCGACAGCTCGTCGCGTCGCTCGTCCGCGAAGCGACCAGGAGCGGCGGTGGATGCAGGCACGAGATCGCCGAGGTCGTCGCTCGAGCTCGAGTCGAGGCGCATGCCGCGGACGATCACGAGATCACAGGCGCGCAGGATGCCGACCAGCACGCGGGTGGAGGCATCGCGAAGCAATGGCACGATCGCGTAGGCGGCTGTCTCGACGGAGGCACCTTCGGGGATGAGGCGGCTGTCGCGCACCGCGAGCATCTGCGACGACGACGACGGCCGTCGCGGCCCGGGCGGGCTCGGCCGGCTCGATCCGCCCGAAGGGGGTCTGCTCGAGATCGGCGCGTGCGCTGCCGGTGGGTTCGACGAAATGGGACGCGGCGTCAGGATCGCGCTCTCCGAGACGATGTGCAGCGCGACGACGTCGACCCCGCGCACCTCCTGCCTCGGCTTCATTCGCGCGAGCGTGTCACGCGCGAGGACCGCCTCCTGTCCAACGAGAGCATTGGGCTCTTCTGCGGACGAGAGCGCCGCCGCGAGACCTCGCGCGGCGTCGTCGACGATTTCGTCTGCCCCGCGCGACGTGAGAGCCTCTTGGAGCGAGACGGTTACCTTCGCGCGAACGATGGAGCCGTCGCGCGTGGTGCCTGACACGACCCGCGACACGAACTCGACGTCCTTGGGCTCTTTGTCTTTGCCGAATGGCCAAAATCGCATGGGTTGCCCCGCGTAGCCCGAGACGAGCGAGAGTGTAGCGAACGCATCGAGGCGCGGCGACAAAACGGCCTCGTCTTGCGGCGCGTCACGACCGCGGAGCGACAGAGACGTAACGGTTGTCTCGTTCGTAGAAGCGCCAATCGCGTTGCGCCCACACACCGGCGTAGTCGATGTTGATCCGCGGCGAGCGGCCGACCTTTCCGGAGATGCCGTCGGAGATGAAGAGCGGGCTCGACACGAGGCAGGCGCCGTAATGCGAGCGGTCGAGCGCGAGCGCCTGACAGAGCTTGCCCGGGCCGTTGGTGAGCTCGCGCCGCTCGGGTGTGAGGCTTCGGCGCCTCGCCATGAGGTCGTGACCGACGAGCGGCTCGAGCGCGCGGACGAGCACGGCGTGGGGATGATCGAGCGCGCCGGCCGTGACGTTGAACGCCCAGCTCGTTCCGTAGAGGAGGAACATGTACGCGCGCCCGGCAGGACCAAACATCGCCTCGGTCCGCTTCGTTCGTCGACCGTTGGCGCTGTGCGCCGCGAGGTCTTCCGGGCCTCGGTAGGCCTCCGTCTCGACGATGCGCCCCGCGGCGATCCCGTCCGGGGTCGCGTGGACGAGGATCTTGCCGACGAGCGCCCGCGCGAGCCCGAGCACGGGCCGGTCGTAGAACGAAGAGGGTAGGGGATCGAGCTTCGGAGGATCGATGGCGCTCAGAGTGATTCGATTCCGAGCCGTTTCAACCGGTAGTAGAGCGTCGTGCGCTGGATGCCGAGGCTGCGGGCGACCTCGGCCTTGTTACCGCCGCACCGCTCGAGCGCCGCAAGGAGCTCTCGACGTTCGATTTCCTCGAGCTTCGTGGACAACGCTTGGCCGGAGCTCGCGTCCGCTTGAGCAAGCTCGATCGGCGGGGGCGCCGCGGGCGCCGGCGCGACCACGTACGAGCGCGCCTGAAACGCGAGGTGCTCGGGTTGGATCTCGTCACCGCGTGCGAGGATCGCCGCGCGTTCGATGACGTTCTCGAGCTCGCGCGTGTTGCCGGGAAAGTCGTAGCCCGCGAGCATCGCCTTCGCGTCGCTCGAGAGACTCGTCGCCGCGCGCGCATTTCGCCGCCCGTATTTTCGCAAGAAGTGCTCGGCCAAAAGCACGATGTCTTCCTTCCGCTCGCGCAGCGGTGGCAGGCGGATGCGGAACACGTCGAGCTTGGCGACGAGCTCCGGCAAGAGATCGCCGTCGGCCCACGCCCGCTCGAACGTATGCGGGACGGAGACGATCAGCCGCACGTCGACGTGTTTGGCGTCGGTGCTCCCGACGCGCTCGAGGACACCCTCGTCGAGCAAGCGGAGCAGTCTCGCCTGCATCGAGCGGCTGGGGCGTTCGGGGGAGTCGAGGTAGATGGTGCCGGCATCGGCGAGCTCGAAGCGACCCGCGCGATCGTCGAATGCGGTGGGGAACGCGCCCTTGCGCCACCCGAAGAGCTCGCGCTCGAGCGCCTCGCCGCGGAAGGCCGCGCACGTCACGCGGACGAACGGGCGCTCTTCGCGATCGGACCCGACGTGGATCGCCCGCGCGACGACCTCTTGCTCACACCCGGGCTCGGCTTCGATGACGACCGGGCTCGACGTCTGCGCGACCTCTTCGATCCGCCGCGCGACGTCGCGCATCGCGGCGCTCTCTCCGCTGATCTCGCCGTAGTCGAGCGGGTCGCGCTGCTCTCGTTCGAGGTAGCCGGCGTACTGAGACAGCTGTTCCCTGAGGCGCTTGTTCTCACGAATCGTCGCGAAGCTCTTGATGCCCTGCCGGAGGATCGCCGTGAGCTCCTTCGAGTCCCAAGGTTTCTGGACGTAGCGGTCGACCGCACCCGAGTTAATCGCGTCCACGAGAACCGGCAGGTCGGCGTACGCCGTGAGCAAGATTCCGAACGCGTCGGGCCGGCGTTCTTTGGCGCGCCGCAGAAACTCGATGCCGCTCATCTTCGGCATCCGCTGGTCGCTGACGATCACGGCGGCGTCGACACGGTCGAGCAGGTCCAGGGCGGCCGGGCCTCCGAGCGCGTAGTGAAGCTGAAAGGACTTACGAAACGCGAATCGGAAGGCGTCGAGGTTGTCCTCTTCGTCGTCCACGACGACGACGGAGAAGCTTCGCCAGTCGGGCTCGTCCATGTGTGGCAGCATAGCCTCTGCGCCTTCGGGGGTGCTTCGCGCTGCTTCCGCTTCCAGTTTCGGGGTCTGTGGTAAGCTCCGCGCCCTACATTGTTTCGGTTCGCGCGAACGATTGCGTGAACCCACCCGCGCCCGGAGACCTTCGCCGTGCGCTTCGGTCCGGGCGCCGGCCGTCAACGAGACGGACCGGCGCTCGAAGCGACGACCCTCGGAGACACGACCATGTTGGATGACGTCCTAAAGGAGCTTCGGGCCTCGGCCGATAAGGCGCTCGAGGCGCTGCGACGTGACCTCGCAAAGGTCCGCACGGGCAGGGCCCACCCCTCGATGCTCGACGGCATCCGCGTCGACTACTACGGGACGGCGACGCCGCTCGCGCAGATGGCGAACATCAACGTGCCCGAGCCGCGTCTGATGACGGTGAAGCCCTGGGACAAGGGCCAGGTCAAAGCGGTCGACAAGGCCATTCGCGAGAGCGACCTCGGCCTCAACCCCCAGGTCGACGGCGACCTCATCCGCATCCCGATCCCCGCCCTGACCGAGGAGAGGCGCAAGGACCTCGTAAAAATCCTTCGGAAGAACGGCGAAGAATGCAAAGTCGCCATCCGTAAACACCGCCGGGATGCGATCGAGATGATCGATCAATTCCAGAAGGACGGCGATGTGAGCGAGGATGACGCGGACCGCAGCCGCAAGAAGGTGGAGGACCTGACGGCCGAGCTCGTGAAGCAGGTCGACACGGTCGTTGCCGCGAAAGAAAAGGACGTGATGGAGGTCTGAGCGCGAACGCCCGGCGCCAGCCCGCGAGTTCAACTGCGGGCTACAGGCCGCAGGGCCTCACGCTTCGTGTCGTGGAACCAGGGTCGTACAACCAGACAAGCCACAAACCAGACAAGCGAGGTGCGCCGGCGGCGCACTCGGCGCGGGGCAACGAAGCCTCGAACCACGTTTGTCGCTGCCTTGACAGGGGCAAAGCTTAGTGGGACCGTCAATTGCGATGGGTCGGGCGACCTCGATCAGAGCGATCGCGGCGGGCATTTCCGACGTCGGCCGGCAGCGCGAGCACAACGAGGACAGCTACGCCATCGACGACGAGCACGGGCTCTTCGTCGTTGCGGACGGCATGGGCGGTCACTCGGCCGGAGACGTCGCAAGCAAGCTCGCGACGTCGACCATTTCGGACTTCTTCCGAACGCTCGCGGGCGAGGACGTCACGTGGCCGACACACTTCGACCGGACGCTCTCGGACGAGGAGAACCGCCTCCTCACGAGCATCGGCATCGCGAACCGTCGAATCTTCGAGACGAGCCAGTCGACGCGCTCGCTCGCGGGCATGGGCACGACGGTGGTCGGCGCTCACTTCTCGGTGAAGAAGAAGCGGATGTTCGTCGGTCACGTCGGTGACAGCCGCGCATACCGCATTCGCGACGGCGCGATCCAGCAGCTGACGCGCGACCACTCGCTCGTCAACGAGCCGTTCCCGGAGTTGTCCGAGGCCGAGCGGGCGGAGCTGCCGAAGAACGTCATCACCCGCGCCCTCGGCATGCAGGACAACGTCGTCGTGGATCTCACGAGCGACGAAGCGCGCGACGGCGACGTGTACCTCCTGTGCTCCGACGGTCTGTCGGGCATGCTCTCGGACGAGGTCATCCTCGCCGAGGTGATGCGCTTCCAGAAGGACGGCGAAGCAGCGCAGGTGCTCACCCGCAAAGAGCTCGAGGAGCTCTGCTCGCGTCTGGTTCAGCGGGCGAACGAGGCGGGTGGCGAGGACAACATTACCGCGCTCGCGATCCGCATCGAAGAGGGCGAGCTCGCTCCGTCTTCGCGCCGATCGACCGAACCGGGCCCGATGACGTCGTCGTCTTCGGCCCACGGCGGCGCGACCGCCTCCGAAAGCGGCAAGGGCATCAAGAGCGCGCGGACGTAAAAAGCGCGCGGCAGCTGGCCGCGCGCGCTCTGTGATGCCCTGAAGGCTGGTGCGCCTGGTCCCGTGACCGGGCGGCGATCACTCTTCTTCTTCTTCTTCGCTCGCGCCCTCGCAGTTGCGAACGGCGATGTAGCTCGTGCCCATCGCGCAGTCGCTCATCTCGCTGATGATCGACGCGCACTCGAACGTGAACCACGCCTCGCCGGCTCGAACGAACTGGCCGGCGTCCGTATCGACCCAGAACTTGCACTTCGGATCGGCGGGCGAGATGTAGACGTCGCCGCCGGTCTCCGTCGAGGCGTAGCTCATCGAGCCGTCCGCCTTGTTGTCGACAGTGTTCTCGTTGGAAAACGAGGGAATCGTCACCTGGACGTTCGCGACCTCGGTGAGCTGCACCGAGACCGAGAACCCACCGGACGCGTTCTGAATCGTGCACGACACGTCCGCGTTGCCGGAGCCGTTTGCGGTCAACGCAGGATCGCCGCTCGGCCCGACCGTACCCATCGCGGCGTCGTGGCTCGCGATGCTGCAATCTGCGCCCGTGTCGCGGAAGTTCACCGTGAATCCGCCTTCGGGATTGGGCGGCGGCGTCTCTTCGCAACCGACGACGACCAGCGCAACGCCGGCAAACGCGGCAACCCCGAGAAGCGATCCAAGAGGTCGAAGAAGCATGCCTCTACTTATCGCACGGTCTTCGTCGCCGGCAACTTTCCCCCGGGCGTTCGAAGGCGCCCGAGGTGTGCTGGCCATGAGGCAATTCGGTCACCGGACGGACGCCGTTCGGTGACACGAGAGTTTTCGTGAACGATTGCGTGTCGGCCGCGCTTCAGCTCTTGCCGAGCGCGCGCTCGATGTCGGCCCAAAGGTCGTCGACGCTCTCCACGCCGACCGAGAGCCGAACGAGCCCGTCATCGATTCCGAGCGCGCAGCGCTGCGCTTCGGGCACGCTCGCGTGCGTCATGATCGCCGGATGTTCGGCGAGCGACTCCACACCGCCGAGGCTCTCCGCGCAGGCGAAGATCTCGAGCGACGAGAGGAACGACTTCGACGCCTCGAGGCCGCCCTTGATGACGAAGGAGATCATCGCGCCGAAGCCGGTCATCTGCTGCGACGCGAGGGCGTGACCCTTGTGCGACGACAGGCCCGGATAGATCACGCGCCCGACGTTTTTGTGGCGCGACAGCCGGTCCGCGATGATCCCGGCCGAGGCGCTCGCGTGCCGGACGCGGAGCGGAAGCGTCTTGATGCCGCGCAGGACCAGGTAGCAGTCGAAGGGGCTCGGCACCGCGCCGAGGGCGTTCTGCTGATACGCGAGACGTTGCGCGAGCTCTTCGTCGCTCGTCACGACCGCGCCGCCGATGACGTCGGAGTGGCCGTTGAGGTACTTCGTCGCCGAGTGCAGAACGGCCGTCGCGCCGAGCGCGAGCGGGTTCTGCAGGACCGGCGTCGCGAAGGTGTTGTCGACGACGACGATCGCGCCCCGCTCGCGCGCGACGGAAGCGATCTTCGCGATGTCGAAAATCTTGAGGAGCGGGTTCGTCGGCGTCTCGAACCACACCATCCGTGTGTTCGGCCGGAAGCTGTTACGTACGACATCGATGTCCGACAGATCGGTGAAGCTCGACTCGATCCCGAGCGGCGCCATGACCTTGTCGAGGAGGCGAAACGTGCCGCCGTACACGTCGTCGCCGGTGAGGACATGATCCCCCGAGCGCAGAAGCGAGAGCAACGTCGTCGACGCGCCGAGGCCGCTGCCGAACGCGAAGCCGTGTTTGCCGCCTTCGAGCGCGGCATAGCAGGCTTCGAGCGCGCGCCGTGTCGGGTTGCCGCTCCTTCCGTATTCGAAACCTTGATGCTCGCCAGGAGCGCGTTGCGCGAACGTGCTCGACAGGACGATGGGCATCATCACCGCGCCGCTCACCGGATCCGGTGGCTGACCGGCGTGAACTGCGAGCGTATCCAGGGAAAGCCCCTCGGTCTTTGCGCCTTCCTTCATGATCGACCCGGCTGTTACGACGTGAGGGCCCAGTCGTCGAGCACCTTCGCCAACAACGCCAACGTTGTCGGACGCTTCGTCGGATCGAACGAGAGAAAAGCGGCGAGGGTTTCGCGGACGGCGGCGGGTAGGCTCGAATCGAGCACGATCGACGCGTCGTGGCCGTGCTCGCCGATGCCGAGGAGCTGCGCTGCGTCACCTCGAGCACGCGTCAGCGGATCGTCGAGGAGCAGCTGGGCGACGAGGACGGCGAGGGCGTAGCGATCGGTCGCGCGCGACGGCGCGGTTTCGGCGCGGCACAGCTCCGGCGCGACGAAAGGCAACGTTCCACGGCCGATGGGAGAAAACGGCGCGCCGTTCTCGGTGCCGCTCGCGCTGAAGTCGATGAGCGAGACGCCTCCATCTTCCGCGACGAAGACGTTGCTCGGCGCGACGTCGGCGATCACGAATCCTTCGGGTGCGTCCTCGGCGCCGGCTTCGCCGTGCAGCGTTCGGGCGACGCCGACGAGCGCTCGCGCGACACGGGGTCGAAGCGCGGCTTCGATCCGCGTCTCGGAGAGCGGCGCGCCTTTCGCGATAGTCTCGATGACGAAGGTCCCGGCCGCGTCTTCGCCGTAATCGACGAGCAGGGGGATCGCCGCGCCCGCGAACGACGACAGGGCCCACGCTTCGCGCTCGATCGTGGTTCGCCCGACCGCGTCGTTCGCGAGGGCTGGACGAACGCGCTTCGCGACCGCACGCGTCTCACCACAAGCGACGAGCGCGACCTCGAAGCAAGAGCCTTGGCCGAGCACGCGCTCGACATCCCACCCGCTCGGTGCGTGGAACAAGCGCCGCTCTCAGAACTCGAGGGCCCAGCCGTCGGCGAGCAGCACCCGGTCCGCGCGCACGCGGGCCGCCTCGACCGATGACGCGCTGCCGCTCATGCCGCCTGTCCCGCGAACCCGCAGGATGTACCAACTGTGGTCGGTCGCTTGCGCGACGATGTACGGCCCCGAGGCTCGAATCCAGCGGCCTCCCTCCGAACGCCACGGGCTCGCTTCCATCCTTCGACCGTAACACCCGACGGCGCGCAGGCACGCGATAGTTTGCGCAGCGGGCGGGCGTACAAATCGGTCACATCGGCGCGTCGCCCGCGGGGGTGCCCGGACGCGTGTGTGTCCAGGCGCGGACTGCCCATGTTTGGAGGTACATTCGTCCGAAACGATGCGAACGCTGATTGGACTTGGCTTGGTGCTGTGTGTGATGACCGCCGGCTGCGGTGACGACACCGAGAGCGGCGGCGGCGGGTCCGGCAATGCGCCGTCGACCGGCGGCAACCCCGGGACCGGCGGCGAAGGCGGCACTCCGGCGAGCTGCGAGCTGCCATCGCTGGACCTCGAGGGCACGTGGGCCGTGAAGATCACGCTGCCCGCCGACATCACGGGCGCGCCGGGAGGCGCCTTCGAGACCTGTCCTGCAACCCAACAGGGCGACGCGACGGTGCTGCTCGTGATGAACGTCACCGAGCTCGCACCGAATCATTCGGCGCGTTTCTCCGTGTGCTCGGTCGATCTGCCTGTCGTCACCGCGGCTGCGCCGGACTGCGCGACGGGCACCGATGTCGACCTCGACCTGCTCCCGTTCCGCGACCGCATCTTCGACGACGAGACGAATCCGATGACGATCGCAGTCGACGGCGATCAACCGGGCACGCCGTTCACGGTTCCAGAGTTCCGGCTCAGCTACGGAAAGGCGCCGCCCCTGCCCGCGTGGGATACCGCGGACGTGGCCTGCGACGATCCCACGCTCGGTCACGGCGGTGCGTGCGAGGACGCCTGTCTCGACGGCGGTTGCCAGGACCTCGACTACTGGAACGACGACTTCCCCGGCTTCTCGTGGGGCCTCTGCGGGATCGCCGCGAACGAGTCGGTCGGCGTCTGCGAGTTCGACGAGCCGGAGATGGAAGGCGCGACAGTGCAGGGGCCGGTGTTCACGACGATGAGCGTCTCGAGCGCGCTCGAAGGGACGTTCGCGTCATCGTGTGAAGCCGACGGGACGGCGACGGCGGAGCTCGTCATGTCGATCATCGGCGGCAACGTCTACGTGGCCGGCGAGCAAGCCAACGTCACCGCGATCGCGAAGGGCTTGCCCAGCTTCGCGTTCGACGGCGCTGCGGCGCCAGCGCGCTTCGTGCGCATCGATGGCCGGCACGGCTCGCCCGACTACAGCGAGAACGACCTCGACGACACCTGCGACCTGTTGATCGAGCACGCCGCGGAGCTTTGAGGTGCGGAACTCGATTTGACTAGGGTGAGTAACGGGGCTCGAACCCGCGACGACCGGTACCACAAACCGGTGCTCTACCAACTGAGCTATACCCACCGTGACGTTCGCTGACGACGTCGGGGGCGCAGCATACTCAGGCGCGCGCGAAGCGCAAGACGGTCTGCGCACCCGAAAGCGGGCGCACACCGGCCGCCTAGATCTTCCAGTGGGCGCTCAGGTGGCGGCGGACGCGATCGATCTCCAGGCCGTGCCGCGTGGAAAGCGGTGAGGGCTCGCGCTCGTCGGCGTGGGCGTCGCTCTGTTCTTCCGCGGGGACCGGCGCGCCGGCGACGGTTTCGATGGTCGCATGCAGGCTCGACTCGAGCCCTTCGAGGTCGTAGCCGCCTTCGAGGACCACGCCGATCTTTCCACCTGCCGATCGATCCGCGATCGCCTTCACGGCCTGGGCCATGTAGCGAAACCCGTCGGCCGAGAGCGCCATGCCGGCGAGCGGATCGCGGGCGTGGGCATCGAAGCCCGCCGAGACGAGCACGAGCTCGGGCGAGTACTCCTCGAGGACCGGGAGAACGATCCGCTCGAACGCAGCGCGGTACGTGAGATCCGACGCGTTGGGCGAGAGCGGCACGTTGACCGTGAAACCTTTGCCTTCGCCTTCACCGACTTCCATCGAGCTGCCGGTGCCCGGGTAGAACGGGTACTGGTGCAACGACACGAACAGGACGTGCGGGTCCTTGTAGAAGGCCTCTTGCGTGCCATTGCCGTGATGGACGTCCCAGTCGACGATCGCGACGCGCTCGATGCCTCGTGCGCGCGCATGGGCGGCGGCGATCGCCACGTTGTTGAGGAGACAAAAGCCCATGCCGCGATCGGGACGCGCGTGGTGGCCCGGCGGGCGTAGCAGCGCGATCCCCGAGCTGCTGGCGCCGGGACCTGCCGAGAGGAGCTCGTCGACCATCGCGATGGCGCCGCCGGCAGCGCGGTACGCGGCAGCGACGGATCGGGGGCTCAGATACGTGTCGTCGTCGAGCGCGCTGAAAAGGCCTTCGCTGCGCTCGAGGAGCTCGACGTAAGCGCCCGCGTGCACCCGCGCGATTTCGTCTTCGGTGGCGTCACGCGCGCGCAGCGTGCGAGCTGCGATGCCATGCGCTTTGACCGCGTTCGTCGCATGCCGCGCCGCGATGAGTCGTTCGGGCCGTTCGGGGTGGTAGCCACGCGCGCGGTGCTCGTCGAAGAGCGGGTCGTCCACCAAGAAGAAACTCTTGGCGTTCTCCTCGACGGGGGCGGCGGGCTTTTGCATCGGCCAGGCACGTCGGTAGCAGCGCGGATACGGCAAAACAAGCAGATGTCACGCGCCGAGGTAGCGAACGCCGGCTCGCGGGCGCCGAACTGCGGTCCACGCACCGCAAACTGGGCGATCGCCCAAGCGGAAGTGCCCGAGGAAACGTGTGAAGCGCTGACAATGCCAAGCGAAATTGTGGTTTCGGTAGGACGGGTGGTAACGTGGCGGGTCTCACCTTTATGGATGGGGGAACCCGCGCATGAGACTGAAACTCATCGCTCTCTTCACGCTGATCGTCCTCGTCGTAGGCGGGCTCGGCTACGCGTTGTCTCGAGTTGCGGTGCGCCCCTTCACCGAGGAAGACCCGAAGCGCGCGCCACAAGCTCTCGATGCCGCCATCGCTCTACTGGAAGTCGAAGGCCTCGCGACCGAACGTTGGGTCGCGGCGAAGGCCATCGAACCGACGCTCGCTGAGCCTTTCAGCGGCGGCAACGAGCTCGCGCGCCAGCGCGCGGCGAAAGAGGTCGCCG
Source organism: Polyangiaceae bacterium (assembly GCA_013361525.1). Taxonomy (GTDB): domain Bacteria; phylum Myxococcota_A; class Polyangia; order Polyangiales; family Polyangiaceae; genus Xiheicaenibacterium. The sequence continues at coordinate 31,386 of JABFXY010000029.1, read as the reverse complement.
ACAAGGTTTACGAGGCTGCGACGAAGGCGCCCGAGCTCTCGAGCTTCAAGCGCTCGATCTCGACCGTCATCATCGTCGACCGCCAGGGCGCCGTCCTCGGTCAGAACGGGTCGTCGACGTCGGGCCTCGCCGGGCAGAACCTCGCCGAGGTCTACCCCGCCTTGAAGAAGGCGATGGATGACGAGCGCCCGGCAAGCGAGGTCTGGGTCAGCCAGAAGCGCGACGAGCAGCGCCTCGCGTCCTACGCACCGATTCGCAACGGCGAACGCAAGGTCGTGGGCGCGCTCATCGTCGCGAGCGAGATCGACGACGGTCGTTTGACGTCGGCCTCCGATCGCACGAGCGGTCACGCGCTCGTCGTCGGCGTCAAAGGTGAGGGCGGCCTCCGCGTCCTCGCGCGCTCGTCGTCCGCGGATCAGGCGCTCGTCGATATTCTGGCGAAGTCGCCCGCTGCCGACGCCGCGCTGAAAACGCTCGAGACGGGCGAGACCCTCGAGGTCGCCGGTCTTCCGAGCGGCAACGTCGGCGTCGCGCGCGTCATCGAAGGTTACGGCGCCGGCAACCGCGCTGCGCTCGTTGCCGTCGTGAAGCCCCCGGCACGCAACGTCGGCGTCTCGCTGCTCTGGCCCGCCGCCGTCGCGATCATCCTCGGCATCATTCTCGTCGCCATCGCCGGCGTGATGTTCGACGCGTACGTGCGCCGGCCCATCACCGAGATCGAGGAAGGCCTGCTCGCGATCATGAACGGGCAGACGAACCGTCGGCTCGAGATCGAGCACGCCGAGCTCGGTGGCGTCGTCTTCCGCATCAACTCGCTGCTCAACCAGCTCTTCGGCGTCGCCGAGGACGACACCGACGAGGACGGCCGGCCCTCTCGCCCGCCCAACGCTCAAGGCTTCAACGAAGCCATCAGCGTCGACGAGAGCATCGCCGTCGGCGGCGCGAACGCAGCCGAGGCTCAGGTCCTCTTCGCCGAGCCGGAGGGCGCCTACTACACGCGGGTTTTCAACTCGTACATCGCGGCGAAGCGATCCGTCGGCGACCCGACCGATCACATCACGCAGCCCGAGTTCGTCGCGCGCCTACGCCTCAGCGAAGCCGAGCTCGCACAGAAACACGGCAAACCCGTCCGCTTCCGCGTCGAGGTCAAAGGCAAAGAAGTCGTCCTCGTCGCGGTTTCGCAGGCCTAGCGAAAGCAGAGAAGCCCGAGAGGGGACGCCAAGAGCGCCAAGTGCAGAGAGAGGAAGAAGAGGTTTGTTCTTCTTCCTCCCCGCAGGGTGGGCGCGAGCAAGGCGAGTTTGGGCCGACGATCACGTGACCAGCCGCGGCGCGGCTGATCCCCTCCCTCCTCTTTCTCTCTCTGCACTTGGCGCCCTTGGCGACCCCTCTTCTTATTTCTTCGGAGGCGGCGCAGGAGCAGGAGCAGGAGCCTGGGGAGGCAGGGCCTTCTCCGGGAGCTTCACGAACTCTTCGAGGTTCGGAACGAGGGTGATCTCGATGCGGCGGTTCTTCTGCTTGTTCGCGTCGCTGTCGTTGGCCGAGATCGGATCGAACTCGCCGTAGCCTGCGGCCGACAGGTTCTCCGGTTTCACCTTGGACTCGACGAGGATCTTCACGACCTCGACGGCGCGCGCGGTGGAGAGCTCCCAGTTCGAGGGGTACCGGGCCGTGGAGATTTTCACGTTGTCGGTGTGACCCGCGACCTGGAAGCGCCGGTCGGGCATCGTCGCGAGGATCTTTCCGACCTCCAGGATCGTGTCTTTGCCTGCCTTGCGCACGTCCGACTTGCCGCTGTCGAAGAGGACGTCGGTGGGCAGCTCGATGATCATCCGGCCCTGCCGCAGGACGACCTTGAGCTTGCCGGCGTCGGCGAGCTTCTGGAATCGCTTCACCAAATCCTGGAACGCCTTCACGCGCGCTTCGGCGGCGGCTTGTTGCTTGCGCAGCTCCTCGAGCTCTTTGCGCGTCTCGGCGAGCGTCGTCGACAGGGTGCCCTTCTCGGTCGTCAGCTGGTCGACGCTCTGCCCGGCCTTTTTCAGGCGGTCCTGCAGCGCGACGTTCAAGATCGAGACCTCGTCGAGCTTTCGGACCAGGTCGGCCTGCGCGACGTTCATCTCCTCGAGCTTCGCGTCGCGGGCCTGCATCTCCTTGCCGAGCCGCGCGATTTCCGCTGTGGCGTTCTTGAGCTTGCCGTCGAGATCATGGGAGCGATTCCGCTCGAACTGGAGATCCGCGAGGGCCTGGGTGTAGAGCTCTTTCTTGACGCAACCGACCGCGATCGACGAGAGCGAGAATGCAGTGCACAATCCGATCGTTTCAAGGAGGCCAAGCCTTCTCATGCCCCGGGCCTAGCATGCATTCGAAGCTCCTGTCGAACGGTTGGATCGGTCTCGCCCTCTTGGTCGCCTGCCAAGAGCCGAGTGGCGTCGCTGCGCCCCCGGCTCACAGCACGGCGGGACCTCTGGTTTCTGCGGAGACATCCGCGGAGCCGACTGCCCAAACCAACAACGCAGCGCCCGTCGACGTCGCGGTGAACGAGCCCGCGTGGCGACGCGCCGTGCGCGGCGAGCGCTACAAGGACGCGAAGCGCCTCATCGACGAGCTTCCCGACGCCGAGAAGAACAAGCCCGAGATGCGCTACCTGCGCGCGAAGGTCGCCTCCAAGGTCGGTGATCACGCGGCCGTGAAGACGCTCCTCGAGAACGTCGATTTGCCGATGTTCGCCGACGAGATCGCGAAGCTCCGCGCTGAGGCCGCGCTCGAGACGGGCCCGTACGACGACGCCTGCACGTTCTACGAAAAGGCCGGGCGGCCGCGCGATCTGGTCAAGGCCGCGCAGGCCGCGAACAAGGGCAAAGACACGAAGCGCGCGCTCGCGTTCGCCGACAAGGCCCTCAAGGAATCGCAGCGGCTGAAGCGCCAAGGGGACGAGCGCGCCGCGCACGGCGTCCGCGCCCAGATCCTCGTCGCGCAGGGCAAGGTCGACGAGGCGATGACCGACCTCAAGTGGCTCGCGATGAACGCGCCGACGTCGTCCGACGGGCGCTTCGCGCGAAAGACCCTCGACGGCCACGACAAGAAGCTCGGCGACAAGGACAAGCGCGCCATCATCGACGCGCTCATCGAAGCGGGCGCCGGAAAAGACGCGCAAGAGGCGCTCGACAAGTGGGGCAAGGCCTTCTCGAAGCCCGAGCTGCTCCACCGCCGGGCGGAGGCGCTCTTCAAGGCGCGCAGCTACACGAAGGCGTCGGAAGCATTCGTCGCGGCCTCGAAGGTCTCGTCCGGCAGGACCGCCGAGCAGCTCTACTACGCGGCCCGCTCGTTCGCGCGCAGCAAGAAGGAGGAGCAGGCGATCACGATGTACCGCGACGTGATCAAGCGCTTCAAGAAAGGTCTGTGGGCCGAACGCGCCAGCTACCAGCTCGCGCAGCTGCTGCAGAGCCAGGGCAAATACGAAGAGGCGTCGCAGGCCTTCACCAGCTACCTCGCGAAGTTCGCCGACGCGACGGACCGGGACGACGCGGAGTATGCGCTCGCGCTGTCGCTCCTCTCCGCGAAGGATCCCGCCAAGGCGCGCACCGTCTTCTCGAAGCTCGCCGGTCGCGCGAAGCGCACCGAGTGGGGCTTCCTGCGCGAGCTCGAAGGCGTCGCGGCTCTCCGCGCCGGTCAAAAAGACGACGCGAAGAAGCTCTTCCTCGAGGTCGCGACGGAGCAGCCGCTCACCTGGGGCGCAGCGATGGCCCGCGCGCGCCTCGCGCAGATGTCCGAGCCGCTGCCGCCGCTCGTGACGCCGGGCACCGCGCGCGCCAACCCGCCGCTCAAGCTCGCGCTCCCACCGAAGGCCGCGCAGCTCGTCGCGCTCGGCCTCGACGCCGAAGCGGAGTCGAACCTCGCGGAGAACGAAGCGTCCGCGAGCGCGCCCTATACCGGTCGCGAGACGGAGGCGCTCTGCTTGATGTACGGCCAGCTGTCGCGCGCCAAGCGACGCTACAAGGTCGGCTCCGCGGCCGTGAGCTTCGAGTCGCTGATGCGTGCACCATCGGAGGCGGATCGCTGGTCGTGGGAGTGCCTCTATCCCGCGCCGTATCGCGATCGCGTGGTCGAGCTCGAGAAGGAGCACACGCTCACCCCGGGCCTCGTCCACTCGCTCATGCGTCAGGAGAGCGCGTTCGACCCGGAGATTCGTTCACCCGTCGGCGCCGAAGGGCTCATGCAGCTGATGCCGTCGACCGCCGAGCAAGCCGCGAAAGAGGCGAAGCTCGACTTCAACGCCGACGACGTCACGACGCCGGAGACGAACCTCACGATCGGCGCTTTCTACATCGCGAAGATGCTGCGCACCTTCGACGGGAGCTTGCCGCTGGCGGTCGCGAGCTACAACGCGGGTCCGGGGGCCGTGTCTCGCTGGGTAGAAACGGCGAAGGAGCTCGAAGCTGATCTCTTCGTCGCGCGGATCCCGTATGAAGAGACCCGCAACTACGTCATGCGGGTGATGGGCAATCTCTCTCGTTACCAATGGCTCGCGGGCGGCGACACCGCCGTGCAGTCGTTCGCGCTCGAGCTGCCTCGTGCGGCGCGCGCGACCGACGCCGATTACTGATCGATGCTCGCTTCGGCCGCGCTGCTCGCCTCCATGCTGAGCGCTCTCCCCGCAATGGGGGTGGGCCTGCGCCCTTCGGCGGACGCTTGGCTTTGGAGCGGAAACGGCGCGATCCGCGGCATCACCATCGGACCCATCGAAAGCGTCCGCCATCCCGATCGCGGTTATGGCTCGCGCGCGTACGAGCGCGCGCTCGACGAAGCGAAGAGCGCCGGCGCGACGTGGGTCAGTCTCACGCCGTTCGGCCGCGTGAGCGATCTCACGCCCGAAGGGATCTCGATGTCCTTCGAGGCTCCGTTCGAGGAAAACCGAAAAAACGTGCTCCGCGCCATCGAGCAGGCGCACGAGCGAGGTCTCCGCGTGATGCTCGTCCCCCATCTCTGGGTCGAGTCTCTCGAATGGCGCGCGCTCATCGATCCCGGCACCGACGACGGCTGGGTCGCGTGGGCCGCCGCGTACCGCGACTTCCTCCTCGCGTGGGCCGACGTCGCGCGCGAAGGCAATGTCGAGCTCCTCAGCATCGGGGTCGAGCTACGCAGCTGGGTCACCACGCCGCGCGTCGAGCTCATGAAGCCGATCATCGCGGATGTTCGCGCCCGTTATCACGGCTTGCTCACCTATTCGGCGAACTGGGACGACGCCGAGGCGACGCTGGTCTGGGACGCCGTGGACCTCATCGGCATCAACGGCTTCTATCCACTCGCGGACAAAGACGGCGCCAAGCTCGACGAGCTCGTCAAAGGCGGCGATCGGGTCGCCGACGGCCTCACGCGCCTCGCATCCGAGGTCCGCAAGCCCATCGTCCTCACCGAGATCGGCTACACGACCCGTCCGGATCCTGCGATTCGCCCTTGGGAGTGGCCGGAGGCCCTCGAAGGCGTGAAGGTCGACGAGGCTGCGCAGGCGGACGCCTACAAGGCTTTGATTGGCCCGTTGCTCGGCTCGAAGGCCGTCGCCGGCTTCTTCGTCTGGCGCTACTACGCGGATCCGGACGATGTCTCGCAAGAGGCAGCCTGGGGGTTCTCCCCGCGCGGCAAGCTCGCCGAGGTCGTCTTGCGTGACGCGTTCAACGCCCATTTCGAGGTCGAAGGGTCCTATCTGACCGGGGGCTTCGCCGGGAAACACCGCGCCCGTACGCCCTGGCGCTACGGCTGGGAATCGTCGCCGCCGCTCTTCGAGTGAGCGCCCTCGGTCGGGCCGGGGCCACCCCGGCTGGCATTGGTGCGGTCGCACTTGTCCGCGCGCCGCCGACGAACGACCATCGCTGCTCATGAAACGACGCACGGTCGTGCAAGCGACGCTCGGGGTGGCCGGATCGGCGGTTCTCGGATGTTCGGACGATACCGACCCCACGGGTGGAGGCGGCTCTGCGCAAGGCGGCGATGCGCCGAACGGCGGCGCACCCGGCACAGGCGGCTCCGGCGGCTCGCCGAACGGGCAGGGCGGCGAGGGCGCCATGGGCGGCGGCAACACCGGAGGGTCCGGGCAGGGTGGTGAAGGCGGCTCGCCCGGCGACCTCTGCACCGAGGACGGCGGCCTCAGCCCGGAAGAGCTGCTCGCCCCCATTCAGACCATTGTCGTCCTCATGATGGAAAATCGCTCCTTCGACCATTACCTCGGCGCATTGAAGCTCGTCGAAGGTCGAATGGATATCGACGGGCTCGACGGCACCGAGTCGAACCCCGCCCCCGACGGCAGCTCGGTCGGTGTGTTCAACCTGACCGATTTCACCGTCGCCGATCCGCCCCACGAATGGGATGCTGCGCACGAGCAATACAACGACGGCGCCAACGACGGATTCGTGATCGCCCACGAAGGCGACAACCAAAACGACGTGATGGGGTATCACGTCCGGGAGCAACTCCCCATTACATACGCGCTCGCCGACGCCTCGGCGATCTGCAACCAATGGTACGCGAGCGTGATGGGCCCCACGTGGCCGAACCGCTTTTACATGCACGGCGCGTCGTCGGAGGGGAAGACGAACAACACGCCGATCTTCGGCGGATTCGACAACATCTTCGCCCAGCTCGACGACGCCGGGATTACCAATCAAAACTACTACCACGATCTTGCGTGGTGCAACGGCGCCTATTTCAAGTTCGGCGGAACGAGTGGCATCGAGTCCTTCTTCGAGGCGGCGGCCGCCGGCACCCTTCCGCAATTCTCGCTCATCGATCCGCAGTTCTTCGGCTCGGGGGCCAATGACGACCACCCAGACCACGACGTCCAGCTCGGTCAGGCGCTGATCGCGTCGGTCTACCAAGCCCTCGCGCAGAGCCCTCAATGGGGGAATTGTCTCTTCATCATTACGTATGACGAGCACGGCGGTTTCTACGATCACGTCCCGCCGCCCATCACCACCGACGACAACGCGGACTTCATTCAGCTGGGGTTCCGCGTCCCCTCGTTGGTCATCGGGCCGTACGTGCGCAAGGGCTGCGCCGTCGACACGGTGTTCGAGCACGTCTCGGTCATCAAGACCCTCTGCACCAAGTTCGGACTGCCGCATTTGAACCAGCGCGTGACGGCCGCCAAAGACCTCTCGAGCTGCATTCAGCCCGAGTATTTGAAGTCGCCCCAGGCGCCGGTTCGCTTGCCGCCGCTCGAAATCTCGATGAGCGCCGTGCTCGCGCGGCCGGCGCGCAACTACCACCCGGAGCTCTGGGCCATCGCGGAGAGCGGGCTCATCCCCAAACACCTCGATCGCCGCTCCGATTCGATCGGCATCACCAAGCGCGTCCTCGCCTGGGGTGAGCGCCTCGGCGCCCTACGAATCAAAGCCTAATCGTCCTATCGATCATCTTGTCTCGAGATCGTTCGCGAGCTCGCTCGTGAACATGTACGTGTCCTCGCAATCGACGGCGGGGAAAGGGAGTCGTTGAGCCATGCAGCAGCCGCCCGGATACGGTCCTCCTCCTGGTTATCCCCCGCAGGGTCCGCCCCCTGGTCCCGGCGGTTATGGTCCACCTCCCGGACCTGGTGGTTATGGTCCGCCGCCGGGTTACGGCGGCCCGCCGGGTTATGGTCCCCCGGGCTATGGTCCGCCCGGCTACGGTCCGCCTCCGAAGAAGAAGGGGATGAGCCCGCTGCTCATCATCGGCATCGTCGTGCTCTGCCTCTTCGGTGGCTGCGTGGCGCTCCTCGTCGTCGCGGGAAGCCAGAAGACGCCGGAAGAGAAGGCGATGGAGGGCAGCGCGACCGAGGTCACCGCCAAAGAGCTGATCGACGCCTACAAGAAGAACGAGATCGCCGCCGACGAGAAATACAAAGGAAAGAAGCTCGAGATCTCCGGGACCATCGAGAGCATCGACTCCGACTTCAGCAACGAGCCCGTCATTCGTATCGGCTCGGGCGAGCTGTTCGAATCGGTCGCGTGCCGCGGTGTCTCGAAGAAGAAGGCGGCCGACCTCAACAAGGGCGACAAGATCACCCTGGCTTGTTTGGGCGACGGCGAGATGCTCGGGCAACCGCAAATGGAGAAATGCGAGATCCAGTGAGCTTTCGATGAAGACCACACTGACTGCCGACGCTACGCGCACCATCGAGTCGCGCCTCCGCGAGGCGAACCAACGTTACGCGACCGCCTATCCCGGTGAGCCCGAAGGGCGCCAGCCCGTGCATACGGTCTATGGCGGAGCACAGCTCTTCCGCCACGACGCCGCGAAGAAGCTCGGAACGGGCGCGCTTCGAGCGATGGCCGATCACGCGCCGGACTTCGTCACGTTCGCGCGTGCCCTCGGCCTCCCGGGGTCGGCGTCGCTACCGACCGAGATCGATGCGATTGCCGATTTGCAGAGGGCGCTCGCCCGCGACCCGGACCTCGTACGCGCCGCCCATCCGCAGGCGTGGCTCGCGCACACCATTCACGGTCGCGTGATTGCGAAGCTCGAGCGGGAGGCCGTCGAGGACTTCCGCATCGACTTCGAGGACGGCTTCGGCACGCGACCCGACGCCGAAGAAGACGAGACGGCGGTGCGCGACGCGCACGAGGTCGCAAAAGGCCTCTCCGAAGGCACGTTGCCGCCTTTCATCGGCATTCGCATCAAATCGCTTGCCGAAGAGACGCGCATTCGTGCCCTGCGGACGCTCGACCTCTTCGTCACGAGCCTCGTCCAAGCAACCGGCGGCAAGCTCCCGCCGAACTTCGTCGTCACCATTCCGAAGGTCACGATCCCCGAGCACGTCGCCGCCACGGTCGAGGTGTTCGAGCTCCTCGAGCGCGGCCTGGGGCTGCCCTCCGGTGCGCTCAAGATGGAGATCATGGTCGAGATGACGCAATCGATCATCGACGAGAGCGGCAACATCAATCTGCCGCTCTTGTTGCGCGCGGGTCGCGGTCGCATCATCGGCGCCCATTTCGGAACGTACGACTACACCGCTGGCTGCAACATCACCGCCGCCTGGCAGACCATGACGCACCCGGCGTGCAGCTTCGCGCGCCACGCAATGCAGGTGTCGTTCGCGCGGACCGGCATCTTCCTCTCCGACGGCGCGACGAACGTCATGCCTGTCCCCGTTCACCGCCAGGAGGGCGACAAGGCCCTCACGCTCGCCGAGCAGGTGGAGAACCGGCAGAGCGTGCACGCCGCGTGGAAGCTGCAATACGACCACGTGCAAGACTCGCTGATGCGGGGCTTTTATCAGGGTTGGGATTTGCACCCCGGCCAGCTGCCCGTCCGCTACGCATCGATCTACACCTTCTTCCTACGAGGCTTCGACGCCGCCGCGGATCGATTGAAGAACTTCGTCGCGAAGGCCGCACAAGCGACGCTGCTCGGCGATGTGTTCGACGACGCCGCGACAGGTCAGGGCCTCTTGAACTACTTCCTCCGAGCCATCAACTGCGGCGCCGTTTCGGAAGAAGAAGCGTTGCGCCGAACCGGCCTCACGCTGGAAGAAGTGCAGCTCCGAAGCTTCGCGAAAATCCTCGAGCTGCGCCGCAAGGCCTGAATCCTGGCCCCAGCAGAACCACAAAGGCGCAAAGGGCAGAAGAAGGACGCAAAGAAGAGGTTTTTCATTCTCTTCTCCTTTGCGCGCGCTCTCTCCACTTCGCGTCTTTGCGGTTCGTCTCGTCACGGGGAATGGACAGTGCCCACGCCGTCCTCGAGCGCGGAGCGGAAGAACTCCACGTATTGGGCGCGCGCTTCTTCGGAGAAGAGCAGCTCGCCGTGGGTGGCGGGCTCGCCGCCGTTCATCGTGGTGAATTGGCACATCACGCCGGTGCCGCCGCCGGGGGTATTGGCTTTGGCGGGGCTCTCGACGATTTCGACGCCGAGCGGCGGCTGGACGGGATTCATGACGTAAAGCCCCGCTGCTCGGGCGACCGCGTCGCTGCTCGAGTTCGGGACGATGTTGTCGGCGACGACCTCCTGCAAGAGGACGCTTCTCGGCTTCGAATCGCCGGTGCCGGGGAAGGGCTCCCGTAGCGCGAATCGTGCGTAGTTGACCGGATCGCCGGGGTCGACGATGCCTTGTCCGACGGCCATGAACCGCGCCAGCGATCCATCCGCCGTATTCGGGGGCCGCATGGAGTCGACCATGATCGAGAAGACGGACGAGTCCTCGAGGAGGAGCATCAGGTTGTCGCCGCCGACGTTCCAGACGGCGTGCTCGATCTCCGGCGCCATTGCGAAAATCGTGGGCCCTTGGACGGATCCAAAGGAGTGGCCGATATAGAGAATTCGCGATACGTCGAGATCGGGAACGCCGTCGGGGGCACCCGCGGGCAACAGATCGAGCTCGGACAGGGAGTCGACGAAGCGAACCATTTCGAGCTGGTCGGACGCCATTTGCCGGAAGTTGTCGCGTGCACGCGCGATGTCGAACGTGCCGGTGTCGTCGTCGATCCCGAAGAAGGCGAGGACGCTCGGGAGCAGCCCGTCCGCACCGCCGCGGCTGCCGTGCTCCGGCGAATCGATCGCCACGACCGCAATGCCCAATTCGGCCAGGCGCTCCGCGGTCCCCCAACAACCGTCTTTGTCGCCGCCGAGCCCGTGTTGGTAAATCACCACAGGCCTCGGCCCGCTCGCCATTGCGTCGCTGAATGTGAGGTAGATCTCGAGCGGGACGTTCTTCTGGGCGATAGGGGCGCCGTCCTCGCCGATCTCGAACGTCCAATCTTCGTCGGTGCGTCGATATTCGGGTGACTCGAACGTGGCGCGAAATCGGATTCGATCGTCGGACTCCGAGGCCTGTTGCACCTCCCACGGGTCGACGAGGGCGGGCGGCGGCGAAGAGCGAGCCCGCTCGGCGAGGCCAATCATGACGTCTCGCATCGATGCCGTAGTGAACACGGACGCGACCGCGATTTCTTCTTTCTGAATCCCGAGCGTTTCTTCGAGGACGGCTAGCCCTTCGCGCAGCTCCTCACCGTATTCGTCGCCGGCATCGTCATCGATCAGCGCACGCATTTCCTCGCTCGCGCCGATCGGCTCGCCGCTCTTGTCGAGGATGCGGGTGGTCGCTGCAAAAAGATAACGCCGACCCGGCTCGAGCGGCTCCGACGGGCGCGCGACGATGGTGAACTCGTCGATAGGGTAGTAGTCGTCTTTGGCCTGCTCGAAATACCGCGGTACGAGCCCGAACGCCTTGCCTCGCTCCGGCGAGCTGGGGTCGACGTCGACGAGGACGAGCGGCGCATCGGGCATCGTAAAGCGCCCTGGGTCCACCGCCGTCGCATCCGTCCCTCCCTGTGGCCCCGTGAACGACGAGCCGTCGATCGGCGCGTCGAACCCGATCATGATCCCGCCCGCCGTGGAGAAACCATCCATCTCGCCGAGTCGTTGGGACACGAGCGGGTAACCGGCGATGAAGCGATCGGCGGTCGTCTCTGGATCGACCTTCACGCGGCGGCCGGTTCGTGTCGAAGCGTCCACGACCGTGTATCGATCGGATGGAAACGGCACGAGCTCGGTCGCGAGCGGATCGCCGTACACCGCGATCGTCGCCGGCGGCGCCTCCACGACCGGATCATTCTCTTCGCATGACGCTGCGAAGAGCAGCGTCGCGCCCACCCCTGCGCATACAATCCGCTTCACCCTCGGGAGGGTAAACCCAGCGCACCGCGGCGCGCCATCACGGTGACGACCGCCGTGCCTCGTCCCGGCGCCCGACTTGGCATAGAACGAGGTAAGTGGCGCGCTACCTGACCGTCGCGAACTATGTGCTCGTCTCCCTGTTGTGGATGACGATCCTGGTTCTGTATCTGCGCTTTCGGAAGATGGCGCGATCGGCGGATCCGCTCGTCTCCACCCTCGCCGCCGTCCTCGCCCTCGATGCCTTCCGAAGCGCGCTCAAGAACCTGTTCTTCGGGATCGTTTGGACCGGCAACTACGGAATCGCGTTCACAGGGGCGTCGAAGGTCCTGTCGCGGCCCGAGGTGCTCGTGGTGCCCAAGCTCCTCAATACGGGGGTCGCCATTGCCGTCCTCGCGATCGTCGTCCGGCGGTGGCTGCCGGCGGAGCTGAGGGAGCGTCGCAACCGCAACGAGGAGCGCGCGCGTCTCGTCGAGAAGCTCGAAGCATCGCTTTCGGAGACGGCCATCAAGGAAGAGCGGTGGCAGCTCGCGCTCCGAGCGAACCGCGACGGCATCCTCGATATCGATACGAAGAGCGGTATCGCCTGGGTGTCCCCACGTTATGCAGAGACGTTCGGCTATTCGGCGGAGGAGCTGCCCACCCTCGAATTCGAAGCCTGGAAAAAGCTCATTCATCCGGACGATCGCGACGAGGCGGTCAAAGGCGTCGAGGGGATCCTGGCGGATGCTTCCGCCCCCCACGTGTTCGAGTTTCGCCAGCGCGCGAAAGATGGCCACTATCGGACGATTTCATTTCGAGCGGCCGCGGTGCGCGACGAAGCCGGTGAAGCGACGCGGCTCGTCGCATCGAATACCGACGTGACGGAGCGGCGCGAAGCCCAGGCCGCGCTCGCCGCGCGCCAGCGGACGGAGAGCCTCGGCCTCCTCGCCGGCGGAATTGCCCACGACTTCAACAACCTCCTCGCCGTGATGAAGGTGAACCTCTCGCTGATTCGACGGTTCGGTGTCGCACCGGCCGCGACGGGGCCGCTCGAAGACCTCGACGGTACCGTGGCGCACGCGTCGGAGCTCACCTCGCGCCTCCTCGCGTACAGCGGGCGCGGGAGGTTCGTCATCGCGCCCGTGCACTTGAGCGCGCTGGTTCAGGATCTCGCTAGGCTGCTCGGCGCCGCCGTCCCGCCCAATGTCCACATCGAGACGAGCTTCGAAGAGACGCTACCGACCGTCGTCGCCGACACCGCGCAGATTCAACAGGTCGTGATGAACCTTCTCACCAATGCAATCGACGCGATTGGTGAGAAGGATGGCTCGATCTTCGTGCGAACCCGAATCGAGCAAATAACGGAGCCGATCGCCGGTGTTGCCGCCGGCGAGCCCGTGCGACCGCCGGGCCGTTATGTCGTCGTCGAGGTCGAAGACACCGGCAAGGGCATGACGGACGAGACGCGTAGCCACATGTTCGAGCCGTTCTTCTCGACGAAAGGGACGGGTCGTGGCCTCGGGATGTCGGCCATCCTCGGCATCTTGCGTGCGCACGAAGCAGGGATGCGCGTGCGAACGGCGCCGGGGCAGGGCACGACGTTCACCGTCTTCATTCCGCTTCCGGAGATGGCGGTGGAGGAGGTCTCTCACGAGACGGCGCCCCCGCCGCAAGTGGTGTCCGGGCATCCGCCGGCCGCGCAGCACCCTGTTCGTTGCGCGCTCGTCGTCGACGACGATATCACCGTGCGCCGCACCGTCGCGCGCATCGTCCAGCGAATCGGTTACATCGTCGACGAGGCCGCGGATGGGACGGAAGCGGTCGCGCACCTCGAAGAGGGCGAGCGGCCTTATGACCTCGTGCTTCTCGATTTGACGATGCCCCACCTCGACGGGCGCGCGGTTCATGCGCGGCTGCGCGCTCGATCCCCCGAGCTCCCCGTCGTGGTGATGAGCGGTTATGGCTCCGAGGGGGCGCCGGTCGACGAGCGCACGACGTTCGTCGCGAAACCCTTCGACGCGCGGCAGCTCGATGCTGCGATTCGCGCGCTCGTCGGTGTCCCGATTTCGACGCCACCGCCCTCGGTGAGAGACCTCGAGCTCAAAGAAGCGGCGAACGGCAAATAGGCGATAGCGATTCTTGGCTCAGCTGCCGCGGTACGTCGAATACCCGTATGCGCTGAGGAGCAGCGGTACGTGGTAATGCTCGTTCTCCGCGCGCACCTCGAAGACGATGCTGGCCTCGGGGTAAAATCCTTCGACGTCGAGCGCGCGGAAGTAGGCGCCCGTATCGAACGTGATTCGGTACGTCCCGCGGACCAGCGCCTTGTCGGCGAGGAGCGTCCGCAGGCGCCCGTCGGCGTCCGTCTCACCGCGCGCGACGTGCGCCCACGCGCCGTCCTTCTTCAGCTCCAGCTCGATGGGAACACCGGCCGCCGGGCGGCCGCGCGCGATGTCCAGCACGTGGGTCGTAATGGCGCTCATGGCTCGAGTAGTTTCTCCAATCGAAGCTTGGTGATTTTGTGGAGCTCTGTGGCCGCGGTCGCGAGCTCCGCGTCTTTGTCGTTGTCGAGACGCCCGCGCAAAATCGCGAGCAGCTCGGAAGCGGACTTCCCCGTCGCGCAGACGATGTACGTGAAGCCGAAGCGCTCCTCGTAGGCGCGGTTCAGCTCGGCCATTTGTTGCTTCACTTCATCGCCTGCGCTGCTCATCCCTGCTTGCTCTTGCGACGACCAGGTCTTGGCCTTGGTGCGCTCGCCGATCCGTGGATGCGAGCGGAACGCCGCCAGCCAGTCGTCGGGGCCGGTGCGCGCCCACGCTTCGTCGGCGGCGCGCAGCAAAACCTCCGGCGTGCCGAACGGACGCGCCGCGAGCATGGTCTCGAGCCATTTCGGCGAGCTGCAGCAGGCCTCGAGATCCGCTCGTGCCTGTTTCGGCGGAAGCATCTCCAGACGGGCGAACCCGAGGCGACGCCGCTCCGCTTCGTCGATGGTGCCGTAGACGCGAAGCCGGCTGACGCCGCCGTCGGGAAACACGCTGAGCCGAACGTGCGAGACGGGACCGAGGTTCGCCAGCTCTTCCTCGAAGTAATGGCGCGTGTGCGCTTGCAGCTTCGTGCGCGGCAACAGCTCCTCGAAATGGGCGCCTTCGAGCTCCGTCGTGCGGCACGCCTCGACGACGCACGTGTCCGGGAAGTTCCCTTTGAAATGATTCGTGTCGATCTCGAGACGCGTAATGGTTCCGATGGCGCCGAGCTTCACGATGGCCCAATCGAAGCCGGGGCCGCGCCGCCGCCGCGTCTCCCAGCCGTCGCTCATGTTGCGCGCGCGCCCGGGCATCACGAGGTTTCTGCGCTCGCCGAAGAACATGTCGCTCGCGATCAACACGTCACCCCCGTGCTCCGCCGCCGCGAGATCGATCTCCCCGCGCGCGTGCCCCTGGCGGCGCCAATCCGGCGCGATATCACCATAGAGACGCAGGCGCGCCACACCGCCGTCCGGAAAGATGTTGAGCCGAACGTGCGTGAATGCGTACGGGCTCTCGATCGAAAATGCATTGCGCGAGTCGCCGGCGAGCGCCGATTTCGGCAGCACCTCGGTCCATTCGGTCGAGTCCGCGAGGAGCGTGTCGAGCGGCGCGTCGCTCTTCTCCGCGCAAGCCTCGATCGAGCACGCGGCGGGGTAGTTCCCGCGGAAGAAGCTGGTATCGACCAACGCGCCGCGAAGCATCCCGGGGACGCCGAGGCGGATGATGGCCCAATCATGACCCGGCGTGCGTTTGCGACGGCTCTCCCATCCGTCCATCCATTTGCCGCGGTCGGTGTATTCGTGCTCCTTCCAGACGGCGGGGTGCGGCAAAAGGAGGTTCTCCTTTTCCGCGAAGTAATCGTCGCTCGCCGCGATGACCGCGCCGCCGAGCCGCAGAGATGCAAGGTCGAACCGATCGGAGAAGTCCTTCATCGTCGTTGTCGATCCTCGAAAGAAGACGCGTTCTTTTCCAGCTTCAGGAAGCAGATCTCGAGAGCCATTGCCCCTTCGGGCTTTGCACCGGCGCCGAGCCGTCGTGGATGCGCTCGCCGCGCAACCAGGTTGAACGCACCACGCCGCGGAGCGTCCGGCCCTCGTACGGCGTGAGCTTGTTCTTGTGGAGGATCTTGGACGTTTGCACCGTGAACGTCGCGTCCGGATCGAAGAGGCAGAAGTCGGCATCACGCCCGACCGCGATGGCACCCTTTCGATCGTCGAGGCCGGCGTGGGCTGCGGGCCGCGCGCTCATCCACCGGGCGATGTCCTCGAGACCGAACCCGCGGCGGCTCGCCTCCGTCCACACCGCCGACAGGCCGAACTGCAAACCCGCGATCCCCCCCCAGGCTGCCATGAAGTCTCCTTCGGAGACGCGCTTCAGCGAGCCGATGCAGGGTGAGTGATCCGAGACGACCATTTCGATCAAACCTTGGCGAAGGCCTTCGAAGAGGCGCTCGCGGTTGTCCGCTTCGCGAATGGGCGGCGCGCACTTGAACCACGTGGCGCCGTCCGCGATCTCTTCCGCGGAGAAATGCAGGTAATGGGGCGCGGTCTCCGCAGTCAGCGGGACACCTTCGTCTTTCGCACGGGCAAGCCATTCGAGCGCGCCGGCGGACGAGAGATGCACCACGTGAATGGGCGAGCGCGTCTTCTTCGCGAGCTCGAACAAAAGGGCGACCGCTTCCTCTTCCGCCGAGGGCGGGCGCGATCGCAGGTAGGTCGAATAACGCCGCGGATCCGGAGGCGGGACCTCGCGCGCCATCGTCTCCGCCACCGCGTCGATCGGCCCGGGAAGCTCGGCATGCACCATCAGCGCGACACCGGTGCCGCGCAATTGCTCGAGCGCTGCTTCGACATCGGTGCGCGTGACGAAAGGAAACTCGTCCACGCCCGACGGAACGAGGAAACATTTGAAACCGCGCGCACCCTCCCGAAGGATGTTCACGAGGCCCCGCGGATCGCCCGACGTGTTCTCCGGGACGGCGCCGCCCCAGAGCCCGACGTCGACGTGGACGCGCCCTTCGGTGAGCGCCGCCTTCTCCGCGAGGCCGCGCGGGCTCGTCGCGGGCGGAATGCTGTTCAGCGGCATGTCGACGATGGTCGAGATCCCGCCGGCCGACGCTGCGCGCGTCGCCGTCTCGAAGCCTTCCCATTCGGTGCGGCCGGGCTCGTTGACGTGGACGTGCGTATCCACGAGCGCCGGCATCAGGACCGCGTCGCCGGCGTCGACGACGGGTGCCCCCGTGGGGATGGCGTCGATCTCGCCGACGCCGAGGATGCGGCCGTCTTTGACGTGAATCGACGCGGCGCGCAGCCCGGTCGGCGTGACGGCGCGCAGCGCGCGGAAATAGGTCTCGCTCATCGCGTCAGTGCCCCTCTACCGCGCTGCCCTGCGCTGCGGGGGCATCTGCTGCCGGGCCCTTGGCGCCTTGGTCGATCCACGCGCGCAGCGTCTCTCGCTCTTCCACCGTCATCTGCGTCACGTTCGCGAGCGGCATGTTCTTCAATGTGACCGCGCGCTCTTTGATCTTCGGCGCCATCCGGACGATCTGATCCGGTGTATCGAACATGATTCCATTCGGCGCGATCTTGTAGGTCGCGTCCGTCGGCGTCGTCGAATGACAGGGCGTACACCGGTTGTGCATGATCTCCGCGACCTCGGTGAATGCGACCGGGGTCGTGCGCTTGGCGCTCGAGCTGAGGAAATCGCGATCCGACAACATGATGAGCACGACGCCGGCCGTGATGCCGAACGTGCCGAACGCCGGCCAGAGCCACCGCGGCTCCGTGAAGCGCACATTCATGAAGTAGCGAATCGCCGCGCTGCCACCGCCGAGGATCGCCAGGATCAGCCAGTTCTTCGGGTGGCTGAACGTCGACGGAAAATGGCCGCTAATCATGATGAAGAGCAGCGGGAACGTGAAGTAGTTGTTGTGGACCGAGCGCTGCTTCGCCTGGTAGCCGATCGCCGGGTCCTGCTCGCGGCCCTCTTTGGTCGCCGCGATGAGCTCACGCTGCGAGGGCAGAATGACGAACCAGACATTGCCCGTCATGAGCGTCCCGATGAGGACGCCGACATGGATGTACGCCGCGCGGCCGCTCAAGAAGGTGAAGTAGACGGCGGCGGTGCCGATGACCACGCCGAGCGACAAGAGCGTCGCCAGCGTCGATGCCTTGCCAATCGGCGAGCGCCATATCGCGTTGTAGAGGATCCACGCCCCGACGAACGACGCGACGCTGAGGAGCACGGCCGTCTGGCTCGAGATCGCGCTCACCTCGGGGTCGATCATCATCTGCGACGCGCCGAGGTAATAGATGAGAATCAAAAGCGAGATCCCGCTGAGCCAGGTGATCCCGTTTTGCCATTTGAACCAATGCAGCGTCTTCGGCAGCTGCGACGGCTCGAGAAACTTCTTCTCCATCTCGTAGAAGCCGCCGGAGTGCACCATCCAGATGTTGCCGATGTTGCCGGGCTTCGGATCTTTCGGCTTCTCGAGGTTCCGATCGATCCAGTTGAACAACATGGAGTTGCCGATCCACATGATGCCCGCGATGAGGTGGATCCATCGCGCAATCAGGTGCAAGAGCTCCGTCACGTGGTCGAGCATCGAGACTCTTGATTCGCTTTTCTTTTCGGATGAATCAATAAAGATCGTGCCCTACCAGCCGCGGTTCCAAGCCGTCCGAAGGTCGCAGGCACCTTCGTCGCTGACGATCGGGGCGAGCGCTCGATCTGCGAGTACGTCGAGGATTTGCGCGCTTCGGCCCTCGATCTCCATCGTTTGGGCGACCAAGCGAACCCCGTGCGCATAGTCGACGTGGCGATCGTCGTGAACGAGGCTGAGCGGCTGAACGGGCTCCGTCCCTCGGCCGAACCAGCCGTAAATCGGCGTTCTGCCCGGTGTTTCGAGCATGCGCTTCGTGAGCACCAGGTCCTTCTTGGGCCCGGAGACGAGGGCGCCGAGCGCGGCGCCTTGCTCGGCTCGGTGCTCTTCGATCACTCGGTTGTGGACCACGAAATACTGCATCGAGCCCATGCGGTCGCCCGGGTTCATGACGGGTGAGGCCAGCTTGACCTTCGCGGCGTTCTGGATCGCATCGACGAGCTTCGTCGTCGGTAGGACGCAGTCGAGCTCTTTCGCGATTCGACGCGCCGTTCGAATCGTAATGGGCACGCGGACGAAATCCTCGTCGTCGCCGATCGCGAGGTAGTCGGGCACGACGAAGACGCGTCCCCGGACGACGCGCCCGCCGTCTCCCGCGGCCGTGAGCTCGACGGGGACGAGCCGGCGCTCGAAGCTCGGCAGATTGCCCGCGAGGATCTCCTCGGAGATGGCTCGCTCGCGCTCCGCCGGTGTCAGCCGAGCCGCCTTCGCTGCGAATGCGGAGCCGGTCGCCGACCCCGAACGGCGCGGAGGCACGTGCAGCGCGGGAGCCGCGTGTGTCGTCGGCGTCGGGGTCCCGATCGGAGCCGCGCCTCGCTCGGGCGCAGGACAACCCGTCGAGAACATCGCGACGCTGATCGCGAGCGAGGTGATGCGAAGGCGTCGAATGACGTCCAGATGATAACTCAACAAACCTTCGGGGAACGAGGACGTGCTCGTTGAAGGGGCGGGTGTATGCTTCGCCGCCATGAGCTTTCGTGCGCTGCTTGCCTTCTCTCTGCTCACCTCGTGTGGTGCTCGGACAGGGTTGCCCGGCCTCGACGGCGGCGGCGGCGAGGGGGCGACCGGCGGCGGCGGACACACCGCAGGCGGCGGTGAAGGTGGTCTTGTCGCGGGCGGCGGTGGTGCAGGGGGCGACGGAGGCGAGGGCGGGGAGGGTGGCTCACCTCCCGAGTGCGATCCCGAGACGACCCAATACATCTACCTCGTTACCGACACGACGGAGCTCTACAGCTACTACCCCGCGACCGGCGCATTCACGCTGCGCGGCTTTCTCGATTGCCCGTCCGGCGCCTCGCCGTTCTCGATGGGCGTCGATCGCGAGGGCACCGCTTACGTCGTCTACAACGACGGCAACCTCTTCCGCGCGAGCACGCTCGACGCGAGCTGCGAAGCGACCGATTTCGTCCCCGGTCAAGAAGGCTTCATCACGTTCGGAATGGGCTTTGCGCTCGACGAGCCGGGCGGAAAGGAGGATTCCCTCTACGTCGCAGAGATAACCTTCGGAGAGGAGTCGCGCGGCCTCGCCACGATCGACACCGACACCCTCGAGCTCGACTACATCGGGCCCTTCTCGGACAACTTCAGCGACCGAATGGAGATGACGAGCTCGAGCGACGGAAACCTCTATGGCTATTTCTTGAACACCGTCGGCACGGGCGGTTGGGTCGTCGAGATCGACAAAGAGACGGCGACCATTGTCGACTCGACCTTCATCGAGGCCGGCGCGGGCGCGTCGGCCCTCGCGTTCGCGTGGTGGGGCGGCGACTTCTACGTCTTCACCGCCTCGAACGGGCTCACCAACGTCACGCGCTTCGATCCGGACACGGGAGCCGTCGGGCTCGTGACGACGCTGAGCGGCAATGTCGTCGGCGCGGGCGTCTCCACGTGTGCGCCGGGACAGATCTGAGCAGCTACCGGAGCCGTTCGGCCTACCAGAACCGTTCAGTCAGCCACGCCGGATAGCCGCGCGACGACGCGGCTTCGAGCAGGA
Organism: Polyangiaceae bacterium; assembly: GCA_013361525.1. Taxonomy (GTDB): domain Bacteria; phylum Myxococcota_A; class Polyangia; order Polyangiales; family Polyangiaceae; genus Xiheicaenibacterium. Next base: position 11,087 of record JABFXY010000029.1, on the reverse strand, counting down.
ACGCCGCCGTATCACCCAGCACGTGGTGCACCGACGCGACGAGCACCGCCTCGAGCTCGGCCGCATGGGTGGAGAACGCCTCGAACCCGAACGTCCACTCGCTCTCCACCTTGTTGCCGATCTTGAATTCGAGCTTGGTGAGCTCGGCCGAACACCCGACGTCGACGCGGTCGTCGGCGCCGATCTCCTTCGTGTGGTCGTCGATGATGGCGATCTTCCTGCGGCGCCGGCGCTTGCCGATCTTCCGCCAGGCTTGTTCGATGGGCGAGCGCTCTGCCTCGGCGACCTCGAGCGAGATCTTGCTCCACCGCTCGATGGAGCCGACGACGCCGGCGGTGATCTCGCGCGACCCGAGAGACGCCGTCCGATACTTCGTCTCGATGCGTGCCGGTGCGCCCGCCGAGACGCGCGCTTTCACGCCCAGATCCTCACGGCCGGTCGGGGCATAGAAGTCCGACCGGCTCTCCACGTCTTCGGCCGTGTCGAAGAGCCGCTCGAGCGAAGGCACATTGCGGTCGTCCGCAGACAGAAACCACCGGACCTCGATGCTCTCCAGGATCTGCGTCATGGACACTCGTTGGTATCATGGATTTTCGGGTCCGCGCCGCCGCAAGAATCGATCACCCATTCACAATGCGCTCTGGAACGCGAGGGACCCCAGCCGTTCGCGCAGGTCGTGCTCCAGCGAGTCCTTGAGCTGCTTGTCTCGGCGGAGCTCGTCGCGCAGGTCTTTGAGCCGGTCTTCGTCGAAGCTCAGCTCCGAGACGTAACGGTCGCGTAGCCCTCGCTCGTCCGGCGACACGCCGAGGGCTTGGAGGTTCGCTCGCACCCGCTCTTGGTTGTGGAAGATCTCCGCAATGGACGCCTCCCGCTGCTGAATGCGCCGCGCGAGATCGGCGACTTGGGCCTGGAGCTCGATGAGGCTCAGGAGCACCTGCCGGATGTGCTCGTCGATCCAGCGATTCTGCAGCCATAGCGCGACGTCGTCGCGGCTCGTCTGGACGAGGGCGTGCGTCTCGGTCTGGTCACCGCGTTCGGTGACGGTGAATCGCGTCGTCTTGTTGGGCGGAACCTCGATGCGAAATCGGTAGAAGTTCTCGGTCCGCTCGACGGGTTTGCCGTCCGTCTCGCTCTCGAGCAGCTCCCAGCCGTGTGTGAATCGATGATCCAAGAACAGATCGAGCGCGCGCGGGGACTTGTTGGTGACGACGTAGACTCGTCGCTCCATTCGATAGCGTGTCAAATAGAGGTAGCCGCTCACGATGCGCGAATGGCTCACGTTGCGGAGCTCGCTCTGCGGGTCCACCGTGACGACGCAGCCGAGCTCGACGGAAAACGGGACCAGCTTCTCCTCGTCGGGTTTGATGGTCTCGAGCATCGATTCGCCGACGTAGCTCGTATCCTCGAGCACCGTTACCGGCCCGCCTTCGAGGGTCGACCCCGTCGTGTTCTTGAAGAAGACGGCCGACATCGGGTTCTTCGCGCGGACCTCGGGGTTGTAGACGGCGACCCGCTTGCCCTCGACCTTCGATTGCAAAATAGGGACGAGCGCCGATTGCCCACGTTTGACGGTGACGGGATTTTTGATCTCGTATTCGAAAAGATCCCCCACCTCCACCGTTCGCGTCTGCACCGGTGCGGACGCCTGCATTCGCTGCCGCATCGCCGCGCCGGTCATCGGCGCAGCCGCGAACGCCGCCGCGGGGGCCGGCGCCGCGAACGCTCCGGGTGCCATTCCCGGCGGACCGGGACGATAGGCTTGGGCCATGGTGACCGTCTCGTACTCCTCGACGGCGCCTTCGAGCTGCGGCGGCGCGTATGCGGCCTCCTCTTTCACCTCGACGGTCGGGCGACGCTTGTAACGAGGTGCATAGAGATCGTGGACGAACGAAATGGGCAAACCCGCGACGAGTGACAGCCGCACGTTCTCCCAATCTTCGTCCTGCGTGTTGTCGACGAGAGCCCACCCTTGAAGCAGCGGAGCGCCCTTTTCGTCGAGAAGGAGCCGATACGACGTTTTCCACACCGGTGCTTCGACGATGTAACTGACGAAGAGGCGCCGTTCGCCTTCTCCCGAGGCGTAGATCGTCAGCTTCTTCAAATCCTTCTTCTTCGACGAAATCAGGATGTCGAGCAGGTGCTGCAGATCCTTCCGCAGGCTCTCCTCCGAGAAGCTGATCGATCGCAGCTCGAGGAGATCGTAGCTCTGCACGGTGGCTCCACCGACGAGCAGCGCGAGCCGGTGCGTGCTCGTCGTGACGTCGCCGTCGCGGCGTTCGATCTCTTCGGTGCCGAGAACCGTCCCCTCGATGGTGCGCCCCGCGACGTCGATGGCGACGCGCGCACCCTTCACCTGAGCGACGAGGCGGCTCACCACGTGGGTGTCGTCCAGACGAACGGCGACGTCGTCGAGCTGGCGCTCGATGGGTTTGACCGACTCGTAGCTGATACTCGAGACGATTCCGCTGTCGAGGTCGAGCGTCGTCAGCGACTTGAGGACGTCGTTCATCTCCGATGCTTTGAAATGGAGATCGATCGCCGTGACGTCCCTCACGGGCCCCTGTCGCTCGAAGTATCCGACACCGTGTTTGTACAAGACGACGCGGGTGATGGGGAGCATGCGCGGGATGCTACACGAATCGGTTTGAGCGCCGCCTCGCCCGATCGAGGCGTGCTGCCTCGGATCGAATTCGCGGCTCCGTCGCATGACGCGCGATGGCTCGGCGCGTTGTTTGCTCGAAATGATTGCATGACCTTTGCGGCGCCCGGCTTCGACGAATCGCTGCCGCAGCTTTCATCGACCTGGACTGCCGACGGATCTCCCGGTTGGCCGTTCGTGGAAGCTGAGGCGCTCCACGAGAAGTGGCATCCTCGTAACGACGAGCGTTTGGCGAGGATTTGTCGTTTCGTCGCGGATTGCCTCGAACGCCACCATCCCGTCACGGTCGAAGGCTGCGAGCACATCCCAGATGGCCCCGCCCTTCTCGTCGGCAATCACGGCCATCTCGGATACGAGACGATTTTGTTCTTTGCGGCGGTCTTGCGTCACACCGGCTGCATGCCGCGAGGGCTCGTCGATCGTTGGCTGTTCCAAGTCCCCATTCTGGGTGATCTGCTGATTCACACGGGCGCGGCATCCGCCCACCCATCCAATGCAATTCGTCTGCTCCAACAAGGGCATTGGGTCGTCTGCTACCCGGGCGGCGCGCGCGAAGCCCTCAAACACAGCGACGACGAGCGATATAGATTGCGTTGGTCGAAGAGCATGACCTTCGCACGGCTCGCGCTCGATCTCGGCGTCCCGATCGTTCCGTTCGCGGCGGCTGGCGTCGACGACACGTTCGACGTTCGCGGCTCCTACGCGGGAACGGGTCGCATCCTGCTCGGGCACGACGAATATGATTTGCCACGACTGCGGGGCGGTCGGCACGGCGTATTACCGCGAGCCGTGCCATTCCTCTTCAGGTTCGGACGGCCATTTCGACCGACGCGGTCCTATCATCCGGACACGTTCGAAGAAAACGTGCGCGAGCTGCACGCGCGCGTTTGGGCCGCGTCGCAGAAGCTCCTCGATCGCACGGTGCGCACTTGGTTGCGCCGCAATGCCTCGTCACTCGGTCATTGAACCGACACCCGCTACAGGACGGGACCGGTCAGCCGGTTTCGCGCTTCTTGAGCCCCACTTTGGGGACGAAGCCGGAGGCTTGGCGAACCGGTGGCGTGGTAGGCCGCTGCGAGGGTATGTCGTCGTCATCGTCCGCAATGGGGCGACCGAGGCTCCGCGCGACCTGAGCGGGGGGCCTGTAGGTCGGGCGCTGCGACGGCGGCAGCTCTTCGGCGCGCGGCTCCGCGGTGTCTGCGAGCAGCAAGCTCGCCCTTCGCAGCGAGGTCTCGAGCCGCAGATGCAGGCGCGTCAGCACCACGATGTCGAGGTCCGAGGCCAGCGCCACCCTTAACGCATGCGTCATCTTCTCGAGCCAGCGAGACTCGTGGCGCTCGGCCTCGCTACCGCGCCGGTCGAGGGCCTCGACCACTTGCTCGGCGAGGGCGACCGCTTCTTCGATCTCGCGAATGTGCGATGACGCTGCGGGCATAGCTGCTCCTTGAACCGACGTGCCGACAGAAGCTTCCAGGTAGATGTGCGATGCGCACGTCAAACAATCCCTAAGGGCACGATTTCGTCGGCGCGATAGGTGACGAGCGAACGCGATCAGCGCTATCGCCGCCGATCGTCGACTGTTGTACGCCGGCTCCATGGATCGAGTTTCCGCCAGGGCCATCACGCTGCTCTTTCTCTCCAGCCTCCTCGCTTGCGGCGACGACACCAGCGGAACCGGAGGCAACGGCGGCGGTGGAGGCAACGCGCCCGCGGGCTCGTGCCTCGAAGATCCCTTCGGGTGCCCCATGGGCCAGACATGTTGGATCGGCGCCGATCAAACGACCTTCGAGTGCCTCAACAGTGGCACCGGTCAGCTCGGCGATACGTGTCAGAACTTCGTCGGGCAGCCGACATGCACCGACGGGCTCACGTGCCTGCAGCTTCAAGGGGCTGCGTCGGGCTCCTGCACGCAATACTGCGATCCGGAAGATCCCGCACATGCATGCCCGGAAGGCGTCCAATGCCTCACCGTCCAGCTCGGTGACGACACATTCCACGCGTGTGAGCCGCCCGAGCCGGTCGGAGGCTCCGGTGGTGGTGGTGGTGAGGTCGGCGGAGCAGGCGGCGCGGGCGGCAGCGCCGAGGGTGGCGCGCCGATCGGCGGCGCGGGCGGAGCGGGCGGAGCCTGATTGATGAGACGCTTTTGGCCGGCCGCGCTGATCCTCGCGAGCGCGTGTGCGCCCGCAGATACGACACATCGCGATTCGAATGACGTCGACCACTCGTCGACCGCCGCGCGCACGGGGGACAAGGAGCAAGTCATGACTGCGACGCCGTCTGCAGCCGACGATCGATTCGCGACCGTCGCGAAGACGTTCCTCGAATCGTACCTCGAGCGCCAGCCCGTCCGCGCGACGGAGGCGGGCGATCATCGCTTCGACGACCGCTGGCCGGACTTGAGCGAAGAGGGTGATAACGCCCTTCGCTCGTTCATCGCATCGACGCGCAAAGACGTCGCCGCCGCGGAGTCCGCGGCGCTTTCGCTCCAGAGCCGCGTCGACGCGGCGATGCTGAAGAATCAGCTCGATTTGATGGAGATGGCGGTCGACGAGCTGAAGCCGACGGAGAACGACCCGCTCGTGTACATGGCCGTCTTGGGCGACGGGCTCGACCCGCTCGTCACGCGTGAGTTCGGCACACCCGAGAGCCGCGCCAAGGCATTGCGCCTGCGCTTGGAGGGTGTGCCGGGGATCGTCGCCATTGCGAAGCGACGGTTGAAGCGTCCACCGCGCATTCACACGCAGACGGCGATCGACCAAAACAAGGGTCTCGTCGACCTCTGCACGTCGGGGTTCGATTCCATCGTCAAAGCCGTGCCCGCCGAAAAAGAAGGTATCGAGCGCGCGGCAAAAAAGGCCAAAGACGCGCTGACCGAGCTCCAAACGTTCCTCGAGAAGGAATTGCTGCCGAGGAGCGACGGCGATTTCCGACTCGGCGCAAAGCGATTCGAGAAGAAGCTGCGATTGATCCTCGACGACGAGGTCGACGCGGAGGCCCAAAAAGCCGAGGCGCTGGCATACCTCCACGCGACGCAGCTCGAAATGGTCGATACGGCGAAAGAACTCTGGCCCGAGCTCATGAAGACGCCGTGGAAAGAACCGGCGACCGACGCGGACCGCAAAGCCGTCGTCAAAACGATCCTCACGAAGCTCGCGGAGGATCGCTCGACCGACGCGACGGTCGTCAAAGACATCGAGACCACGCTGGCTAGCGCGACCGACTTCGTTCGACAGCACGATCTCGTGCGCCTTCCCGAAGAGCCCTGCAGCATCATCGAGATGCCGGAATATCGGCGCGGTGTCGCCGTGGCCTATTGCGATGCTTCCGGCCCGCTCGAGCCGAAGCCGGAGACCTTCTATGCAATCTCTCCGACCCCCAAGGGGTGGCCGAAGAAGCGGGTCGAATCCTACTATCGCGAATACAACCGGAGCATGCTGCACGATTTGACCGTGCACGAGGCGATGCCCGGCCATTTCTTGCAATTGATGCACAACAATCGATTCCCCTCGAAGCTCCGCGCCGTGTTTTCCCACGGCGCGTTCGTCGAGGGTTGGGCCGTCTACGGCGAATGGCTCATGGCCAAACACGGCTATGGCGGGCCGAAGGTGCGAATGCAGCGGCAGAAGATGGCGCTGCGCATGGCGGCCAATGCCGTCCTCGACCACGGCGTCCACGCCGCCGGAATGACCGAGAAGCAGGCAATGGACCTCATGATGGGCGAAGCCTTCCAAGAGGAGGGTGAGGCCGTCGGCAAATGGCGCCGGGCCTGCCTCACGAGCGCGCAGCTGACGACCTACTATTACGGCTTTTCGCAGATGATGAAGCTGCGCAAAACGTACGAGTCACGCCCCGGCTTCAAAGAGCGCTCGTACCACGATCGACTGCTGAGCTTCGGCTCCCCCTCGCCGCGACACGTTGCCTCGCTCATGGAGGCGACGGCTTCTCAATAAAGACGAGAGAACGAGAGGGGACGCCAAGGGCCCTCCTCTTCCTCCTTCTGCCCTTGGCGCCCTTGGCGAACCCTCTTCTCTCAGCCCGCTTGGATCTTCGCGGCGGCAGGCCGTGCGCTACAGCGTGCCGCCCAGGCGGAGATCGCGGGGTAGGGCTGCAAATCGAAGCCGAAGAAGCCGAGGTACGTGGTCCACGCCGAGACGTGCGCGTCGACGATCGAGAACGAGTCGCCGAGCAGGTAGCTCTTGCCGGCGAGCGCCTCCTCGAGGATGCGCAGGTTCCGCTCGATGTCGGTCTTTGCGACCTCGCCTGCCTTCGCATTACGCAGCTCGGCCGGGATGCGATCGGACGTGTTGTGGAAGAGGCGCGAGACGGCCTCGCCCAGGCTGACATTGCACCAGACGAGCCATTTGATCGCTTCGGCGCGGCTCATACCGGGCGCGGGGAATAGCCCGCGCTCGACGCCGAACGTCTCGCCGAGGTGAATCGCGATTGCGACCGATTCGAAGATGACCGTCCCGTCGTGAACGAGGACCGGCACCTTGCCGTTCGGATTGATTTTCAAAAAGGCCGGCTGCTTCTGCTCGCCGGACTGGAGATCGATTTTGACCTTCTCGTACGGCACGCCGAGCTCTTCGAGGACCCAGTGGGTCGGTGACGCGCTCGACATCGGTGCGTAGTAGAAAACGAGGCTCATCGTTCCTGCTTCCTTTCTCGTGACGCAGTCGTGAACCCGGGCTCTACCGCAAGCGTCGTCCGAACATAAGGTTTATCGAACAGTACATACTTGCACGATCGGATATGGGGTTTACGCTGTCCGAGTCGATGAAGCATCACCGTTCGACGTTGCCCGCCGAGTGCCGACGAGCCTCGCAACGGAAGAGGATCGCGCTCGTGCTCGGTGCGGGCGGTCCTGTCGGTCACGCTTTTCATTCGGGCGTCCTCCACGCGTTGTCGGATCGCTTCGGGTGGGATCCGCGTGATGCGGACGTCGTGGTCGGCACCTCGGCCGGCGCGCAGGTCGGCGCCCTGCTTCGCGCGGGAATGTCGGGTCGCGACCTCGCCGCGCGCGCCTCGGGTCACGAGCTCGAAGAGGAGGCTCACGACATCGCGCAGCACTGGGTTCGGCCCTGCACCAAGTCGCCCTGTCCCAAGCTCCCCAAGACGAAGCGGCCCGCGGCCCTTCGCTTCTTCATGAATGCGCTGCGCGCACCGCGCTGTCTGCGGCCCGGCCGCATCGTCTCGGCCCTGCTGCCTGCGGGCCGCGTGCGTCTCGATTCACAGGCGGAGGGGCTTCGGCGCGTGTTCGGCGGGCGTTGGCCCGAGCGCGAGCTGTGGATCACGTCCGTGCACCTCGACACCGGCGAGCGCGTCGCGTTCGGCGCCCCCGGCGCGCCCGATATCGACGTCGGGACGGCGGTGACATGCTCCGGCGCCGTTCCCGGCGTGCACAAGCCCGTCGAATGGTCCGGGCGCCGCTACGTCGACGGTGGAATGGCATCCGCGACGCACCTCGATCTATTGCACGATCGTGCGGCGGGGCGCTGCACGCGCGGTGGTCAGCTCGACCTCGTGATCGTGTGCTCGCCGCTGTCGATGTACAGCCCGATGCGCATGCTCCTTCGCCGTGAAGTGCGCGCGCTCGAGCGGCACGTGCCGGTCGTCGCCATCGAGCCGGACGACGACACGCTCGAGGCCATGGGCAACAACCCCATGGACACGAAGCGTGCGCTCGGTGTCGCCGCCGCCGCATACGAAACGGCGGTCTCGGCGCTTCACCATCGCGAAGCGCGCGCGCGAACGTTCGGCGTCCTCTGATCGGTGTCGTCGGATCGACGACTCGAACGATTGCTCGTTTCGTAGGCACGCGGCGTGCAGCCCGATGCCTGCGACATGCTGTTCGACCCTCGATACGGCTTCCTGCACGATCTGTCGATCATCGTGGCTGGCCTGCTGCTCGTCGCGGCATGGCGGGCGCCGCTCGTGGGACGCGGCTTGTATTTCGGCCTCTTCGCGGGCGCAGCCTGCCTCAATCTCTTTACGGTGATTGCGATGCCGATCGGCGAAGGCGCCGGCCCGGTCGCGCTCGGCGCCGAGACGCCCGCATTCGTTCGCGGCGCGTTCGCCGACAACGACAAGATTGCCCTCTGTGCCATTGCGCTTCTCCAGGCAATGGTGGCCGTCGCATTGTTCGGCGGCGATCGCCTCGGCCGCTTCGGCGTCGGAGGCGCATTCGTTTATTGCGCCGGTATCGCGCCGCTCGGACAAGGAGCAACGTTCCCTTCGACGTTGCTCCTCGCTGCAGGCGCGCTCCTGTTGTTGCGGGGCGATGCCTTGGAAGGCTCGCTGTGGGACCGCGTCTCGGATGCGCGCGATGCGCGTGCTCGCGTCAGACGGGCACGATCTCGGGGTATTCCGGGTACCACATGGCGCGTTCGATCTGAGCCTCCACCGGCGCGTCGTCCTTTGCCTGCGCAAGGCCTCGGTCGCGAGCTTCACGCACGACGGCCGCTGCGATCCGCGCCGTAATAGGGCGAAGCTCCGATAGCGGCGGGAAGAGCGAGCCCGACTCCAAATCCTTCGTGGAGACCGTCTCCGCGAGCTCGCGCGCAGCGACCGTGAACATCGAGTCCGTCACCGAGCGGGCCTGCGCGACCAGCGCGCCGAGGCCGACACCCGGAAAGACGTAGACGTTGTTCGCCTGCGTGAAGCGATGAATTTTGCCGTCTCGCGCGTGCGGCGCGAACGGGCTCCCCGTCGCGACCAGTGCGCGGCCGTCCGACCATTCGATGACGTCCGCCGGGCGCGCCTCGCTCTGGCTCGTCGGGTTCGACAGCGGAAAGATGATGGGTCGCGCTGCGTGCTTCACCATTGCGCGAACCACGGCCTCGTTGAAGACGCCAGGCTGGCCCGACGTCCCGATGAGGACGGTCGCGCGAAGCGAATCGAGGATCGCCGCGAGATCGGGGCGCGCATCGCCCGCGATGCCGTAGCGTGCCGCGAGGGCGGGCGGCCAGGCGAACTCTTCCTTGTGTTTTTCGCTCTTCGGGCGGCCCGCGACGAGCAGCCCTTGGCTGTCGACGATTGCGATGGCCGTCGTCAGCTCGTCTCCCGAAACGCCCTCCCGCGCGAGCGCGTCGCGGAGTTGGCGCGCGATACCGATGCCGGCGGCGCCGCCACCGAGGATCACGACGCGTTGTTTGGAGAGCGGCTCTCGAATCGCGCGGCACGCGGCCATGACGCCCGCGAGGGCGACGGCCGCGGTGCCCTGGATGTCGTCATTGAAGCTGAGGATTCGATCGCGATAGCGATCCAGCAGGTCGAACGCCGTGCCCTTCTTGAAGTCCTCCCATTGCATGAGCGCTTTGGGAAACCGCTCTTTGACGGCCTGGACGAACTCTTCGACGAGCGAGTCGTACTCCGCGCCGCGGAGGCGCTTGTGGCGCCAACCGATGTACAAATCGTCGTTGAGCAGCGCCTCGTTGTCGGTGCCGACGTCGAGGCTGATCGGCAGTGTCTTCGTCGGGTGAATACCGGCGCCGAGCGTGTAGAGCGACAGCTTGCCAATGGGGATTCCCATGCCGCCGGCGCCTTGATCACCGAGGCCCAGGATGCGCTCGTTGTCGGTGACGACGATCAGTCGAATCTCGTCGCCCGCCGCATTCGCGAGGACCTCGGCGATGCGACCGCGATGCTCCGGCGTGATCCACACGCCGCGCCCTCGGCGGAAGATATGGCTGTAGTACTGGCAGGCTTCGCCGACGGTCGGCGTGTAGACGATCGGCGTGAGCTCGATCGTGTGCTCGAGCAGCAATCGATAGAAGAGCGTCTCGTTGCGGTCCTGCAGCGCGGCGAGCCCGATGTAGCGCTCGAGCGGCGTCGGCTTCGCCATGACGCTGTCGTAGACCCGGGTGAGCTGCTGCTCGAGCTTCGTCACCGCGCCGGGCAACAGGCCGTCGAGGCCAAACGAGCGGCGCTCGTCGGTGCTGAATGCGGTGCCCTTGTTCAACAGCGGGTTACGAAGCAGATCGCGTCCGCGCAGCGACGTCTTCACACGTAGCTTCGTCGCGGGACCATCGAATTCGTGGCGAATCATAGGACGCGGCAGCCTACTCCATTCGAGTGGCTCCGGCGTCCCTTCGCGCTCCCACTTCGAGCGCACCGCGTCGACGCACGTGACCAGTGCGGCGCATTGCCACGAGGCGTCGTGGTTGATGCGCCGCATCCAACACGACGTCGTTACTTGCCGGCCACAGGAGCGTTTTCGGCACCATCCAGCTGACGAGGCTCTTCTTATTCGCGTTCGCCTTTGGCGAACCGAGCCTCGTGGGAGCCGCCCCGGCGTGTCTCGCTTCGCTCGACGTCGCCTGCCCCACTCGGCTCTTCTTATTCGCGTTCGCCTTTGGCGAACCGAGCCTCGTGGGAGCCGCCCCGGCGTGTCTCGCTTCGCTCGACGTCGCCTGCCCCACTCGGCTCT
>JABFXY010000049.1 GCA_013361525.1 Polyangiaceae bacterium | reverse complement strand
GTCGATCGAGACGGATGCGACCCGACGCCGTCGGTCACGTTTCAACAAGGCGATGCAACGTGCGAGACGTATGCCGCGTGCGCGATGGGCGCGGAGGTGACGCTCTGCACGCTCGAGGGCGATGGTCACCAATGGCCTGGTGGGCAATCCGCCGGGTCGGGCGGGGAGATCAACATGGACATCGCCGCCAGCGAGGCTCTCCTCGACTTCTTCGACGCGCACCCGATGCCGTAGCTCGCGCGGGCGTGCGCGGTCGGTGTTGCGTCGGGGTAATCGAGGGAACTCCGTGCCGTTCCTGGTGGTCTCGTCTTTCACCCTAAGAAAGGAGCCGGTCGTGCGTCGTCTCGACGACGCGGTGAGCTGCCCTGGTTCGCCCGAAGGGCGGCCAATTGACAATGTAGACGCTGTCCAGACTTCGGCGTTCGGCCGAGCCGAAACTTGGGACAGCCCATAGACCTTCCGCCCCGCTCGCCCGTCGAACCGCGACCACCCACGAGGCTGCCCATGAACGACCATCCCGCGCAAAGACCCCATCGACTTGGAATCGTTGCAAAAGGAGCGATGGTCGGCGCGCTGGCCGTGGCGACGAGCCTCGGGTGTGAGGGGTCGAAGCGCAGCGACGAGGCCGCGCGGGCACAGTCGAGCGCCGATTCCGAAGAGCCCGAGCGGCTCGAAGGTGGTTACGCCGTACCCAAACAGGGGAAGGAGCCGAACGCGCCGCCGTTTGCAGCCGCCGAAGCCAAAGGCGAGCAGGATGAAGGCTCGGGCGGTTTGACCATCGGCCACGCCGCCGGGCCGGGCACAGCCCAAGGGTACGGAAGCGGCGCCGGTACCCGGGGACTCGGTGGTAGTGGACGGCTGCTCCCGAGCCCGAAGCCCGCGATGGAGGCGCCGGTCTCCGCCAACACGGCCCCGGTCGAAAAGGCAAAGGTGGCGGAGGCGATTCCGCTCACGGATCAGATCCTCGACCCGAACGGCCGCTATGCGACCACGTATCGACCCGGCGGCGGACACCTCGCCGCGTTCGAGTCGGCCGTCGCGCTCGGCCTCGTGCCTGCGGCCGAACGTGAGATCGTCAGCGACGTCGGCGCGCGTTACGCACCCGCGATCGACGCTCCGAAGGACACGACACTGTCGCTTCTCCCCGAGCTCGAGCGCACCAAGCTCGCGCCGGAGGGCGGCACCGTCCACCTTCGCCTCTCGTTGCGCTCGACCGCCGAGGCTGCGGCGGGGCGCCCGCCGCTCGCCGTGGTCGTCGTCATGGACACGAGCGGCTCGATGCGCGGGGAGCTCATCCAGAACGCGCGCGCCGCTGCGAGCAAGCTCGTCGACAAGCTGGACGAGCAGGATCAGTTCTCCATCGTGCGCTTCTCGAGCGATGCGCAGGTGCTCGTGCCGATGACGACGATCGGAAGCAAACGCCAAGCGACGAAAGACGCCATCGCCGCGATCACCGAAGGCGGCGGGACGAACATCTCGGAGGGCCTGCGCCTCGGGTACGAGCAGATCTCGAAGAAGGAGGTCCGCAAAGATGCAGTGCGGGTCGTGATGCTCCTCTCCGACGGGCGTGCGAACGAAGGCACGACGGACCGCCGCCGCCTCGCGGGACAAGCGCTGCACGCCTTCGAAGACGGCATCCAGACGAGCACGTTCGGTCTCGGCACCGACTACGACGGCCCGCTGATGAGCCAGATCGCGAACGACGGCGCCGGCGGCTACTACTACCTGCCGAGCCCGACGCAGATCACGTCGGCGCTGGCGACGGAGATCGACAAGCGCCTCGAGCCCGTCGCCACCGCCGTCGAGGTCCGTGTTCGTTTGAAGCCCGGCGTCGATCTGTTGAACGTGTACGGCTCGCGGCGCTTGTCCGCGGAGGAGGCGGCGCGGGTTCGTGTCGTCGAGGTCGCCGCGGACAAACAGGCGGAGAAGCGCGACAAGATCAAGACGAACCGCGAGAACGACCTCGAGGGCGGGATGCGGTTCTTCATGCCGGCCTTTGCTCGCGACGACGCGCACTCGATCCTCCTCAAGCTGCGCGTCCCCGAGGGCGTCGGGCCGAAGGACTTGGCGCTCGTGGAGCTCAAATACAAGGACCGCGTGCGCAAGAAGAACGTCACCGAAGAGCAGCCGCTCCGCGTCGAATACGCCAACAGCGACACCGAAAGCGTCGCGTCGATCGACCCGAGCGTGCGCCGCACCGTGCAGGGTTTTGCCGCGGGCGAGACGCTCACGAAGGCCGCGCAGCTCGTCGCGGACGGTCGCCGTCAGGAAGCCATCGACCTCCTCGGCGAGCGTGAAGGCCTCCTCCTCCACGCCGCCGCGACCCTCGGAGAGCCGCTCTTTGTCCAGGACGCGAATCGCCTCTCGAGGCTGCGCATGCACGCCGCAGGAAAAGACAAGCTCGGCGATTCTCTGGTGCTCGCGATGATGATGGAATCGGCGGGCGGCGTTCACCTTCGCTGAGCCATGCCCGACCCCCAACGTCTCGACCTATCCAACTTCGCCGAGCCGGTCGACGTCCAGCCGGGGCGCGAGATACGACTCAAAGGAAGCTTTCGCAGCGCGGACGGCGCGACGATCGACGCTGCGACGACGACGTGGCCCGAGGGCGCGCCCGGCGGATCCAGCATCGACGCCGGTGGCCTCGTCGACTTCAAGAACGGTGGGTTCCACGTCGTCTCGCGCGATCCGGTGAGCCACGAGGTCGTCGCCGTCGCGACCGGTGAAGATGCACCGGCGTGCGCCGTCGCAGGTGTATCGGCGCCGTGCCTGCCGCTCCGGACCGTGCATCTTGCGCGCTCCCGCTTCATGACCCGCGAAGAGTTTCGCGAGTCGATGAAAGGCGCGATCACGATCGAGCTCGTCGACCCGCCACCTCCGGTGGCCGTGCCCGCGTATGTTCCGGTTCAGAACGCGCTGACGTCCCCGTTCGCTGTGGGCGCGTACGGCGTCGTCGCGCTTTTTGCGATCGTCGGGCTCGTCCTCATGACGCGACGCCGTCGCGCACAATCACCCGAAGGGCGCATGCGAACGCTCGCGGCGCGCGTCGAGCGGAAGCTCCGTACCTGCGAGGCCGAGCTTCGAGCGACGCTCGAACCGGTCGTGAAGAAGACGCTCGTGGCGGTGTCGTCGGGACGACTCGACGCGAAGAGCCGCGAGGGCCTGCGGGTCGCGGACGTTCTCGCGCGCGTCGAAACGCGCATCGACGAGATGTCGGTCGAGAAGCGCGCCGCGGAAGAACAGCGCGCGGCCGACGAGCTCGTCCTCGAGATGGAGACGGCGCTCGAAGCCGCGCGCGAGACCGCTGCGCTTTGATCGGTCAGCTAGATCAGTAGGGCCGACCACCACCGGGCCCGTAACCACCGCCTGGCGGGCCGTACCCCGGCGGCGGCCCACCACCCGGAGGACCATAGCCCGGCGGCGGCCCACCGCCCGGCGGTCCACCAAATCCACCACCCGGGGGCCCACCGAATCCACCACCCGGCGGTCCGTAGCCCGGAGGCGGCCCACCGTAGCCCGGCGGAGGTCCACCATAGCCCGGAGGCGGTCCACCCATCGGGCCCATCGGTCCGTAACCAGGGAACGTGCCCGGAGGCGGACCAGCGGTGCCGGTGAGGCGCGTGAAGATGATGGCGCCTGCGATGCCAACCACGGGATACGCGACGAAGAACCCGACGCAACACGCCAGGAACCCAAGGCAGATGATGAAGAAGGCGATGATCCCGTAGAGGAAGAGCTTCCCCTTCTGACCCTCCGTCGCCGAGACGCTCGCCTTCATCGCTTCGATGGCGCCCATGTTGCGATCGACGACGAAGAACTCCGCTTGGCTGAGGGCGAGCGCGATCCACACACCCGGAAAGATGAAGAGCATCAGGCCGACCGAGACGGCGATCATCTTTACGACCAGGACCGCGAGCATGCTGAGCGTGCGACTTCCGCCCGAGAAGATGTCACCGAAGTTCGGGACCGATCCGCGACTGGTGCCGAGCCAGAGCTTGCACAGTCCGACCTTGAAGAAGGCTTGGACGGGCAGCGTGATGGCGATCGAGATGTACGTGGAGACGAGGAGGCTCTGGTAGAGCCCCATCAGCTCGTCGACGTTTCGAATCGACTGAAACTGCATCGGATCGACCGCACCGATGAACATCCCGACGATCCGGCCGATGATGTTCTGAACGATGGCCTGGATGATGTAGACGACGAAATACGCGCCTACGAGCGGCCAGAAGTGCATCTTGACGACGTCCCAGGCTCGCCCCGCGACTTCGGTCGGCTCCCACTCCATCGGGCCGCCGGTGGGCTGCATTCCAGGGCCATAGGGATCGCCCGATCCAGCGGCGGGAGGTGTGTACGGGTTGAACGCCATGGGCCGCCGAGGCTATCACCTTTCAATGGCGGTCGAGCCCCATCGGATCGAGCTCAACATCGACCTCGGGGAGCTTCCGGACGAGCCGGAAGAGCTCTATTCGCTCGCGACACGCGTGAACATCGCGTGCGGGGGCCACGCGGGCGACGACGCGTCGATGCGCCACGCGCTCATGCTGGCGAAGCGTCACGGTGCGAAGATCGCAGCGCATCCGTCGTATCCGGATCGTGCGGGGTTTGGTCGCAATCCGAAGTTCTGCTCGGTGGAAGAGACGGCGCGTGCGGTCGAAGCGCAATGCGCGAAGCTCCGCGCGCTCGGTGAAGAGCAAGCGATCGCGATCGATGCGCTCAAGCCCCACGGCGCGCTCTATCACGACGCGAACGCCGACGACGTCATGGCGGCCGCGATCGTCGATGCCGCGTTGCGCGCGCTGCCGTCGCTGACGACGATGGTGGGCGCGCCGAACACGCGCTTCGAGCACGCGTGTCGTGCGCGCGGTCTCGCGTTCCTCCGCGAAGGTTTCGCCGATCGCCGGTACGACGACGCCGGCCACCTCGTCCCACGCTCGAAGCCGAACGCGCTCCTCACGGACCCCGCGGCCTGCGTCGATCAAGCGCTGAGGCTCGCGCGCGAAGGTCGCTACGACACGCTCTGCGCGCACGGTGACACCGCGGGCTCGCTCGGTATCGCACGGGCGGTGCGCGCCGCGCTCGACGCCGAGGGGCTCCTCGCGTCGTGAAGACCCGCACGTCCTTCGGGGAAGCAACGCTGGTCGCGCCGGATGTGCTGCCCGGCGACGCCGTCGAACGCGCGCGATCGCTCGCCGACCTCGCGCGGGCGATCGAAGCGACGAACCCGGCGTGCGACGTCGTTGTCGGTGGTCGAAACGTCCTCGTGGTCGGCTCGTTCACGAACGAGCCCGATGTGGCGTCGCCCGAGTCTCGCGCGCACGGGCCGAGCTCTCATGTCATCGACGTCGTCTACGACGGCCCGGATCTCGCTGCCGTCGCATCGTCCCTCGGCGTCTCGGTCGAGCGCGTCGTCGACCTGCACGCAAGCCGTGCCTACGTCGCGCTCTTGAGCGGCTTCATGCCCGGCTTCGCCTACCTCGGCGAGGTCGATCCGCTCCTCGTTCGCCCTCGCTTGGCTCAACCTCGCGCGCGTGTTCCCGCCGGATCGGTCGGGGTCGCCGGCTCACTCACCGGTGTCTATCCGTTCGCATCGCCGGGCGGGTGGAACCTCTTGGGCCGCGCGATCGATCC
Organism: Polyangiaceae bacterium; assembly: GCA_013361525.1. Lineage (GTDB taxonomy): Bacteria > Myxococcota_A > Polyangia > Polyangiales > Polyangiaceae > Xiheicaenibacterium. The sequence continues at coordinate 205,118 of JABFXY010000049.1, read as the reverse complement.
GCATCTGTTCGACCCCACGCGTGATCCACCGAGCCGCATTTCGGTGCTCGATCGGGTCACGTTCGTTCCGCGTCCTGCAGCGCGTGAGACCGAATCGCGCCTGCGCGAAGCGCGTGCAACGACGCAGCACGCGCCGGGGAATGCGCTGCGCGTGACCGCGTCGAACGGCATCGCGACGATCCAAGACAGCGGCCGCTTCGGTCTTCGCCGGTGGGGTCTGCCGACGAGCGGGCCGCTCGACGCCGAGACCTGCGACGCCGCCAACGACGCGGTCGGAAATCCGCGCGACGCCGCAAACATCGAAGTCGTGATGGGCGCGCTTCGCCTCGTCGCCGAAGCCGATGTTTGGATCAGCATCGACGGCGCGACGGAGCAGCTCGTGCGCAAGGGCGACGAGATCGTCGTCGATCCGAAGGAGCGTTGGACCAGTTACCTAGCCGTGCGCGGAGGCTTCACGGTCCCCGTGGTGCTCGGCTCGCGCTCGACGTTGCTCGTCGCGAAGATGGGCGGGCTCGATGGTCGTCCCCTCCGAAAGGGCGACACGTTGCCTGTCGGCGATCCGACGCGCTCCGGTCCGGCGGAGGTCGAGCGGCCCGAGATCGCCGCAGTCGATGAACCCGTCACCCTCGTCGTCGAACCGACCGCCGCCGATCCACGCCTCGACGACGACGCCTTCGAGCGGCTCCTCGGCTCGTCGTTCCGAATCTCGACCAAGCTCGACCGAGTCGGCGTGCGCTTCGACGGTCCCGCGGTCCCACGACGCGCCGACGACCGTGCGTTGCCGGACCCCGTTCTACCTGGAGCGATTCAGGTCACCGGCGACGGGACCCTCATTGCGCTCGGCCCCGACAGCGCCGTCACCGGCGGTTACCCCGTCGTCGCCCTCTTGGATCGGCATTCGCGCGCGCGCCTCGGTCGCTTGCGACCGGGACGTGTGGCGCGTTTTTCTGCGATCCGCCATCGACCGTGAGCCGTCGTCCGGGGGTCGTGCGTCCACAGCGAGAGATAAATACGCGATCCCCTGAGGAAACTGCAGTGGGCCTGCGGTTCTGACGGCGCTACGGCGCGCGTCGACCTCCGAAAGGGCTCTTTTTCTGGTTGTGCCTTCAGGGATCGGATATTGGGACACGCCCGAAGTGTCCTTTTTGGAGGTTTCCCCAATGAACAAGCTCGCTCTTGGTTTTGCCCTCACCGCTCTCTTTGCCGTTGCCTGCGGTGGCGATCAGAAGAAGGCCGAGGAGGCCGATGGCTCCTCGACGGCCGCCCCGGCGGAGACGACGACGGCTGCTCCGGCCGAGACCTCCGCTCCGGCGGACACGGCTGCCCCGGCCGACACGGCCGCCCCGGCCGCGCAGTGAGCTGATCTCCCAGGCACGCTCGGCGTGCCTGGAAACACTCGCGTAAGCGAGTGGTTGATTCGAAAGGCCCGCGGTTGCTTCGGCGTCGCGGGCTTTTGCTTTGGTCTCTTATCGAAGCGAAGGTGGGACACTCCCCGCGCGAGGGGCCCCGTGCTAGCAGATCCGCTCTGCTTCGAGGTCGCCCTATGTCGAACGCGGCTCGCTTGATCATTCGCCCTAGCTTCATCGCCGTTCTTGGTGTCTCCGCGCTCTCCGTCGCCGCGCTCGCCGGCGGCTGTGGCAGGTCGGGTCCCCTCATCGAGGACAACGACATCAACACCGAAGATTGCGGCAACTCCATCTGCGACGGGGGCGAAGCGTGCGACACCTGTCCCGTCGACTGCGGCTTCTGCGAGGGCTGTGGTGACGGCACCTGCGTCAACCAGGAGAGCTGCTCGAACTGCCCCGCCGATTGCGGCGTGTGCGAGTCCTGCGGCAACGCTGCGTGCGACGCCGGCGAGACCTGCGCGACCTGCGTCCAAGATTGCGGCGCGTGCGCGAGCTGCGGCGACTTGGTCTGCGATGCCTCCGAGTCTTGTGCGACTTGCCCCGTGGATTGCGGCCTCTGCGCGACGTGCGGCAACGGCGCCTGCGATGCGGCCGAGACCTGCGCGAGCTGCCCGAGCGACTGCGGCGTCTGCACCAACTGCGGCAACGGCTTCTGCGAGTCCGGTGAAGACTGCTTCAGCTGCGCCCCCGACTGCGGCGTCTGTCAGAGCTGCGGCAACGGCGTCTGCAACCCGCAAAACGAAGACTGCTTCCTCTGCCCGGAGGACTGCGGTCAGTGTGAAGGCTGCGGCAACGGCCTCTGCAGCGCGCCGGAGACGTGCGCCTCCTGTCAGACGGATTGCGGCGTTTGCTCCGTCTGCCCGAACGGCCAATGCGAGGACTTCGAGACGTGCGCGATCTGCCCGCAGGACTGCGGCCAGTGCGAGCCGCTCGGCTGCCTCGAGATCGTCACCTGCGCGCTCGGCTGCATCGATCTCAACCAGAACCCGCCGGAGTTCAGCATCACCTGCGTCGCGAACTGCGTCTCGCTCGGTTGCGCCGACGTGCAGTTCTTCGTCGACCAGGTCCTCAACTGCGCCGTCGCGAATCTGCCGACGTGCGGTGGGGATTTCGGCTGCATTCAGAGCGAATGCGGGGAAGAGTTCGCCGCGTGTCTGAACGCGAACTGCACCCAGTAGTGATCCTTTCGTCGAAAGTCGGCGGTTGAGCGTCCCGGTTCTCAGCGCCCGCGGCCTGTCCAAGGCCTACGGCAGTCGCTCGCTCTTCGAGGGCCTCGATCTCACCGTCGTTCTCGGCGAAAAGGTCGGGCTACTCGGCGAAAACGGTGCGGGAAAGTCCACGCTGCTCCGCGTGCTCGCGCAGGTGGAGCCTTCCGACGGCGGCGTGCTCGACATCAAGCGCAACGCCCGCGTCATGATGCTCGACCAACGTCCCGAGCTCGATCCTGCGCGAACCCCGCGGGAGATCGTCCTCGAAGGGCTCGGCGCGTGGAACGACGCGAAGCAGGCGTACGAACGCGCCGTCGAAGAGTCGGCCCGCCGCGAGGGCGACGCGTCCCTCGTCGAACGCCAGGCCGAGCTCGCCGAGACGCTCGAACGCCTCGGCGGCTGGAGCATGGAGCACGTCGCCCTCGACGTCTGCGCGCGCCTCGGCATCACCTACTTGGATCGCCCGGTCGGGACGATGAGCGGTGGCGAGCATCGCCGCATCGCGCTCGCGCGCCTGCTGGTCGCGCGGCCCGAGCTCGCCATCCTCGACGAGCCGACGAACCACCTCGACACCGACACCATCGCCTGGCTCGAGGACTACCTCGTCTCGTCGTTCCCCGGCGCGGCGCTCGTCGTCACGCACGACCGCTACTTCCTCGATGCGATTTGTGATCGCATCGTCGAGCTCGAGCTCGGCCATTTGAACGAGTTTTCCGGCGGGTACACCGACTACGTCGGGCAAAAGGCCGAGATGATCGAGCACGAGGCTCGGGTCGAACAGAACCGGCAGAACCTCATTCGCCGCGAGACCGCGTGGCTCCGCAGAGGCGCCAAGGCTCGCTCGACGAAGCAGAAGGCCCGCATCTCCCGCGCGAAGGACATCATCGCCGCGGTCCCGAAAGAGCGAACCGAGCGCGCATCGCTTCAGGACGCAGGCCAGAAGTCCGCGCGTCTCGGTAAAACAATCCTCGATCTCGAAGGCGTCGGAATCGACCTCGGCGAGCGCACGCTGGTCAAGTCGCTCGACCTTCGCCTCGTCGGCGGCGACCGGGTCGGCATCATCGGTCGTAACGGCGCGGGCAAGACCTCGCTTCTGCGCGCCATCCTCGGCGAAATCGACCCTGCACGGGGCCGCGTCGTCGTCGGCCAGAACACCAAGATCGCGGTCGTCGATCAGGCGCGCGCGAACGTCGAAGAAGGCTGGAGCGTCTTCGACAACGTCGCGGGCTTCGAAGGCGCCGAGCGAACGAGCGGAGGCACCGTCCCGCTGGGCGACAAGATCGTCACCTTGCGCGCATACCTCGAGCATTTCGGCTTCGACGGCGGCGCTCAGCGGCGCGCCCTGCGAAGCCTCTCCGGTGGCGAGCGAGCGCGCGTCGTCCTCGCGAAGATCTTGAAGGAGGGCGCGAACCTGCTCCTCCTCGACGAGCCGACGAACGACCTCGACACGGCGACGCTCGCATCGCTCGAAGAGCTGCTCGAGACCTGGCCCGGCTGCGCGATCATGGTCTCTCACGACCGCGGATTTCTCGATAACGTCGCGACCTCCATCCTCGCGTTCGAGGGCGACGGGCGCGTGACGCTCTATCCAGGCAACCACGAGACGTACCTGCGCCTGCGGCCTCCGCCGGGCTCCTCCAGCGAGCCGCCACAGTCCGCCGCGCAGAAGCAGGGCCCTTCGAGCGACGATCGTGGAGGACGCCGAGGAGGCAGCGCAGCGGCACCGAAACAGGGCCTCACCTTCGCCGAGAAAAAAGAGCTCGAGACGATGATGGATCGCATCGGCGCTGCCGAAGCGAAGGTCGCTTCTCTCGCCGAGCAGCTCGCCGACCCGTCGCTCTACGCGTCGCGTGCCGGCGACATCGCTCGACTACGAACCGAGCACGAATCCGCCGAGGGTGAAGTAGCCGTGCTTTATGCGCGATGGGAAGCGCTCGAAGCGCGCAAAGGCTCGAAGCCTTCGTAGCCGCGTTGGGGTCGTCGTGCTCGTTGGATTGCGCTGAAATCCAGCTGAAATGTGAGCCTTCCAGTCATCGTGAGGGCACTAATTTTTCGCGGATTGAGCCGAATGAGCCCCTACGTGCGTCTTGCCGTGCACGGACGGGGAAAGCTTCTTTTCATTTCCGTTCGTGTTAGTAGGCGCTCGCAAATGATGGGTGACGTGGTCGGAGAAGAGGTTCCGGTACGACTGGAACGCCGGGGGCGCGTAGGCGTTCTCGTTCTCGATCGTCCCGATCGACGCAACGCCCTCTCGCGCAAGACGCTGAGCGAGCTCGGTCGTCTCGGGCGCGAGCTCATTGCCGACGAATCGATCCGCGCGATCGTCCTCACCGGCTCCGGCGAAAAGGTTTTTTGCGCCGGCGCCGACTTGAAAGAGCGCCAGTCGTTCACCAATGAGGACGTGCGCATCCAGGTGGGCCTCTACCGCTCGGAGCTCTCGGTTCTCGACAAGAGCCCCAAGCCCGTCATTGCCGCAATGAACGGCAGCGCGTTCGGCGGTGGGCTCGAGCTTGCGTTGATCTGCGACCTCCGCGTCGTGGTCCCACACGCGCAGCTCGGTCTTCCGGAGACGACATTGGGCATCATCCCCGGAGCAGGGGGTACGCAGCGTCTGCCTCGCGTAGTAGGCGAGGCGCGCGCTCGAGAAATGATCTTGCTAGGACGACCAATCTCCGCTGAAGTTGCGCTTGCTTGGGGGTTGGTGAATCGAGTCAGCCCGTCGGGCGTATCCGTGCTCGACGACACCATCGCGTGGATCGATCCCATTGCGAATGGTGCGCCTATTGCGCAGGCCGCGGCGCTCGCCGCGATCGAGCAATCCTTCGACGTCACGCTCGAGCACGGTTTGGCCCTTGAGCGTGTCCATTACGATGAAACATTGCGGTCGCAGGATCGGCTCGAAGCCCTCCGCGCGTTCGCAGAAAAGCGGCAACCTCGCTTCGAGGGTCGGTGACCTCGAGGGAGTTTTTTTCCGTCGTCGTCAACGACGACAGTTTTGGTTGTCGTAAGAGTTTGGTGTATATGCTGCGCTGCGCAGCGGTTTGAATGAATGACGATGCGCGCGGGGTGGACCCACGCGCCTGCAAGCAACTCTTGTGGAGGTTGAAATGCTTCGTAAGATGGTGGTTCTTTCGATGGTCGTGGGTCTCGGTGCGTTTGCGCAGGGCTGTGGCAATGACTGCGATGCCGCTGCTGATCAGATCCAGGCGAAGTTCGACGAGTGCGGCGTCACCGTTCCGAGCGGCGACGACGGCGGCGACGAAGAGGCCGAGTGCACCGAGGCGGACGGCACGGCGGCTCTCTGTGTTGCTGACTGCACGGACGCGGTTCCCTGCGAGAACCTCGACACCGACACCTCGAACGACGATGCCGATGCCGCGGCCGCGTACCTCGAGTGCCTCGGCGGCTGCTGATAGCGCCTCCGCGGGTGCAGCGCCTTTCCTAGCCCGTCTTTCATAGACGCGAGGTTTCCTCGTGAGGGCGGGGAGGGCGCGCACTTCGCTACGCACCTCCAAGCGGGGTGCGTTTCGAAGGCTGCGCCAGCCAGACTCGCTTCGAGTGAATCATCACTCGAAGGCGACGAGTCTGGCTGTCGTTGCTTTGTCGCCATTGAGGAGTGTATTGCTCGAGGACTTTGACGCCTCGTCCCTCCTCGCTCATCGCCGCGCTTTCAATCATCGCCGCGAGCCTCGCGTTCGGTGGCTGTGGCAACCCGTGCGTCGCGCTGTGTGAGGACAGCAAAGAGTGCCCCGAGGCCGACGTAAGCACGAACTGCGAGCAGGCGTGCGAGACGGCAAAAGAGGGCGTCCAAAGCCTCGACTGCTTCTCGCAGTACGAAGACATGATCGACTGCCAGGCCGGCTTCGACGACGTCTGTGCTCCGGACACGAGCTGCGACGAGCTCGTTGCGACGTTCAACGATTGCGTCATCGACGCGTGTGCGGACGATCCTGAGAACGAGTTCTGCGGTTAGTCACGTCGCGGTGGAAGCGCGGCGCTCGCTTCAGCGATGCCCAGCTCCCGTAACGTCGCCAATCGATCTGTGCCGGGTCGCACAGCCGTTGCGCGAGAAAGGCCTCACGCGCCAGGACCTGCTCCGCGTGCCAGTCGTGCAGGCGCCGCTGTAAAATGCGCAGTTGCCCCGGCTCGCGTCCGTCCAGGATGCTCTCGTACAGCGCCTCTGAGATCGTCTTCGCTTTGAATCAAGCAACGCGTCGCATAGCCCCACTTTCGGCGAGCAGAGCTGATTGGGGAGGTGTCGTGTCGCTCACCGACGATACATGGACGCTGATGACCGTCAGGGGCGCGGCAAACGCGCTTTCTTCGTACCGGTTCCTCCACAGAGTCGTTCCGTCGCTCAACAACGGACATGTCGTTATGGCGGCACTGGCGCATCCATAAAGTCCTTCGCCCCTCGTCAACTCGCTCGATGAAGAGATTCAGTCGCGAGCCTGCTTCCCTGCCGATCTACTGCCAACTACAACCCGATAGCTGCGGTGAGATGACCCAAGAATGACTCGTGCTCGCCTCTGTCACCACTTCATTGAGCGCTTCTGGAACAAGGTGGCCGCCCTCCCCATCACGAAGATCTGCTTGGTTTGTCAGATTCAATGTTCCCTGCCGTGAGGTTGATTGGGTGCGCATTGGTGTACTCGCATGGCAATCGCTTCGACGTCTTCCTGAGCTCGAAGCGACTATTTGTTGTGAACTGACAATCTTAATGCGAATTGGGTTGCCTTGGGCCCCGATAGCTCGATACCGTTTGGCCAGCGACGCCGCTCGCGACCTCGAACCGAAGGACAGTCATATGAAGGCGCACTTCTACCTGCTCGTTGGAGCATCGATGCTTGGAGCTTGTCAGTACGAATCGGATCCGACGGATGCCGAGAGTGCCGACTACCTTGATGGGGAGTCGGATGCCTCGGACGCCGAGGTTGTTGACGATGCACCGCTCGAAGAGGCGACGCCAGCGGTTAGTCCGGAACTCGAGGGACGGGCGGAGCTCCCATCCGATCAAGACATCATCGACAGGCTCGATCAGGATGAACCGGACTTCTCTGGCGGGGTAACACTTTACTCGTCGGGTGACTTTTGCACGCCTACCCAAACGTATACGTACGCCTCGACCACCTGCTCAGTTGGGTCCCTCCCGATTCTAAACATCAAGGTCAGGGGGGGGCTGCACTGCTATTGGGCTGAGGTGAAGAATCTACTGCCGGGTACCAATCATATGTGCGCTGCGATTTCAGCGGGCGGATACGTGTACTGGGGGTTTTCCTGCGCTATCCTGCCGCAGAACGGGGTTCTACAGAATGCCGCCACGTGGTGGTTGGATCCCCCGAACGCGGTCGGATGGAACGAGGATTGGGGTGTTTCCTGCGTGGCCGATTCGACTCCGTAGGATGTGTGGAGACGGTCAACTGGATCCGCAGAATTTTGACCGCCAAGTCCGCTGTAAGCGGACGAAAGAGACCACAGCGCTCGCGGGGATTTGACCCTGCGCCGCGCGTTGATTGTGATGAGCAGACGCGCGTGTCAGAGGCAAGGCCTAACGGCATCAGCCGCCGGCACGAGCAGCGGTTCCTCACCATGACGACCAGACCTGCCTTTTCAAGCAGATTTTCTCATGGTGACCCTTGCGGATCTGAGCAGTGCACGACCCAAAAATATGAACGAACCTCCACACGACCGCTCTGCGCGAGGGAGGCATCTTGCGACCTTCCGAGCCCTGGAAGAGGCGGGGTGGGGGCAGTCCTGGATAGCGGAGCTCCTCACCCGTAAATGGGGATAAGGTGTGCACCCAAAGGATCTCTCCATCTGCGAAGGATCGTTTCCGCACCTCAATCGCCCTAACGACCGCGTCGCACAGAGGATTCTTGGCTTTCGGGCGTGTGGTCGCGCAAGATCGCTTGCCCACGTTCGAAAGGTCGTGGTTTTCGGGCCCGAGGTGATGGCTTGCCGGCCTCGAATGATATCGGTCGGCACCTTTCGACATCGACCTCCGCGCTTGAACAATATGGGGCCCCGCCTTCATCGTTCGGTGCCCCAGCTTCGGTGATGAGGGACCCCACTTCGATCCTGAGGGGTTACGCGCGCCGGAGTTCATCTCCCCGGCCGTGATGCGGGGCGTCCTGTGGGAGTGGTGGCGGTCGACTGCGGCACTGGACCTGTATGCGCGGGATGCCGAGCACCTAGGGAAGCTCCCCGAGCGTCAGCCCTGGTGACCTCGTTGTTAGCTGTGTGAGAGGCAGACGTTCTGCGTTGGACCGGCGGCGCTTTCGCGGCGCTGGGACCATCCCTTGTCGGGGTAACGTTTCGAGCCCGCGGAAGCGTTTCACGACAACGGTGCCTCAGGTCTCCCCAAGACCAGTTAAGGCGCATCGGTCGGATCCCGAAGCACCTGTACGACTCCATCGAGCCGCTTCGAGATCCAAACCTTGTTGTTTGCGTCGACGATGACGACGCCCGCGCCTTCGATCGACTCGACGAACGCGAGGCCCTTCTCCGGGCCCATGATGAAGACGGCGTCGTCGATCGCGTCCGCGGTGAATGCGTCTTTTGCCCAAACGGTGACGCTGCGGCTCGCGGTCGCGGGATAGCCGGTCCGCGGATCGATGATGTGGTGGTAGCGCTTGCCGTCGAGGACGAATGCGCGCTCGTAGTCGCCGGCGGTGCTGAAGGCGTGATCCTCGACCGCCATGAGCGCGAACGAGTCTTGCGGACCGCCGCGCGGATCTCGGACACCGACGCGGAACTGTGTGCCGTCGGGCTTTTTGCCTCGTACGAACAGGTCGCCGCCGGCCTGGATGAAGAAGGCCTTCACCCCGGCTTCGTCGAGAGCGCGCGCGGCTGCGTCGACCGCAAAGCCTTTTGCGATACCGCCGAGGTTGATGCGCGTATCCGCACGCTTGAGCTTCACCGTGCTCGCGTCGTGGTTCACCTCGACTTGGTGGTAGTCGATTTTCACACGCGCCTTGTCGATGACGTCCTTCGGCGGGATCTTCGGCTCGGCGCCTTCGTCGAACTTCCAAACGCCGCGCATCGAGTCGAAGGTGATGTCGAAGAGGCCGCCGGATTGGTCGGCGATCCAGAGACTCTTCTCGATGACCGCGAGCGTCTCCGGGCCGACCTTCACCGCGCTCTTGCCGGCTTCTGCGTTGATGCGGCTCACCTCGGACGTCTCGATCCAGGTGCTCATCAGCTTCTCGATGCGGACGATCTCGCCGAAGGCCTTTCGCACGGCCGGCTCGACGACCTTCTCGTCCAGCTCCGGCGAGGTGTAGGCCCGGATGACGACCTTCGTGCCCATCGCACCGTGCTCGATGGACACCGCCTTGGGGACAAATCCGCCCGCAGCTCCCGCCGCCGGCTGAACCTGGGTGATCGCGGTGTCAGGGGTCTCGTCCGTCGCCGACGCGTCAGGCTGCGCGGTCGCGCGGCGGATCGGAGGCGGCTCCGTGCACGCGGAAGCCCCTAGAAGCAACAGCGCCCAGCGCAACGTCCCCGACCGGAGCATGCCCGAACCCTAGCACCGTCGAAGCGCGGCACCGATTTCGCCTACGCCACACCGTCGCTTCCACTTCATACGACCTGTGGGGATAGGCTTGCGCCGAACATGACGGCTCTCGATCGCGATTGCAGAGGCGGCTTCCGAACGCCGCAATGGGGCCGGTCCTTTTTGGTCGCCTCCCTCGCCGCGTCGCTCGCGCTGGTATGGTCGGCCGACGCGCGGGCGCAGCCCGCACCGACGACCGCGGAACCCCCTGCACCTCCGGCTCCCACGCCGCCTCCCACGGCTCCAGCGGGGGCGGTTACGGCACAACCCGACACAGGGCCGGTTGCTCCGGTGCCGGTGGCTCCCCGCATCGACCAGTCTCAGCCGCTGCCGGAGGAAGTGCCGCCGCCTCCGCCGCTCGCGCCCGAGGCAACGTCGTTCGCGCCCGTCGTCACGCTGCCTCCGACGACCTTCCGCGACGACGTCGCGACGGATGGACGTCGCATGGATTGGCTGTTTCCGATGAGCCTGGGAGGCCTCGCGCTCGGCGGTGTCCTCGCGTTGAGCGGCGGTATCACGATCGGCGCAGGCCAGAACGACGAGCTCTGCACGATCACGGGTTGTGTCGATCGACCGAGCCGGCGGACCGACAACATCGGCGCGGACTTGATCGGTGCCGGCGCGGGGTTCGCGCTCGTGGGCGCAACGGGTCTGCTCGGTTGGGCGGTCGGGGCGCCGCGCGGCGACGAGATGCGACGCAACGAGCCGATGATGGCCGCCGGATTTTCGATCACGTCGCTCGCCGCTGCGAGCCTCGGTGTCGGCATCGGTCAGGCGCTCACCTATGACCAGAGCGAGCCGGACTTCTCGACGGCGTGGCCATACTTCCTCACGAGCGGTCTCCTCACCGGCATCGGGATCCCGCTCCTCGCGGTGGGCGCAAAGAAGCAGACGCCGGCGGACATCGCAGCGCGGGAAGCGAAAGCGCGCGCGCAGAAAGTGCCCGAAGAGAAAGCCAAGCGTAAGTCGCGGCGCATGATCGTCGCCGGCGCTGTCTTGATGGGTATCGGCGACCTCGCGGGGCTCGCCGGGCTCACCACGATCGCCATCGACGCGGCTTCGAATGGCGGTGGTGGTCTGAGCCTCGTCGTCGGAACGCCCCTCCTCGGTGGAGGCCTCGTCTTCAACGCCATCGGGATCCCGCTGCTCGTGGTCGGGTTGAAGAACCGCCCGTCCGAGGTCGCTCCCGTCACCGACACGACGTCGAGCTATGCCCCGGAGGTGACCGCCGGGCCGACGGGTATTCGCGCCGTGTGGAGGCTTCCATGAAGCGACTCTCAATCCTCGCCCTGGCCGCGCTCTCCACGTCCTGCATCGACGAGGACTCCGGCTTCGTCTCGATCTTCATCGATCCGGCCGTGTCCGACGTCACCTTCGTCGAGCGAGGTGACGACCTCACGATGCAGATCGACGCGTCGATCTTCGTCGAGACCTTCGACGAGGGTACCGTCCACATCCAGAGCGCGAAGGTCACGACCAACGTCGACGGCGTCATCAACGTCTTCGACGATCCCGACGTCGTGACGGAAGACTTCCCGATCGTGGGCATCACGACGACGTTTGGGCCGTCGGGCGCGATCTTCGAGGTTCCTAGCCCGCTCGCCGATCCCGAGTCGTTCGAGGCACATTGCGTCGCCGCGAACCGCCTCGTGACGCTCGATGTCCAGTTCTACGCGACGCAGTTCGATCCGGGGGACGGCGACGCTCCGCCGTTGATTCCTGCTTCGGCGACGATGCCGCTCGTGCCGGTTTCGTCGGCACCGGGCATCGACGTCTTCGGCTCGCCCGCGCTGCTCGAGGTTCCGTCGCAAGCCGGCGGTGGCCAGGCTGCGAAGATCTCCATCGCGCCCGGTGCCGACGACGACGCCCTGGTCGCGATGGAGCTGTGGGCCGGTGACGTGTCGAACGGAATCGCCGGCACCTACCGCGTTTACCGAGGTGACGCGGACAGCATCAACATCCTCTTCGACAGCGCCTCGAGCTTCGTGACGATGCCCGAGGTTGCGCCCCTTCCCGAGGGGCGGATCGCAATGGGAGGACGTGCGAGCACCTACGTCGTCGACGTCCTCACGCTGGACCCCGAAGGCGGCGGCCAATCGTACGCGTCGATCTACGCGAACCAGCTCGCTTCGCCGGAATACGAAGCGCTCAACCTCGCGGCGCTGGGGCGCTCGCCGAACGGCGTCTACGCGGCCGTACAATCCGCATATCCGATCATCCGCAACGACGAGGGAGACGAGGTCGCGCCGCCGTCCGACAAGTATTACGGCTCGTTCCTCGTCGAGCTGAGCGACGACCTCGTCCAGCTCGACGTGAAGGCGATGGAGCGTGACATCGTCGCCATCGACACGCTCGACGATGGAACGACGCTCGTCGCGTCGACGGATCTGCCGCCGCGCACGGCGCAACCGACGCTTCGCATCGAGAGGCTCGACGTCACGGGAACACCGCTGTGGACCCACGACGAGATGGTCCTCGTCTACGATCCGGCCATTCGACCTCTGCCGGACGGCGGCGTGCTCGTCGCGTATGAAGAGGCGCAGCCCGGCGGTCGCATCGAGGTGCTCAGGCTCTCGGGCGAGGATGGTTCGATCGTCTATCAATTCGCGGCGACGGGCAGCGCCCCTTCGGTCGCCGCGCGCCCGGACGGCGGTGCGTTCGTGACGTTCCTCGGCACCATTCCCGGCTTCGACCTTCCCACGCGCTTCGTCCCGCTCTTGCTCGAGCTCTCACCGACGGGTGAGGTGGTGCGCGCTGCGCAGGTCGCGTGCGGCGGCCGGGGTCTGGTGGTCGACACGCCCGCCGGCACGACGATGCTCGCGGGGACGTTCATCGAGCGTATGACGTTGGGCGGGCGCGTGGACGAGGTCCCCGCAGGGGAAATGACGGTGTCCGCGGTCGAGTAGCCCCGTGGCGCCGGCCACGGGTTCAAGCGCGCTCGACGGTGCTACCCTCGCGGGCTCGCCATGCCGATCGACCTAACTCGAATCGAGCGCGACGTCGCCGAGCTCCGACCGGAGCTCAGCGATATCGCAAGGAAGATTCACGCGCACCCCGAGCTCCGGTTCGAAGAGCATCGAGCGTGCGCCTGGCTGACGGAGGCGGTCGAGCGCGCCGGCGGAACGGTGGAGCGAGGGCTCGGCGGCATGTCGACCGCGTTCCGTGCCCGCATCGGAAAAGGCTCCGGCCCGCGCGTCGCCGTCCTAGCCGAGTACGACGCGCTCCCTCAAATCGGCCACGCGTGCGGGCACAACCTGATCGCGACGGGTGCGCTCGGCGCATTCCTCGCGCTCAGCCTGCAGGAAGCGGCGATCGACGGGACCGTCGAGCTCGTCGGTACGCCCGCGGAAGAGGGCGGCGGAGGCAAGATCAAGCTCCTCGAGGCGGGTGTCTTCAAGGGTGTGGACGCGGCGATGATGTTCCATCCGTTCGATCGCGATCTGCTCGCACACCCGACGCTCGCGAACATGTATGTCGACTTCCAATTCCGCGGGAAACCGTCGCACGCGGCGCTGGCCCCATGGGAGGGTGCGAGCGCGCTCACCGCCTGCCTCGAGACGTTCCGGCTCATCGACGCGCAGCGCGTTCACTTCACCGACGGGGTGCGCGTACACGGCTACGTGACGAACGGCGGGCAGGCGGTGAACATCATCCCCGAGCACGCTGCGTGCGAGTTTTCGGTTCGCGCGTTCCACATCACCGAGCTCGAACGGGTCGCGGCGATCGTCCAGCGGTGCGCGAAGGGTGCAGCCCTCGCTTGCGGTGTCGAGGTCGAGATCATCGCGCGGCGCGGCTACCGCGACATGAAGAACAACCTCGCCCTCGCTCGACGTTTCGGCGAGCACCTCGGCACCCTCGGGCGCTTCCCGCGCGAGGTCGATCCGCGCATCGGAACCGGGTCGACGGACATGGGCGACATCTCGCACGCGGTGCCGTCGATCCATCCGTGGATCGCCATCTGCGACGAGAACGAGACGACGTGTCACCAACACGCGTTCGCCGCCTCGGCCGCGTCCGACCGAGGGATCGACTCGATGATCGTCGCCGCGAAGGCGATGGCTCGCCTGACGCGCGACGTGCTCGAAGACCCCACGCTCCTCGCCGCCGCCCGTGCGGAGTTCGAACGAAGCTGACGCGATGGCCGCTGGGGATCGCAACGCCGCGACGTTGAAGGCGGACCGCGCGCACCGCGATCCTCTCGCGACGCTCGCGCCTTCGGTCATCGGCTTCGGCCTCGTGCCGGGCACGCCCGAAGAGGCGCGCGCCCACGTGCAGCTTCGCATCCGGGCCTACGTCGGCCTGTTCGCGGTGCTGTGGACCGTGATGTTCTTCGCGCAGCCGCTCGTTCGCGCAGCCGCCGCACCCGAGCTCTTGCGAAACGCGTCCGCACCGCTCGTCACGTGGACACACGTCGGCGTCGCCGCCTCGCTCGTCCTCGCGTGGCTGCTCCTCAAATACAAAAAGGTCAGCCTGCGCGGCCTCGACGTCATGGACGCGGCGGTGACGAAGCTGCAGGTCTTCGGGCTCGCCGCGATGCTCTACATCGGCGGCGAGCCGAAGTTCCGCACCGAGCTCGTCGTCATTCTCGCGCTCACGAACCTGCTCGCAGGTCGCGCTGCGCTCGTCCCGTGCACCGCCGCGCGGACCGCCGTGTTCGGCTTCGGCTCTCTCGTGCCGCAGGCGATCGCGACGTACCTCGTCTACACCACACGACCGGTGCCGGAGGGGTTTCCGACGCCCATCGGCCTGACCGCCTTCATGGTCGTCTGGGGCTCGATCGCGGCGCTGCTCTCGACCGCGATAACCCGCATCATTTACGGCCTCGAGCGCAAGGTGAAAGAGGCGAAGCAGCTCGGCCAATACACCCTCGAGTCGCAGCTCGGCTCCGGCGGCATGGGCATGGTGTACCTCGCCCGTCACGCGCTCCTGCGCCGGCCGACCGCGGTGAAGCTTCTACCGGCAGACAAGGCCGGCAAAGACGCGGTCAAGCGATTCGAGCGCGAGGTTCAGCTCACGAGCCAGCTCACCCACCCGAACGTGGTCGCGATTTACGACTACGGCCGTACACCCGACGGCGTCTTCTACTACGCGATGGAGTACCTCGAGGGCGTCGACCTCGAGCGGCTCGTCAAAGATCAAGGGTGTCTGCCTGCCGCGCGGGTTCGTCACATCGTTCGGCAGACGGCCGACGCACTCGCCGAAGCGCACTCGATCAAGCTCATCCACCGCGACATCAAGCCTGCGAACATCGTCGTCCTGTCGCGCGGGCGTCAGCACGATTACGTCAAAGTCCTCGACTTCGGCCTGGTGAAAGAGCTTCGGCCCGACAACAACGCGCCGTCGCTCTCCAACGTCGCGACCCTCATCGGCACGCCGCTCTACATCTCGCCCGAGAGCATCACCGATCCGAAGAAGGTCGACCACCGGAGCGACATCTATGCGCTCGGCGCCGTCGCTTATTACCTCCTCACGGGCACGACCGTCGTCAAAGGCCGGGGCCTCGTGGAGGTCTGCGCCTGGCACATGTACGAAAAGCCCGAGCCGCCGAGCAAACGCCTCGGAAAGCCGGTCCCCGCGTCGCTCGAGACGCTGATCCTGAAGTGCCTCGAGAAGGATCCCGCGAAGCGCCCGCAGAGCGCCGCGGAGATCGTCGAAGCACTCGACCTCGCCACCGACATCCCGGCGTGGACGGCTGCCGACGCTGAGATTGCGTGGCAAACCGCCCAAAACGGCGAGGCAGGGCGCGACAAAGCCGCCGGGCAGGAACACGACGCCACCTCGGCCGTGCGCGAACGCGACACGCCGATCCCTGCATCACGCGCGATGCCGGTCGATCTCGAGAATCGGTGACCTCGGTGGCCGGAGCGCCGCAGTCCGCCGCGCTTGCCGTTTCGCGCCCGCCGCGGCATGAAGCGCCGCGATGCGTCTTTCCCGGACCTGCCTCAGCGTGCTCGTCGCGACGGCGTCGATCGGCTGCACCACCGTGACGAGCAGCCCTTCGTGGGTCGGCGGAACGCTCGCCGAAGGCGCTCCGGGTCGCATCGAAAAAGAGGAAGCGGAGCTCAAGCGCGAGACTGAGGTCATCCTCAAGGAGCCGAAGTCGATCGGCGCGAAGCACATCCTCGTCATGCACGCGCAGTCCGAGCGAAAGCCGCCGACGGTCACGCGCTCGAAAGAAGAGGCGAAGAAGCGCGCACAAGAGGCGCTCACGAAGGCGCGCGCGGGTGAGCCCTTCGACAAGCTCGTCCTTCAATACAGCGACGAGCCGGGCGCGGCGGAGCGTGGCGGCGATCTCGGCGTCTTCGAGAAGAAGGTCATGGTGAAGGCCTTCTCGGACGTCGCATTCAAGCTGAAGGTCGGCGAGATCAGCGAGATCGTCGAAACACCGTTCGGGTACCACATCATCATGCGCACGGAGTGATCGCGGGCGCGCACTCTTCCGACGGGAAACGGGTATCGACGAGCACGTACGTTTGCGGAGACCATCGTCAGGTTGGTCCGACAACGACTTGCTTCTGCTCTCCTTCGGAGGTCGCTCATGAACCGTGTGTTGAAAGGCGCTGCCCTCGCATCGCTCGCTCTCGTCTCGTTTGCTTGCGGCGAGCCCACGCTCGAGGAGGCATGCACCAGCTACTGCGAGGCTGCGCAAGACGCCGGCTGCGGCGAGCTGCTGCCCGCCGAGTGCTCGACGGGCTGCGGTGATCTCGAGGCTGCGCTCGAGCAGGTCGGCTACGGCGACTGCATCGAGGAGTACACCGCCGCGATGGACTGCGTCGCGGGCAGCGGGTTCACGTGCAACGACGGCGTGCCCGTCGCGAACGGCTCGGGCTGCCTCGAAGAGGCGCTCGACCTCGTCGACTGTCAGCAATCGCTGAATCCCGACAACTGAGCTCTGCGCGCCGTGGTTGCTCGCGTCAGCGCGACGGCGCGAGCAACATGCGGGACCGAGGCGCGGCGCTCAACGCGCCGCTTCGCTCGCGTCCCGCAGCGCGGTCATCAGCGTCGCTTCGTCCTGGAGTCCGACGAGCTTCGTGCGCTGAATGAACAGCATCGGCAAGCCGTCGCCGCCGGCGGCGTTGTACGCGTCGATGTCCGCGGCGATGCGCTCGCTCGGGGCGTCGCTCCGCATGCAGCTCTTGAACTTCTCGACGTCGAGCCCGACGTGTTGCGTGAGATCGAGCAGCTCCTCGTCGGCTTTGCTCGCGCCCTTCATGAGCGCGTCGTGCATCGGCCAACCCTTGCCTTGGGCCTCGGCGCAGATGGACGCGAACGCGGCGCGGCGCGCCGTCGGATGTTTGTCGAGCGGCACGTGTTTGAGGACGACGCGCACGGCGCCTTGCTGCTCCTCGAGGAGGGGCGCGAACGCCGCGTGCAAGTCTTTGCAGAAGCGGCAGTCGTAATCGACGAACTCGACCACGGTGACGACGCCGTGGCCGCTCTTTTCAATTTCGTTCTCGACGGCTTGCGGCGATCCGCCACAGCTCGTCGCCACCGCCGCCGCGATCGCGGTTACGGCGACAAAGTTCATCGTCGAGGTGGATGTGCGCGAGGACAATTCGTGTGGTAGCACGGGCCGTCTGTAGATTATCGTGCGCGACTCCGTGGATCGACCGTTCAAGATGGTCACCGGCTACGAACCGCGTGGTGACCAACCACGCGCCATTCGCGAGCTGTCCGAGGGACTCGACCGCAGCGTCCAGTACCAGACGCTGCTCGGCGTCACCGGCAGTGGCAAGACCTTCACGGCTGCGAAGCTCATCGAGCATTTCGGCAAGCAGACGCTCGTCCTCGCGCCGAACAAGACGCTCGCTGCGCAGCTCTACGGTGAGCTCCGCGAGCTCTTCCCGCACAACGCAGTCCACTACTTCGTCAGCTACTACGACTACTACCAGCCCGAAGCGTATGTCCCGACGACGGACACCTACATCGAGAAGGACTCGATCATCAATGACGCGATCGACCGGATGCGCCACGCTGCGACGCACGCGCTCCTGTCGCGGCCCGACGTCATCATCGTCGCGTCGGTCAGCTGCATCTACGGCATCGGCTCCGCGGAGAGCTACCACGGCCTGCTGATCCAGCTCGAGAAGGGCGTAGAGCTGCGGCGCGACGAGCTCCTGCGCCGCCTCGTCGACATCCAATATCAACGCAACGACGTCGACTTCCACCGCGGCACGTTCCGCGTCCGCGGCGACGTCGTCGAGATTTTCCCCGCGTACGAGGAGAGCGTCGCGATTCGCATCGAGTACTTCGGCGACGAGGTCGACGCGATCAAAGAGGTCGATCCGCTCCGCGGCAAGGTCATCCGCAGCCTCCCGCGCGTGTCCATCTATCCGGGCTCGCACTACGTCACCGAGCAACAGGTGATGCGCAAGGCCATCGGGGCGATCCGCGAAGAGCTGCGCGACCGGCTCGAGTTCTACGATCGCGAGGGCCGCTTTCTCGAGAAGCAGCGCCTCGAGCAACGCACGATGTACGACCTCGAGATGCTCGAGCAGATGGGCTTCTGCACCGGCATCGAGAACTACTCGCGCCACCTCTCCGGGCGCAAAGCCGGCGACCCACCGCCGACGTTGATCGACTACTTCCCCGAAGGCTTTCTGATGCTGATCGACGAGTCGCATCAGACGGTGCCTCAGCTCGGCGCGATGTACCGCGGCGACCGCGCACGCAAAGAGACGCTCGTCGAGCACGGCTTCCGCTTGCCGAGCGCGCTCGACAACCGCCCGCTCAAGTTCGAGGAGTTCGAGCGCTTCTGCAAGAACGTCGTCTTCATCAGCGCGACGCCGGGCGAGCACGAGCTCGAGAAGAGCCAGGGCGTCGTCGTCGAGCAGATCATCCGCCCGACGGGTCTCGTCGATCCGATCATCACGGTGAAGCCCGTCGCGGGGCAGGTCGACGATCTCCTCGCGAGGATTCGCGAGCGGGTGAAGCAAGGCGACCGCATCCTCGTCACGACGCTGACCAAGCGGATGGCCGAGGATCTCACCGAGTACTACACCGAGCTCGGCGTCCGTGTCCGGTACCTCCACAGCGACATCGACACGCTCGAGCGCATCGAGATCCTGCGCGATCTCCGGCGCGGCGAGTTCGACGTCCTCATCGGCATCAACCTCCTGCGTGAAGGCCTCGACCTTCCCGAGGTGTCGCTGGTCGCGATCCTCGATGCCGACAAAGAAGGCTTCTTGCGAAGCCCGCGCTCGCTCATCCAGACCATCGGCCGCGCCGCTCGAAACGTCCGCGGCGAGGTCATGATGTACGCCGACAAGATGACGCCCGCGATGAAGCAGTCCATCGAAGAGACGGACCGGCGTCGCGCGCTGCAGCAGCAGTACAACAAGGATCACAACATCACGCCGGCGACGGTGATGAAGGCGATCCTCGATCTGTCGCCGACGTCGGGGGCGCGCGACTACGTCGCTGCGCCGAAGACCAAGGTCGACGAGACGCTCACCACCGTACCGAAGGGCGTCGACCTGACCGAGCTCGTCGACTCCCTCCGCCAGGAGATGTTCGCCGCCGCCGAGGCGCTCGATTTCGAACGCGCCGCAAAGATCCGCGATCAGATTCGTCGGCTGCGCGGCGAAGGTGATGCAGCGGCGGTCATCGAGCACGAAGCCGCACCGCGCAAAGGCGCGGGCGCTCGGGCCGCATCCGGTCGCGGGGCTGCCCGCGGGGGCGGCATGAAACGCGCCGCTCGTCGCAGCCGCTGAGCACCGCTGCGTGATTCAGGCGTCGACGTCTCCGCGAAGCGCGGACGTCCTGATAACATCGCCTCACGATGAAGAAGCTCCTCGACGGTCTGATCGATCGCATCGCGGAGAAGGCTGCGAAGAAGGCCGTGAAACAGGCGAAAGAGAGCCTGTTCGGCCCGAGCACGGACGAGCCGCCGTCGAAGGAAGAAGACGACGAAGCTCAAAAGAAGAAGGCCGAGAAGAAGGCCGCGCCCCCCGAGCCGACGGAGGAGGAGCTCGCGGCGGAGCGCACCCGTGCGGAGCAGCGTCGGCTCGAAGAGGCGAAGCGCCGCGTCGCAGAGCGCAAACGCGAAGCCGAAGAGCGCGCTCGCAAAGAAGCCCAAATGGCGAAGGAGGTCGATGACGAGCTCCTCGCGTTGAAGCGGAAGCTCGGTAAGCAGTGAGCCCGAGACCTCGCGAGCATCACGACGAGTCGAAGAAGCACCACAAGGAGCCGCCGACGCGCCTCGGTCTGAGCGCCATCGCCGTCATCGCGATCATCGGCGCCGCATACGTCGCTCACCCGGTTTGGATGGGCCTCGTCCTCGGTACCACGATGGGCTTCACCAGCGAGCCGCTCTATCGCTGGCTCGCGCCGAAGCTCCGTTACAAGCGAGCGCTCGCTGCGTTGATCACGACGATCATCGGCGGCCTCGTCACGCTGTTTTCGATCGGCCTCGTCTCGTACATCGCCATCACCGAGATCGTCGAGATGGTCTCCGACATGCGCGCGCCCTCGGCGCAGGATCTGATCGGTCCGTGGGGCCTCAAGATGCTCGAGCGAATGCGCATCTCGCCCGAGGTCTTCGTCGCGCAAATCAACACCGCCCTCGTCTCCTTGTCGGAGAAGGCGGCGGGCGGCCTCGCGTCCGCGCTCACCTCGATGACCTCGGTCTTGCTCACCGCCGTCATCGCGTTCTTCACCATGTATTACGTCCTGCTCGAGTGGTCGGCGATCGTGCGGAGGCTCGAGCACATCCTGCCGCTCGAGCCGCGCCATACGCGCGCGCTGGTCCACGAGTTCCGCTCCGTCGGGCGCAGCGCGTTCGTCGGCACGATGGGCACCGCGCTCGTCCAAGGTGTCCTCGCCGGAACCGGCTACGCGATCGCGGGCGTCTCACAACCGATGCTCTGGGGCACGGTGACGATGCTCGCGTCGTTCTTGCCGGTTGTCGGAACCGCCGTCGTGTGGATCCCGGTCTCGATCGCCGTCGCGGCCTCCGGACACACCGGGTACGCGATCTTCCTGTTTCTCTGGGGGCTGCTGATCGTTACCGCCGTCTCCGATTACGTAATTCGTCCGAAGCTCGTCGGGTCGAAGGGCCAAGTCCACCCGCTGCCGCTCCTCGTCTCGCTCCTCGGCGGCGTCGAGATGTTCGGCCTCATGGGTGTCATCGTCGGCCCGATCCTGATGTCGCTCTGCTTGAGCGTCCTCCGGATTTACGAGCACGAACGCGTGGGCGGAATGCCGGCATGACCGCGCGTGTCTGATACGAGGGACGCATGAACCAGCTCGTCGCGCGAGGCGCGGGAAGCAACCGCTACGAGCTGCTGCTTCCCATCGGCACCGGAGGAACCGCGACCGTTTATCTTGCGCGCGTCGTCACCGGCGGTGGCTTTCGCGAAGTCGCGATCAAGCTCATCCACCCGCACTTGTACGAGAAGGGCGGTGCATCCGCTGCGATGTTGCTCCACGAGGCGAGCCTCGCCGCGCGGATCGGGCACCCGAACGTGGTGCCCGTGCTCGAGGCCTGCGAGGACGAGCGCGGACTGTTTCTGGTGATGGATTACGTCGCGGGCACGACCCTTTGGGGCATGCTCCGAGAGGCAAGGGCACGAGACACGGGGATACCCGATCGCATCGTTGCGCGGGTGTTGTCCGAGGCACTCGCGGGCCTGCATGCAGCGCACGAGCTCGTCGACGATGCCGGGCGCCCGCTCGGCCTCGTGCATCGAGACTTCTCACCGTCGAACCTGATGATTGGCGTCGACGGTGTCACACGGCTCACCGACTTCGGCATCGCGAAGTCGGCGACCGCGGCGCTCGATACGACGACCGGCAACGTCAAAGGAAAGATCGGGTACATGGCGCCCGAACAGGTCCTGGGTGACGGCCTCGATCGCCGGGTCGACGTCTGGGCTGCCGGCGTGGTCGCGTGGGAGTGCCTCGCCGGCCGCCGGCTGTTCCGCGCCGAGAACGAGGTCGCCACCATGCGCCGGATCGTGAACGAGCCCGCGCCGTCGCTGGCGCACGCGCGACCGGACGTCGCTCGCCCGATCGCCGATGTCGTCGCGTGGGCGCTCGAGCGCGACCGAGACCGCAGGCCGGGGTCAGCGGACGTGTTCCGCGATCGCCTCGTCGAGGCCTTCCGCGTGACCTCCGGTATCGCGACGACGTCCGAAGCGAGTGCCTACGTCGCGGACATCGCCCACGACGAGCTCGAGCTTCGACGCATGCAGGTTGCCGATGTGCTGCGCCTCTCCCGCGCAGCACAATCCGAAGCGCGCCTCGACCGCTCGAGCGCGGCGCGCGCATACGTCGCACGAGCGGAGCCGATCTCGGCACCGGTCCGCGTGCTCGCGGAGCCCGCGAACGTCTCCCGTACGCAGCGCGAGCTCGTGAGCGTGCTCGTCGCCGAGCCGACCAGCGACGACCGAAGCCCGAAGATCGTCGATTGGGTGCACACCGTGCTCACCAAATGCGCGCTTTCGGTCGGCGGCACGTGTCATGCCGCCGGTCAGGAGTCGATCGCCGTCTTGAGCGGGCCCGCTTCCTCGCGCGATCGAGCCGCCCGTGCGGTCGCATCCGCGTATGCGGCGTCGATCGCGTGCCGCTCGCTCCGTGTCGCGATCTGCACCGATTGGGCAGAAGAGGGCCTGCCCCGGGTGGACAGCTCGCTGATCGAGCGCGCGCGTGCGCTGTTGCGAAAAGACCCGCGCCGCGTCCTCGCCGACGAGCTGACCCGCCAATTGGTCGGCGACGCCTACGACGTCGCGCCGGTCGCGGGAGGTTTCGTCATCGTGAGCCCGCACAGCGCGCCTCGCCGCGAGCTGCTCGGCATTCAAGTGCCCTGCGTCGCGCGCGAGCGGGAGCTGGCCGTCGTCCAATCGATGATGGACGACCTCGTCACGGAGCGAACGTTCCGCGCGGCGACGATCACGGCGGAGCCCGGTATCGGCAAATCGAGACTCCTATTCGAAATCCTTCAGCGCGCGAGCCGGCGCGGCGACGTCGCAATCGTCAAGACGCGAAGCAGCGCATTCGGCGCGGGCCACGCATTCCGACTCGCGCAGCAGATCGTCGCCGGCGCCATCGGGGGCGAGATTGGCAATATGCGTGATGCCATCGCGCGCCACACGACCGATGCCGCCCTTCGTGAAGCGCTCGCGGAGATCCTCGGCGTGGTGCTCGAAGTGCCACCCAGCAACGCCTTGGTCACCGCGCGCAAAGATCCCCGCCTACGCGCCGAATACATTCAGCGGGGGTTTCACGCGTGGCTCGTCGATTACACGCGAGGACGACCCCTTTTGCTCCTCCTCGATGACGTTCAATGGGCGGACACCCCGAGCCTTCGCTTGATTGACGATGCCGCGCGAGCCGAGCTTCCGGTGCTCGTGACGGCCGCGTCGCGTCCCCCTTCGGCCGGGTCGAGCGTCGTCCCGTGGCCCGTCCAGCACGCGATTCTACTTCGCGCATTGCCTGATCGAGCAGCCGAGACGCTCCTTCGCGAGGTGCTGCCGCAAGCGAGTGAATCGTTGGTTCGAACCCTCGTCGAGCGCGCTCGCGGCAATGCTTTCTATTTGGAAGAGCTCGCACGCTGGGTGACGCGTGGAGGCCACCCGGAGGCGGTTCCGCCTTCCGCCGTCGCGCTCGCCATGGATCGCCTTTCGACGCTCGAGCCGGAGGACCGGCGGCTGCTCCGCGCAGCCAGCGTCTTCGGCGAGCAGTTTTTCCTCGAAGGCGCGCTGGCCGTCCTCGGTGACGAAGGCTCGAATGTCGAAGATGCGGCCCGCTCCCTGGAGCGATTGCGCAATGCCGAAGTGGTCAATGCCTTGTTCGACGGCGTTTATGCATTTCGACACGCGTTTCTCCACGAGGCGACGTATGCCTCGCTGTCGGACCATGATCGCGCGCACGCGCACCTCGCCGCGGCCAAATACCTTTTGGAGAGCGGCGAGACGGACGCGCTCGTTCTGGCTCGCCATTACGAGCTCGGCGGCGACGTCGACGGTGGCCGCCGTTGGACGCGCGAGGCGGCGCTCGCTGCATTCGCCGGGTCCGACTTTCCGCTGCTCGAGCGGCTTTCGAAGAGGCTCGTCGCGGAGGGCGCATCGGACGCCGACCTCGGGCTCGGCCGCGCGATGTTGTCGGTCACGACGGGCGCCCAGGCTCGCTCCGAGGAGGCGCTCGCCTTCGGTCGCGAAGCCTTGAAAGGCCTCGAGCCGGGGACGCCGACTTGGTTCCTCGCGCTCGGGATCGTGCTGTTCTGTGCCGGCGCAACGGCCAATGGCGCGGAGGCCGCGGCGGAGGCCGTCGACGCTTATCTCGCATTGCCTGTCGAACGAGCCTTCCCCGGCCGCACCCACGGCGGCGCTCTCGTCATCATGAGCCTCGGTGCGCTCAATCTCGGGCGTCCCGATGTCGCCCGCGCCCTGCTCGAACGTGGCCACGCGGTCCTCGTTGCGCACGGCGATATCGGCAATTTTCGCGCGTGGCTCCTCTGCGGGCAGCGCCTCGCGCATCGCCTCGGCGATCCCGGCGGGGCCCTCGCCGCTTACGACGAAGCCATTCTTCTCTTTCGGAAGACCTCCGATCGAATGGGAGAAGCGTGTGCCCGCTTCTTCCGCGCGCAGACGTCGCTCGATTGCGGAATTACAGCCGGCGTTCGCGAGGACATCGCTGAAAACAACGCCTTCGCCCGCGAAGCCGGCCTCGTCATGTGGGTGCTTTGGGGCGCGCTGTTGCCGGCCGTCGGCGCCATTCGCCGAGGCGACGCGGTGTCCGCGCGGCCGCTCGCAGAGGCGTACGTCCACGCGATCGACGCGTATCCGAGGTCGGTCGCCCGCGCGTTGCTCGCTGCATGCGCCCGCATCGAGGGGGATCGAGCGACGGCGGTCCGAGAAGCGCAGCACGTCCTCGCCGAGCGTTACCCCGAAGCGCGGAGCCTCGCCGCGCACGTCCTCGGGAGCGCCCTTCTCGCCGAGGCCAAAGCCGAGGACGCGTGCCGGTTGCTCGATGCCAGCCTGCGCGAGGCGGAGGGCGCGGCCACGTATCTTTCCGAGCGAGCCGCGCTTCGTGCTCTGCTCGTCGGCGCTCTCCACGCCGCCGGGCGAGCCGCCGACGCCGAACAAGC
Organism: Polyangiaceae bacterium; assembly: GCA_013361525.1. Taxonomy (GTDB): domain Bacteria; phylum Myxococcota_A; class Polyangia; order Polyangiales; family Polyangiaceae; genus Xiheicaenibacterium. The sequence goes on along the minus strand of JABFXY010000049.1, from coordinate 179,861 downwards.
CCGCGCCGAGGCCATCGTGTGGGCGGAGGCAATCGCACGGTCCCTCGAGAGGATCCCCGGCGGCCGCGAGGCGTGGCTGGCCACGCCTGCCATTGCGAGCTTGAGGGCGGTCAATCCCTAGAGCGAAGCCGCTGGAAATGGCGCCGGGTTACGCCCGCAGCCGCCGCAGCCCTGGTCACATTGCCGTCGTGGCGCGCGAGCTGATCCTCCAGGTATCGCTGCTCGAATGCTTCGATCACCTTCTCCCGCGCCTCGACCAGGGGAAGCTCCAAGCTGAGGATTTTTGCGATGGCATCACCCCCGCGCACGATCCGCGTGGGCTCTTCCCCACGGTGTGGATCCGACGTTGGTGTCAGCTCATCCATGTCCGCCAGATCCCCGAGCGCCAGCCGCCGCGCTACCGCGTTGCGCAGCTCGCGCACGTTGCCGGGCCAATCATAGTCGGCCCATCGAACGAGCAAATCGGCCGGAATGGCGCGCGCGTCGCCGCCGAGCTGCTCCCAGAAGTGGCGAGCGAGGAGCGGCACGTCGCCTTCACGTTCGCGCAGGGGAGGCAGCTCGATGCGCGTCACCGCAATTCGGTGAAAGAGATCTTCGCGGAACCGACCCAATTGGACCTCTCGATCCAAGTTCCGCCTGGTCGCGGTGAGCAGCCGAACGTCGACCCTCTGCGCGGAGCTGCCGCCCACGCGGGTGACGACGCTCCGCTCGATCGCGCGCAAGAGCTTCGGTTGTAGCTCGAGCGGCAAATCCCCGATCTCGTCGATGAGAAGGGTCCCGCCGTTCGCTCGCTCGAAGACCCCTTCGCGGGTCAAGAGCGCACCGGTGAACGATCCCTTTTCGTGGCCGAACAGCTCCGACTCGATGAGATTCGGCGCGACCGTCGTGCAATCGAACACCACATAAGGGCCGGCTGCGCGACTACTCTGTTCGTGCAACGCCTCCGCGAGCTGCTCTTTGCCGGTCCCGGTTTCCCCCTCGATGACGACCGGGACGCTCGACGCGGCGAGCCGCTCGCAAAGTGGATAGAGGCGCTGCATCGCCGAGCTCGCCCCGAGGAGGGCACCGAACGCGCTCTTCGCCGTGGCGCCGACCGACGCGGGCGAGAGGTCCTGCTCGACGAAGATCGCCGTATCACCCAGTCGCAGCGTCTCGCCGCCGCGTAAGAACGCAACGCCGACCGCGATCCCGTCGACGAACGTGCCGTTCGTCGACCCCATATCGGTGACGCGCAGACGCGATCCCAACACCTCGATTGCGACATGGCGTCGCGACACGCGCGCGTCGGTCACGAGCAGCTCGCAGGCGGGGCTCTTCCCCAGCATTGCGCGCGACGGCGATTGCCCATCGACCAGGAAACGCGCGCCTTTGTCCGGGCCGTCGACGATCGTGAGCGCGAAGGAGATCGCAGGCGGGCCCTCGCGCGCGAGCTTGCTGCGCTTCACTGTCGGGTCGTCGGGAAAGCCGTCGGATCCGGTCACCACGAGCCGACCCTAATGTCGTCCTCGTTCGCTGACTACCAGTCTTCGGGCGGACATGGACACGTCCAGTGCGACGGGGCGGACCGCAGTGCGACGCATCGAGGCGCAGCGCGGGCTCGGTTCGGCGAGGAATTCGAACCCGATGTGGTGGCACACCGTCTGCTTTGCGACGGCTTCGGACCATGCGCCTACCGGAACTGGCCACCCTCAATATTCCTTCGTTCGAGCTCGCCCTCGCGCGCGGGGATCATCCTTTCGATGTTCGCGAGCTGACCGTCACCGATGCATTGAGTCGACCGTTCGAAGTCGATCTCGTCGTGCGTGCGCCGGACGCCGACATCGATCTCGCGAGCGTCGTGTCGATGGGCGCGTCGTTGCGCATGCAGACGCTGGTCGCGCCAGGGGTCATGCAGTCACGCACGTGGAATGGGTTCTGTTCGGCCGCATCCCTCCTTCGCGTCGAGCCGGAGGGCCTGTCCACCTATTCGCTCAAGATCGTCCCGTCGCTGTGGCGCGCGAAGCTGCGTGAGAACTGCCGCATCTTTCAGCACAAGAGCGTGCGCGACATCGTCCTGACGATCCTCGCAGAGCTCGATATCGAGCCGCGCGTCGACCTCGCCGAGGTGTATCCGCGCCTGGAGTATTGTGTCCAATACCGCGAGACAGACTTCGCATTCATATCGCGATTGATGGAGCGGGCCGGCATTACCTACTACTTTGCACCGGACCCGCCGGCGTCCCCCTCCGAGCAGTGGACACCCGAGCACGAGACGCGGCTCGTCCTCACCGATCGCGCGCCGGTGCCGGCAGAGCCACTGCGGCGAATCCCGTTCACCGACAGTGTCCACGCAGACGTGCGCCACGCGTTCGTTACGAAGGTAAAGGTTCACCACGAGAGCCGTTCGGCCGTCGTCACCCTGCGAAGTGAGGACTTCAGGCGGCCGATGGATCGCCCCCTGACGGTGCAGGCTGGACCCGACCACGCACAGTCCGAAGCCAAATACGAGCGGTACGTCTACGAGCACGGAGCCTTCGTCGTCGAGGGACCGGAGTCGAGCCCGCCGGCCGACGCCCACGAGGACGAGGCCGAGGCAAACACTTTGGCAGCTCGGAAGCTCGCGGCCCATCGAGGCGGCAACCGCGCGGTTCATTTGTCGACCAACATGATCGAGTTGTGTCCGGGCGCCGCCTTTGCGATCGACGGCCACCCGCGAAGCGAGCTCGGCGTCGAAACCGGATTCATCGTCTCCACTTCCAAGTTGCGCGGCGACCGAGCCGGCTGGGAATTCGACGTCCAAGCGGTGTTCGCGAGCGACCCATTCGTCCCAGCCGAAGTGACGCCCCGGCCGCGCATCTTCGGCGTGCAGAGCGCGGTGGTCGTTGGCCCGCGAGGCGAAGAGATCCACACCGATTCGTTCGGACGGTGCCGCGTGCAGTTCCATTGGGACCGCGAAGGCCAGCTCGACGAACACAGCTCTTGTTGGATGCGTGTCAGTCAAGCCTGGGCCGGCAGCGCGTACGGCACCGTCACGTTGCCCCGCGTGGGACAAGAAGTGCTCGTCGAATTCTTCGACGGTGATCCGGACCGCCCCGTCGTGGTCGGGCGCGTCTTCAATGCAACGACCCCCGTCCCTTACAAACTTCCCGAACACAAGACTCGGAGTGGGCTGAAGACGTGCAGCTCGCGTGGCGCCGGCGGCTTCAACGAGCTCATGTTCGACGACGCAAAAGGTCGCGAGCGACTCCACATTCAGGCAGAGCGCGACTACAGCGAGGTCATCAAACGCGATTTTGCTTCGACGGTACTCGCGAGCAAGAGCACGAATGTCGGCGGCAGCGAAGTGAGCGCGGTCGGGGCCCATCGAACGGCGCACATCGGCGGGATAAAGACGGAGTACGTCGGCGATCAGGCGGTGATGCACGTAGGCGTCGACCGCGCCGCCTTCGTCGGCCGCATGGATATCGTCACCGCACTCGCAGCACATTCGACGCTCGTCGGCACGAATGGTTGCGGCATTCAGATTCTCCCCGATGAAATTGTCCTGACGACCGGGCACGGAGCGACGCTGACGCTCAAAGGTGGTGCTGTTTTCGTCGACGCCGTGGAGGGGATTCAACTCACGGGCGGGAGGATCCGTGCGGATGCGACGCAGGGTGGTACGTGCGAAATCAATTGTGGACCTTCGAGCCTCGCCGGACAGCCCGTCGGCGCCGAAGTGCACGTGAAGACACTCGCGCCGGCCGCAGAGCCTCATGAACCCAGGCCGCCGCGCTCCGGCGGTGCCACCATCGACGCGGCGCGCGTGCTCACGCCGTTGCCGGCCACGGGGACGAAGCCGGAGGCGTTCGCTCAGGCGCGCCTCGGTCCGCCACTCGTGATCGACGTCGCCCTGTCAACCAATGAATGAATGCGGCCACCATGTCTACCTATCAAGACGCGATTCTTGCATTCGATGTACCTTCGGACTGGACCGATAAGACACTTGTGTCGTTTTCGGCGCCATCGAGCTCGTCGCCCATGGCCGCGAGCGTCGTGATGACCAAAGACCGCCTGGCGCCTCCACTCGGAGATCTCCCGTCGTACGCCGATCACCAGCTCGTCCTAGTGGCGCGCCAGCTCGAGGGGCTGGATCTGGAGAACCGCAGGACGACGACGATCGGCGGACGCGAGAGCATCGTGTTGCGCTTTTCGTGGAAGGGGCCTGCGGGGCCGGTCTCGCAATCGCTCTTTATGATCCGCGACGGGCAGACGGTCATCAGCATCGCGACCACCTGCATGAAGAGCGAAGCCGAGGCGCAGGCGCCGCTGCTTTCGCAAATCATTTCGACGATACGCTTCTCCCAGTCCGTGTAGGAGCTCGCGATGCCCGGGCAGCTTGCGGCGCGAAGGGGGGACGAGGTCGGCCACACGATGGCCGCCGCCTGGATGAAGATCGGATTGTGCGTCGGCGCCGCCTTGGTCGTCGTCGCAGGAGCGGCGGTGGTCGTCGCCACCGGTGGCGTTGCAGCCGTCGTCGCGGGTGCAACCGTGGGGACGACGATGGTCGCCGCCGGCGGAGCCACCGCGGCCGTCGCTGGTGGTGGGCTCCTCGGGCTGCATCTCGGTGAGGCGGAGAATGACGGCCCGAGCTGCAGCGTGATCGAGACCGGCTCCGAAGACACATTCATCGAAGGCAAAGAGGCCAGCCGCGCGGGGCTGGATACCGTGGGCCACGACGACGATGTCGTCGCGAGCGGCAGCAGCACGGTATTCGTCAATCGAAGGCCGCTCGCACGGATCGAAGAAAAGTGCCAATGCGGCGGTCGGCTCATTCGAACCAGCGCGCGCACGCTGATCGGCGGCGACACGGCGCTGGCGATTCCGCCCCAGCAGATGAAGCATGAGGCCGGCAATGCGCCGCTCGTCTTGAACGCTCTTCTTTGGGGTGGGCTGACGCTCATGACAGGAGGCATGGCGTCGGGCTACATGGCCGCGGGTTGGGGAGCGAGGGCGGCTTGGGGAGCTGCGTTCGTAAAGGTCGCCACGCCCCTCGCGATAGGAACTGTCGCGACGGAGGTGGCCGAGCGCGGTGCACGCGCAATGGGCGCGACGGAGCTTCAAGCGCGCCTCTGGGGCGCAGGTGCAGGGTTCGTCGCGGGTGGGTTGGGAGGCCGCCCCGGCAACCTGGCCGCACGCAAAATTGGTGAGCGCTACGGGTTCGCCGAAAAGGCGGACCCGGGCTATTCGAGAGTCGAAAACGAGCCGCTTCTCCAAGTCGCTTCGGAACCGCCCGTTGCAGAGCCGGCGCCGCCGGTCGTCAAAGCATTGCCGGCGCCGGCCGCCAAAGCGGAGCCGGTTCGCACTGCCGTCGAAAACGAGCCCGTCGCCAAAGCAGGCCCAGAGGAGATTGCTCTAGAGCCTGCTCCGCCTCCCGTTGCGGAGGAAGCGGTTCGCCTCGGTGATCTACGCCCGCACGAGATCGAGGCGATTCAGCGCGGCGCCGATCAGCTCGGCGAGGACATCTACGTCGTCGGCAGTGCCGCAAAAGGACAGCGTCGCAACCTCGATACCGACCTACCGTTCAAGGACTTGAACGGGGGGCTTTCGAAGCACAAGACACGCAGCGACATCGACTACGCCGTAAGAAACGGCGCCGATGACGCGGCCGACAAGCTCGGTCTGCCGGACGTGGATCCGGAGTACGGTGTCCGCGGTATCGATTACATCAATCTGAAGAACAGCCCGGCCATTCGGTTCGGCCTGAACAAACCGCCGGAGTTCCTTCGTCAGGGCGGCGAGCGAATCATGCTCGGCCAGAAGGCTGCGCTGACAAACGCTTCGACACGCGTCCGGGTCGACCCACGAAGCTACCTGCGTAGCGGCGCGGAGCCGCTCACACACGTCGAATTGCCCGCGGCGGGTGAGGTGATCATGCCCGGGCAGGGGCAGATCAAAGTTCACGGCCAGACGTTCTCAATCACCGACAAGACCCTCGAGGTGCTCGTGGAACGGGGGGCGCCGGAATGGGCGGTGGAGCTTGAAAGCCTTAGGGGGCGGACCGTCATCGATGTCGGCTCCGGCCACGGAGCGTTCACTCGCCAGCTCCAAGCCGCGGGCGCCGACGCTACGGGAGTCGACATCGCGGGCGTTCCGCCCCAGCTGCCCGGAGGGCCCAAATTCAAACAGGGCGACGCCTCGAAGCTGCCATTTCCCGATGCGTCGTTCGACGTCGCCTTCTCCAATTGGAGTGTCTTTTACTATTACGACCGCATCCTCTCGAACAACATTACGGATGCTTGCCTCGCGGAGCTCGTCCGCGTCGTTCGACCCGGTGGCGAAATAAGGCTCATCCGTGTCCATGAGGACGTCATCCCACACATCGAAAGGAACCCGCTGCTCAAGATTGACAAGGGGAAGGACAGCAAAGATCAGTACGGAGACATTCAAGCCTTACTTATCCGACGCATCGACCCAGGCGGTTCCCCACCGATCGAGACTGGCCCGTAGGGGCATAAGGAAACATGAACGCGTCGAACGACACTGCCCTTTGCCAGCGCACGCCTCTGTTGAAGGCCGTTGCACGGAGCCGCCGGTTGGAGGCTCCGTACGATGTCGTCGGCACGGCGGCGGGGGATGATCGTGCGGTCGCGGTCAGCCTGATGATGCTTTCGACACGCTCTCTCGACGGCGTCGACATTCCTCCAATGGAGGGCCTCGTATCGGCACATGTCGAAGCGCTCGCCGCATGGAGCTCGAACGCGATTGTTCGCTTGACGTCGGCGTGGCGTGAGCCGCGCGATTGTTTGCGCATGCCGGCGTGGGTCGCCGCTTGGAAGACGGCGGCGCGACACCTCCACCAGGCCGGGCGGCTCTCCCGTCGAGACCTCGATCACGAAGCCTTTCGTGACGAGGTCGCCGTGCTCTGGCCCGGCGAATCGCTCCAGCCGCTGCGATTTGCGTTGCTCGCGCAGGACGGCTGCGCGCTCAGCCATTCGGAAGCACGCCTGCTCGCCGGCGCCGGATTGAGTGATACCAAAATCGAAGCGCCGTCGGTCGCGCGCGCGGAGCCGTCCTTGTTCCGGCTCCTTCGTGGCAAGACAGCGGCTTTGTCGGAGGAGGCTCGCGCGGTCCTCGTCGGCAGGCTCCTTGCCTGGCAGCGAATGGATCCCATCGCGGCGGCGATGCTCGTCGAATTGGTCGATGCCTTCGATCCCGATGCGGTCGACGAGATTCGAGTCGACGTCGCGTTTGCATTGCAGGCGGGCGGCGCGGTGCCGCCCCCGTTCGCCTACGTCCTGATGACGAGTTGGCGCATTCCCTGATTTGTTCTGAGATGTCTTCTTAACGGCTTGTCGTATTTATTCGTCCCGGAGCATTTATCATGGCGGAGCAATCGGTAGTTCGCGGCGCTTTTGAGACGGTCCCGATGAAGATGCCTCTCAGGCCGTACCACTACGTGGTTCGGGACAGCTTGTTGCCGGTCGTCATCGTGCGGTGGCAAATGAACGATCGCGAGCACCGCGCGAGCGTGATTTGCAAGGGGACCTTCGATCTGACGCCGGGGCGACTGCGCCTCGCGCGGAGGCAGGACGACGTATTTCCGTCTCCTCGGAGCGGTATGCCGACGGATGTCGTACCGATCAAACCGCGCGCCGACGTCTACGTTCGCGGAAGCGCGTTTGCGCCGCCCGGCACCCGTACCGAGCTCTTGATCGCCTCGGTCGCGATCGGCAGCCTCAAGAAGTCGATCGCGGTTCATGCGGACTGTGCCTACAGCCGCGACGGCCGCCTCGAACGGGGGAAGCCTTTTGCGCGCGCCTCGATCGGCTATGAGCAGGCTGCAGGCGGCAAAGGAACGTGGAATCCGGTCGGCATCGCGAACGATGCCGTGGATGGCAAAGGTCGGCTTCGAATCCCGACTGTCCGTCCGGTCGGCTTCACCTTGGGTTCGCCCGGCGTGGCCGTTCCACCGATCGGCTTCGGCCCCATTCCCGAACATTGGGATCTTCGCCGCAGCAAGCTTCCGAGCGGGACGGGGCTCACGGCTTCGACCTGGCCCGCGTACATGTTGGGCGGTGTCAACTCGTCGTTCTTCAATGCTGCACCGGCGGATCAACAACTTGTTTCCGTCGGGGACGAAGAGACGCTCACCCTCGAGCACCTTCACAGCGAGTTGCCGACCTTCGTGACCAGTCTGCCCGGTATGAGGCTCCGGGCCATTTTCGGAGGAATGTCGGCGACGATGAGGATCGATACCGTCGCCATCGATACGGAGCGAAGCACCTGCGCCCTGACCTGGAGAACCGTCATTCCCTGTGAGGCCGACGCGGATTTTCAGGATGTCGTCATCGATTTCGAGAAGGGACCGAGCGCCCCTCCGCCGCCCGCATCCTCGACGACGTCCGTCACGATGCCCCCCCCGATGTCGAAAGGCACGGTAGCCCTCGAAGCAGAGCGCGCGCCGACGCTGGACGGTCCTACCTGCACGACCGAGCTCCCGGAGGAGATCACGGCGGTCACGAAGGTGCTGACACATCACGCGAGCGCGGCTGCGCTGCCGTTCAAACCGCCCGCTCCGCCCGCCGATGACGAGGAGTTCGGCAATCGCACGATCATTCTCAGGCCCGCCGATCCTCCTGCTCCGCCGATCCTCCCGCCTCCATCGAGCCCCCCGCCGTCGTCTTCCGAAGCGCCCAGCTCACCCGCGTCTTCGGTCGCGCCGCTCAGCCTGCTCACGGGGCAGACCCTCGGTCAGCAATTGGTCCTTCAAAAGGGACCCGGCGCAAGTGGCCCATCGGCAGAGCGCTCCACGACCCCTGCGCCTTTCATAGCGCCGCTCGATGCCCCGATAATGTCGGATCCATCGACGGCCATGGATGAGCCGATGTTCGGCCGCTCTGATCCGATATTGCGCGATGCCGGCCCGCAACTGGATGTTTCGCCCGGTGAATCACTGCAGCTGCTCTGGTTCGAACAGAACGCGATGAAGCGAATGCGCGCCGAATATCGCGACATCGTCGAGCAGATGTCGCCCATCTCGTTCGACAGCCCGCTCGCCGCGATGTTCGAGACCCCGAAAGATCTCCAGATGCGAATGGAGATCGGCGCGATCATCAAACAAGCGCCCGTCGCACAAGGCAATGAGCTCGCGGGCCTCTTGCGGCGAAGTGTGGAGTCCGATTTCTTCGTTCCGCCGCTCGTCGTGACGGACGGCCTTCTCTCCCTTTCCTACGACGAGCTGCGGGCGCTCGAGATCGCCGTGCAAGTCGCCGCCCCATTGGCGACCGCCGACGAGGCGTTGCGCGGCGCGGTCGAGCGCGCCCGGGTCGGGCTCGCCAACCCGGACGCGTTCTCCGAGCGCGGTCTGCAGGACCTCGCACAGGCTCTGATGGAGCGGTTCCGCGCTGCGGCCCACGGATTGCCGGCCGGATTTCTGAAGAAGCAGACCGAGCGTCTGCTCCTCGATCGCCGCGCCTACAAGCGTCGCAGCTTCATGAACGCCGAGTGGCTACGCGCGGAGATCGTATTCTCCTCCGGCACGCCGCCATTGCCGACGTACCTTCCCGCGGCGCTCGCGGACGAGCTTCCGCTGCTTTCGGCGTTTCGTGCGCGCGTCATCGCCGAGCTGTTGCCTGCGCAAGATCACCGCGAGCGTAGCCCCATGGCCGCCCGGCTCTATGCGCTGTCCCGTCGGATTCGGTTCGACGGGGCCGATGGCGCGCACGCGAGCTGACGAATCAAATCCCGGAGACCGTATCCGTTACGACGAATGCGGTGTGCATTCCTTCTGCGTAATGGGATTCGACCTCTCCGTCTTCTTCGATTTCCACCATATTGCAGATGAGGACGTAATCACCTTCGTCCAGATCGACGGTGAGGTCCACCGTCTCGCCGGGGAGGATCTCCTCCACCTCGTCGATGATCTCCGTTCCAGGTCCGTCCTCCAGATAGCTGCCGTCCTCCTCCGTGGGGAGGTCGTCCGGCGCGAGGTCTGTCCGAATCACGAGAAACTCGTGAATCTCCTCACCTCGATTCCAGACTTCGAACGTGACGAGGCCTGCCGGAGCGGCGAGACGATCCGTGGTGATCTCGAATTCCACCTCGGTGACGGCGACGGTCGTCTCGATCGGTGTTTCGTCGACGGGGACGGTCTCGATGTCACCATCACACCCGAATACGCCGATAGCGAGCCCGATTGCCGCGATGGGTATACTGCATCGTAAGAATGCCGAATGAATATCGATGACGTTCGCCAATTTTCTCATAGGCGCACTCCTTCGACGGCCGACGCTGCAGCGCACATGCCATTGACGTAACGGGAAAAGCGGGGAGGTGGTGTGGTGTGGGTGCGTGGAATGCGCCTTGCCTGAGTCGGTGCGATGATCCGCCCAGCCCCGCCAAGTTTCCGTAATCACTCGGCTCGGCCCGACTCCTCCGCCACAGACGCGGTGGACTGCCTCGTGGGGCAGGCCACGTCGAGCGAAGCGAGACAGGCCGGGGCGGCTCCCGCGAGGCAGGGTTCGCCGAAGGCGAACGCGGATGAGTTCTGCCTCGTGGGGCAGGCCACGTCGAGCGAAGCGAGACAGGCCGGGGCGGCTCCCGCGAGGCAGGGTTCGCCGAAGGCGAACGCGGATGAATACTGCCTCGATGAGGGCGACATCATCGAAGTCGAGGAGTCGCCCATTCAAACGCTCCGTCCGGGAGCCATGCTGACCCCCAGCATTCAGCTCGTCCGGCCGCTGGGTGACGGGGGAATGGCGAGCCTCTGGGTCGCGGAGCACAAGAACCTGGGTATCCGCGTCGCGGTGAAGCTCCTGAACGAATCGATGCGCACGCTGCCCTCGGTGCGAAAGCGCTTCCTCGAAGAGGGACCCGTGGCCGCTCGCATCAAGAGCCTGCACGTCGTCCACATCTTCGATCGCGGCATGACGAAGGCCGGTGTCCCGTTCATCGTGATGGAGCTGCTCGAAGGGGAGACCATTCAAGAGCGCATCGACCGCCAGCAATCCTTTTCGGTATTGGAGGCTCGTGCCGTCCTGACACAAACCGCGCGCGCGCTCGTGAAGGTCCACGCGGCGGGCCTCGTTCACTGCGACGTGAAGCCCGACAATCTGTTCCTCGTCGAAGGGGAGGGTGAGCTGTCCGTAAAGCTCCTCGACTTCGGCATTGCGAGGCGTATCGGCGAAGTCGACAATAGCGGGTTCGTCCTCGGTACGCCGGCGTTCATGGCCCCGGAGCAGGCGATTGCATGGCAGCCGCTCGGCATTTATTCGGATGTCTGGTCGCTCGCGGTCGTCGTCTATCTCCTGCTCACCGGCCGCGTGCCCTTCGAGGCCGATACCCTCGAGGAGGCGGGGCGGCGGCTGTCTCGGCGCAACTTCACCCCTGTCACCTCGTTGCGGCCCGACCTTCCGTCCGATCTCGACGGATGGTTCAGCCGGGCCCTTTCGCCGGATCCTCGCAAGCGATTCACGACGATGGGCGAAATGATCTCCAGCTTCGACAGGGCGCTTCAATTGCCCGATCGCCTCATCCCCCGACCGATGTCAGCGACGCTCACCGAGCTCGAGCGATACCTACCTCCCGAAGACCTGCGCGCCACCATTCGACGGGAGGATCTCGACGCCACCATTCCGCGACAGACGCCGATTCGCGTGCAAAAGAGCGACGCGCCGGTGGTGCACGACGTTCCCGTGGTGACGCCGGCGCCCGTCGGGCCACCGCGCCGGACTCGCTGGATTCTTCCCGTCCTTGCCGCGACGTCCGTCGCCACCATTGCGGTCATGTTGGTGCTCGCGCGATCGATGACGGGTGCGGGTCGAATGGATACGGCGCGCGCCGCGATGCCTGCAGAGGCACCGGCTGTTGCGGATGGGGCCGCGCTTCCGGCGGCGGCTGCAGAGCCACCCGTCGTGATCCACCACCCGACAGCGAAGTCGGACGAGCCCCGGCGCGGGGCGCCCTCGTCGGCGCGCCCGCCGGTGCTTTGGGGGCGAATGCCGAAACCACCCGACCGCGCGGCCGCTGCGCCTTCGGCCGTTCCTTCGGCGGCGGACGGGCTCGTCCCCGCGGCCAAGCCGTCGGCGCAGCCCGTCGCCCCGGTGACGGCGACCCCCTCATCTTCTGCGGCTGCGGGCGAGCTCGTCCTGCCGACTCCCGCGCCTGATGGGCCCTCCGAACCGTAATCGGTTTGCGGTCACTCGGCACCGGCCAGCTCGACGATGAACGTCGATCCGGCTCCGGGCCTGCTGTCGACTGCGATCGCGCCGCCGAGCGCGTCGACGATGCTCTTCACGATGAAGAGGCCGAGACCGAGACCGCCATAACGCTGGGCCGAGACCGCTCGCTCGAATCGCTCGAAGATGTGCGGAATGCGATCCGGGGGAATGCCGATACCTTCGTCGTGGACTCGGAGGAGGGCACGATGCTCGACGCTCCGTACCGACACGTCGATGGGCTTTCCTTCTCCGAACTTGATCGCGTTCGATAACAGGTTCGTCACCACCTGCTCGAGCCTCGCTTCGTCCCAATGACCGACGACGGGACCCTCGGCGTCGACCCGCAGTGCCGACCCGGCGCGGCCCGCTTCGTCCCGGAGCCGCTCCGCGACCTCGCGGGCGACCGTCGACAGGTCGACCCGTGAACGCTTCAAAACGAGGCCGTGCGCGCGAATGCGCGATACGTCGAGGAGCTCACCGATCTGCCGGGCCAAGCGACGCACCTGGCGGTCGGCCACGGCGAGCGTCGTCTTGATCGTGTCCGGCGTCATCGGGACGCGCCCGCTCACCAGCCCCTGCACCATGAGCGACAACGACGTTATGGGGGTATTGAGCTCGTGGGCCGCAATCGACAAGAATTCCTCGCGAACGCGCACAGCCTCTTGTTCGCGCCGGAAGAGCCGTGCGTTGTCCAGCGCGAGGGCTGCTCGCCGCGCAAGCTCTTGTGCGACCGTCAAGTCGGCGACGCCATAGCTGCGGTTGGGGGTCCCGAGGGCGCAGGTGATGACGCCGACCGTACGCCCGTGGGCGACCATCGGCACGGCAATGGCGCTTCGGGTGCCGAGCCCTCTCACGACGCGGAGGTTGTCGGCGTCACGCGCGAACGTTTCCATTCGCCCGTTCGCGAGATTTTCGAGCAACAGGGGCGAGCCCGTGCGCAGGACGACGGATGCTGGTTGTGGTGACGTCCAATCCGGCGTCTGCGCCTCCAATTCGCGAATCAGGGCGTATTTCTCGGGATCGACGTGCGCGCCGCCCGTCCGACGAATGCGGCGATTTTCGTCGACGACGTCGATGACGCACCAATCCCCCAAAAGCGGGACGGCCAACCGCGCGAGCTTTCGCAGCGTCTCCGTGAAGTCGAGCGATTGCGCGAGCTCCTCACCCGCATTGGCCAAGAACCGCACGCTGGCCTCGGCGCGCGTGCGATCGTGAACCTCCCGTGTGAGTCGCTCGAAGAGCAGGCTGTTCTCGAGCGATACGGCGATCTCGGTCGAAAGAAGCTCGAGGACCTTCAGGCGCGACGCCGTGAAGGCGTGCGTCATCAAATTGTTCTCGAAATAGAGGACGGAGAGCAGGCTGCCCTGGCGCTGGACCGGCAGCGCGAGGAGGGATTTGACGCCTTGCGAAGCGACATAAGGGTCCGCCGAAGTTCGTGGGTCGTGAGAGGCGTCGTCGATCACGAGCGGCTGGCGCGACGCGCGTACTCGCTCCACGGGGGTGCGCGCGATCGCCTCCGCGCGCGTGAGGGCCGTGCGTTCGAGGACGATGTCGGAGCTTCCGAGGCCGGAGGCACGAACGAACGCCCCACCCTCCTCCTCGAGGATCAAAACGACGCGCTCCGCCCCGGCAGCCTGCAAACAGACGCGAATCAGCTTTTCGAGCAAATGGTCGAGCACCACCTCGGTCGACACCGTCTCGGCCGCGCGGAGCAGGCTGTGCAAATCCAGATCGGAGCCGTGCACGCGGGCGGTCATCGCGGCCTGCGAACGGCTCAAATCCGTGAACTCCTCCTCGAGCGCGCGCACTTTCTCCGATGCGCCCCAACGAGCATATCGCTCGCGCGCGCGCTCCATATAGAGCTCGGCGATCTGCCCGCGACCACACGACAGCGCGTGTCGCGCCGCGAGCTCGCTGGCGATGGCGTCCTCCTGGACGAACCCCGACCGCGCCGCCCCTTCCAGCGCTTGTTCGTAGAGATCCGTCGCTTCGAGGTGTTTGTCTTCCAGGCGCGCGACCTCGGCGCTCACCAGCTGGTATCGATGGCGAAAATTCTCCGGACAGGTGGTCGCCCAGGCCGAAAGTCTGCGCTGATTGGCCTCAATCTTCGAGAGCCACTCGGCGCGCTGGGTCTCGGCAGCAGCTTCGCAAAGCGCGGCATAGCTGAGCGAGCTGTAGAAGTTGTACTCCGCCGCAGGGATGTGACCGGCGACCGTCGGGAGGAGCGCGCCGGCGGTCTCCGCGCGCACGCTCGCCTCGCCGAAGTCGCGCAAGATGAACGAGGTCTGTAAACGACGTACTTCGTAGAAGCACTTCGTCGGCGGCACACTCCGGGAGAGGAAGGAGCGCTCCTCGAACCCGTCTTCGTCGAAGCGATTGCGTTCGTAAGTCAAACCCTTGAGACACCGAATCGCCTGACGATAGCTCTGGTGAATCGCAATCATCGCCTCGTTGCGGGTCGCCTGGAGGAAGGGCATGTCGCTTTCGATCCGCTGCAGCAGCTCGTCGAGGTCTCGGCCCGCGGCGAACGCGACGGTGGTCTGCAGCGAAATGCCGTAGGCAGCCGCGCGGATTTCGCTGACTTGTTTAGCGGCCTCGATGGCCGCCGCGATTTGCGGGAGGGCGGACGCGTACGGGGAGAGCCACGGGCGAACGAACGCGGAATCCACCAGCACCGCGTGCGCGAGCTGTGCCTTGTCACCGAGCTGTTCGGCCAGCTCTTGCGCGAGCTTGGTGAAAGCGTCCGCCAAGGTGAACTTGTTCTGAGCGGACAGGCAAATCGCGTAATCGCCGAATGCCGTTACCGCCTCCGCCGTCACGCCATGATCTTGAATGAACCGCAGCGCGCGAAGTGTGAGCAGCTCGAACAAGTCGCGGTCCACGAACCACGCGACATGTTGCAAATTCACCAGCAGTCGCAGCGTTACCTGCCGTTGCGGGTCGGTGATCAGTCGTGCGGAGCGGAGCTTCTCGGGCGGGCGTACCGCCGACAGCGCGTCGACGGCGCGGCGCTCCTCGGCGATTCGAGCGACGTACTCGGCCTTCGGGACGGGCTCGACGCCGAGCTCCGCGAGCGCCGCCCAGCCATGTCGGAGCGCCGGGGCCCAAGCGGCACGAGCCGTTTCACTGATGACACGCAGATTGTGCAGATCGGCGCGCTCTATCGGGGTGTCGGAGTGCGCGAGCCCGGTGTCGACGAGCGCATCGGAGACTGCGTATTCGCCCGTCACGTATGCGCACTCGGCCGCCTCGCGGTGCAGCGACAGCGCGAGCTCGTGGTGGGTGTGCCAAGCATCGCTCGGCAATTGCGCGATCCCGGCGCGCAGGTACGCGAGCGCCGAGCCGTAGGCCGACGACTCCATCGCTTTTGTGCCTGCGTGGCGATTCAGTCGCGCGAGCTCGAGTTTGTCCTCGATCGTCGTGACCACGCTGGACCCTAGATTCAACTGGTCGGCGATCTCGAATAGGCGGCTGTCCGCACCGATGTCGGCGCTCGAGGCGAGCCAGTCGCGCCCTATCTCCCAATGAAGTGCTCTTTGCTCGTTCTCCGTAAGGAGCGAATAGGCTGCGTCTTGCACCCGGTCGTGAGCGAACTCGTAGGCGATCCCTCCGAGCGCCGCGTCCGCTGGTTCCGCCCGCAGGAGGCCTTCCCGTAATGCCGGCTGGAGCTCGGTCACGACGTCGTCGGCCGAGCGACCGACGATCCGTGTGAGGACGCCGAGCTCGACGAGCTTACCGACGCATGCCGCGCGCGGAAGAA
The DNA here is from genome assembly GCA_013361525.1 of Polyangiaceae bacterium. Taxonomy (GTDB): domain Bacteria; phylum Myxococcota_A; class Polyangia; order Polyangiales; family Polyangiaceae; genus Xiheicaenibacterium. Next base: position 163,922 of record JABFXY010000049.1, on the reverse strand, counting down.
GCTGTCGCGTCGAGTCCGGCAAACCGCGAATGGCATCGAGCAGCAGCTCGAGCACGTTCTCCGTCACGCCGACTTTGTCGATCGCAGCGATATCCCATTTCCAGCGCGCTTCTTGCACGTCGAACCGAATGAGCGCCGACTTTTGCAATGAGCGGAGCAGCTGGCGCAAGAAGAACGGATTGCCGGCCGTCTTGCGCGCCAAGAGCTGCGCGAGCGGGTCGGCGTCCTCGGGTGTGCAGCGGAGGGCATCGGCGACAAAATCGCGAACTGCCGCACCGCGGAGCGGGCCGAGGTCGATCCTTTGAACGGAGGTGAGGGCATGCGCCAAATCTCGTTCGAGATGTTTGAAGGTGATCTTGGCGCCGGGCTCCTTGGGTCGCAGCGCGGTCAGAAAAACCAAGCAACGTCCCTCTTGGTTGCACGCGAGGGAGCGCAGCGCTTCCACCGTCGCCGCGTCGGCCCATTGAAGGTCGTCCAGAAAGAGCGCGAGTGGGTGCCCCTCCGACGCAAAGCTCTGCAAGAACGCATACAGCGTCGATTGAAACCGCATCTTCGCTTCGACGGGTCCGAGCCTGGACAGCGGAGGTTGCTCGCCGACGAGCTCCTCCAGCTCGGGGACGAGCTCCGTGATGACGGACCCGCGGTCACCGACGGCATCGAGAATGCGAGCGCGTGCCCCGCGACGCAATGGTTCGGGCTGTTCGAGCAGGTCGTCGACGAGCTGGCCGAGCGCTTCGCGCAATGCCGAATAGGGCTCGTTGGCGGCGCGGACATCGCGCTTCCCCATCAAGAAGCGCCCACCCTTTGCCGTCACGTGGTCCTTGATCGCGCGCACCAGGCTGCTCTTACCGATGCCGGCATCCCCGACGACGAGGACGAACTCGCGCGCGCCGGCAGCCGCTCGATCCACGTAATGGCGGAGCTCTGCGAGCTCCTGCTCGCGGCCATAGAGTCGCTCCGGCAACGGCAATTGCAGGGCGAGGTCCAGGTTACCGAGCTCGAACGGGTCGACCCTCCCCGTGGTCTGAAGGCGCCGGGCTGCCTCGCGGAGATCGGCCGCGAGCGCCGCCGCGCTCTGGTAGCGCTCGTCGGGCATCTTCGCGAGCAGCTTGAGGACGATTCCGGACAAAAGGGGAGGGACGCGCGGTGCGACCACCGAAGGCGAAATGGGGACCTTCGTCAAATGCGCGTGAACGACCTCGAGGGGATCGTCGGCCCGAAAGGGTGGAGCGCCCGTCAACATTTCATAAAAGAGCGCGCCGAGCGAATAGAGGTCGCTGCGGTGGTCGACGAGGCGATTCATGCGCCCCGTCTGCTCGGGTGCGAGATAGGGAAGCGCACCGTCCAGCTCCGGGAGGAGCGCCGTCGGCGGATGCGGTGACGTCGTCGCGCTGTCGAAATCGATCAGCGTCGGCGCGCCGTCGGGCCCGATGACGACGTTCGCCGGGTTGATATCGAGGTGAATGACATTCCGTGCGTGAACCTGCTCGAGGATCTCGGCGAGCCGGCACGCGACGCGCAGAAATTCGTCGATCGGCAGCGGACCGTGTAGCTGGTCCTGCAGCGTCGCCGTTCCTGCGTCCTCGAGAACGAGCGCCGGCCCATCGAGCATCTCGCGCAGTGCGATCGCGCGGACGATCCCCGGGACGTCGAATCGCTGGAGGACTGAATACTCGTGCTGGAGCGCCGCGACGCTCTCCGCATCGTGAGGCTCGGATCGAACGGTCTTTACGACGACCGCGTTGGCGCGATCTGCCTCGCGTGCGCGGGACACGGAGAATCGGCGACCTCGATGCAGCTCGCGTCGCTCCGCGAATAAGCCCGGCTGTACGCTCGAAAACCCCATTCTGTGCTCGCGCCGCCCTCGACGGAAAACAACGCAAGCGACGAGCCAGGACCGGAAATGTCAGGTATCGATGTGTCGTCGCATGAAAGCGGCGGCGCGCTCGATCGCCGCTTGAGCGCGCGTGAACACGGTCGGAAACACGTGGAAGGCGTGCACCATGTCCGGCTCGACATCGAGCGTGACGGCGACGCCGTGCGCGCGTGCCCGAGCCGCAATGTGAATCGCGTCGTCGAGCAACGTCTCGCAGCCGCCGGCCTGCACGAGCAGGGGCGGTAAACCGGTGAGATCGGCATGAACCGGCGCGGCGAGCGGATTCTTCAGATCGTCGACCGAGGTCACGAACCAGTCCGCGCAGCATTTCAAAGCGGTGGTCGTGATGTAGTCGTCCGGCTCGTCTCTTCGCAAAATGGGATGACGCGTGTCGAGCTGGAGCCAAGGTGAAATGAGGACCGCGCTGGAGGGCAAAGGCCGCTTGCGATCGCGAAGCGCGAGCAGCGTGGAGAGGGTCAGGTGCCCGCCCGCCGACTCCCCGGCGACGGCGATCTTGCTCGGTGGATGTCCACGTTCGACGAGCCAATCGTAGACCGCCGTTGCGTCTTCGATTTGGGCTCCGAACCGATGTTTGGGCGCAAGCCGATAATTGGGTGCGAGGACGGGGACGCCCGCTGCTGCGCGTAGTCTGCTAATCAGGTTTCGGTGGGTATCGGTGGAGCCGATCGCGTATCCGCCGCCGTGTAGATAAATGAGCACCCGACCGTCGCCCGTCTCGTCGGGAGCGAAGAACCATTCACACGGCACGCCGCCCGCGACGATGCTCTCGAAGCGCGTCGCACGCGACACTTCGTCGTGTTTGGGCAGGAAATGTGGAACGAGCCAATCTCGCAATCGATGCGGTACGTAGGGCAGCGCGCGGCCGCCGAAGCGCAGCATCACGGCGAGTGTCTCTTCGTGCTCCGTCCAAGGCGGCCGCCGGGGGCCGAAGATCCGACGGCGGAGTCGGACACCTGCTGCGAGGGCTTTCAGAACGGACCGTCTGGCGCTCACACCGAAGGTGTACCAGACGGTGCTTGCCCATGCTCAGGACGGGGCTCAAAAGAGGCCGAGCTGGTCGTCCTTTCCTGCCCAAGGAGGCAAGTCGCCGACTGCCACACGGCCGCTCAACAATCGGTGAAAGCGATATGCGTTGTCCGGGGCATACGTGTCGTCCGGCGCGTGCATGAAGAAGTACGGGCGTTTGCCTTCGGCTATCCACTTCGAAAGCTGCTCGATCCACGGCTCCACGAATCGGACCCCAGCCGAGAAGTCCTCGTGCGGGACGCAGCGAACGATCGGCTGAGGCCCGGTGGCACGCATCACGATGGGTAGATCGGGTTTGCGTTCTCGAACTTCGGCGAGCTCCGGATTGTCGGACGAGTGCAGGCCCCGCGCGTCCATGACGACGGTGTCGACGCCCAGCTCGCGAAACATGTCGGCGGCGGCGCGCTCCTCGTCGCCGGCGGCGAAGAAGACGGGGTGTCGCAGCTCGACGGCGTATCGAAACTCTTTCGGCAGGCCGCGGAGGAAATCCCCCAGTCGCCCGAGTTGCTTGAAGCCGAAGCGCGGCGGCAGCTGCACGATCAACGATCCGAGCTTCGGACCGAGGGGCGCGAGGCGCTCGAGGAACGCGTCGACGTACTCCGCCGAATCCAGGAGAAGCTTCTCGTGCGTGACCTTCTTCGGGAACTTGAAGCAAAACCGAAAATCGTCCGGCACCTCGTCGCGCCAGCGCGCGACGTTGTCGGCTTTGGGGAGCGCATAAAAGGTCGTATTACCTTCGACCGAGTTGAAGATACGACTGTAGGTTCGCAAGAAGTCCGTCTGCGTCGTCCCACGGGGGAAACAACGGCCGACCCACGACTTCATGCCCCACGAGGGACATCCGAGATAGATGCGCTCAACCGTCATCGGCCGCGATGCTACATCGTTCCCCAGTAAGCCCAAAAGCCGGGGATTTCGCGGGCGGCGAAATAGGGCCAACCGATGAGCGGCCGGGTCTCTGCGGCGGGCACGGTGAGCGCCGAGACACCCGACGCATCGAACGCGAATCGGACCCGCGCGAGGTGATAGTCGTGGCTGACCACGAGCGCCCTCGGCTTCGGGCGCCCGTGGTCGACGGAGCCACGCGCAAACAGCGACGCCACGTGCTGTGCCGTGTGGCGCGTCGAGAGGCCGTCGCGGTCGATTTCGATGGCGTCTTCCGGCACGCCGCACTCGATAGCCATCCTGCGCATCGTGTCGGTCTCGTGGAATGCTCCGTCGCCGGGGCCGCCCGAGAGAATGAGCTTGGGCGCGAGGCCTCGATTCATCAGGTCGCAAGCCGTGTGAACGCGATCGGCGAGCGCGAGCGAAGGAGAGCCATTGGCGTAGACCCGTGCACCCAAGACGACGACCGCATCTGCGGGGCGCTCGTAACGGGCATGTGCGGAACCGGCCATCTGCGCGGCAGGCAGCGCGACGAGGGCGAGGGCTGCGCCCGCGACGAGGAAGACGTATCGATATCGCACGGGCCCTTCGGGCCGTTTGTCATGGAGCAATGTGATAACGAAGACGACGGAGAGCAGGGCGAGCGCCGCGGAGAACGACAGGAGGCCTGCGCGCGGCACGCAGCCCATCGCATCGCGAGCCGCGTGCGCTCCGACCAGGGCTGCCACGATCGCCCCGCCGCGCTTCGCGCGAATGGAGGTCGCGAGGGCGCCGACCATGACGGCGCCGCCGGCGAGGAGGAGAAATGTCGTGGCCGCCGCGGCGCTCGTCCATCGAAGGTCGAGCCAGAGCGCTCCGGGATGGCGACCCGCGAGGAGCGACCGAGCGCCGTCGAAGGCCAACACGGCTCCGAGGACGAACGCCATGCCGCGGACCAATTCGCTGGTTCTCGTACCCGACACGGTCGGCGTACGCGCGGCGTGTATGTACTATTCCGCGGCGATGAGGCAGTTGCTCGCGACGATGGGGCTCGTGGTGATGCTCGGTCCGGGGTGCATCACCGAGCGCACGGCCAACACCGCATTCGTCGTCGGTGGACGGGTCGCGCCGACCGACGCGACCGAAACCGTCGGCGGGACGGTCGGAGGGCTCGGCGGGACGGTGAGCGCGGCGGAGACCGACGAGCTCTTCACGATATGGGGACACGCCGACCTGTTCCTCGGGGGCAACACACGCGGCTGGGCCGGCGAAGCGGAGCTGGCGGTCGAAGGTGGCGCGGCGTTCTTCGACGGCGAGCATCACCTCTTGTTGCGCGGCGGATTCGACGGGGGCGTCGAGCGAAACCCCTATACCGGGCTCATGCTCCTCGAGCTGCCGGTCGCCACCGTGGGGTACCAATTCCACGGCCAGGGCGAGTCCAATCCGGAGAGCTCGCTCCACTTCGACATCGGTGCGCGCGGCGGCCTCGCGTCCGCCGGCCGCGCCTTCGCGGCAGACGCCGTGGCGGATTTCGCCGGCGCGCCGCAACTGGGTTTTATCTCCGTCCTGTTATGGGAGATCGTCGCGGCGCGGATTCAATACGACCACATCTTCATGTCGGAGCCCTGGGAGGTGATTCGCAGCGAAATCTGTATCGAGATCGGCGCGGCCATCTGCGTCGACACACGACACCTCGTCGCCGACTTCGAGGGGGTGCAGCGCGAGCCGGCCTTCGTCGGGATTACCTTCGGCTTCGGGTTTGCGACCGGCTACGAGTGGCGCTCTTGGTGACGACGAATCTGCCACGCCGGCGGCTCCGAGACTGAGGCGCCCGGGCGCCTCACAGCGGCATCATTGCATTGAGATCGTCGGCCGCCGCAGCGAGCTCGTCGAACGCGAGATCCTCGCGTCCGTGTTGGCACTCGAGCATGAACCACCATTTTTGATTCAGGGCCTCGGAGCCCCAACTGCCCGCGACATGCTCCAGTGAAGGCCCCGGCCGCCGCTGAATGTAGGTTCGCCGCGCGGCTGGATGCGACGGCTCCACCCCGAGGAAGGCGCGCCAACCCCAACCGTCGGGGCTGGGGCAAAGTTGACACGCCACATCCTGCCGAAAAAACACGCCCACGACGAAGGCTCGGCGTGCAACAACCGAGCCTCTCGATTGGCTGTCAGGCGGGCTCTTTGCAGCCGCCGCCCGCCCACTCCCACTCGCCGCCGTCGGTGCAGGAGTAGCTCGAGAAACAACTCCGCCCGTCCGGATAATCACAGAAGAAGACGCTGCCGTCGCAGACCATTCCGGGTTCCGGTTCGACGGGCGGACATCCGTGTTGGGGAAGGGCGCTATCGACGCACGCCACCGTCGAGCCGCACGATTCGACGACATAACAGCCGCCCGGCGGGCACTCGTTCGTCGGCGTATCGCCGGGATCACAAGCGGGCGGCAAGTCGCACGTGGATTGGATGCAATAGATGGTTTGTCCGCACGTCGTCACCGAGTGACAGTCGTAGAGCGACGGGTCCACGCCTTCACACGAGTCGACTTGCTCTTCGAAGTCTGCGCACGCCGGCGCGGCCAAACATTGTTCGCAGTCGCCGCTGTCGGTCACGTAGGACCATTGGCTCGGAGCGCCCGCCTCCGGATAGACGGGCTCACATCGAAAGATGGAGACACATTCGCCGCCCTCGGTCTGAGGATACGAGCACTCGAGCATGTCGACGTTGCAGGGTTCTCCGTCGGCGGGTTGGGATACCGGGCACGACGCCGGGCAGCCATCGGCAGGGCACTGACACGCACCGTCTTCGCACTGCGGGTCGTCGTCGCCGTCGGTGACCGTCGCGTCGCAGCCGACCGCGAGCGTGAGGGTGAGCGCCGAAAGCAATGCGAGGGGGAGCGAGGCATTCATCACCGGACCCCAGGGCCAAAGTCGTGCCATCGCGGAACCACGGAGAATAGGTAAATTCATGGCTAAATCGCCTTCCCAGGGTACCGTCCTGGCACGCGCTGGCACAAGGGCGATGCAACCTCCGTCAGGGCGCAGCGGTGCAAAGGGCGACATGGACCAGGAGCTCGGCGCGCCGCACAATCCGGTCAAGAGAGCGCCAGTGCCTCTCGTTCGGACGACGCCATGCTCGACCTTCCCGCCTCCGCACTCGACATCGCCGCGCTCGTGCGTCGGCGCGCCCTCGGCTCGGTGGAGCTCTGCCGCCATTACCTCGACAACATCGCGCGGGTGAACGCGGAGCTCTCCGCGTTCGTCGAGCTCCACGAAGAGCGTGCGCTGGAAGAGGCGCGTCGCGCCGATTACGAGCTGTCGCGGAGGCCTGCGGACCCGCCTGTCTTTTGCGGTTTGCCGACCGGCATCAAAGACCACGAAAACCTCCGATTCTGTTTCTCCCGCGTCGGGTCTCGAGCGCTCTCGTGGGTGTATTCACCATTCGACGGTGCGGTCGCGAGCGCATGCCGGCGCGCAGGCTTCGTCTTCTTCGGAAAGCTCGCGACGAGCGAGTTGACGATATTGGCGTTCGTCGACAACCAGATTCATCCGCCGACCCGCAATCCGATCGATACAACCCGCTATTCGGGCGGGTCGAGCGGCGGCTCCGGCGCGGCGGTCGGCGCCGACATGATTCCGATCGCGCCGGGCTCCGACGGCGGCGGTTCGATCCGCATTCCGGCTGCATTCTGCGGGCTCGTCGGGTTCAAAGCGTCCCGCGGGGCTCTTCCACATCCGTATGGAGCATTCGATCGCGCGCGCATCAGCTCGACAGGTCCACTCGCGCGAACGGTCCGCGATGCCGCCGCATTTTTGGACGTGCTCGCCGGCCGCCCTCATCACCGCGACCGACCGGCCGACGGCTCTTTCCTCGCCGGGTACGAGCGTAGGCCGAAGGGTCTACGAGTCGGCTTGTTGTCACGTTCGCCGCTCGTCGCCGTCGATCCCGAGGTCGACCGAGCCGTGCGCACCGCCGCCTCGAAGCTCGAAGCGCTCGGGCATCGAGTGGAAGAGCTCACGCCCGTACAGGGCGAGGTCGACGAGTTCATTCCGCTCATGGCGCGGATGGTGAGAAACGTGCCCCTTCCGCCGTTTGCTTCACGACTGCTCGAGCCGACCACGCGGTGGATGCGCGAGCATGGTGCCCGCGTCACGAACGCCGACGCGATCCTTCGCCAACAACATCTGCAAGCACGGGTCGACGCGGCATTCGGCGATATGCACGCTTTGATCACACCCACGGTCGCGATGGGCCCGCCGCGTGTCGGTGCGTTCCGCGGCCTCGACGGCGAGGGCGTTTTTCGCCAGGCCGCGCCGATCGGCGCGTTTACCGCGCTGTTCAATGCGTCCGGACACCCGGCGGTGACGCTTCCCGCGGGTCGCTCGCGCGAGGGTTGGCCGATCGGCGTCCAGCTCGTCGCTCGTCGTGGCAGTGACCGCGACCTCCTTGGTTTGGCCGCCGCGCTCGAAGAAGCCCTACGATAGCGGGCATGCTGGGAGCTCGCGCGAAGCGACTCCCAACCGAACCCTCATCGCCTTGGAGGCTCCATGATGAAGCGCAACGTCCTTCGTGCTGCTGCGGCCCTCGCCGTCCTCTCGGTCCCCATGCTGGCAGCTGCGTGCGGGCCGGCGGTCGGCGACCCTTGCGAGCAAGGAGACGAGTGCGGCAGCGGGATGTATTGCTTCGACGCCGGAGACGACACGCCGACTTGCCAGGAGCTGCCCGCCGAGTGCGACGAGAGCGATCCGTGTGGATGTGACGCGCTCCTCGAGCAGTGTGATCTCGGATTTTCGTGCGTGTCGTTTGGTGAGACGACGGCGCTCGCCTGTCTCTGAATTGCACGCGTCCCGGCTAGCTAGCCGACGCAATCACCTCAATCCCAACTTCGATTGCTACACTGCCACACTCTTCAGGGTGAGCTGTGGCGCTCGCACTTGCGAGTTGGTGTTTCGAGTTTACCTGATTGAGCTACAGTGGGGGGAATGGGGTTGGGGCGGGCGGGGCGCGTCATCGGCCGATACGCGCTTTTCGATGCATTGGCCAAAGGCGGGATGGCGACCGTGCACTTCGGTCGGCTTCTCGGGCCGGAGGGCTTTGCTCGCACCGTCGCGATCAAGCGGCTGCACCCGCCGTACGCGACTGATCCCGAGTTCGTCTCCATGTTCCTCGACGAAGCTCGGATGTGCGCGCGCATCCGGCACCCGAACGTCGTCCCCACACTGGATGTGGTCGCGAAGGGCGGCGAAGTTTTCCTCGTCATGGAATACGTACATGGCGAGTCGCTCGGACAGCTCGCAAAGACGGTCTGGGCACGCGGTGAGAAGATTCCCTGGAGGGTTGCCCTGAGCATCCTCTCCGGGACGCTCCACGGCCTTCACGCCGCGCACGAAGCGAAGGACGAGCGCGGCAAACACATGTCACTCGTGCACCGCGACGTGTCGCCGCAGAACATTCTCGTCGGCGTCGACGGCATGGCGCGCGTCGCGGACTTCGGCATTGCGAAGGCCACCTGCCGAATGCACGTCACGCGCGGAACCGCGGTGAAGGGCAAGGTCGGCTACATGGCGCCCGAGCAGCTCGCCGCGGAGAACATCACCCGCCAGGCGGATGTTTATGGGGCGGCGGTCGTTCTGTGGGAGTCGCTCGCGGGTCGACGGCTCTTCGAGGGGAGCAAAGACGCCATCATTCTCGCGCGCATGATCGCGGGGGACGTCATGCCGCCGAGCACGCTCAACAACCTGATAAGCCCGGAGCTCGACGCCATCGTGATGCGCGGTCTCCACCGCAACCCGGAGGAGCGTTATCGCACTGCGAAGGAGTTCGCGAACGCGCTCGACCGCGTCGGCGGCGCCGGACCGAGCGAGGTCGGCGAGTGGGTGGAGCGGACTGCCGCGCACTCGCTCGAGCGACGTGCGTCGCATGTCGGCATCGCCGAGCTCGACGTCAGCGAGCAAACGGTGACGGCTCCGACGGCGCCTTCGCTGTCGACCTCCGATTCCGGGCGCTCGCGCGACGAGTCGGCGAGTCAATCGGGTGGATCCGTCCAATACGTGAGGCCGCCGATGAAATCGGTGCACGACGTCGCTTCCAAGAGCAACGCCCCGAACGACAAATGGCGCCCGCATCCATTCGCCCTCGCGGTGGTCGGTGCGGCGGCGCTCACGACCATCTCGATGTGGGCGTTGTCGAGGGGGCGCGCGCCGCAGGTAGACGACGCCGCCGCGGCTTCCCCACAGCCGGTGAAGGAAGCAACGAGCGCGACCAGCGATGCGGTCACCCCGCTGGTGACCTCAGCGTCTTCGCCCGCGACCGGGTCGGCCTCGGCCCCCGGCCCGCTCGACGCGAAGAGCGCCTGGTCGACGGGTGGCGCGCTGCCTCCGCGCCGGCCGTTGCCTGTTGTACCGACAGTATCCGCGAGCGCATCGAGCAAGAGCCGCATCGACCTCGGCTCGCGTCAGTGAGATCGCGAGCGCGCAGCGCCCTCAATGAAGGTGCGGACAATCCTTCTTGAGCTCGGCGATGCGCGCAGCGTCGGGATGAGCCTCGTCGACATATCGTTGGAAGGTCTCGCACGCGAGTGTCAGGTTACCTTCCGAACGTGCAGCTTGGCCCATGTTGAACAAGACCTGAGGCAACGGCGCGATCGCGTACGCCTGCTCGAAGAGCAAGCGCGCCTTCTTCGCCTCGCCCGCCTGAAATGCATGCACGCCTTCGGCGAACAATTGTTTCGCCTGCATCAAGACGGCGGGTGGCACCGACGATGTGGCCGTGGATTGCGGCGTCGCGCGTGCGCTCGCGATCTCGTATTCTGGCTCTTGGGTGTCGGCCTTTGCGGCGGCTGACGCGGTCGCAGTGGATGCACGAGACGAGGGGCTCGCGCGGTCGGCGCCGTCGACCGGCGCTGCGGTGGCCGTCAGCGTGACCGTTGCGATATCCACGTTTGCATCACCGGCGCCGGGCGTGCACGCAACGACGCAAACGAGCATCCACCAAGCCGAGCGAACGCAAACCATCGCGCTATTGTGCCACCGACGGCGGCTCGATTGGGCTCGTCCGCTCACAGGTCAGCTCGTCGGCGACGAAATGGCGCGCGTCGGCCTCTCGAATCTCGAGGATGCTCGTCGGGTGCGCCAACGTGATGGGGTCGCCGAGCTGTTCACATGTCTCGGGCTTCGACTCGAGCTCGAGAACGCCGTCTTTGAAGCGGGCCAGGCCCCAGGGATCGCATGGCTCGGGGGCCTCGACCCGCTGCCAACGATCGTGACGCAATATCTGTGTCTCGTGGATGCGGAAGCGGCCGTCATGGCGGAGCGTCACGGTCATGATCGATGCCGTGCCCCGGCATTCGAAGTCACCGATGAGCTCGTCCGGGAGTGATGCTCCCGTACGAGCCGTGAGCTCTTTGCCGGAGCGAGTTGCATTCGCGCCGGTGCACGCCGAGAGCCCGATGAAGAGTCCGACGAGGGCGCGCAGCGCGGGGCGGAGCACGGTCGCGATGCTACCCGTTTCACCCAGCTCGTTCGGTCACGAATCAACGACACGTCGCGACATGGCTCCGTCATGCGAGCCTATCGGCATCAATATAGGGTTTCGAGCATCGTCGCGGTCGTCATCGGAGTCGCAATGGCCTGCGGCTGCAGCGACGGTCTACGCGATGCTTCATCATCGGGCGACGTCGAGACGAACGGGTCGTCGGAAGCACGCATCCCCAGCGCGTTTGCGTCCACCGAACCACGCGCGGACAAAAAAGCGAGCGAGCCGGATTGGATCTTCGTCGACGGGCGTATCGTGGATCTCGACGACTACCGGATTCGCGCGGAGACAGCCGACGTTCGCGCGGCGCCGTTGCCACCCATTGCGAAGAAGACCCCCAGCATGGCGAAGTTGCACGTGCTGGAGACTCTGCGTGACGAGAGCACGCTCTATGTCGCGACGACGAGCCATTGTGAAGAGCCGGCGACGGGTCGAAGTGCCTGTTTCGAAGCAGGCTTTCAATCGGAGCGAGTCTGGACCGCATTCGACGCGCAGACCGGCACGCAGAGGTGGACGGCGACGCACATGGCTGGGCCGTTCGACGCGCCGGGGTCCGTGTTGGTCGGTGACTCCATCCTTCCGGTGGGGTCGCGACAATCGATCCGGATAGCCAAAGATACCGGACGAATCGAGAGCCTCGGCTCGTTCGACGCGCGGCCGCTCTCGCCGGTGGCCGGCGAGACGTGGCTCGTTCGCGACGATGCAATCGAGCGAATACGGGATACGACTCCGTCGTCGCGCAGCATCGTCAGGCTGCCTTCGCATACGGCGCTGGAAACATTCGGGACGAAAATTGCGCTGGTCGATCCGGATCGCGAGCTGGTCGTCATCGACCCGGACATGAAGATGGAAATCGCGCGGCACCGCCCCCAGCTCACCGATTCCACGACAACGTTGAGCGCCAGCGCGACCGGAAAACATCTTTGCGCCGCCGAAGAGCGGCGGGTGAGCCCAGTCGCGCGTATCGAGGAGTATGCGATTCGCTGCCTCGACGATTCGGGCCGCGTGACGTTTTCGCAGCGCTGGGTTCCGAAGGTGGCAGAACGGCCGGTTCTGTCGCGCGATCGGTCGCGGCCATTTTCCCCGCTCGAGACGTTCATCGACAAGAGCCCCTGTGAGGTAGGGCGGTCGCATTGGGTGCTGTGCTCACCGTCCCCGTTCGATCCGACGCCGAAGACGAGTGTGGTGTCGATCGCGGATGGGCGCACCGTCGTCGACGTGACGGGCCGCGCTCGGATCCTGGAGGATGAAAAGGGTCGCCTCGTGGGGCTCGTCAGATTGGTAGGCGACGACCAATTCGACGTGCTCGCGCCGAACGGAAACGTGCTGTCGACGGTGAAGGCAGGTCGCGACCGCCCGGGGACCATCGCCCGTCTCGTCGGCGGGAAGATTGTCGTCATTCGTTTTCGCGACGCGATGGTGGCGACCGATGCCGCGCGCGGAACGGTCGATGCGCGCGTGTTCGTCCTCGAGCCGACGACGGGCGAGGTCGTCTTCGAGCGCGATGTCACCGCGCCGGCGGGTCAGGCGCCCGCCGACTTCCTGCCTTGGGACTTCGAGGTCCGAGAGCGTAAGGGCGATCTCCTGCTCCTCGTCCACGGCGCGACCCGAGCGTGGTTCGTTGCGATGGATCTCACCACCGGGAAGCTGCGATCGCGTGTCGATGGGCTCGGATACGGGCCGAGCCGCCTGTACGCATTCTGAAGAGGGCCCTTTGCGCCGAAACCCTGCTCACGGAAAAAAAGATGACGCCATTGTCGGGTCTCGTACGTCGAAAGCCCCGCAACGAAATGGGAACGCCGCGCCACTGCACGGCGTATGACGCGCGCCCGGTCCCCACCGGCGCATCTCGACCAAGGTGAAGATGATGAAGAAGACTCTCGCGCTGCTGACGTCGTTGTTTGCCGTTGTCGTGTTCGTCGGTTGTGGAGACGACGGGGGCGACGATTCGGATGATGGATCGGAGGGCGGCAGCGGCAGCTCGACGGAATGCTCGTCGTTCCACGAATGCATCAACGGCGCCTGCGAGTGCACGACCGAGGGCAAGGAAGGCCAGTCGTGCAGCGAAGACACGTGCGAAGACGAGTGCGAGGTGTGCAACTGATGTTGGTTGCGCGGTGATGTCGCGCCGCGCTCGATACGACGATGGGAACGGCGGGCGCCGACGAGATCGATCCTCGTGGCGTCCGCCGCATCAAACATCACTTGACTCCGTTGTTCCGTGCAAACTCGCGGATAGCCTCGCGCAGAGGCCGCGGATCTTTTTCGAGATCGATGCCGGAGATCCTCCTCACCGCGGCGAGCAAGACCGCTTCTGTCGAACCTGGATCGACCTTGTCGGCCTGAACGACCCGCACCAGCGCGTCGGCGAGGATCGGCAATGCCGCGGGCGGCGCCGTGTCGCGCAAAAGCACCGCAAAACCATAAAGTGCGAGGTTCTTGACGTCGAGCGGCTTCGAGGCGCGAAAGCGGTCCAGGACGAAAGCTCGTATCTCGTCGTCGACGGGCACTATCAGCCAATCCGCGGATTCGACCGCCCGCTCGACCTCCGCTCGAGCGAGCGCGAGCGGGATCTGTTCGAGCTGCCGGAGGCTCGTTTGCTCCCCCGACGTCTCTCTCCCTCTCGCAGAGCCGGCGTCGTCTCGAACCCCGAGCGCTACATGCCAGAACCCCCCGATGCCCGTCGTGCCGAACCCGATTGCCGGCGGACCATCGTCGACCTCCGAGAGTCGCACGTCGACCAGCGCAGCCGAGGTATTGGCAATACGCTGCCCTTGCTCCAGGCGGAGGACTGCGCGCTGTACCGCCAACTTCGATTGCGATCCGTATTCGTCGATCGCGAGGCGCAGCGCCTCGAAACCCGCCGCCACACGCCGGAGTCGAAGGATCCGGAGCCCACCATTGTCGATTCGTTGATAGACGACCTCGTTCACCGGCGACTTCGGACATGCCCAGGTCACGACGAGCTTCGTCGTCTCGGTATGCGGGTGATGCCGCTTTCGCATCTCGCGCTCGAGGTCCGCTTGCACGACGGGTGACACCGTCGTGCATCGCCAGTCGGCGCCGGTACGCGGTTCCGCCGTTGGGGCGGGGCGCCCGCGAACCTGAACGGTGATGGGGATCTCGCGCGCCCCCGTCGACGTTTCGACGGCGGGGCTCGCGCCGCATGCGCATGCAAGCAGGCCGACAGAACACACCGCCGCGTGGAATCGCCGCAGCTTCACCGCGGCTCGATGTTCAATTCGTTGCGAATATCGTCGATTGGGCGCGCGAAGTTGTCCCATGGAACGAGCTCCGCCCAGACATCGCGCGACACTTTCGCTCCGCGCGCGAACGCTTTCATCATGAGCTCGGGGTCTGCCTTGAGCTTCTCCGGCGGTGATACCGGTGCCATCTGTACGCCCAAGTGGAACTGGGCAATCGCGAAGAGCAGACTGTGGAATTGGTCGACGTGGTGACAAGCCGCCTGAAACGCCGCGACCTGCACCTCTTCCTCGGCGGTGGTGCCATATCCACCAAGGACATGCAGCACGTCGTGGATGACGATGATCTCCGGGCCCGCGTACTTCTCACCGGGGAAGGAGAACTGATTGCTGGTGACGAAGTCGTAATACCCGCGTCCGAGCGTGCCCGCTGCGTATGACTCCAATGCGCGGTACCTCGCGGCGGTGTCGTCGTTCGAGACGCCGAGCATCGGGAGCATTTGGCGAACCAGGCCCGGAAGACCGTCTTCGCGCAACACGCCGCGCACTTTGTAGCCCATCATGGCCCGCCGAGCGATGTCGACACGCGCGCCCAGCAACTGCTGATTGGCGAGGTGGCGTCCGGTCTTCAGGACCGGGGAGTCGACATCCAAGGCCTTCGAGAAGGCCTCGATGACCGCAATCTCGGCGGGCGATGCCTCGCCGTCGATGCAGGCCGCGACCACCATACCGCCGATGATGCGCTCTCGAAACTCGCCGGGTGGGACGGCCCTGGCGAGCTCCTCCCCGGTGATCGGCTCGAGCGACGCGATGTCGAACGAGGTGCCGAGCAGATGACGCTGTAGGCCGTCGATGAACTGCGCCTCGAGCGGATCGATCCCTCGAGAAATCGCGCAGACGGTCTTGAGGGCGCGCAGCCCCGCGTGCGCGACCTCGCTCGGAACCGGGGAGAGCCTCATGTGGAAGACGGTAGCGATCGGTCGTCGGCCCGACAAGGTGAGCTTCCCCGCGCGGCGCCGACGCGTACGATGCGGCCATGCGATCGGCCCAGGCTCGCTCCGTGGCTCTCCTACTCCTCGGTGGTTGCGCGTCGCCCCGACCTTCGCCGTCCACGGTGGAGCTTCGAAGTACCGCCGTCGCCTCGACGGAAAAGACGGCCAACGTCGCGCCGAAGAACCCGGTGAATCCCCACGCCGACGACGAGGCGCTCGCGCAGATCCTCGATGAGCAGGCGAGCAACTTGCTCAAAGCTGCCGCGTCCGATCCCGCGCTCGCCCCGCTCGGCAAGTCGAGTGAACGCGTCGCCGCGATGATGCTCGTGGAATGGTCGACCGTCACCGAGGACCCGGGGAAGCGCCTGCAAGCCATGGCCTTTCGACTGCCGGACGGGCGCCTGCGGTGGACCGTGAATGGCCAGACCGTGCGCGGCGCGGTGTCGGTTTTGGACGGGATTGTCTATCAGCAGCAAATGCCGGCCACCCTATGGCAGGGCATTCGAAGGCCGCTCATGGTCTTCAATGTAAAAGGGTGTAACGGCTTGCCGCTCGCGACGGAGAGCGACCTCGCGGCTTTGCCGCCCGTGGTTCGGCGGGATGCACAAATCAGCACCGATCGCATGGTGTCGACATGCGTGCTCGGAAACGAGCTCGCCCCTGACGGGGTGCTTCCGTCGATTCGATGGGTCGGCGCAATCTTGCGTGGCCAGGAGCAATACGCCCTCTTGACCGCCGGGGTGAGCGTCAACAAGGACGGAATGTCGCTAGCCGGCGTAACGGTGACGCCGCTGTCGGGGGCACCCGTCGAGCCGCAGGCTGCGTGTACCGACGCCGAGGAGTGTTACGACGTTGCCGCCCGCACCTATCGCGGCGAGGACAAGATAAACGCCTCAAAGCTCTATGAGCGAAGCTGCGAGCTCGGCTTGGGGCTCGCATGCGTCCAGGCCGCGACGATTCACGAGACCGGCGATGGCGTGCCGAAGAGCGCCGAGCTCGCCGCAAAGCTTTATGCCAAAGGCATCAATCTCTTTACCAAGGCATGCACGAGCAAGGACGGTGAAGGTTGTTACTACCTCGGTATCAGCCACGAGTTCGGCCGCGGCGTCGCGGTCGACAACGCAAAGGCCGTGAAGCATTATCAGGCCGGCTGCGATCTAGGTAACAGCGGCGCATGCTTCAACCTCGGCGGGATGTACCGCGAGGGGAAGGGCGTGAAGAAGAACGCGGCGACGGCGAAGAAGTTCTACGCGAAGGCGTGCGAGGGGGGCGACGACGAGGGGTGCTCCGCGGCGGCCAACGTGAAGTGAACCGAACATGACCACCCGAACGGAAGAGTTCGTGACGCGTGTGTGCACGCAGACCGGCGAGCGAATCGGCGCGATACGTGCGGCGTTCATCCTGCTCGTGCGGCGCTCATGGCCGAAGCCGGAGGTCGTGCGGGCTTTTGAGCGCGAGCCGGCGGACCCGACGGTTCTCACCAGCTGCCGAACCCTGCTCGGCGCATTCGACGTCACCCACGCCGAATACCCCACGGCGATGTTCTGGTGGAAGAACGAGAAGTCCGAGTTTCTCGGGTTTTGCGGGCGCTTCGCAGACGCCTCGGGCGTGAAGGCCGTCGATCTGCTCGGGCGCACCGACGCGGACCCCGCCGTAACGTGGAATCGGCAAGCCGCGATCTACATGCGCGACGATCGGGAGGTGTTGGCCTCCGGTGTGCCGCGGTTCGATCTCCTCGAGCGGCAGGACCGAGGCAATGCAACGGTGTGGCTCCGAACGAGCAAGGTTCCGTATCAAAGCCCACACGGTTCGGGCACCGTCGGCGGTTTCGATGCGATATCCTCCGCGCAGGCTCGGCAGCTCGCGAGGAAGCGCACTTGAGCCCGCAGGGGAAGATCGAATGAAGCGAATCGCCGCCGCTCTTCTGCTCGCCGCCTGTTCGGAGCCCGTCGAACCTCCGCCCGAGGACAAACGCGACGCGTGGACCGCGCAGGACGGTGTTCTCGTGGACGAACGCGGACGCCAGCGCGTGCTTCGCGGTCTCAACGCCCGTGTCGAGGGTGTCTTCGACGTGACGTTCGATGACGGCCGCACCGCCCTCGAGAGGATTCCGCCCTTCGGAGAGGACGATTGCCGTTTCATCGCCGAAGAGCTCGGAATGAACCATTTGCGCCTACCGGTGAATTGGAGCGCCATCGAGCCCGAGCGCGGAAACTATCAATCGGACTACGTCGACCACATCCTCGATCTAGCGCAAGCATGCGACGCGCACGGCGTCGCCACCCTCATCGACCTTCACCAAGACGCCTATAGCAAACACATCGGCGAAGACGGCGCGCCGCTATGGGCCATCGTTCCACCGCCCACGGAGCTCCTCGAAGGGCCGCTCACCGATCTCGAGCAGCGCCGCACGAGCGGCCAAGTGATGGATGCCTTCGATTCCTTCTTCAACGACCGCGAGGGCGTGCAGCAAGCTTATGCCGATATGGCCGCGTGGCTCGCAGGCCGCATCGCGGGCAAACCCGGCATCATCGGGCTCGAGCTCATGAACGAGCCGGTGAACATCATTTTCGAGCAGCGCCTCGACGAGTTTCACGAGCGGGTCGGCTCCGCCGTTCGTAAGTCCGCCCCCGAGCTCACCCTCTTCTTCGAGCCGAACAGCCTGCGCAACCTCACCGACACCGCGGACGTTCGCACCCCCATTCCATTCGAAGACGCCGTCTATTCACCACACATTTATGTCGACGTCTTCGAAGACGGCTGGGCATCCTCGGATGTCGGCGCCATCGAGAAAAGCGTCGGAAACGCGATCGAGGAAGCGAATCAACATCACGCCGCGCTCTACGTTGGAGAGTTCGGCCACGGCCCCGACGAGCACGGTCTCGATTATGTGCGAGCCTGCCTCGACATCTTCGACGCAAACGCCATCTCGAGCGCGTGGTGGGTATACGAAGAATGGTCGCAAGGTAGTTGGGGACTTTATGACATAGGGCCCGACGGCGAGAGCCGTGGAGGCCTGCGAGAAAACGTCGCCGACGTCTTGGCGCGACCCTTTCCCTCCGCCATTGCCGGAAAGCTGAAGACTTTTTCGTACGACGCGAGCACGCGAACCCTGACGATTTCGATCCAAGATGCGATCGAGGGCGTTCCGCACGAGATTGCGATCCCGCTGCGGGTATATCCCGACGGAATCGTCGCGACGTGTGACGGCGCCGAGGTCGAAGCGACGGTCGAGGCGGGCAGGGCCGAGGTGTCGTGTGTCGGAAGTGAGATTGTGATTTCCGCTGTCCCTCGGTAGCAATTGGCCATGGATCCGTATCGCTTGCGCAACGCGGACCTCCCGGCGAAGCCCGAGCCGATCGATCCATCGAGGCTGGCGTCGTCTTGCGCGGTGCGCGCGCGGGCCGGAAGCGGGGCCTTCCTGGTAGCCCTCGTCGACGCGTGCCCGGAGCTCCAGATCCTCCGCGACGTGAAGGGCGAGCTGGGCGAAGCGTTCCTCGAGGAGCATCGCGCGCCCCGCCCCAGCGGTTACGTCGTCTCGGTCCTCGGCCTGTGGCAAGACGGCCCCGATACGGTCTGCCTCGATCCGAGCCGCAGCTGGTGGAGCGAAACCGCCATCATGGAGCGGCTGTCGTCCCGTCTCTCCCGTGTGCTCTGCGCGATGAGCGACCCGGACTTCGGAGCGTTCGGCGTCCGATGGTACGAGGAGGGGCGGCGCGTCCGATCCATCCTCCGCGTGGCCGAGCAGCTCGAGCTCGATGGTCCGACCATGATCGAAGAGGTCGGCGTCGACATCGGCCGTCTCGAGGCCGACGGTGTTCGCCGCATTGCACGGTTGCCGTCGACCACGGACCTCGCGACGAAAATCCCCCTGCGCGTCGTCACCGTCCGCGATCCCATCGCGGAGTCACTGCTGAAATAGGCGAAGGGGCGAGCCCCTCGAAGAGGCTCGCCCCGCCGTCACCCGCGCGTCAGCGTCAGGGCGCGCTCATCGCGCCCATGGTCGGAGGCGACTCCGACTTACGGGACTTGGCACCCTGGTGCTTCACGTATTCGAGTGTTGCAGCCAGACCTTCGGGGATCATGCTCGAGAGGTCCGTACCCGCCTGCACCACGGGCGCCCCGCCGACGATTGTGTAATCGCCGTCGGCTGCATTGGTGAAGCCGGGATCACTGCCCGTCAGCGACGAGGTGAGGCCGTTGACCTCGGCGGTCAGATTGGTCTCGTTGCCGGGCGTCTGGTCGTAGGGCGACCAGCCGGTGCTGACCCAGTTGTTGGAGAACGTCGCGATGCCGGCGGTCAAACCCTCTCGCTCGCCGAGCATGCAGATGGGCGTCAGCTCGCTCGGGGCGGAGGAGCTGTAGAAGATGTTGTTGACGGCCTCGAGCGATTCCTCGTTCGTCGAGATCTCGAATACCTCGGGCGCGTCGTACTCATGAGCACCCTCGTTCTTCACGACGAGCGTGTTCTGATAGAAGAACAGCGTACCCTTGCGGTAGTTCTGGAACTCACCGCTATCGCCGCCGTAATGCACCATGGAGCCCTTGTCGGTTCCATTGCGCACGAGGATGTTGCCGTAGACGTGGCTCTCGTGGAAGCTCGGCATCGTCGCGCTGTCGGCTTGCGCTTCCTGCGTATCGACGAGATCGATGAGGTGGCCGCCGTCTTCGATCCAGTTGTAACGGATCACGACGCCCGACGAGCGCTCTTTGATGTTGGCGCCGAGCACACCTTGCTGGCCCGCGCGCGGCTCACCGAAATAGTTGAACTGGTACGTCACGTCGTGAACTTCGTTGTAGACGTTGTGCTCGTACCAATCGGTGAGGCTACCGTTTTGGTAGATTCGGTTCGCCTCGATGAGCACCCGCGACGTGGCGTCCTGGCCACTGCCGGTTCCCATGAAGATGCCGTTGTTGTTGTCGTGGATGTCGCAGCCGCGGACGGTGACGTCGTCGGCTCGCTGGACGAAGATGCCGGCCGCAGGCTCGGTGTAAGCCGACGCAGCGCCCGATTTGTCGGTGAAGGTGTTTGGCGGTCCTGCGCCGGTCAGCTCGAGCGCCTCAATCACCACGTGAGCGGTCTGCTCGTCGTAAGGACGATCGTGCGGATGCCCGACGATGACGAGACCACGCACTTGATGCCCGTCGAACGGGAAGTCGAGCTGCGGGCGCGTCGTCGCATTGGCGCCGTCAATCACGGGGAGCTGGCCATCGGGGCCCGCAACACCGCAGACGCGGATGGGCTGCTCGGCCGTGCCGACGCCACCAATCATCATCTTTTCGTGATAGGGCTGGTCTCGCCAAAAGATGCGGACGGTGTCGCCCGCGACGAGTGATTCGAAGGGCACGTCGCCGATGTTCTCGTACGCCTTGCCAGGGCCGACTTGGTAATCCGTGCCCTGACCGACGTGGGTGCAATCGACCGCGGCCGGTCCCGAGGTTGGCGGAGGCGTTCCGGGTCCACCGGAGCCGGCGCCCGAGCCATTGTTGCCGGAACCGCTCGACGAACCGTCGCTATCGGCGCCGCCACCATCTTCCCAACCGTCGGCGACGTCACTGTCGGAGTCACTTCCGGATTCATCGCCAGAGCCACCACCGCACGCGGCGGTAAGGGCCAGCGCGCTCAAACCAAAAATGCAGCCGAAAAACTTTCGATTCACGAAACCGATCCTGTTGGGGTTTTCGCGCGCAACTCGCCATAGCGGCGATGCGCCGTCGCCGGCGCACGCGCGATTACGCAAAGAAGTGCCGCCGAGCGGCACGTAGGAGCAGCGCTCACGCCGCTCGAAGGCTTGTTTGGAGGGCTGCGATGCCTGGGCTCGCGATGCGCGGCCCGCTCGCGGCCGTTACCCGGCGTCGTGCTCGGGAGGGCGCGACGAACGTCCTCGACTCGCGCGAGCCGCGCGACGACCCGGCCTGTCGCGAGCGCGACGGTGCAGGTCGCCCGACGTCGTTTCACCGACGTCGAGCGTCTTGTCGACGACATCCATCATGGGACTGTGCGCTCGCGCCATACTCAGCGAGCGGACGAGGCGGTTTAGCAGCCCGAGGGGGGCGCGCAACCACGACTGCCACGGCAAAAGTGCCGATCGCCGGCGTAGTCGAGGAAAAAAAGAGCCAACTTGGCCCTCGATAGGTTCCTGATTGCGCTGAGCGTGAAACTACACTCCGGCACGTGGATTGGGATGATGTGCGTCACTTTCTCGCGCTCGCTCGGACAGGCTCCGTTCGAGCGGCGGGCGCATCGCTGGGTGTGAGCCACTCGACCGTCGCGCGGCGAGTCGAGGCGCTCGAGGCACGGCTCGGGGTCAAGCTGTTCGACCGCCACCGCGATGGTTACCTGCTGACGGACGCAGGCGGCGAAATGGTGCCTGGGGCGGAGCGCGTCGAGCACGAGATATCGGCTCTTGAGCGCGGGCTCGTCGGACAGGACGCGCGACTCGAAGGGCCGGTGCGCGTGACGTGCACCGACCCGTTCATGGCACGGATGCTCATTGTCGCCCTTGCCCCGCTTTGCGAGCGACATCCAGCCATCGAGATCGAATTGGATGCTGATGCGAAGAACCTGGATCTCTCGAAGCGCGAGGCCGACGTGGCCGTGCGCGCGCTCGCCCGGAACGCGTCTCCGCCCGAGCATTTGATCGGGCGCCGGCTCGCCCCCATCGTCCTATGCAACTACGTCGCTACCGCGCATATCGGTACGCTCGACCCGGAAGTCGGCGGACAGCGCGTCCGCTGGCTCGGCTCAGGCTTTCGACGCGTCATCGAGGAGCTGGTCGCCTCTTCGAGCTACCCCGACGTCCCGATCTGGGGAGCGTTCCAGTCGATGGAGGTCCTGATCCAAGCTGCTCACGCGGGCCTCGGCTTGGTCATGTTGCCGACGTACGCTTGCGATCCGGACCCCGGGCTCCAGCGGCTGGCGAAGCCAGATCTACGTCATATGGCGGACTTCTGGCTGCTCAGTCACCGCGATCTACGGGACAACGCCCGCGTGCGGGCCGCTCGGGAGCACATCACGGCGGCGTTGTTGGCATCGACCGCGCTGTTTCGCGGGGATGCGCCAGGGTGGCGCGAAAACGCGCCGGTGTGTCCCGAAGTTACGCCATGCGGCGACGAAACCCGTCCGTAGGATTCAGCCGATGGAAACGACGATGAGGCCGGATGCGAAGTTTTGGGACGGCATCGCCGAGAAGTACGCCGCGAGCCCGGTCAAAGACGCGCCGGCATTCGAACGCAAGAAGGCCATCACCCGCGAGCACCTCCGAGCCGACTCGACGATCCTCGAGATCGGTTGCGGCACCGGCTCGCTCGCGCTCGACCTGTCGCGCTTTGCCGGGCAGGTGCACGCGCTCGATATCTCGGCAGAGATGATTCGAATCGCGAACCGAAAGAAGGACGCGGCGGGGGTGACCAATGTCACCTTCCATCACGGGACACTGGACGGGGAAGTGCCATTCGAGCCGGGACAGATGGACGGCGTATGGGCTTATTCTATTTTGCACCTGGTGTCGGATCGGAAGCGGACCTTGCGGCGAGCTTTCGAGCTCCTCAAGCCTGGCGGGTCGTTCATCTCGTCCAATGTCTGTTTGGGAGATAGCTGGGTGCCCTATGGCGCAATTATTACGGTCATGCGCTGGTTTGGTAAGGCGCCCGTTGCGTATACGTACGATCGCAGGACGATTATGCGGGAGATGGGGGAGGCGGGGTTCGTCGAGGTCGAGGAGAAGGACGTGGGGACGGATACGATGATTGCGTTTGTGGTGGCGCGGAAGCCGGTTTAGGCAATCGAAGGTCTTTCCGCTACTTCTTCGGCGCAGGGTCCTTCTTCGTCGGCGCAGGGTCCTTCTTCGTCGGCGCTTCCGGCGCGGGCTCGCTCTTCTTCAGCTTGAGCTTGGCGGCTGCCTGCATGCACACGTCGCGCACCGGAACGAACGCTCGCCCGTCTCGATAGACCACTTCGCTGTAAGCATTGGCGACCGTTTCGATGTCCTGGATGTACGAGGTATCTCCGTGGGCGCCGAGGTAGGCGCAGGTCTCTTCCTTCGCCCAAGCAGGGTCCGCCTGCAGGCCCGTGACCGCGAGCTTCGCGGCACCGGCGCACTTCTTCGGCGTCAGGTACCCGGCGACGATGCCGGCGCGTGTCTCGGGATCCGCCGTCTCCATTGCGGCAATGAAGTTGCTGCAGAGGTCCTCGTCCTCGTTGCGCAGCCACTCGTACACGGCGCGACGGCTGTATCCGTCGTCGTTCTTGCAACTATCGAGTTGGAATAGCCCTTTGCGCTCCGGTGACGCAAGGTAGTCCTTGAGGGCTCCAATGACGTCGACCCCCTCTTCTTTCGCGGCGTGGAAGTACCGGCCTCCGACAATATTGCCGAGACAGGAGAACAACTCCGCGTTCTTCTTGCACGCGATGAACTTCTTCGTGAGCGCAACCCGCGTGTCTTTGGCGGTCTCCGCACCGTAGGTTTCGGGTGTGCTCCTCTCGCGGTAGATGCGAAAGACGTCGTCGCATGACGCCGCCGCGATGGTGCTCCGATACTCGGTGACCTTCGCGGCTTCCTTCTGGTCCTCCTCCTGCTTCCGCTTCGCCTCCTCCTCCTCCTTCGCCTCGTTGTTCGAGCCGCGGAGGGCGGAAGCGAGCACCGAGCAGCCTGTCGCGCCCAATACCGTCGGGATCAGGAGCAGCAACGTCGACGCTTTGGTGGCAAACATGGATGACAACCCTTCAATGGCAAGAGCTACCGCTGCGCAGCGACGTGGAGGCGGATGCGCTCGGGGTCCCGATACGGCAGGCGTGTTTCAGTGGGTCCCAGTACGGGGGCCGCGCAGTGAATCTTCCCATCGTTCGGTTGAGCGAGTCAACGTATGGAATTTATGGGAGATACTTGCGCACCTCCGCAGGCCGTGCCGCAGCCCGGCGCAGAACCTCGCAGCGCCCGCGACGAGGCGTGCTCACGCTGGCGCCCAGGCGATAGAGATCGACATCCGCTTTCTAGCGAGCGAGCCCCGAAAGGTGTGGAGCAATCTCCGCGGCGAGCTCTCGGGCGTCGGCGCTTGTACCCGCGACATAGACCATTCCCGTCGGCTTATCATCCTCCTCGGACCAGGTGACATCGACGTTCAGCTGCAGCTCTGCGTTCGCGAGCGTGTCGCCCGGCTTGAACCAACTCGGCGAAATGCCGCGTAGACCCAGGTAAAACGCAATATCACTTCCATTGAGCGTAACGGTCGCCGTGCCGGACCCGCCGCGAACGAGCGGGACGCTGACGAGGGTATGAGTCCCCACCTGGGGATGTGTTTGCTCGGGAACGGGAACGCTCGAAGCCATCCAATGTGAAGGCGGGGCAAGCAGCTCCACGCGATCTTCCCCTTTGTCGCCAGAACCATCACAGGCTTCTCTGCAGGAGCGGAATGCGTAAAGGAACGATGGGATGACGGCCTTGGCCCGCACACGACCTGATCGCTTCACGATGCCGGTGCATCCGGAGAATCGAAACTCGCCCTGGAAGCGCACGTACTCGAGTGAGGTATCGGACCACGACCCTGGGACCAGGCCGTCCCATTCGAGCTCGAGCGTGCCCTCCCCCCCGAGGCACGGCTTTTTGGTCGTGCTGAGGTCCCCGTATCGAAGAATGTCTTCGGGCCCAAACGCGCGCGCCTTGCGCAGTGCATCCGTGTCGGGCAGGTGACCCAGCGTGACGTGCCGACCCTCCGGTACGTTGAGCCACCGAAGCGAGCCGATCGTGACGGTGGCAATCAGGTCGCCTTGCATCACCAGCTCTTGGCGAGGATGCGCCGGCTGAATGGCGAAGCTACCGCGGCGGTCTGCCCCGACGGTCGCCAATGGACGAAGCGTGTCGAGCGCAGCGGGATCGAAGGCGACGGCGCCGATGACCTGGGCGCGCGCGGGGTGCATGAGAGGCTTGGAAAGCCGCGTCGGATCGTCCTCTGAAACGGATGGCGAGGGCTCGTCGGCGAAAGTGGAGTGATCGGGTTCGGCGCTTTCGACCCTTAGCGACGTCGAAGGTCGGCGCTCGGCCATCGGTGTTCCGCACGCGAGGCCGGTCGCCACATACACCACCGCCGTTGCCACGAGGAAAACGACCGGACGCGATGCTGGCATCACGACCTCCTCGTGCCGCCTGACCGCGGCGACGGCGAGAAGTTCCCGCCCCGTCGGCCAGCGTCGGATGTCGATCAGCGGCTCAGGTACCGCGTCAGCAAGTCGATGACCTCCGCGGAGAACGCTTTGCTGGCGAGGATGCTCGGCGAGCGTAGCGCGGCCCCATGGACGAGGGATTCGGCTGCATCGAACGCGATCTCCGCGGCCAATGCTCGATTCGAAGGGCGAACCTCGTCGCGCCGCGCCTCGAGCCAGCTCGACGCGAGCTGCTGCATCAGGCGGCGGTCATTGTTGCCGACACCGGCAGCGGCCACGGCGTTGTGCAATGCCGGATCTTCTCGGTGGAGCTCGATGAGCGCATCCACGCAATGTGCAATCGCCGCCTTGAGCGGTAGGCCCGCGATCGCCCCGGTCAGTGCGAGGAGCCGCTCCCGAAAAGCTTCGTCGTGCCGCCGCCGGACCTCGGCGATGAGCGCCGCCTTGTCGGGGAAGTACTGGTAGAGCGAGCCGATCGAGACGCCGGCCACCGCGGCGGCGCGATTCGTCGTCAGCCGGTCCGCTCCGTCGCGCGCCAAAATCTGAGCAGTTGCTCGAATAATCGCCTCGATGGTGTCTCGTGCTCGCTGCTGTTTGGGCTCTAAATGGCGCTTCTTTTTTCGCATCGGACACCGCCGAAATCCGAGCCCAACGCGAGCTGCAGATTGTGAGCAATTATTCACAATTTCTCCTCGCGGCGGAACAAGTGCCGATGTGGGCGCGCATCTCGCCGCGATCGAGAGGAAGAAGCACGATGAGTCATTCGAGGAGGAAGGCCCGGTTGACCGACTGGGCGAGCGTCGTCGCCGGGACCAGCGCGATTGCGGCAGCTGCGGCTGTGGCGCTGGGCAAGGTCCCCTTGGCAGGTGCCTGCGCGGCCGTTTGTGCGGGCGCGATCCTGGGAGCGCGCTGGTCGAGCCAGCGCGGTCCGAGCCCGATGCCCTATTCGCTCCGCTGGGTGCTGTACCTGCCGCGCTGGCCACTGTCGGCCCATCGGCTGCGTGTGATGCTCCATCCTCGCCCCGGCGAACGGATCCTCGAGCTCGGCCCGGGCGTGGGCATCTATTCGTTGCCTATCTCCGCCGCGCTCCGACCGACTGGTGTTCTGGAGGTGCTCGACATCCAGGCCGAGATGCTGGCGACGCTCCAGGAGCGCGCGCGGGCCGCCGGGGCCGAAAACATCGTCGCCACCCTCGGCAACGCGCAACGCTTGCCGTACGCCGACCGCAGTTTCGACGCGGCCTACGTCATCGGCGTCCTCGGAGAGCTACCCGACCCCGATGCCGCGCTGAAGGAGATCGGTCGTGTGCTGAAACCCGGCGGTCGCCTCGTCGTCGGCGAAGCGCTGGTCATCGATCCGGACGGCGTTCGTCTAACGGCTCTTCGCGAAATGGCCGCCAGAGCCGGCTTCATGTTCGACCGACGCCTCGGCCCCGGCGCCGCCTACTTCGCCAAGTTCTCCTCCCAAGCGGCCGCGCCGACGTCGATTACCGCGTAAGCCCCGAGAGCAGCGCAACGAGGCGCCCGCCCAGCTTCACGCAACGGTCGGCGGCCAACTGCGAAGCATCGCCAACGTGCGCCGCGATCTCGACCGCGGCAATCGCCTCCACAGCCTCGCCCCGCGCGATAGCGAAGGCGCGCGCCTTATCCGGCCGCGTTACCCGCCCAGCCCCCTCCGCGCAGTTCAAACAGGCACTCTTAGCCGCCCGAAGAGCCTCATCGCGAAGCTTCGAATCACGAATTCGAGCGGCCTTAACGGCCACGAGCAGCTCCACCGCAACCGAATAGGCAACGAGCTTATGGTGCGGCAACGACGAAGGCTTGATGGTGTTGTTCATGCCCCCCACCGCGCAGGAGCCGTGACAGCGCGCACTCAACACCTCGCAATGACGAAATACCGTCGCCGCGCGCTGGCGCGGCTAGTGCGCGCTAGGGCGTGAACAACACCATCAAGCCTGAGCAAAGCCCAAAGCCCAAAGCCCCCCTATCCTTATCCCAATCCCAATCCCAATCCCAATCCCTAGCCGAAGCCCTCACCCCAGCCCTATCCCTAGCCCTATCCCTGGCCGAAGCCCTATCCCTATCCCTATCCCTATCCCTATCCCCCGGCCGAGGCCCTATCCCCAAAAAGAAAAGCGCCGACGTCATCCAACGCCGGCGCTCCTCTATCACCCAATCAGCGAACTACTTCGCCAACTCCAACAACCCAGCAGCTCCCATCCCACCACCAATACACATGCTCACGATGGCGTACTTCCCACCTCGCCGCTTCAACTCATGAAGCGCCGTCGCGACAAGCTTCGCGCCCGTGCACCCGAGCGGATGCCCCAAGGCAATCGCGCCGCCGTTCACGTTCAGCTTCTCGTCCGGAATCCCGAGCTTCTTCTGCACGTAGACCGATTGGCTCGCAAAAGCCTCGTTGATCTCGAAGATGTCGATGTCCTTCACCGACAATCCCGTCTTCGCGAACAGCTTCTCGATCGCCGGCGCCGGCCCAATGCCCATGATGGCCGGGTCGACGCCGACCGTGACATACGAGCGGAAGTAGCCGAGCTTCTGCAGCTTCAGCTCGTCGGCTTTCGCCTTCGACGCGACCAGAACCGCCGCTGCGCCGTCCGAGAGCGGCGACGCGTTGCCCGGCGTGACCGTGCCCTTCGTGGCAAACGACGGCTTGAGGGCGGCGAGGCCCTCGAGCGTCGTGTCGCCGCGGGGCAGCTCGTCCACCTTGAACTCCTGGAGGACGCGCTGGTTCGCGACGTAACGAATCGCGTTCACCGGGACGATCTCGGCGTCGAAGCGGCCGGCCTTTTGAGCCGCCGCCGCCTTCTGCTGGCTCTTGTAGGCGAACTCGTCCTGCGCCTGCCGCGAGATCTCGAAGCGGTTGGCGACGTTCTCTGCGGTGATGCCCATCGGCGTGTACACCGTCGGATACTTCTCCATCGCCTCGGCCGAGGCCGAGAGCTTGTTGCCCGTCATGGGCACCATGCTCATCGACTCGACGCCGCCGGCGATGACGAGGTCGTTCGACCCGATCGCGAGCGCACCGGCCGCGAGCGCGACGGCCTGCAGGCCGCTCGAGCAAAAGCGGTTGATGGTCATCGCGCTGGTCTCTTGCGGCAGGCCGCCGAGGAAGCCGGCGACGCGCGCCACGTTGAGGCCCTGCTCGCCTTCCGGCATCGCGCAGCCGAGGACGAGGTCCTCGACCTGCTCGGGCTTCACCTGCGGGTTGCGCGCGAGCAGGCCGCGAATGACCTCACCCGCGAGCTCGTCCGGGCGCTTCTGCGCAAGGGAACCTTTGATGGCCCGGCCGACGGCCGAGCGAACCGCATCGACAATGATGACGTCTTGCATGGTCTAGTTCCTCAAAGGCTTGTTGTTCATCAGCATGTACTGCATGCGTTCCTGGCTCTTCGGCTCGCCGCAGAGGCTCACGAACGCTTCGCGCTCGAGCTCGAGGACCTCTTCCTCGGTCACCGGGCGCTGGTTGCCGCCGCGGCCGCCGGAGAGGACCTCCGCGAGCTTGCGGGCGATCTTCGCGTCGTGCTCGCTCGCGTAGCCGCCGGCGACCAACGTGTCGACCATCATAGATAGTGTCGCGATCCCGCTTTCGCCAGGGAGGACGAAGGAGCGCGGGGCCGGCGGGTGATAGCCGCTGTTCGCGATGCCGAGGGCCTTCGCCTTGGCTTCGGTGACGAGGCGCGATCGATCGAACGACACGCCGTCCGACTTGCGGAAGTAGCCCAGCATCTTCGCTTCGTCGGCGCTGGTCGCGACCTTCGCCAGGGCGATGTTCTTGAAGACCTGCGTGACGAGCTCGAGGGTGTTGATCTGCGCGCCCTCGGGGATGTTCTCGAGCGCCCGCCAGAGCAGGTTCACCGTGCCCGCGCCGCCCGGGATGAGGCCGACGCCGACCTCGACGAGGCCCGAATACGTCTCGGCCGCCGCCTGAATCGCGGTCGACGCGAGACAGACCTCGAGGCCGCCACCGAGCGCCATGCCGTAAGGCGCGGCGACGATCGGCACCGTCGAGTACTTCATGCGCAGCGCAGCGGTTTGCAGGTTCTTCACCATGCTCCGCACCTGCTCCCACTCCTTGGCCTGCGAGGCCATGACGACGAGCAGCAGGTTCGCGCCGACACAGAAGTGCTCGCCCTGGTTGGCGATGACGACGGCCTTCCAGTTCTTTTCGGCCTCGTCGACGGTCTTGCCGAGGATGTCGATGATGTCGGGGTCGATCGAGTTCGCCTTCGTCTTGAAGGTGAGCCCGAGGACGCCGTCGCCGAGATCCCACGCTTCGGCGCCGTCGTTCTTGAGAACGGGGGCCGAGCCCTTGCGCAAGTCGAGGACGGTCTTGTTGCGCGGATCGATCTCGCGAGCGACATACGCGCCCTTCTTGAGATCGAAGACCTTGCCGTCGTTCGAGTAGAAGCCCGTCGCGCCCGACGCCTTCATCTTGAGGATCGAGTCGGGCAGCTTGATGCCGTCCTTCTGCATGCGGTCGACCGTCTCGGCGAAGCCGAGGGCGTCCCACGTCTCGAACGGGCCGAGCTCCCAGTTGTAGCCCCACTTCATCGCGTCATCGACGGCGCTCACGTCGTCGGCGATCTCGCCCATGCGGCGCGCGGCGTACGCCAGCGACCGGGAGACGACCTTCCACGCGTATTGGCCGGCCTTGCCTTGATCGGCGGCGAGCTTGCGGACGCGCTCTTTCGGGTCCTCGATCTTGCTGATGCTCTTCGTCGCCTTGGCGATCGACTCGTCACCGCCCTTGGCGCGGTACTCGAGCGTCTTCGGGTCGAGCGTCATGATGCCCGCGTCGCCCTTCTTGTAGAAGCCGCCCTTCGTCTTGTCGCCGAGGAGCTTCTTTTCGATCATCGATCGAATGAAGTCCGGGAGCTTGAAGACGTCGCG
Source organism: Polyangiaceae bacterium (assembly GCA_013361525.1). Classification (GTDB taxonomy): domain Bacteria; phylum Myxococcota_A; class Polyangia; order Polyangiales; family Polyangiaceae; genus Xiheicaenibacterium. The sequence goes on along the minus strand of JABFXY010000049.1, from coordinate 133,340 downwards.
ATCTTCGTCGCTCGTGAGCGAGTTGTAACAGTTCTCCGCGACGTGCCCGAAGGTGTCGAGGCCGACGAGATCCGCGGTGCGGAAGCTCGCGCTCTTCGGGTGGCCCATCGGGATGCCGGTGATGTTGTCGACGTCCTCGGGGGCGAGGCCGTCGGCGAGCATCTGATGGATCGCGACCATCATCGAGTGCGCGCCGATGCGGTTACCGACGAAGTTCGGCGTGTCTTTGCCGATGACGATGCCCTTGCCGAGCACGTCTTCGCCGAACTGCTTGATGCGCGCGATCGTCTCGGGCGCCGTGTCCGGGCCGGCAACGAGCTCGAGGAGCTTCATGTAACGGACCGGGTTGAAGAAGTGCATCACGCAGAAGCGCTTCTTGAAGTCGGCCGATCGGCCTTCCATCATCGAAGCGATTCGCAGGCCCGAGGTGTTCGAGGCGACGATCGTATGCGCCGGAACGATCTTCTCGAGGCGCGTGAAGAGCGCCTGCTTCGGCTCGAGCTTCTCGATGATCGCCTCGATGACGAGGTCGCAGTTGCTCGCCTTGTCGAGGTCGTCCTCGACGTTTCCGATCCGCACGAGGTTCGCGAACGACGGGTGGAAGAAGGCCGCGGGGCGCGCTTTGAGCGCCTTGTCGAGGCCGCCTTGCGCGAAGCGGTCGCGCGCCTTCTTGTCGCCTTTTTCGGCGTCGGTCAGGTTCGGGGGGACGATGTCGAGCAGCAGCACGCGCACGCCCGCGTTCGCGAGGTGGGCCGCGATGCCGCTCCCCATCACGCCGCCCCCGATCACGCACACGTTCCGGATCGGAGAGGTCATGGGATGTGGCTCCTTCTGAAGGGGAAGGACCCTAGCGCAGCTGCGAAACGTCAGCTACCGCATCGCGTCACGACCGATTGATGAGCGTGCTGTAGCCAAAAATGGCGGGGAAGCAGCTACTTCCACTTCCCGTTCGCCAGGCGGTCCAGCTGGGCGATCTCCTGCGACAGACGCGTCGGCTCGAATTCGTCGCTCGGGTTGGCCCGCGCGTCATCGAGGGCTTTTTGGTAGATCGGCAACAGCTCTCGGGCTGCGTTCTCCGCCTGGGCGCGCGTCGTCGGCGGCTCCCCGACCACGCGAACGAGGTACGAAACGAAGGTGCCGCCGAGCTGACGGTGGTTCGCGCGTTTCGCGAACCGCACGCCTTCCGCGAGGTATTCCAGCGGTTGTCCGCGGAGGCGCGCGAAGAGGGCGTCGTGTTCTTGCGGACCGATGTGATCGGCCGCCGATCGACCGCCGATGATCAGCCGCACGTCGTCCGTGATCCCCGGCTTGGCAGGCTCGCCGCCCTCGGCGATGCCCGGCGTACCGGAAGGCTGATCCGCGGGCGCGACATCGTCGTCGGCCCGAGGAGACGCGCTCGTCTCATCGGGTGGTGCCGGCGAGGGCCCCGCGATTTCGTCGGCCGCACAGGAGCAAAGCAGCAAGAGCGAAGGGATGAAGAAGGTTCGGGTCACGCTCGCACGTGGCCGTGAGATGTTGGGTCGTGACCAACCAGCGCTGCGCCCTTTTCATGCTCCTCGGGATTGCAGCTGCTTGCACCGGTGGCTCTCCGAGCAACGCCCCGCCGGTCCACGAGGCCGCGAGCTCGAACGTTGCGGCCGAGCCGACAGCGACCGCGCTCCAGTCAGCGGAGCCCGCGCCGATGCCTTCAACCGCGCTCACGGCATCGACAGCGCTCCCGGCTTCGACGGCGTCGAGCCAAGCACCGGTCGCGGACAAGGTGCCGACCGATCTCGCAGCGCGCATCACCAAGGCATTTTCGTCGGTGCGTCTCGCGTGCAAGCCGGCTGACACGAGCTACACGCACCATCCCGAGGTCGTCGGCGACACCGTCCAGCTTCCGTGTTGGGCCTCGGCCGACATCGATCTCGACGGCGCGATGGACGACGTCGCGCTCGTCCTCGGAGCGAAGGACGAGCTGGGGATCGCGGTCGTCACGCGATCGAAGGGCACCATTCTGATCGGTGCGGGCACGCGTGGCCCGATGTGGCGCGTCGAGATCGACGGGCAATCGTCGATGAAGCCTGTCGAGCGCGACCTTCAGTGGCTTCGGGTCTGGAAGGTTGTTCTGCCTGTGAGCGGTGGCGGAGGCTTCGCGAGCAAGGCCGGCATGCACGAAGCCGAGGGCGTCCGCGGTGACGGGTTGTATCTCTCCGGCGGAGACGCCGCCGCGATCGCCTACTTCGACGGCAAGGGCTGGCGGCTCCTGCACCTCGGCTTCTGACGCCGCGGAACCGCGCCTCTCTAACGTTTTGCGATCTCGTCCGACGCCTCGGCGGTGAGCGCCTCGTCGACAGCTTCCGCTTCGTGTTCGTCGTCGTGGGACGCGACACGAGCGCCCGTTGCGATTCGCGCGCCCGTCGTGGATGGGTCGACGCCGAGCGCAGCGATCTGCGCTTCGAGCATGCCGACGTGCCGGAGAATGCGGCTGCTTCGTGAACGGCTCGCTGCCCAGACGATCGTCGTCAGCGTCCCGGTCAACGCGAGGCCGAGCATCAGCGCGTTGAAGGGGTGACCGCTCTTGCCCATCGACAGGATGATTCCGGTGAAGATCGCGGTGCCGATCAACCCGACGATGAGCGCGCCGCGGATGCTCGAGCGATGCCGAGCTTTGTCGTCCGCGAGGATCCCGTCGCGTGTGGCGAGCAGCGACGCGACCCGCGTTCGAACCTCGGGCGCCTTCGCGGCTTCGTGTTTGGCCTCTGCGAGCTGGGCCTCGAGGCTCGCGATGCGAGCCTGCAGAGCATCGACCGGGCTGCGGTAGGCGTCGTTGGATGCGCGGCGCATGCCCCCGAGTCTACGTGCTCTCGCCTGTCGCATATCGATCGGTGCTTCGAGGATGTCACGGAGCCCGCGCGAGAGCAGGCGCGAGCTCCATGGTGCGCTGTGGCGATTCGTGTCGGTCAGGCGTCCGCGCTCTTCTTACGCTTCTTTCCCTTGTGGTGCTTCAGCTTGCCGTCGGCCTTGGCCTGCTTCATCTCGGCCAAGCTGACTTTCCCGTCGGTGTTCGCGTCGGCCACCTTGATGCGAGCCCACCTCTTATCGCCGACTTCGGCGGCGGTGAGGAAGCCGTCACCGTTCGAGTCCTTCTTCGCGAACCGGGCTTCTGCGTTCTTTGCACAACCTTCCTTTCCGCCTTTTCCTTCGGCGAACGCAGTCGCGCCGAAGGTCAGGACGGAGGCCGCGAGGAGGGCGCCCACCCAGGTCAATCTTCGTTTGGAGGTGTTGGTCATGCCGGTTCGACGAGCGGCATTCGAAGATGCCTAGATCTCCGAAGTGTTTTGCCAAGATGGCGCGCTCCGGGTGCCTCGCGGCGGCCGCGTTGCCAATCGGGCCTCGAATGAGCGGGAATCGCAACGCGGCGGTAGCGCGTACGATGCCGACGGGAGGCTGCTCTTGGTTCGCGCTTCGTTCGTTTCGTTGACGCTTTCGTTGGCTGTGGTCGGGTGGGGTTGTCAGGGACAAGAGGGCGGCGCACCCGCTCCGTCGGCGAGCACACCGGGCAGCTCGGCATCGATCGACGGCGGTCCCGTCGACCCGGCGAATCCAACGCGCGCCGCCGCGGTCACGCTGCAGGGCAGCGGCATCGCGCTCACGCCCGACGAACGGACCGCCATCATCGCGGGCGAGGACAGCGATGCGCTGTTCATCGTGCCTGCGAAGACCGACTCGAAACGCGAAGAGGTGAAGATGCTCGCGCTGCCTGGTCCACCCGCGCAGGTCGTCGCGATGGATGGGCTGGTGCTCGTGACGATTCGAACGTTGCCGACCGCCGAAGCCAAGGTCGCGCGCGACGTCATCAAAGGCCCAGCACCTGCGGAGCAGCAGAAGCGCGGGACGCCCGCGATCCGCTTCGATCCTTCGGTCGTGAAGAAGTCGCAGGGCGGTTTGCTCCTCGCGTTTGCGCCGGATGCCGCGTTCGACGGTGGGCTTCGCGAGGTGGCGCGGCTCACCCTCGCGCCGGATGCGTGGGGGCTCGCGGTGACACCCGATGGCGCGCGCGCAGTGGTGACCAGCGCGTGGTCAGGCGAGGTTTCTGTCGTCGACGTATCAGGTGCGCGCGAAGGCAAGCTCGCGAAGGTGACGACGCTCTCGGTCGCGCGCGAGCCACGCGGCGTCGCCGTGTCGCCCGACGGAAAGACGGCGTACATATCGCATCTCGTCGGCACGAGCCTCACGCGCATCGACGACCTCGATCAAGCCTCGCCGCGCGCGTCGGAGCAGGCGCTGCCCGCGGCGATTTCGCGAACGGCGCTCGGCACGAAGGTGAACGCGAGCCTCGGGTATGCGCCGGTGATCGACGCCGAGGGCAAGACGCTTTTCCTTCCGCGCCACGCGCTCGGCGCCGAAGGAATGGAATCGTGGTGGGGGCTTCCGACGGTCGACACGCTCGACATCCCGACCGGCAAACCTCTCCAACCGGCGCGCGTCGCAGGCTCGCCCAAACACGCGCTCGCGTTCGACGGAGGCGCGCGGTTCATGCCGGCTCCCGAGTGGGGCGCAATCGAAGGCTTCGGCCCGAGCCAGGAAGAAGGCGTCGTTCAGCCGCGCGCGGCTGTGTATCGAAAGAAGAGCAAGACGCTCCTCGTCGCGAGTGAAGGTTTCGACCGTGTCGTCGAGCTCGACGCGCGCGTGCCGGACCCCGCGATGATGCCGGTGCGAACGTTCCCGATCGGAGACGGCTACGACAAGTTCGGCGACTACGCGAAGAGCGGCGGCGCACCCAGCGCCATCGTGCTGTCTCGTGACGAGACCGTCGCTTGGGTCTTCTGCCGATCGACGTTCGACCTCGCCCGCATCGAGCTCGACGGCGCGCCGGGAAAGCAGCTCACGATGTTGCACGTGGCGGACGACGGGCTTCCGTTCGACGCCGCGCTCGGCCGGCGCCTCTATTACAACGCGAGGAGCGACGCGCTCTCCGGCGGCCTGGGATGCGCATCATGCCACCCCGACGGACGCGACGACGGCTACGTCTGGCGCGAGGCGCACTTCACCCAGGAGGGCGGCAAAACATCGCGCTTCCTCGCGCTTCGCGAGCTCTCGAAATTCAACGGCATGTTCATGGGCGCGCCCGTCGAAGACGCGAAGTTCTACGCGCGCCAGACGCCGATGATCGCCGGTCGCCTTCGCGCGGACGGCCCTTACGGCTGGCACGGCGAGAACAAGGACGTGCTCGATCGCCTCATCGCAGGCTTCAGCTTGCACCGGGGCAATTGGCAGCGGTGGAGCGCCGCAAACAAGGACGTCGGGCAAGACGTCGCGAAGGTCGACTACCTCGCCGACTACCTTCGCTCGGGCCTGCTCCCGCCGCCGGTCGTCGAGCGCGAGCTCGATGCGGTCGAGACGAAGGGCAAGGAGATCTTCGAGAGCAAACAAGCCAAGTGCACGAGCTGCCACGTGCCGGAGACAGAGCTCACGGATCGCAAGTCGTACGAGCTCGGCCGACTTCGCACGCTCGCGGGCTTCGACGAAGAAGAGAACGACGCGTTCAAGACGCCGTCGCTGCGTTTCATCGGGGGCTCGGCGCCGTACTTCCACGACGGCAGCGCGGCGACGCTCGACGATCTCGTTCGCAACAACGGCAACCGCATGGGCGACACGCGGCATCTGCAACCCGACGATCAGAAGGCGCTCGCTGCCTACTTGAGGACGCTATGAAGCTCGCAATCTCCCGCACCAAGCTCTTCGTGTTGTCGTCAGCCGTCGTCGTGCTCGCGGGGTTGACCGGCGTCGCCTTCGCGTCGTCGCCCGATTCGACGGCCGCCGCTTCGGCTGGTCCGGCCGGCAGCACGAGCGCGGCGACCTCCTCGGCGGCGGCTCCGCCCGCGCCCAAGCAGCTCGTCGCCGCCGACATTCCTGCGGAGGCGTCGGAAGCACCGAAAGGCAAAGAGTGGGAATCCGCGCGTCTCATCGCACCGAACCGCGGAAACTTCATTGGCGGCTGCAAAATGCGCGCGCTGCGCGAATGGATCCGCGTCTCGTGCGAGAGCTACCACGGCGCCGGGCTCGTCGCGGGTGACCCCGCCGGCGTGAAGGTTTGGGCCGAGGGCGAGCTGTGGGGCTTCGACGCAAAGACGAACACCAGCACAACGTCGCACGTGACGGTGGATCTACCGGTGCGTCGCGGCGAATCGCGCATCGTCACGTTCGTCGACTTCAGCGAAGGCGACGGCTACGGACCGGCGATGGCGGGAGAGGCGGAGACGTTGATCGTGACGTGGCGCGCGGGCGAAGCGGAGCCGTACATCGCGGTCGCGCCTGACTGAGAGACGCCGCAAAGCACCGCTCCCGCGGGGTGTGGGTCGTGCGGTGCAGAAAAAGCGTGAGGTAAACGCGGTGTTTGCCTCACGCTTTTTGCCGCTGAGGTAGCCCATTCCCGGGCGTCCCATCCCCGGTCATCACACGTTGGTGAGCTCGAACACGTAGAGCACGGCGTCGTCGCCCTTCGAGAAGCCTTTCTTCGCCGTCATCTTCGTCATCCCTCCGCTCACCATTTCGAGGCCGCGACGGAAGTAACCCATGATGCCGTACTCGATGTAGAGACAGCGGTACGCCGCCGGAATGTCGAAGAGCTCGAGGTTCACGTCGCGTCCGCGCCGCTCCGCCTTCGCCTCGCCTTCGTCGAAGTAGTTCTTGTACATCGACGGTGCCGAGCCGACGAACGCGTCGATGCTGCGGTTCGTGACGAAGTGTTTGTACGGACCGTTGAGCGCGTAGTCGGCGCTCTGCTCGCCGAGCGCGAAGTTCGCCTTCTGATCGCCGTTGTAGAGCGTGTCGATCAGCGCCTGGTTGAAGCGCATGAACGAGCCCATCGGTATCTTCGTCGTCGCGAGCACCGGCGAGCGGAAAATGGCCTCCGTCTTCGCAATAGCTCGCACGACCTCGTCGAACTTGGCGGCGCCATGCTCCCGCTCGACGAGCGCACGGCGGGCCATGAACGCCATCCCCTTCACGTCCATGCGGGGAGCATATCCGGAGGGACGATCGCGTCGATCACCGATGAGCCCCTCGGCCTTTGGATCAGGTTGATCACCATCGATCAGTTTGATCAGCCTCTGTTTGGTTTAATTGGATTGTCTTTTCAGGGGTTTCAGGGTGGGCGCGGGCCTTGCACCGAGGGCCCGCCATGCTGCGTGCCCGAACACATCATGCGCTCGCGCTGGGGGCCGTGCTCACGCTCGCGTCCCTCGGTTGCAACGGTGCAATCGGTGACGACGACGACGGCGCGGGAGCCTCCGGCCCCGGCAACGAAGAGAAGCTGGACGTCGCGTCGGCGCCCATCCGGCGCATGACGCCCTCGCAGTACCAAAATGCGGTTCGCGATCTGCTCGGTGATCCCGAGCTCGAAATTGCCCTCGACGACGACACCGGCGAAGCGTTCTCTCGCCTCGCTGCGGAGAAGCTCAACGCCGCCGTCGAGGTGATCGCCGAGCGCGAGTCGCTCTGGCAAAACGAAGTCTTCCCCTGCGACGTCTCCGGGGAAGAGGACCTCGCGTGCCTCGACGGCTTCGTCCGCGACTTCGGCTTTCGCGCGTTCCGCCGGCCGCTGTTCTCGGAAGAGACCGCCTGGCTGAAGGGCGTCTACACCGCGGCGCGCGCGGAGCAGAGCTTCCACGACTCGATGATGGTCGTGCTCGAGGTGATGCTCCAATCACCGCAGTTCTTGTACTTCCTCGAGCTCGGTCGCCCCAGCGCGGAGCTCTTGCCGCCTGGTGTGGTCGCGCTGAATGGCTTCGAGCGCGCGACGCGCCTGTCGTTCTTCCTGCTCGATTCAATCCCCGACACCGAGCTGCTCGAAGCGGCGGAGCGCGGCGATCTCGATACCGCCGCGGGCATCCGCCTCGAGGCCGAGCGCTTGCTCGAGACGCCGCGCGCACGTGGCCTCGCGAAGCGGTTCTTCACCGGCATGCTGCAGCTCGACGGGACGACCAAACACGCCTCCCTCGAGAACGTGATGAAGAGCCCCGACGTCTTCCCGATGGATTCGCCGGAGCTTCGCACCGCGATGCGCACCGAGATCGAAGCGCTCGTCGAGCGCGTGGTCTTCGAGGATCACGGCAATGTCCAGGACCTCCTCACGACGAACGACGCCTACGTCGACGCGAATCTCGCCGAGATCTACGGCGTGTCGGCGCCGAGCGGCGACGGCTTCGGGTGGGTGACGTTGCCCGAGTCGCAGCGCGCCGGCCTTCTCACGCGGGCGGGCTTTCTCACGCTGTATTCGCGCGGCGACGTGAAGTCCCCGATTCGTCGCGGCGCGTTCGTTCTGCAGAACGTCCTCTGCTACGAGCTCGGTGAGCCCCCACCGAACGCCAACGACGTGACCGTCACCGGCGGCACCGTCGACGAAAACGGCGAGAGCGTCCGCCGGACCGTGCGCCAGGACGTCGAGGCCAAGACGATGGGTGAGGGCTGCAACGGCTGCCACCACCTCTTGAACCCCGTCGGTTTCGCGTTCGACAACTTCGATGCGCTCGGCCGCTTCACCACCGAAGAGCAAGGCGAGGACGACGCGGGCGCCTACACGCTGCCGATCGATTCCTCGGGTTCGCTGCCCAACGTCGAAGAAGACGGCGGGCTCGACGGTGTCAGCGAGGTGTCGGGTGCGGTCGAGATATCGAGCGCAATCGCCGCTTCGGCGGGCCTGTCGCAATGCATGGCGAAGAAGTGGTTCGGCACCGCGCTCCGGCGTACGCCCGCGGAGGAGGACGCGCGATCGATGGCGCGGATCCGCGAAGCGCTCTCGAGTGGTGAGCCGATCGTCGACGTGATGCTCGAAGCAACGACGAGCGATGCGTTCCTGTACCTGCGCAAGGAGTCGGACCAATGAGCCGTCGCGTTCTTCGTGTTCCTGCCCTCGGGATGAAGGGGCGACGGGCGTTCCTTCGCGGTGCTGCCGGCGCGACGCTCGCGCTGCCGCTCCTCGAGCTGACGCACGGAAGCGCGTGGTCGGCGGTCGAGCCCGCGCGGCGCCTCATCGTGATGTTCAGCCACGGCGGCACGATCAGTTGCCGTGATCGCGAGGGTAACAAAGAGAACGGCCAGGACGCCCACCACGGTTGGGACCTCTGGGCGCCTCCGAGCGAGAGCACGACGCTCACCGCGATGGGCGAAGAGATGTCGCCGCTCGACAGCCTCGTCGGCGATCTGATCCTTTTGCGCGGCGTCGACAACATGGCCGGCACGGCGGAGTACTACGGCGGCAATCACGGTTGGGCGAACGTGACCGCGATGACGGGGGCCGACGTCGAGGACCACGACGACTACCAGCTGCCGATGGGGCCGTCGGTCGATCAAGTGCTCGCGGCGCGCCTGTCCGAGCAAGCACCCACGGTGTTCCCGTCGATCGATCTCGAGGTGAATGGCCACAACTACGGAACGCCCTTCTTCCGCGCTGCTGGGGAGGCAATCTCCAGCGAGCGCAACCCCGTCCTCGCCTACCAACAGATCTTCGGCGACGTTCAACCGAGCGAAGGCCCGGACCCGGAGCTGCTACGCATCCGCGCGATGAAGCGCAGCGTGCTCGACGGTGTGCTCGGCGGCTTCAACGACTTCAAGAACCGCGTCGGCAAGACCGATGCGCTGACCCTCGAAGCGCACGCGGACCACATCCGCGGGATGGAGAAGCAGCTCGACGCGCTGGAAAACGTCGCCGAATGCACGCTTCCCGGGACCGAAGGCGCGGTCGACGACGAGTGGTACGGCCCCGAGGCCGAGCAGGTCGCGCCGCTCATGGTCGACTACATCATCCATGCGATGCGCTGCGGCCTCTCCAATGTCGCGACGCTCGCGATCGGTGATCTACTCACGACGTGGCTGCCTTCCCCGTACGAAACCGATCTCGGCCACAGCTTGCATCACGCGGCGCGTGAGGTCGGCCCGCTCGGCACGGAGTACGGCGTCGTCAACGAGTGGCGCGAGACGATCGTCAACAACCGCCAATGGCGCGCGCAGATGTTCGCTCGCCTCATCGAGGGTCTGAAGGCGACGCCGGAAGGCGCCGGGAACATGCTCGACTACTCGGTCGTGATGTTCACGAGCGAGTTCTCCGCCGGGGCCGTGCACTCGGTGCGCGACGTGCCGATGCTGCTGGCCGGCCGCGCGGGCAACCGTTGGACCACCGGTCGCCACTACAACTACAACAAGGCCGTCGCCTCGAATCCGGGGTCGCTCGACTACAACACCGACGCGTCGAACCACAACGTGTTCACCTCGATCCTCAACGCCTTTGGCTTCGACGACGAGCACTTCGGCAACTCCATGTCCTATCGGACCGGCCCCCTCGCCGAGCTCGGATAGCCTCTTCGCTGGGCCCCAAATCCCTTGGGGCTGATACGCTCTCGCCATCTTGCGTGCGTTCTTGCTTGGGTCGGTCCTCGCGGCCGCGTGCGTCGCTCCCGACGTGTCGCCGGAGGGCCGCCCATGCCCTTGTCCGGATGGGTACGAGTGCGACCCGGCGACGGAGACATGCACGACGGAGGCGAGCGAGACGACGTCGAGCGGGAGCTCGATGACCTCGGGGCCGTCGGAGTGCAACGGCCTCTGCGGCACCGAGGGCTGCAGCGCTTGCCCCACCGTCCCGATGGTCGACGCCGGCGGTTTCTTCGTCGACGCCTACGAGGTGTCGCGCGGCGAATACTCGGCGTTCCTCGCGGATGGCGTCGATACGTCGGCGCAAATCCCCGTGTGCACGTGGAACGACACCTTCGAGCCCGTGATGAACGACGCGGAGGCGGGCTGTACGCCGGAGGTCTACGACATGTCGATGACCACCTTCGCGATCGGCTGCATCGATTGGTGCGATGCGGCAGCGTTCTGCGCGTGGGCGGGCAAACGTCTGTGCAGGCGCACGGGCGGAGGCACCGTCCCCGAAGAAGAGCTGAACGACGCGACCAAGAGCGAGTGGTATTCGGCCTGTAGCGCGGCCGGAAAGAAGGCGTTTCCGTACGGCGACACCTTCGACGACAACGCCTGCAATACTTCGGGCAACTCGTCGGACGTGGTCGGCGTCGGCTCTTATCCCGATTGCGAGGGCGGCTATCCGGGTGTGTTCGACATGGTCGGCAACGCCGAAGAGTGGGAGGACGCTTGCGATATCTCCGCCGACCCCGCGGGCGACAACTGCGCGATTCGCGGCGGCGCCTTCTGGACGGACTCCACCACGCCCGACCACGACTACGCGACCTGCGTCACGAACGGCGACCGGCGCCCCGACCGCCAAATGGTGTCCCACGATTGGGGCTTTCGCTGCTGTAAAGATCCGTGATCGAGCGGCTTGAAGCGCTTTGATTGCATCGTTAGCCTCCCGCCCGATGTCGCTCGTTTCGCCGAGCAACCCTTCACGCCTCGGCCGTTACGAGATCGTCGGATTGCTCGCGACGGGCGGCATGGCGGAGGTGCACCTCGGTCGCTTCATGGGGCCGAGCGGCTTCGAGCGCGTCGTCGTCGTCAAACGCATCCTGCCGCACCTCGCGCGCGAGGAAGCGTTCGTCGACATGTTCCTCGACGAAGCGCGCATCGTCGCGAAGATCAATCACCCGAACGTCATCCAAGTCAGCGAGCTCGGCCGCGACGGTGACGAGCTTTTCTTGGTGATGGAGTTCGTCGAGGGCGAGAGCCTCGGCGGCTTCATGCGCAGGCATTGGGCGAACGATCGCGCCATCGGCGTCGAGCTCGCCGCATTCCTCGTCGCCGAGATGTGCGCCGGATTGCATGCGGCGCACGAGCTGCGTGATGAAGACGGCCGCTCGCAGGAGATCGTGCATCGCGACGTCTCGCCGCAGAACGTGATGATCACCTACGGCGGCAAGGTGAAGGTGCTCGACTTCGGCATCGCCAAGGCCGTCGATCGATCGACGCGCACCAAGACCGGGACCGTCAAAGGCAAAGTCGAATACATGTCGCCGGAGCAGTGCCGCGCGCTGCACCTCGATCGCCGCTCCGACGTGTTTTCACTCGGCGTCCTGCTGTTCGAGCTCACGACCGGGAAACGCCTCTTTCGACGGCGCAGCGAATTCGAATCGTTGCGCGCCGTGAGCGAAGACCCGATTCCGCCGCCGACGACCCTCGCGCCCGACTACCCCGTCGAGCTCGAGCGCATCGTCATGCGCGCGCTCGCGCGGCCGGTCGACGAGCGCTTCGCAACCGCAGAGGACATGCGCAGAGCCATCCTCGGCTATTTGCGAACCACGCCCGACGCGGGCATGTACGACGAGGTCCTCGCGCGCCGAATGCAGGAGCTCTTCGCCGATCGGCTCGAGCTCAAGAACGCCATGTTGCGCCGCGTGCGCGCGGGCTCCGACGTCACGCGCCTCCCTCCGCCGGAGGTCGATCTCGGCGTCGAAGCGCCAGTCGTCCCGACCGCGGTGACACTCGCGGAGAAGCCTGCGAGAACCGTCGTCGACCGCGCCGAGCCGACGCACGTCGCGCCCGTCGAACGGTCTTCGCCCGACGTAACACCGAGCCGCGCTTGGAAACCCGTCGCAATGGTCGGGCTCGTCGCGGCGCTCACCGCGCTCGGCTGGTTCGGCTTCAGCAAATGGTCGCGCTCGGCCTCTTCGCACGACGCCGAGGCAAAAGCCGCGAACGAGACTCCTGTGCCCGCGAGCCGGCCCGAGCCGGGAGCTGCGAGCTCGACGGAGACGGTGGCGGTCGTCCCCGCATCCGACGCGAGCGTCGAAATCGAAATCACGACCACACCCGCGGGCGCGCAAGTCTTCGTCGACGGCAAAGAGCGCGGGACGACCCCGACCAAGGTCTCCTTCACGCGCGGCGATGCCTCCGTCGACGTCGAGCTGAGGCTCGAGGGCTACGAAACGCGCACGGAGAAGGTCGTGCCCAACGTCGCGCAGCGCCTCGCGCTCTCGATGTCGCCGGCCGTTCGCTTCACGCCGATTCGCCGGGCGACGCCGTCCGCCACCGCCGCGCCCTCCGCGGCTGCGTCCAGCAAGTATCGCAAGTTCAACTGATCCTGCCGATCGACTAGGCTGGACGACGTGGATGAGCACGATCTCGCGGATCTCGATGCGGGTGCGACCGCGGTCCAGGTGGACAGCCGGAGCGGCGCGCGGCCTCAAGGCTTTGTGCTCACCGTCGCCGAAGGACCCGATCGCGGCGCCTCGTTCGAGCTCGTGCCGCACCACCCGTCGCCGTACCTCATCGGGCAGAGCCCGTCGTGCGACGTCCGCCTCGCGGACCGTCACGCCTCTCGCCGCCACGCTTCCATCGAAATCGCGCCGAACCGAATCGTCGTAACCGATCTCGATTCCACGAACGGCACCTTCATCGACGGCGTCGCCATCGGAACGGCCTACCTTCGAGGCGACGAGACCATTCGAATCGGCGCGACCACCCTGCGCCTCGCGCGTCGCTCGATGGAGGTCGCGCCGCCGTCGTCACACGGGGCGTTGCCAGGACGAGGGTTCGGTCGCGTCGTCGGCACCAGCCGTGAGCTCGGCCGCCTCTATCCACTGTTCCAGCGACTCGCCGCGTCCGACGTCCCCGTCGTCATCGAAGGTGAAACCGGCACCGGCAAAGAGATCCTCGCCGAGTCGATCCACGAAGCGAGCGCCCGAAGCGGCGGACCGTTCGTGGTTTTCGACTGCACCGCCATCCCCGCAACCCTTATGGAGGCCGAGCTCTTCGGCCACGAAAAAGGCTCCTTCACCGGCGCGACAGCGACCCGTAAAGGCCTATTCGAACAAGCCCACGGCGGCACCCTCCTCATCGACGAGATTGGCGATCTCGAGCTCGCACTACAGCCCAAGCTCCTTCGCGCCATCGAACGAAAAGAGGTCCGCCGCGTCGGCGGCACCGAGCCCATTCGCGTCGACGTTCGCCTGCTGGCCGCCACCCGTCGCGACCTCGACAAGGCCGTCCAAGAAGGACGCTTCCGCGACGATCTCTATCACCGCCTCGCCGTCGGCCGCGTCGAGCTCCCCCCGCTATCGAAGCGCAAAGGGGATGTCGCCACGCTCGCCCATCACTTTTGGAAAGACCTCGGCGGCGCCCCCGGCGGTCCGCCCGCCGATATGCTCGCCCGGTGGGAGCGCGCGCAATGGCCGGGCAATGTCCGCCAATTGCGCAATGCCGTCGCAAGGTGGATTGCGCTCGGTGAATTGGGGGAGGGATTGCCGGGTGAAGAGCTCGAAGCGGGTCGTGTTGCCGATGCACCGCCGCCGTCGTCGTCCGGCCAGCAGGTGGACATCATCGAGCAAGTGATTGCGCAACGATTGCCTTTACCTCTTGCGAGGCTGAGGGTCGTGCAGGATTTCGAAGCTCGGTACATCGCTTCGGTGCTCGCCGAACATGGCGGCAATGTCGCAAAGGCGGCGCAGGCTTCGGGAATCGCTAGAAGGTATTTGCAGATATTGAGATCCGGTAAACGCCGCGGCGGGTGACGCACCGCCGCGCAAATCGTCGTTGACCTCGAGAACACGCTCTTTTCCTCACGCGCGGCGCGCAACTCCTCAATTCCGATAGGATCCTCGACGGCACGAAACACGTCCGCCGGGAGCCTGAGCACGGCTTCGCACGACGGCGGACTGCGATAAGGAGATCTGCATGAGTCGTATCCCACGGTTGTTGCCCAGGTGGTCGAAACGATGCCTCATCGGCGTCTGCGTCGGCGCGATGGCCGCAGTGTCCGCGAATGAAGCCGCGGCGCAGAACATCAAGACCCCGAATGGGCACACCGATTACCGCGCCGAGGTCGAGCCGCACTTCGCGCTCGCGATCTTTCGACGCGGGCTCATCGCGTTCGATGGGCACAAGAAGGACCCCTACTTCGGCGTCCCGGGTGTCGGCGGCGGGCTTCGCGCGTCCATCGAGGTCGCCGATCCAGCCTTCATTCCGAAGTTGAACAACACCATCGCCATCTCGTTCGGGATGGATGTGACGACGTGTGACGTCTGCCACAACGACGCCGTCCTGTACTTTCCCGTCGCGCTCCAGTGGAACTTTTTCTTCTCGAAAGAGTGGAGCGCATACGGTGAGGTCGGCCCGATGATTCGCGCGGATTTGGGCGACCAGGTGCTGCCCGATCTCTATGTGGCCGCAGGTGGTCGATACCAATTCAACGACACCGTCGCTCTCACGGCACGGCTCGGGTACCCTTTCTTCACGTTCGGGGTGAGCTTCTTCATTCCTGATGCCAAGTAGCGATGGACCGCACGCCGAAGATGCCGGCTCCGGGCCTCGACGGTCCGACGACGGTGGACACCTCGCCGCCGTTGCTCGACGAGCGCACGCGCCGTGTCGGAGGCGCAGCGCCGAAGGTAGACGACGCGACCCGCGTCGATCGCAAGGCGCCCAAAAGCAGGGGGCCGGCCAGCACGGGCCCGAAAAGCGCGCCGCCGCCGAGCGTCGGATCCATCCTCGCGGAGACCTACGTTCTCGTCCGTCTCCTCGGCGAAGGCGGCATGGGCCGGGTCTACGAGGCGCGCCACACCCGCATCACGAGCAAACGCTTCGCCGTGAAGATGCTGCACGCCGAGCGCACCCGATCTCCCGAGGCGCTCGCGCGGTTTCAACGCGAGGCCGAGGCCGCCGCGCTGATTCGTAGTGTCCACGCGGCCGATGTCTACGACATCGGTCGCGCCCCTGACGGCAGCCCGTTCATCGTCGCGGAGCTCGTCGAAGGTCGCGACCTCGGGACGGTCCTCAAAGAGCACGGGCGATTCCACGTCACGCTGGCGACCCAAATCGTGATGCAGCTCTGCGACGCCCTGGAGGCCGCGCATCGCCAGGGCGTCATCCACCGAGACCTCAAGCCGGACAACGTCATCCTCCTCGGCGACGTCGCCAATCCCGTCGCAAAAGTGATCGACTTCGGCCTCTCGAAGGTCGTCGACGCCGAACAAGCGCTGACCCAGACCGGCATGATCATGGGCACGCCCTCGTACATGCCGCCCGAGCAAGCGCGCGGCGAGCATGTCGATCACCGCGCTGATCTCTATTCACTCGGCGCGATCTTTTACGAGCTCGTCACCGGCACGAAGCCTTTCAATAAGCCCGATGCCGTGGCGACCATCGCCGCCGTGCTCATCGAGCAGCCTCCACCGCCGCGGGCGCTCGTCCCGGATGTGCCCGAGGTCGTCGAGCGCGTGATCCTCAAAGCGATGTCCAAACGCGCCGACGCACGCTTTGGGTCGGCAAAGGAGCTCTCCGCCGCACTGGCTGGGCACTCGGCTCCACAATCACCACCACCGGTGTCGCCGCCGGCCGTGGGTACAACGACCGATACCCACGCCGCGGTTACCCTGCCTCGGTACGACCTCGATAAGGGTCGTATGCAGCTCGCAGCGTTTGCAGCAGTAGCCGCGCTCGCCATCCTCGCCATTTCGACCAACATGGTTCTAGCGCTGGTGCGCACCAGCCGCGGTTCCAACGGGAAAGTAACGGCCGGTGAGGCGGTCACTGTCTTCTTCGGTATCGCGTTCGCCCTGTCCGGGCCGGCGGCGTTCGGCGTGCGGCACGTCGCACGGTCGATATGGGGTGATGCGCGCCAGATTGGTATTGCGGCAGGTTGGATCCGCGCTGGGACGTTCGCGCTGTTGATCGCGTATGGGAGCGCCGCGCTGGTCGTGCGGCTGGTGGATCCGCTGTTTGCCAAGAGTGGGGCTGGGATTGTTTGGCCGGTTTGGGAGATGCTGATCGGCGCGGTTGCGCTTGGTGCTGGCGGGGTCGGGGTTGTTCGAGCTTTGGGTCGCGGAAGAGGTTTTTGAGGTCGCGTCAGCGAGATTTCTCGGCAATCACGTCGACAATGCCCTGCCAGCGCGGGTGTTCGGCCGCCGGACGCTCGAGCTCGTCGAGCCCACCGGGGACTGGGTACGCCGCAAATTCCGGCTCGAGAATCAGCTCGCCCATGGTTGCGGTGGATCTTTTCCGGGCACCGCAACGAGCGACGTCATGGATGAGGATCTCAGCGAAGAGGAGTGGCGTGCGGCGAAAGAGCTGGTCGACGATGCCGTCGAGGTTCTCGAAGATCTGGTGCCCAAGCGCGTCACGACGCGCGTGCGTGCGCTGATGCTCGAGGAGCTGCTGACCGAGCGCGGGAGGTTTCTCGTGCGGCTTGCGAGGGGCGACACCGAGGTAGTCTGCCCCAGGACTTGCGGGACTGATTCGGTTTCGAGATATGGTGATCCGATGAAACGACCGGTGCACCAAAATGCCACGGTACGCTCAGCGTCGACGTCGGGTGGGCAATCGAGCGCGGCCCGGAGCCCAGTCAGCTAACGGAGCATGTGTCGCAATGGCTTCAGACTTGGTGGAGCCCGGATCGTCGGTGGACAATATCAACGGATAGGCCAAGCGAGCCGATTGTGTTGAGGCTCGGCGATTTGTTCGTTTGCACTCCGACCGTGCTCCCGCCTTCGAGTGCGGAGCTTCGGTGAAATTGGCCCCGACTGTTACGAGCCCCTCGCCGAATTCTACGATTGCCTCGATGACGAACCGGTAAACTGCGTGGAGCTCGACACCGGTTGCTCCGAGCAAGCTAGCGAGCTGTCGAGCTGTCGGGCCGGCGACTGACGCCATCGTGCACCACGAGCGCGTGCGCTCGGCCTCCCACGCGCGCCATTGAAGATGACCTCGCTCGCTGTTCCGGCTCGTAGCGGGTAGAGCGGCCCACCCGTTGACGATCCGGATACCATCGTGTAAGCGGACTGCGCATAGCGGAACGGATGCCGACCGCATCCGACGAGGGGGGGCCGAAGAATGACTGCTGGCACCTGGATTTGGAAGCTGCCCGACGGCATCGAAGCCAAGTTCGTGATCGATGAGGCGTCGGTCGAATCGGTGTGGATCGGTCGCCGCCTCGTGTCCCGCTCCCCACCTGGGGGCAAGAGGGAGGGGCATGTCAGCCGGTTGCCGCCGCCCCCGACCGGTGGCGAAGGTGCTGCTGTCGAGGTGTTCTTCGACCCAATCCGGAGAGCGCCCGTACTCACGCTCGACGGGAGGGAAATCGCTCCGTTCACGCCGGTCCACGCGCCGTCGTCGGTCGGGATCGGCAGCGTTGTCGAGCAGGAATATCCCAGAAAGATCGGAACGACCTGGGAGCGAATCGGGGTGCCGCTCGGCTGCTTCCTGATCGCGGGTGTCCTCGGTCTCTTCATTCGGAGTGTGCTCTCCGATGCGACCGCCGGCGCTGCATCCATTCGCTACCCGACCAAGGCCGTCTATTTCTGTCCAGCCGCGGTGACGATGGGCCTTTGCCACCTCGTCGCTCCGCGCAGGGCGCTGGAGTCGATGGCTCGCTACCGCTCTACGCGAGAGATCGACGGCATCGGCGTCTTGTTCACGATTGTGGTCGCGATATTCGCCTTGGCCGCCGCCTTTGCCGGGAATTACTACTTCGAGCAATACCTGCTCGGTCGTGGATACATCCTATCGTGAGAGGGCACGCGACGGGCGTCGTCTCGGCGCGCAAGCAGATGGGCCGCGACGCGGCCCGGCACGCTGAGTTTGCAATCCCTAGACGGCAGCGATCAACCCGCCATCCGCGAATAGCTCCACCCCATTCACATAACTCGCCGCGTCGCTGCACAAGAACGCGGTAACACTCCCGATCTCCCGCGGTGTTCCAATGCGTCCGCTAGGGCTGCGCTCGGCAATCGCGCCGACGGCCACCGCCGCCCGCTCGGCGCCGAGTGCCTTCGTGAGCGCTGTGCGCAACGACGGTGTATCGACCGTTCCCGGGCTCAGCACGTTCATTCGGATGCCTGAGCCCTTTACGTCGAAGACCCAGCTCCGCACGAGGTTGCGCACGGCCGCCTTCGATGCGCCGTAGATGCTCATGCCCGGGGGCGGAACCTCCGACGCCGTGGACCCGATGATGACGACGGAGCCACCCCTGGTCATGAGCGGCAGCGCGGGCTGTACGGTAAACAATACGCCCTTCACGTTGACGCCGAAGGTCCGATCGAATTGTTCTTCGGTGATGGTCCCGAGTGGACCGTGATCGCCGATACCGGCATTGGCGATCACCGCATCGAGCCGGCCGTGCCGCGACTTCACCTCGGCGTAGAGCGCGTCCATGTCGGAGAGCTTCGTGACGTCTGCGACGAAGCCGAGCGCATTGGGACCGATCGCGGCGGCCGCCTCGTCGACTTGGGTCTTCCGCAGATCGACGACGTAGACGAACGCACCCTGCCGTACGAGCTCGTCCGCGATGCCGTAGCCGATGCCCGACGCGGCGCCCGTCACGACTGCCACTTTGCCTTTCAATACATGATTGGTGCTTTCCATGAGGGAGAAACGTAAGCCGCTCGCGCGTCGCGATGAATGCGCCGAACACCGCAAGACTTGCGCAATCGTCCGGCGCGTCAGCGGCGCGCGGCGAGCCTGTAATTCCGAGGCGCAATTCCGATCACGCGCTTGAACGCATTGCTGAACGAGCTCTCCGACGCGTACCCGAGTGATTCCGCGAGCTCGAGAATGGATTCGTCGTGGTCGCGCAGGCGGCGCTGCGCGAGGTGCATGCGCCATTGTGTGAGGTAGGTGAGCGGCGCCACGCCGGCGACCGATTTGAAGCGATCGGCGAACGTCGTGCGGGACATTGCGGCGGCCTTCGCGAGCTCCTCGACGGTCCATTCGCGCGCCGGCTCGGCGTGCATGAGGCGCATCGCCGGCGCGATTCGTACGTCGGCCACCGCTCGCAGCCAGCCGGGCGGCAGGGAGGCGTCTGCGAGATGCGCGCGGACGATCTGTACGAACAAGAGCTGTGCGAGCTGAGCAGACACGACGGCGGATCCCGGCTCGCTGGAACCGCGCTCGTGGACGATGTGCTCGACAATCCAGTGAAGCATCGCGGCCTGCGGCGACGCGGCGCGTACGTGGATGGTCGGCGGCAGGACATCGGTGAGTAGCGCGCCGTTCGACGGATTTAGCGACACGTGCCCTGCGATGAAGACGTGGTCCGCGCCGTCGCCGATCGTGACGAACGTATCGCGCGCAAAGACGCGCCGCGCGTCCCTCGGCTCGGTGCCCGGGCTGCTCGCGAACACAAAGCCCTTTCGTCCAGTCGCGAGGAAGACGTCACCGGGCTCGAAGGTCGCGGCGTTCTTCTCGCCGTCGACGCGAAGCAGGCAAGTCCCGCGCGTGAGGGCGAAGAACTTGATCTTCTTCGGCGGCGGGAAGCGTAGCGCCCAGCGTCCACCGGCAGCGAACCCACCCGACATGACAGACTCGGCGTCGGTCAGCCGAAGGACGTCCGAGAGGGGATCGTGCATCACGACCGCGGTCTACCATGACCACCCCCTCTCGGTGGATGCGCGTTGGCGTCGAGCGCGGCTCCCCGATATGCCAATAATCCCGCCGTCAGAGGCAATTCGGATTCTTGAACGACGGCTTGAACTGGGCGACGACTCCGTCGCTGAAGAGGTCGGCCATCATCAGGCCGCCCTCGTGCACCTGCTCCCACGCCGCGATCTCGGCGGTGAAGTCTTCGTTGAAATGGGCAATCGCTTCGGCGAGCGTGACATCGAGGTGCTCTTGCCACATGGCCTGCGTCTCCTCGAGCGGCCAGTTCGACGGGTTCATCTCGTTCATCTGGGCACCGAGCGCGTCCGCGTTTTCGCGCCAGTCGGCAATCAGCTCTGCGGCGGTCGCATCCTCGCCGTCCCTGACCGCGACGAGGATTGCCGCCGCGATCGTCAAGTGCTCGAGGAGCAGGTCGCCGAACTCCTCCACGTCCTCTTCGTCGTAATAGGGCAATAGCGCGTCTTCCATATCCTCATAGTTCTGAAGAAGACGGGCGATATACGGGTCGGTGCCGGGCAGGTCGTTGAAGATCGCCACGATGACCATTCGAGTCCATGTAATGTGGTCCTCCCAGAGGACCCTCCACTCATCGTGATAACCGACTGCGGGGACCTTCGCGCGTATCTCCGCTTGGGCCGTGCCCTCGTCGGTCCGCGTGGGCTCCGTTGCCGTCGGATCCCCGGCACAGCTGCCGAGCGCTGCGAGCATCAGGGCCGCGGATAAGGGTGTCGCAACGCTCTTTCCTATGTCGAACATCGTGCACGTCCCTTCTGCACCGTGGCGCCTTCCAGTTTGGTCGCGCCCTGCGTGCATGGTCGCCGGACGTTGCAACCACTAGACCGCGGGGAGAGCGTCGTCACGACGCCGCGTAGAGCC
Organism: Polyangiaceae bacterium; assembly: GCA_013361525.1. Taxonomy (GTDB): domain Bacteria; phylum Myxococcota_A; class Polyangia; order Polyangiales; family Polyangiaceae; genus Xiheicaenibacterium. The sequence goes on along the minus strand of JABFXY010000049.1, from coordinate 112,166 downwards.
GCCTCTCGGCGAAAATCAATTGCTTAGAAACCGTGAGCCCAACGCTGTCTCCGCGGAGGACCGTGAACTCTAGGCCCGCACCGTCAGCCACGGTTGGGGTGGCCTCGCCGCGCGGTCGTCTGAGGCATCGCCGACCTGCCGGTTGTGACAGTCGCGCGCGTCACTCCTCGACGCAGCGAATATCCATTGGAGCCGACGCGGCACGAGGCGCTCCCAAGCGAGCCTCCAAGAGCGCAGTGATCCGGCGCGCCCAATCACACTTGCGCCGCTCGGCGGCCTCGGCGATCCGACAGATCTCGCCGTCGATCCCCGGCTCGCATGTGGTGGAGGGGGGCGCGCATGTGCGGACCTCTTCCTCGCGGGCTTTGGCGAGCTCGTTTTCTAGGAATTCACGCCCGAGCGCGTCGGCGCGTCGGGCCGCTTCCGCGTTGGCCGCGCTCGACCTCGCGAGCATGCTTTCGCACTGTGCGCGCTCGCTGAAGCGCGTGTAGACCGTCACGCGACCGGATGCGTGAGCGCCGTCGTCAGCGGCGCCGTCGAGGGCGCGCTCGAGGGCATCCGCGTCCGACTCGACCGGGGTGGTGTGCACGAGCAACACGCCACCCGGCCTGGCTTGGATCGGCTGCAACGCAGCTGCGTCGCATGCCCGCACGACGTGCACATCCGGCTTGACCGTGCGGAGCCGAAGCTGCTGCGCGACTTCATATTCGCATAGCGCGTGTGCGCGCGCCGGGTCGCCGTCGACGGAGATGTCGGCCCAAGTCTCCGGTTCGTCGTTGCCCGCGAGTACGACGCGCGCGGCGCGGGTCGCGGGTGGAGGCGCCGGCAGGGCACGCGCACCCGGCGCCGTCGGGACCGCAATGTCCGTCGACGCCGATGAGTGCGCCGTGCACGCCGAGACGAAGAGGAGCAGCGCGATCTGCCGCATGACCAACCTCACCTATCACTCCGCGCGCGATTCGAGGAGGCGGCGGTGCATGTCGCGGTCTCCTACGTCAGCGAGCTCGTTTCCACTTGTTTCAGCTGGTGAGAGCGGCGCGAAAAGCGCGCCTGGTGTAAACACGAGCGATGCCGAGAGCCTCGAACGCCCATATCCTCGTCGCCGCATCCGCCCTGTTGATCATCGGATGCGGGTCCGATCCTGCGGACGACGACGGCGCCACCGCCGGATCGGGCGGGGCGGGAGGCGGCTCGACGTCGTCGAATGGTGGTGGCGGGGCCGGCGGCGCCGACTCGCTTCCGGGCGTCGACACCACGGTTACCCCGTTCGAGGCCACCCACTTCTACTTTACCGGCGACGACAACAAGCGCGTCAACGACGCCGAGGCGACCTTCCCGGACGAAGGGCTTTACGAGCGCATCATCCTGCACGTGTCGCTCGATTGCCCGGACGGTGGCTGTGACCCTTGGGATCGCGTGGCCTCCCTCGGTATCGTCTCTGCGAAGGGCACGAACGGCGAGCCCGACACCGAGATCGAGTTGGCCCGCTTCATCACGCCATTCCACGTGAAGGCCGCTTGGGACATCGACGTCACCGATCTCCGTCCGCTCCTCTCCGGCACCGTCACGCTCCGTGGGTTCATCGATACTTGGGTAGGCCCCGGCAGCCCGTACGGCGACGGCTGGCTGCTCACCGCGAGCTTCGAGATGACGGGAGGTGTGCCCGAGAAGCGGCCGGTAGCCGTGATCCCCGTGTGGAACCGAACCAGCGTCATTTATGGCGATCCTGCAAAGGCCATCCCCGGCCAGGTTCCGGCCGCCGAGGTGACACTGCCGGCGGGCGCCTCCTCGTTCGCGCTCCGCTCGCTGATTACCGGACACGGACAGGGTAATGCCGACAACTGCGCCGAGTTCTGCGATCGCGAACACACGCTCACCGTCGGCACCGCCGCCCACACCCAGCTCGTCTGGCGTGACGACTGCGAGACCACCGCGGCGCCGAACCAACAGGGCACTTGGCAGTACCCGCGAGCCGGCTGGTGCCCCGGCGCCGACGTCCTCCCGTGGATCGTCGACGTCACCGCCGACATCTCAGGCGGTGGCTCGGCGACGTTCGGCTACGACGTAGAGGCCTACGAGAACACCTGCCGCCCGGATTCTGCGGTGTGCACCGGCTGCACACTCGGCACTAGCTGTGAGTACGACGGCGGCGCCCACACGGAACCGAACTACCAGGTATCGACGCTGCTCATCGCCTATGAGTAGCGCGCCCTGTTCGGCAAAAGGGGGAATCGCGTGAAACGAACCTTACGAGCCGTCGCGACAACACCGGCTGCGTGCCTGATATTGGCCTATTCCGCGTGCGCCCAGCCGCCGAGCGACGCCGGGTCTTCAACGTCGACTGCTTCGACTGCGGCGACGACGTTCGCCGAGCAGACTGCGTCGGCGAGCGCGGCCACGGGCGCCCCGGCCACTGCGTCGATTGCACCAAGCGCAACCGAGTCGGCAGCGCCTTCGGTCATCGTCCCCTCGACGTCGGCATCGGCGTCCGCGTCCGCGTCCGCAGTCGCCACGGATGAATGCCGCGCCGACCGCGATTGTGCATGCGGCTCGCCGCGCGACCCGAAAGCGTTCGGCCGCGGCGTCGACGTCAAAGGTGAAGCCTCGGGATGCGTAGTGGCTCCTCTCGCGAAGGTGCATCCGCGCAGGCCCTGCCGGACAGGACCGCTCGCGGGGGTTTTTACGCGTGGTGAAACTCCGAGGATTTGCAAGGCTCGCAGTGTTTGCGAAAACGGCAGATGCCAGCTCTCGCGCAAACGTGATCCCGATCGCTGTCAGAGCGACGCCGAGTGCGCGTGTGACTTGGACAAAGTTTGCACCGTGGGTTCGGGCGATGAGCGCAGACCTTGCCCCGATGCGTGCGGTGGCCCCGAAGGCGCTCGCAAACGTTGCGTCGAAGGGAAGTGCCGCTTCGTCCCGCGAACCGTGCCTCGTTGAGACACCACTGCGAGCCTCGGGTGCTAAGGATGCAACGCTGACGACCTTTCGACGCGGTCGGTTGCCCTATTTGAAATAGACCTCGATGTCCTTGGCGAGCGCGGCGATCGCGTCGCTCTTGGGGGCTGCCTTGATCGCATCGAGCTTCGCCTTCCAGACGGACTCGGGGATGCCACTTGCCGCGGCGTTCTTCGCTGCCCGCTCGAGCGGCACATCGACCTTTGCGCCGAGCTCTGCGCCGAACCAGGCATCGGTAAGGTAGTAGCCGAACAGGAAGGTGGCTTCGGCCTTCTCGCCGTGTTTGGCCTTGATCTCGGCCGCGGACAACTTGATGTCGGCATCCTCGCTCCCGCTCGGGGTGCCGACCTCCAACTTCTTGGCGAAGGCCTGCGCCTCCGTCAGCGCGGTGCCGGCCTTGTCCTTTGCACCGGAGAGCTCGAAGGCTCCGCTGAAGGCCAGCTTTCGGCCCATGAAGAATGCGTCCTTCTCCGGACCCGCCTTCTTGGCCTCGACTGCGCTGCTGCCGGTGGGGGTGGAGCTCGCCGCGTTCGAGGTGGACTTGTTGTCACACGCTCCGACGAACATTGAGACTGCGAGACTGGCGATTGTGAGCTGACGAATCATCAGCCCGACCTCGCATGTACTTTGGTTCTCGTCAAACCACACGGTATTGCCGCCGGTAAACCCGATAGAGGTCGACCCGCGCTCCCGTAAGACCGTGTATTCGCGGGACAAAGCGCGCCTCGGTACCCGAGGCTGAAATAGGCGCGAAGAGCGCGTAGTACGCTCGTAGATGTCGCCCTGTATGAACCTACTCCAGACGCGCTGCGCAATACTCGCGTTGCTGGTCGCGAGCTCACTCGCAGCTTGTGCCGATGTCCGAACGCCCGAGGGCGCCGGCTACCGGACCGCGATCAAGTTTCAGCCTGCGAAAGATGCTCCGCCGCTCTCTGCAATCCGGCCCGAGGACGTGAGGGTGCTCTCACCGAAGGATGCGCCCGACGGCTTTGCATTCCGAGGACCGCAGCATCCGAGGCTCGCGTTCGACTACCCATCGGCGGACCAACCTCATCGCAAGGTCGGCGACATCGCAGTTCGAGAGTCGGTCGAATATGCCGTCACCGGGTTCGATGACCCCGCGTTCGTCCGACGTCGCGAAGAAGCCGTGCGGCGCGCCGCTGCAGAAAGGGGAGCGAATGCCGTCTTCCTCGTGGACGAGCGAGAAACGGGGCAAGGGACTCGGACCGTCCGCTACGAGGCTTATCGCGTCTCCGACGTCGAGCCTGTTTACCCGTCGACCCAAGAGGTGATTGCCGCTTTGCACCTCGAAGACGAAGGTTTCAAGCAGGTTCATCGTTTCTCCTCCTCCCTCACCGAGCTCGCGACGCGTAAGCCCGAGCCGATAATCCTAAAAACGGGCTACGCATACATGCTCGCGATCGCCGTGCAGCCGGGAGCGGTCGATATGCGGCTGGGCGAAAAGCAATCGCTCGGCTTCGTGGTGAAGGTCGAGCGAGACGCGACCTTCTCGCAGGACCGGAGCGGTGCATTCAATCGACGCCTCGACAAGGACTATGGCCCAGCGATTGTCACGCACGCGGTCGTCGACGGCGTTTTTGCGCGCGGTGGCGCAGGCTTCATGGGAGGCAACGGACTGGGCGTGCAGATCGAGCTCGTCACGCGACCAGCGACGATCGAAATTGCGCGCATCGACGGTTATCAAGGAGTGATCGCGCTCGGTGAGATGGGCGTCGGTGCCGCCGACTTCATCGTTTACGAGCGCAAAGTCTCCGCGGAGGAGCTACGTCGCGCCGCGTGCGACCATTGCCGCAGCACGGCGGCAGCCTGCAGTAAGCTCCGCCCGCTCGACACGTGCAACGACCTCAACAAGTGCTTCCAAAAGATCGAGAAGTCCTTGTCGGTGTGCGCCACCGATTACCAGCATCTGTAGCGCCGCGTGATCAGCGCGCACGGACTCACAGCACCTCGAGCGCTTTCGCAATCACCCCTACCAGCTCCACTCGAACCTCCTCGTCGAGCGCGTCCGCCCCTTGGGCCGCGCTCTGCTGCGCATGCGCCGTCTCGAGCGCGGTGCGGCTGCTCTCCTGTCCAATCGCCACCAGCGCCGCGACGATGATGACCTTCGCCGCCCGCGGGACCGTCTCGTCGAGGAGCTCGGCCTCGAGTGGCCCCGCCGCCCTCGGGTCTTTCGTCTGGCCGAGTGCTTCGTAGATCTGGAGGAGGTTGCCGGGGCTCTCGCGCGCGCCGCGCGCCTTCTCCTCTGCGAGCATGGCGAGGAGGCGGTCGACCGCGACGTCTTTGTCACTTTCGCCGGCGACACCTCCGAGGCGGCCGAGGGCGTCGATGACGCTGAGTCCGCTGCCGGCGGCGGTCTCGAGGCTGATCTGCGATAGCGGCGAGATGGCTTCGGTCGCGCCGCGCTCCACCAATGCGTTTGCTGCCTCGGCGACGACGACCTCGTTGCTGCTCTTCAAGCTGGCGATAAGCGTCTTCGTTGCCGTGGCGGACGTGTCTCGCGCGGCCGCGAGCACGGCGGCGACCGCGGGGTCGTCGGGGTCGGGCGGAGCGAGCCTCTCTACTGGTTTTTCGGCGGGAGGCTCGTCCGGTTGCGGCGACCGCTTCGCGGTGGCGGGCGCTGCCTTCTTGCGCGGGCGCTCGTCACCCGCGCGCTCGGTCGCGGGCGATGTGGCGACGGGGCGATCCTGCGCCGACTTCTCGCCGGACGTCGGTGCGGTCTTCGACGAGAAGTTATGGAAGAGCAGGAAGAGGCCGATCAGGAGGACCGCCCCCACCGCCCATGGCAACACGCCGAACCGCGTACGGTCTCGGCGTGCCGGGACGGTCAGCATCCTGCCAGGTTGCAATAGAAGTTCCGCATCTGCGATGCGGATTTGACCGGCTGGCCGTAACGGCCGGGCGGGAGCGAAGCCCACTCCCACGAGAGCTTCGACATCGCATTCGAGAACTCGGAGGCGGTCATCGCTCGCGATTGCGGGACGGTCACGTGGCGCACCGTCTTCACGAGATACGCGGCGCCGCGCTCTTGGCTCTCGGGCTCGAAGTTGGAGAGGCCGTTGGCGCTCTTCACCGAATTCCAAGTACCGGTGAGGAACTGATAGCGACCCGCGGCGGTCGAGCAGGAGTTCCCGAATGCGAGACACTGGTTCGGGTGTTTCTGGCAGCTGTTCATCAGCTTGAACGAGAACATGACGTCGTAGCCGTCATTCGAGTAGTTGCGAGTGCCCTCGGCCCAGGCGATCGAGTCGTGTAGCGCCTTCTGGAAGTCACCAACGGCGCCTTCCGCGCGCTCCGGGTCGCATGTGTCGCCGCTGGCATTACCGCCGCCGATCTCTTCGACGTAGGTGCGCGAGACCCAGCCGAGCTTGCCCGACTCGCTCTCGACATTGACCCAACCATTGCCGCCGCTCGTTGCGATGCAGACGAGGGTCTCGCCGTTGTCGAGCACCTCGAGGATGTTCGAGCTCGTCGTCGCGTTCTTGCGAAGGTTGAGCGCCGAGGCCGTCACCCGCAGCTCGGTGCCCTGTTGCACCACGGCGCTGAGCCCGTGCTCCTCGTCGATACTCTCCTCGTCGGTCTCCTCGACATCGCCGGGCGCACACGCCGCGATGGAGAGCATGCCGACGGTCAGCACGAGGGAACTGCGGCGGGTGAGCTTCTCGACGAGGCCAGCGAGCATGACCGCCCCGTCCAGCAAGGTCCGGACCGCCCTTTATGTGTCTGAAGCTTCACGAGATTATGCGACGTGAGAAGTGTTCGGAGGCAGATGTAGGTCGATGCTGTGCTCAGGGCCGGCCGCGTTCACCAAACCGCTGGATTTGGCGCTCAAACGCAAGGCGAAGATCTTTGGTGCCTCGACCAAACTGGGACGGCTCGAGCGCGCCTCCTGGCGCTCACTCCTCTCTTGCTCTAGTCGCGGCACCGTAGCCTCACTCGATCACGGCTCACCCTGGTGGAGCAACGGACCTGGGATCGCTCGCGACCGTCATAACGGCGTCTACGTGCGCGGGAGGAGTGGGCGGTGGCGACGTGTGGTTTCAACGCGCACTCCGCGGCGCCATCACTCGTCGTAAAACGATCCGCCGAACGAGACTGCAGAGCCCGGGCCCGGATCGGGTGTCGGGGCGGCGTCGAAGTAGTCGAGATAGGGCGTCCACGCCAACGTCGAGTCCTGCACTTCGATGAGGGCGACGACCGTGAAGCTGGCACCTGGGATCTCCGCTCCATATTGGCCATCGCGCGCGGTCACCCCGAGCGAGCTCACGTCCGCAAATGGCAATGGCTCGCCGGTCTCCCCAACAATGGTCAGTGTGAGACGGCCGGTGAGGGCGGGGTTCGTCGAATCCGCGAGGGCGATGTGGGTCGCGTTGGTAAACACGACAATGCCGCCCGCCAGGTTCGATTCCGCTGCGCTGAGCTGCCAAGCCTCCGTCATGTCGATGGGCCCATCGAGGGAAACGCCGCACGGCGTGGCCGGGTCGTCACAGGGGATCCAAAGGATGTGGAACAGGTCCGCGTGGTCGATCCCCGTGTACGTCCACGTCAAGCCGCCCGCCCTGCCGGGATCGCCCGTCGGCGTCCATGTCAGCCCGTAAGGAGGCCACATCTCCTGCAGCGTCGGCTCGAGCTGCGAGTCGGAACAACCCACCGAATTGACGGGCTCGCCCGCCGGCGTATCGGCGCAGTCGTCCGCGCCGTCCAACACGCCGTCGTCGTCTCCGTCGCACATATCGCCGCAGCCCGATCCGCCTGCGCCGCCCGAGCCCCCCGAGCCATTGGTGCCGCCGGAGCCGTTCGCTCCGCCGTTCGCCGCGTTGGCTCCCGCGCTCGTCGACGTCGAGCCGTCGTCATCAGGAATCGTGTTGCCTTCGGCGCAGCCGACCGCGCCGAGGAGCAGCGTGAAACGAAGCACACGGCTCGAGGCAGTGAACATGATCGATCGAGGCTAGCAGGGCCTAGTCTTTCGAGAAGGTCAGCGTGACCCCCGCGAAGAAGCGGAGCAGGCGGAATTGTGCTTCCTCGTCGCACCCCGGGCGCCGACGGTCGCCGGCTGAGCTCCGACCCACCTGACCAGCAGCGTCCAATGGCAAAGAACACACGGGGCGATGCGTATGCAGCGCCATCCAGCTCGCGTTCGGTCCAGACGCCACCTGCTGCCATTGCCTCACCACCTTTCGCGTACGTCGGCTAAGCAACGAGGATGAACAAGCGCGGTAAGAAAATCAGCGCCAAAGGACGACCCTCAGGAGTCGACACGAGCGGGCTGTCGGCGTTCTTTTCAGATACGAAAAGAACGGACGCTCTCGCTTTCGAAGAGCTCTTGAAGGAGCCAGGCCCAATCGCATTGGACATCGACCGACGCCTACAGCGAAAGGTTCAGCTGCACGGGCTCGATCGCCTCAGCGGAGCCGAACGGTCGGTATATCTCGTGAGCGTGCTCTTCGGTGAAGTCAGAAATGGTGGCTTTCACCAATACCTTTACAACACGAGCGGGGACAGCGCCGGGGACGTGACCGATGCCTTGAAGTTGCTACGCGCACCACGGGAGATTGTCGAAGTGGTCGCCGAGGCTCTGAGCCTGCTTCCCTCTGCTCCGAGCCGCGACCGCGCAGAGAGGCACAAGCAAGTCGATACGGTAGGAGAGGCTGTGCTCCTGAAGTGGCGAACACTGGAAGACCAATTCTTCAAAATGTCAGACGCCTTCGTAGAGGAGTTTGTACGACGGCATCCTCAGGACTTTGCCCTCGATCCGCTATCGTAGGCCGGCCACGAGACAAGCGCAGCCTGTGTCGGCGGCGGCTCATCGCCGACAATACCAGACATGCTTATCATGAAACGCTGGTTGCTTCTTCTTGGGCTTGGCGGATTACTGGCTTGTTCCGACGACGCGGTGCCCGTCGGCGGCGGCGGGTCGGAAGCGAGCGGGGGCCAGGGCGGCGCGGCCGGATCAGAGCCGATCGGTGCGAGCGGAGCCGGTCCGAGCGACCGCGGCGGAGGTGGTGGCGGCGGCGGCGGCGGTGGGGGGGTGCCGGCCTGGTGCAATGACGGTGAGCTGTCTCCGGAGGAGACCGCCATCGATTGTGGCGGCCCGGCGTGCCCGGCTTGCGCAATTGGCCGCACATGTCTGAACGACAGCGATTGCGAGAGCGGCAATTGCATCGAGCTCTACGTTCCCCGCGCTAGCTATTGCTACCCCGCTCATGTCTTCAGCGCCGTATACGGCGACCCCGCCGCCCAAGAAGCAGTCGACGTGGCGCTCAAGGCGGATGGCGATGTCGTGATGGTCGGCTCGTTCGAGGGCACCGTCGATTTCGGCGACGGCCCGATCACGAGCCAGGGCGAAACGGATGGATTCGTGGTCGAGCTCGACGCCGCCGGCCTGCTGCAATCGCGACAGGCGCTGCACGGGCCGGCGCACCAAGCCGCGCGCGTCGTCGAGCTCGACGGGGACGACGTCGTCGTTTCGGGTTTCGCGAATACATTAATCGACTTCGGTAGCGGGCCGGTGACCGTCGCCGGCGCAAATGACGTGTTCGCGATGAAGCTCGCCGGTGGTCAGCCGGTTTGGGCCGATGTTCATGGTGCTTCCGATCTCGAGATCGTCCGCGACATCGCCGCCGCTGGTGATGGCAGCGTGCTCCTGGCCGGTGAGTTCACGGGCGAGACGGACTTCGGCTTCGGAGCACTGACGAGTGCCGGTGACTACGACGCCTACCTGCTGAAGCTCGATGCGGAAGGTGCGCCGGCGGCGGCGATGCGCTTTGGTGACCCGAATTCGGATCAGCTGCTCGGCATCGCCTACGACAGCCACGGCGACATCTTGCTGGCGGGCAAGTCGTGGGGGAGCATCGATCTCGGCGCGGGCCCGCTGAGCGCGCCGGGGTCGGCGGCCTTTTTGCATTTCAGCAAACTCGACGGTGACAGCTTCCTACCGGTCTGGACTCGTGTCGTGCCGCTCACGTTGGCCGGCGGTAGAGTGAGGCTGGTGGTCGACGCCGAAGACAACCTCGTAATCGCCGGCGACCTCCACGGAGGGGCCGACCTCGGGCTGGGGCCGATCGAGGGCGAAGATGTGGTCTACATCGCCAAGCTGGACGGGCAGACGGGGGAGACGAGCTGGGTGCTACCGTTCGCGAGCGACACGCTGACCAATGGCGTAAATGACCTCGCGATTCGTGGCACGGACATCTTCGTTGCTGCCTGGGGCGACGACGTTTCCGCGTTTGCAGGCTTGAGCGGCGTGCCGTTCGCGGTGCTCCAGCTCGACGGCGCGGGGCAGCTGGCTCTCGGCATCCCGACCTTGGCCGATGCGATCGACGTGCGCGGCGCTCACCTACTCACCGCCACCAATATGCTTGGCGCCGTCGACTACGGCGGAGGGTGGCTCATCAGCAACGACGGCAGCGAGAACGACATTTTCGTGGCGCTGTTCCAGCTGCCATAGCCAATGGGCCTCGGGCTAGGATGCCCGCATGCTCAACGTCTAGGGCTTCTCTCGCGTGAACAAGGGCGCCCGCGGTAACACGCGTGACCTGCGTGTACTCTGGGCGCTCGAGGAGATGGGGCTGCCGTAGGAGATCGTTGGCATGGACCACCCGGCCCATGATCTCGACACACCGGAGTTCAGGGCGAAGAATCCGTTCGGACAGATTCCCGTGATCGACGACGACGGCGTCGTGGTCACCGAGTCGGGCGCGATCCTCCTCTACCTCGCGCGTAAGAGCGGCAAGCTGATGCCGCGCGACCTCGCGGGGGAGGCGCAGGTGTTGCGGTGGTGTGTCACCGCGCTGAACACCGTCGAAGTGCCGGTGTTGACGATGTGGTTGTCGGCATAACCGGCGGTAAGAGCAGCTAGGCGCACGACGCCCTCCGCCAGTGGTCGGAAATGCGTCTGGCGCAGCTCGACGGCTGGCTCGCGAATCGACAGTTCATCGCGACGGACGAGTTCACGGTCGCGGACATCCTGATGACACATGTCCTCGGCGGCGGCACCGATCAGGGCCTATTGGCGCCGCATCAGAACATCCTCGCGTACCGGAAGCGCTGCATGGATCGCCCTGCGTGGAAGAAGACGATCGACGCATATTCCGAGCGCGTCGAGCCCGCGGAGGCGTGAAGAGCGCCGCCGACCTCCCGATCGATATCGTGCCTCAATCCGTGCAGTCGACGAGCTTCGTTGTCTGCTCCGTGCAGCCGGTGGCCTCAAAACTCAATTGGCATCGTCACCGCGGTCCACGCGGCGACCTGCTCCGAGGAGTAGAGCTCGCGGCAGCCCGCGCGGATAGCGTTGGTGCGAATCGACCAGAGCGTCGGCGCATCCTCGGCGGTCGCTGTACGGATTCTCATCGAAACATCTTCGGTTCGAACCTTGCGCGCGGACGATAGCCTGGGTTGTGGTGTGGTGCAGATTCCCTGCGTCCTTTTCCGTCGGCCGGCGTCTTCACCATCGAGGAGGTTGATCGATGGACGAAAAGACGAAGGATGACGTGCGAAATCGAGTACGGGACCAATACGGCGCGGTCGCACGCGGGGCAGCGACGGGGTGCTCGCCGAGCTGCTGCGCTCCCGGCCCGCAGGGGAGCCGCGCGCTGGGCTATTCAGCGGACGACCTCGCGGCCGTCCCGGAGGGCGCGAACCTCGGGCTCGGGTGCGGCAATCCACAGGCGATCGCCGCGCTCAAACCGGGGGAGACGGTCGTCGATCTCGGTGCGGGCGGCGGATTCGACTGTTTGCTCGCGGCAAAGCAGGTCGGCCCAGCGGGGCGGGTCATCGGCGTCGACATGACGGCCGACATGGTCTCGAAGGCGCGCGAAAATGCCGGCAAGGTCGGCGCCACGAACGTCGAGTTTCGGCTCGGCGAGATCGAGCATTTGCCGCTATCGGATCGGTCGGTCGACGTGATTCTGTCCAATTGTGTCGTCAACTTGAGCCCCGATAAAGCCGCCGTCTATCGAGAGGCGCTGCGCGTGCTCAGGCCCGGCGGTCGTCTGGCGATATCGGATGTGGTGCAAACTGCGTCGTTGCCGGCAGGTCTCGAGAAGGATCTATCGGCTCTCACCGGCTGCGTGAGCGGGGCCGCCACGGTGGCCGAGCACGAGCAGCTCTTGCGCGCGGCCGGATTCGAGGACATTCGTATCGTGGTGAGCGAAGCGAGCCGCGCGTTCATCCGCGATTGGGCGCCAGGAAGCGGCGCCGAACGTTACGTCGCATCCGCGACCATCGAGGCGGTGAAGCCCGGCGGCAGCAAATCCTGCTGCGGGCCGGCGTGCTGCACGCCTGGGGCATCGGCATGATCGAATCGACCGCTCGTCACGCTTGGACCGACCTCGACGAGAAGCTGCGCCCGTTCGTCGCGCGCCGTGTGCGCTCGGTCGACGTGGAGGATGTGATTCAAAACATCTACCTGCGGATGCAGCGTGGCCTCGCCGATCTGCGCGATGACGAGCGGTTCGGTCCCTGGGTCTACCAACTCGCACGCAGCGCCGTCGCCGACCATCATCGCGCGGCGCTGCGCCATCCGAGCACCGACGCCGAGCCGCCCGAGCAAGAGGCGCCCGCCATCGACGCGGAAGAGGAGGGCGCTGCCGAGCGCGATGTCGCGAACTACGTAAGCACGTTGGTCGCGATGTTGCCGTCGCCTTATCGCGAGGCGCTCACCCTCACCGAGCTCGAAGGGCTCACGCAAAAAGAGGCCGCCACGATGCTGGGCATTTCGCTGTCCGGCATGAAGTCTCGCGTCCAGCGCGGGCGGGAGAAGCTGCGCGAGTCGCTCGATGCCTGCTGCAACATCGCGCTGGACGCCCGTGGACGCGTGCTTACGTGCGAGCCGCGGCCGGATGGGCCGATGCCGGGTTGTCGCTGTCGCTGACTTCGGATCAGCCCCAGTCGTGGCGTCGAATGAGCGCACGCACGCGGTCACGAACGTCGTCGCGGATCTCGCGCACGCGCGGGAGCGGCTTTCCTTTCGGGTCCTCGAGGGGCCAGTCCTCTCGTACGAGACCGGGCACCGCGGGGCATGCTTCTCCACAACCCATGGTGATCAGCATCGTGGCCGATGCTGCCAATTCGTCAGAGAGGAATGTCGGCTTGGCGCGGCTCAAATCGATGCCGATCTCTCTCATCGCGCCGAGCACCTCGGCATGAACCTGCGCCCCGGGCTCCGTGCCAGCAGAGATCGCGCGCGCCTTGCTCGAATCGGCGAGCTCGTTGAACCACGCTGCCGCCATCTGCGAACGGCCGGCGTTGTGCACGCACGCGAAGAGCACGGTCTTCATGCGGTCACGCCGTGCCCTTTGCCGCGAGCTCGGCGACGATCTTCGCCCCTGCTTCCTTTCGCTCGCTGTACCGATCCGTGAGAAACGGCGTGTGATCGCGAAGCAGCATCGTGAACTTGTAGAGCTCTTCCATCACGTCGACGACCCTGTCGCGGTAGGACGACTCTTTCATGCGACCGTCTTCCTCGAATTGCTCGTAGGCCTTGGCGACCGAAGATTGGTTCGGAATGGTGAACATGCGCATCCACCGGCCGAGGATGCGCAGCGTGTTTACCGCATTGAAGGATTGCGATCCTCCACACACTTGCAACACGGCGAGCGTCCGCCCTTGTGTCGGGCGCATGGCGCCGATCGATAGCGGTATCCAATCGATTTGGTTCTTGATCACACCGGTGATTGCACCGTGACGCTCCGGGGACGACCAAACCTGCCCTTCGGACCATTGGCTGAGCTCACGTAGCTCGACCACCTTCGGATGGTCCGCCGGGACGCTGTCGACGAGCGGCAAGCCGGCGGGATCGTAAAAGCGCGTCTCCGCCCCCATCTCGGTGATGATGAGCGCAGCTTCCTCCGCGAGCAGCCGGCTGTAAGACCGTTTGCGGAGTGACCCGTAGAGGAACAGAATCCTCGGTTTATGGGTGGAGACGGTGTTCGGCGGAGGGATTTCGATCATGAGACGTCTACATCGCCGCGGTCGACGACGCGGTCGGCCACGGCGGGAAGCGCTGGAACGAGCCAGCGGAACGTGAGCGTCGCCGCACCTGCGCCGATTAACTGCGCGGCAATGAAGCCGGGAGCATCGACCGGGCGAATGCCCGCGAAGGTATCGGTCGCCGCACGCGCCAGCGTGACGGCCGGGTTCGCGAAAGAGGTCGACGCCGTAAACCAATAAGCGCCCGTGATGTAAGCGCCGACCGCAAAGGGGACGGCACCGCTACGCCGTCGCGCGACGCCCCAGATCACCGCCAGGAGGCCGAACGTGGCAATGAACTCGCTGAAGAGCTGCGAGACGCCTTCGCGTACGTGCTGCGACGCAGAGATGGCGGGCAGCTCGAACATGAGGTGCGCCGCGATCACGCCGAGAAAGGCACCGCCAACCTGGGCTGCGATGTAGCCGGGGACGAGTTTCCACGGAATGCCGCCCATAACGGCGTCGGAAAGCGTCACCGCGGGATTGAAATGCGCGCCCGAGATTGGGCCAAACGTGAGAATGAGCGCGACGAGCGTCGCGCCGGTCGCGACGGTGTTGGCGAGGAGGGCAATGGCGACGTTCCCGCCGGCCAGGCGCTCGCCCATAATCCCGGAGCCCACGACGGCCGCGAGCAAGAAGGCCGTGCCCAGTGCTTCGCTCGCGAGCTTGCGCCCCGTGTCTACCGACACGTGACGGGTCCCTTCATTCTGCGGAGCTTCTCGACGTCCTGCTTCAGCGTTTCTTCGCCGTCGAAGTTCTTCACGATGGCGGCGAGGACCTTCCGGCGCGCCTCGTTCGATTGGCGGGCGAGGCTGTAGTAGATCCAGTTTCCCTCGCGACGGGGCTCGACGATGCCGGCGGTGCGCAGAACGGCGAGGTGGCGTGATGCATTGGGCTGCGACAGGTCCAACGCCGCCTCGACGTGGCACGTGCAGAGCTCCCCGTGCGCGAGGAGCGCGACGATGCGCAGTCGTGTCTCGTCGCCGAGCGCCCGGCAGAGCTGCATCACCGGCTGAACTTCCAGGGCACCCACGGACGACATGCGTGAATGCTTATGTCGTGATGTTGCTGAACCGTCAACCTCGGCCTGCCGAGTGGAGAACATCCGCGCTGCTTGACGTGTGCATGAAGGTGCACATATGCATGCACATGATCGCCGCCTCCACGCTGCTGCTCGCGTTCTTTGCCCTTCTGGCCGCCGTCGACGGCGTCTACCTCCACCTCTGGAAGTTCCGGCTCCACGCCCGGCCGCGCTCATGGATGGAGCACGTGTGGCACACGATTTCTGCCGTTTTGTTCGTGCCGATCCTGATCACACTGTTCCTCGCCCCGACCGCCGGCCCGGTCCTCTGGGCCGGGGTGGCCCTGTTGGGGTTGCTCCACATCGTCGAGGTGTTCGACGTAAAGGCCGAGCGTGACAGCCGCACCGAGCTCGGAGGACTCCCGCGCGCCGAGCTGGCACTGCATTGGGTGCTCGTGGGGACGCGCTCGATTTCGACCGCCTTGGCCCTCGTTGCGCGGCCGTCTGCCGCGTGGTCGATGTCCGCGCCTCTGACGATTGGCGCACATCCAGCGTGGGTTACCGCGCTCGTCGGCGTCATCGTTCCGGGAACGATTGCGATTGCCGTTCTGCATCTGGTTCTCGCGTGGCGCTATCGTCCTATCGGCTGCTGCGCCGTCGCGACATGAACGCCCGCGACCGCGCCGCCTCGAAGATGATCGAGATTCTCGACTCGCCGTTTCTCCGCGCGTTGGCGGAGCCGGCGCGCCTCGAGGTACTGCGCGTATTGATCGCGCACGGTCCCGCGGACATCGGCGCAATCGCAGAGCGTCTACCTCAGGATCGCTCCGTGATATCGCGTCACCTCAAGGTGCTGGAGGACGCGTCCATCGTCCGCGGTCACCGCGATGGGCGGCACCGGATTTACGCCCTCGATGGCGGAACCCTGGTCGGGACGCTGGAGCGGATCCTCGCGGAGACGCGAGCCGTCGCGGATGTCTGCTGTCCACCGATTGACGTGCCGGCTTCGCGGCTTCGAAAGCGGTAGACGAACATCGTCGTCAATCGGACTGCACCGCTCACCCCCCGCATTCGAGCGTGACGGTCGCCTCGTGCTCCTCTCCGAGATCGGCGCTCTCGCCCTCCTCGAACGGGACACCCTTCGACGCGCAACCCGGAGCCTCGGCTCGAAGCTCGAATGCAGGCAAGGAGCACCCGAAGACGTCGTCGTTGTCGGCAAACAGCCATCCGGAAAACACCATCGCAGCGCCTTCCGTTTTCTCGAATTCAAGCGGGTCGCATTGCGTGGTGCATTCGTCATGGCAAACCTCGTGACAGACGAATGCCGTAGTCTCGGCTGGCGCATTTCGAACGCGCAAACGGACGGTCGCCCCGACGCCGCTGAACTCGCAAGACTCACACGCTGCGTTTTGGAGCGACGCGGCGATCGCCGCGCCGAGTAACCATCGGTGGCACCATCCGGTCGGCATCGGTCCGAGGTTAGCACCCAGAGGCATCGAAAGACGCGGGCCTTCACCGCGCTCAAAGGAGCTCTTCGATCTCGTGTACCGGAGAGCCCGCGCGAATCTCACCGCTGCCCACGGCGAGGAGACGGTTGAGAAAGGCATACTTCGGATCGGCCGTCTCGAAGCGCGGCAATGTTCGGAAGTACGGTCCGTTCTCCGCGTCGTCGTCGCGAATGCCCTCGAACGTCATATGGATCAGCGCGCCGTCATCCGTCTTCAACGTGATACGCAGGTCCAGCTCGAGGACGCCGTCGGCGCGTTTGACCGTCCAATCATTACCCCCGGGCAACACCTCGCCACGCAGCCGTTGGCCTTCGAAGGTGCCACCCGTAATCGGGAACGTTACCTGTTTACCGTGAGGACCTTCTCCGGTTTCTTGCGTGGGCGCAGTGCGTAGCTGCAGGGTCATCAGCGGTCGCGTTTGCATCGCAGGCCTCCCGTCCTTCGATTGTGGATGAATCGGGTCCGGCGACGCGCGGGAGCAGCCGGCGAGCGTCGCGAACGAGGCGAGCCGAAGAAAGTCTCTACGCCGGGCATCCATCTGCGGCTCATCGAATCTCGTGGATTGCGTAGACCGGACCGTCCGGCCGCCGCTCACCCGTCGACACGGCGAGGAGGCGATTCAAGAACGCGTATCGACCATTGCCGGTCTCGAATCGAGGCAGCGTGCGGAAGTAGTAGCTCGCGGGGTCGACGCTCTCGCCGCGCGCGATTGCCGCAATGACGTCGGCGGGGCCGTGACGAAGGCCGAACGAACGCATAAGCACGAGCGCGCCGTCGTCGGTTTGAAGCGTGACGCGCAGATCGAGCTCGAGGACGCCGTCTTCGCGAAGCAGGGTCCAATCGCCCCCACCGGGCAACACCTTGCCGCGAAGTCGCGGCCCCTCGAACGTGCCGCCGAGGATTGGAACCGTCGTCCGAGTGCCGTGAGGAGCTCGACCGATCTTCTGTGCGGCGCCGAGCTCGACCCGCAGTGTCATCAACGGACTAGACTGCATCTCGTGCCGCCTTCCCTTCGCCCTCCACGATCAGGCAGCGAGCATGCCCGAACGGTTCGCCGCGCTGGCACCCAGCGCGTCCCGTGGACATCGGCATCGATCTCCCCCCGCCACGGCCTGGATGCGGCTCCATAGCTTGCGCCTTCGGAAATAAAACGTTGTAAGGGTCGCTCACCAAGAGCGCGGTATCGCCCACACCGGTCGAGCGTCCGCGACAACATGTCGCATCCACCAGGAAACGCAGCGGCACTACAAGGCCGCTGCTCATGGCCCTTCAACGTGGCTTCCGCGGTGTCGCCGTCCCGCTCGCTGGCATCGCTTCCTTCGCACTCGCGTCGGTGTCGGTCAGCGCTTCCGCGGCCGTGTGTTGCGGCGAGGCGTCCGGTCTGGGGGACCGCCTGTCCTCCATGGAGATCGCTGCGTTCACGCCGCGGCTCTCGATTCGAACGCGCTTCGGCTCCTTCGACGGGGAGGGCGATTTCACGCCGATTCCGTCCGGCGTCACCGACGTCCGCATCGACGCGTCGCTCGGCGCGCTGGTTCGGGTTGCGTCTCGCGTCGAGATGGGCGTTCGAGCCGGCGGCGCCCTCAACGTACGCGCATCGGGTGAGGAGCGGGATATCGGCGGCGGCGCAACCGATGTTCGCGCGCATGCCCGCGTCACGTTGCTCCCGAGCACCGCGCATCGTTATTGGCCGGGGTTGTCGGCTATCGCGGGGGTCGTCGTGCCGACAGGTATCGGGGCTTCGGCATCGACTTCAGCGCTCGCCGCGGACGTAACCGGGCAAGGCGACGGGGAGGTCTTTCTCGGCGCGAGCACCGACAAAGTTTTCGAGAATGTGTTCTTCGTTCGCCTCGACGGATCCGCCGGCTTCTTTCTACCGTCGGTCGTCGACGGAGAATCCATCCAGCGAGCGCCGCGTCTGTCGGTGGCGTTCGTCGCAGGCCCGACGTTCGAACGCGTCGCGCTCGCGTTCGGCGTTTCGCACGCGGCCGAGGGCCCGTCGACGACGGCGCCGCCCGACATCGAGTCGCGCACACGGACGGAGGCGCTCGTCTCCGTCGTTTGGGATTTTACGCCCGGCTTCGCGCTCATCGCGGACGTGAGCGCGCCATTGCCCGTCTCGCGCTTTGGCACACACGAGACGGCGAATGCCGTCACGAGCCTCGGCCTGCGGGCCGCCGTATTCGAATGATGAGAGGACCCGTATGAATCGAGTCGTCATTGCGATTCTATCCACCGTGCTGGTCACCGCGTGCGCCGCTGACGCGACCGAAGAGGGCGAAACCGAATGGAGCGCATCGGGGGAGCGCCAAGCGCTCACCTTCCGATTGGTGGCAAGTGAGCCGCCGACGGAGGGCACGAACGACTTCGAGCTCGTCGTCACCGGGGAACGCGCGGACGAGGTCGACATTTTCGCGCGGGCGGTCATGCCGGCGATGTCGCACGGTGAATTCCCGATTCAGGTAGATCCACTCGGCGGCGGGCACTTCCAATTGATGGGCGTCGAGCTATCCATGCCGGGCGCGTGGCATATCGCGATACAAGCCGACGGCACCGGCGAGGTCGTCGATTGGGCGGAGCTCGAGATCGAGGTTCCGTAGCGCTCCGCTCATCATCTCCGCCGGCCGGCCGCCGAGACAAAATTCCACTAAACGTCGCGTTCTTGTACCTGCTCAAACGTGTTTTTCGCGGGAATTTGTCGGTACGCCATTTGCTCAGCAAGTGGCCTTCCGGAGGAAGTCCCGTGACCAAGACCCGCGACCGAGATTCACGACGATTGCGCGCTTGGCTGAGCCAGCACCACCCGACGATGCCCAGCAGTGCTCGCCTCGAGCACGGCGATCGAGGCACCGAGCGCGACGTCGCAACCGACGATGAGGCTCAGGCTCCGAACGTCGACGGCGCGGGCCACGACTCTAACAGTTGACGCGGGCCTCTCGACCCGGCCTCAGACACCCACGAGCACCTTCGTTTGCGATGGGGAGACGAGCGTGCCGACGGGCGCGTTGGCGTTCGTCCCGTTGTGGCCCGTCGTGCACGTGAGGAACGTGACGGGCTGCCCCTCGATCTTGACCTTCGCGGACCCCTTCTTGAACTGGACGGGGCCCTTGAACATCCCGGATACCACGCCACCGGCGGAGCCCGCCTCGTCGCCTGTGCTCATCGGGATCACCGATTGTGTCGTGAGCGGGGGCTGATTGAGGATTTTGACCTTCTTCGGGCACGTGCCCGGGTTTGCCTGCATCAGCTGACCGACGTTCGGATAGGGGATCGGAACGGGCGCGGCCGGCGGCGCGGGGGTTTTGCACGTGTCGGGCATCGCTTGCGCCATGCCACCTTGTTTCGTCGCGACGGGGAAGATCGACATGAGCCCCTCGTTCCTTTTCGATCAGCCGAGATTGACGCGGTTGCCGTCGATCTTCACATCGTCTTCCGCGAGGACGGACGCTCGCTCCGCTTTGAGCGAATAGGCGCCACGGATGAGCGCTCGGACCCGACCGGCCGTGGTGTGATCCAATCCCTCTACGTGCCTGACGACCTCGCGCGCGCGCAACAGCACGTTCGATGCGACCTGTTCGATGCGGTCCAAAACGACGTGCGCTTGCTCGACCGCTGCATCGAGGCGAACCGCGCGGTAGCTCATGTCGGCGAAGGTCACGTCGGCGCGCTCCGCCGTCATGGTGAGCTGCTTTGTGCCGAGTGAAATCGATTTGCCGGCGACGAGGTCGATGTTGCCGTGTGGTGCCTTCAGTGTCAGGTCGCCATTCGGCACGACGAGCGCACCCTTGCCGGTTGCAGCGTCGTACTCGAAGATCAGCCTGCCGGCAGCATCACGAACTTCGATAGACTCATCGAGGACGGCCGCGGAGGCCCCCGACGACGTCACGACACGGCGGCCCGATATGGGTGCAGGCTCCCCGTTGTCGATCTCGATGTCGTGGCGCGCAGTTTGGGTTCGCATCGTCGTCATGGATGGCTCTCGTTCAAAAGATGGGCGGCTCAGAGACTCGGCGCTTTCCAGTCTTCGGCCTCGGCGAGGTCCGGGTCCGTCGGGCGGGCGCCGTCGCGTTTGGCGAGCTGCCAAATGGCATCGCGATCGCGGAGCCTATGCAGGTTGGCCCCGGACACATCCGCACGCGTGAAGTCGACTGCTGCGACGGTCGCATGGGACATATCGGAAAAGGAGAGATTCGCGCCGGCGAAGCTCGCGCCGGTCGCCTGCACGGAGGTCAGAATCGCCTCTTGTAGGTTCGCTTGATCCAGCTTGGCGCGTTCCAGGATGGCACCTTCGAACGTCGTCATGGGCATATCGGCGCCCCTCAGGTCGCAGAGCGAGAGTTGCGCGCCGAAGAAGCTCGCAGCGCGGCCGGTGGCGCCGCGCAGCAAGGCGCGCAACAGCATCGCTTCGCGGAAGTCCGTTCGATCGACCCTGGCGTTCTGCAGGTTAGCGCCCGTCAAATCGGCTCCCGAAAGATCGGTATCCGTGAGATCCGAGCCGCTCAGCTCACGCCCACCGACCTTCGCGCCGCGAAGAATGCAGCGAATGAAGCGGTTTTCGGCGAGCTGCGCGCGGCTCAAGTCCACCTTGTCCATGTCGACGCCCTCGAACGTCGCCCCGCGAAGGCGTGTTTCCTCTGTTCGGGCACCGACCAATCGACAATATCGAAGCTCGGTCCTCTCGAGGGAGGCGCCGCTCAAATCGGCGTTGGAGAGGTCACATCGGACCAATGTCGCGCCGGACAGGTCCGCGCCTACGAGCGATGCACCCGAGAGGACCGCCTCCTCCAGCAGGGTCCCGTCGAGGTGCACATTCGCGAGCGTCGCGGCGGTCAAATCGGCGCGCGCGGCGATTGCGCCACGAAGATCGGCGCCGCCGAGATCGGCGCTATCGAGCTTGGCGTCCGTCAGGTCGGCCCCTCCCAATTGAGCTTGGGAGAGCCTCGAGCGCGAAAGCGTCGCCCCAACGAGCTTGGCGCGCGCGAGGTTGCAGCCGCTCAAATCACACCCCGTCAAATCGGCGTTGGTCAGGTCCACGCCTGCGAGGTCGCAACCCGCGAGGTTGCTCTGCTCGAGCCTCGCGCGCATGAAATCGAAATCACGCAGATCGAGACCCCGAAGGTCGCAGCGGACATAGCGCCCTCCTCGCTGGTCACGATTCAAGCCGCGGAAGGTCCCCACGCGCCGGCCGTCGAGGTGAAGATTCTTGATGGACGCAGCCTGTGAGAACGGCAGGTCGACGGGGGCGACATCGTTGATCGTGATTGCTTCGAGCGTCGCCCCAGCGAAGTCGCTCTGAGAAAGATCGCAGCGCTCGAGGCGAAGACGGATGAGCGTCGCCGACGCGAAGGTTGCGCGCGTTATTCGGCAGTCCTCGAATGTCGAGTCGACGATCGATGCGCCCGTGCAGTCGGTGCCTTCGAGGTCCGTAGACTCGAACGATGCGCCGTCCGCGACCGTTCCCCGTAGGCTGGAGCTCGTCAACCTTCCTCCGCGGATCACCGCCTGCGTGAGCTTGGCGCCGCCGAGATTTGCATTTACCAGATGCGCGCCCTCGATCACCGCGCCCACGAGGGACGCGTTCGTCAGAACCGCCCTCTCCATCGGGACGGGCTTGCGGCGAACGCCGTGCGCTCCGAGCTGTTTGAACTGCGCGACTTGCTCCGGCGTCAGCGACGTCTCTTCGAGGGCGTGAGCGTCCGCGCGCTCCTCCATCTCGACGTCGAGCGAGGTAATGACGGCGCCATCGAGGCGTGCCTGGCGCAATTGAACGTCGGAGAGAACACAACCAATGAACGCCGCGCCCGCGAGGTCGGCGCCTCCGAGATCCGCGCCACGCAGGTCGCAGCGATGAAAGACGACGTCTTGTAGATCGAGCGCCCCGAGGACCTGGTTCGACAAATCCCAAGCCGCGACCGTCACCGGTAGATCGGTCGACGCGGCGCGGGATGCCATCACGTGCTGCTGGAGCTCTCGAGCGCGGCTCACATCGACCTCGTCGCGAGCTTCGTCGCTTTGACGTTGGCCCGGTCGAGGCGGATGTCGCGAAGCGTGGCATCCAGGAGCTCGCAACCGTAGAGATTCGAATCTCTGCAATCTGCGTTCGTCAGATCGGCACCCTCGAAGGTGCTCTGAAAGAAATTGACCGCCGTCAGGCGCGCCGTCGCCAGCTTGGCTCCCGTCAGGCGAGCATGTTTGACGACGGACCGGTGCAAATCCGCACCGGTCAGATCTGCGCCCGCGAGATTCGCGCGAACGAGGCTGGCCTCCTGCAGGAGGGCTCCTCGCAGAATGGCGTCGGACCAATTGGAGCTATCGGCGATTGCCCCGCGAAAATCCGCGCGCTCGAACAATGCTGCCTCGGCGCGGGACCCCTTCATGCTCGCGCGCGCGAACGAGGTGCCACCGGCGACCGCGCGATCGAGCGTTGCGTCGTCGAGGGACGCTCCGCCGAGCTGCGCCCCCTCCAGAATGCAGTCCGACATATCCGAAGCATCGAGCACGGCCTCGCGCAAGTCGGCACTGGTGAGCAGGGCTTTGGGCAACAGAGAACGAACTGCGTGCGCTCGCCGAAGATTGGCACCTGCGAGGTTGGCGCGGGCGAGCTCGGCACCATCGAGCTTGGCCTCTTCCAGATCGGCAGCAGTCAGCACCGCGCCGGTGAGATCTGCCTCGATCAGCCTCGATTGGCTGAGCCTCGCAGATCGGAGGCCCGCACCCGAGAGGCTCGCGCGGGACAGGTCCGCGCTCGTGAGATCGGCCTCGAAGAGATCGGCCTGATTGGCAATGACCTGTACGAGCGAAGCCTCCCGAAGATTGGCGCGAACGAGCTGTGCACCCGTCAGGTCCGCTCCGTCGAGCTTCGCGCGCTGGAGGTTCGTCGTGCGCAAGTCCGCGCCAGCGAGCGCCCGGCCACTCAGATCGAGCCCGCTGAGATCGAGCCCTGCGAGCCTTGCGCGAACGAATGAACCCTTCACGGCTGCGTGCGCGCTCACGCGCTCACGCGTCCATAGTTCTTCCCGCTCCTCTTCCGGCTCGTCGAGGAGCGCCGGGTCGTGGCCTGCTCGAATCAAGATGTCGCGGACACGCTCGCGGCTCTCTGCCGCGACTCGCGCGGCGGCGGCTGGGTCTTCCACGAGCCCCGTCATGAGCGCGGCATTCATCTCGTCGCGTGTGCGGACAGAGGCGAGATCGTCGAGCATCTTCTTCGGCGCGCCGGCCTTTTCGAGGATATGTCGCGTCTGCGCTATCTCTTCTTGGACTTCGCGGTCGGCATCCGACGGAGCGATGTTCGGATCGGGCGCGGCCTCGCCTTTGAGCTTCGCTTCGATAGCGACCTCGCCGGCGTGCCAGAAGGACGGGTCCGCGTAAGCGGCGCCGGGGGAAGGGGAGTCGGCCAGCCGCTCGGTCACGACCAAGGCCTTGAGGACGTCTCGCCCGTCGCGCGTCGCGGTGGACAAGATGCCGCGCCGGACCAAACAGAGCAGGCCGGCGTCCATGTCGACCCACAACGTGTCGAGCCGCATGACGACCTCGCGAATCACGCAACCATCATCGTGATTGCGAATCGACTCCTCGGTTTGGCGAGAGGCGCCCGCTGGCTGTTTGTCGCCCGTGAAGCAGCGCACGCGGATGCCCGGCAGCCACGACTCGAAGCGCGCGTGCGCCGGATGCAGGTTCTCGAACGCCAGTGTCTCGTCGCCGCGCAAGTAGCCCTCGACTTGTTGATCGGAGGGTGCGGCGTTGAAGTAACCGAAGTCGAAGTCCTCCGGAAAACCGGGCCATCGAGTCGCGAGCCAGCGGTCGTCATAGGTGCCGAGCTGCGTCGCTCGGTCCCGAGCTCGTTCACGCGGTCCGAAGCCCGTCAGGTCCACGGATTGATCGGGCACAATGGCGCTCATTCGCTTTCGCAGGCCGCCCACCGCGATGGCGGCCTGCTTCTTCGACACGGAGCTCCCCGTCACCAAGACGTCCGCGCGAGGCTTGAATGGTGCAAAATCCGAGTCGTAGCGCGGGCTGGGCTGGCTGCTTTCGTCGCGATCGGCGTCTCCGGATAGGAATTGCTGGTCATCGACCGGTGCGAGGAACGCCTCCCGGCCGTGCTCGAGCTTGAAGGTGCCTTTGACGACGATCGTGAGCGCATGCGCGGGAGAACGCGCAAGCGACGGAAAGGCGCCGAAGACCAGGCCGGTTGTATTGAAGATTTTCACGCGCGGTCAGCCGATCGTGAGCTCGTTCGCTTGCCCCAGCTGCAGGCGCCCGCTGATTTGCGCGTTGGTCGCCTTCACGCGGATGTCGCCTGTCGCGAGAAGCTTCAGTATCGCTGTTCCGGCGGTGTTCTGCAGGTGCATGTCCTTGGCGGCGTTCAGCACGACATCTTGATCGCTCTGCAGCTGTAGATACGAGCCGTGCAGATTCGTGAGCGCGACCAGGCCGGGCCCAGTCCCGCCGCGGCAGAGCTCGAGCTTGCCCTCCATCGTGGCGCCCGTGGCGTCGTTCTGCTGTAGGAGAATGCTGTTGTGGTCCATCTTCAGCTCGGTCGCCGATTGCTTCGGGGCTGCCTTCTCTTTCAATGCATTCACCAGCGACCATGCGAGCGCTGCGATGCACCCGACGCCGGAGAGCGCCATGAGCGTGCCGACGGTCGGCGCCGTGCCGCTGTCGGTCACGGGGGGGATGACCGTGCCGACCGCGGCCGTGACGGCCGACGCCCCTGCGAGGACGGCCGCGCCCGTGTTGGCTTTGACGGATGCCCTCAATGCCGCCGAAATGCCGTCGGCCGTCGCCTTTACTCGAAGATGGACCGACTTGCGCGCTTTCGACTCGAGGTCGTCGGCGACGTGCATGTCTTTGCCCAGGACGTTGGAGTACTTGTAAACGGCACCGAGCTCGAGCGCGTAGCCGAAGTTGAAGCTCGCCCCGAGCGTCGCGTTCACGTCGATCTTGCCACCGACGAAGGCGGCCATCGTGAGCCCGAACGTGCAGTCGAACTTGAATCCGCCATAAAATGTCTCGGTGTCGCCGAACCAATAGCTGTCGGCCGAGACGTGCCCCATCTCCCGCTTTCGGTAGGCGGGCTTGCCGGCGGTGAAGAGGCCCGGCTGCTGATAAAAGTTGATGTAGTAGACGGGGTCCGCGTTCCAGGTCTCGACCGTCCCGGAGCCGATGCGAAACACCCATTTGCCGCCCACGTCCATGAGCGCGTCGCCTTTGACGTAGAGCTTGTAGTCGCCCTGGACGGCGTCGCGCGCCGTGCCCTTCGTGGCCGTCGTGCGGTCGCCGTCGGTGTACTCGAGCCAGCCGGGTCTCGGCTGCGCGGGCGTGCCCGTTTGAAGGAGATCCTTCACCTTCGTCGTGGACTCGGACACGGCCGTCCAGCTGTCGTCGAGACCGGAAAAGATGCCGCTCTCGTCGGTCGAGTCGTAAGCACCCAATCGCAGCAGGCTCTTCTGATTGCCGTCGACGACACCGTCGTAGTCGGGCACCAGCGCAACCAACGAGCGACCACCGGTCGTCGGCCGCCAATCGTCGCTCGTCGTCGTCATCGTCATGGCTTGGCTCCGTTCGAGGTTGCTGCGCCGAGGACCCGCTCGATGCCTTCGAGCGCGTTTTTGAGCTCTCGAAGGGCGTCGGTCGTCAGGTACACCGTGTTTCGCTTTTCGCGTTTGCCATCGCGAAGCTGCAGCGTGAGCAGGACGACCGGCGTCTCCATCCCGACTCCGCGATCCGCCGCTGCGATTCGGTCGACGCGCCAATCGAGCCCCGTCAACACTTTGCCGTGGTCGAGGATCATCCGCTCGACGAGACCCTTTTGAATGACCGCTTTCGCCGCGTCGTATCGGGACGCGATCGTGTCGGCGATCCGGGGCGGGGCTCCGTTCGAGAGCGCACCGAGGTCCTCGACGACCAGCCTCTGGGACAGGTTGAGCGCGGCGGCGCGCGACAACACGAGCCGGCAGACGCGCAGGCTCGATTGGAGGTCTGCGGGCGCAACGCCGTACAGCTGGCAAAACGCCTCCGCACGCCGCTCGAGGGCCGGGTCCACATCGGCAAGACTCGATTCGATGAGCTCCCACAGCCCCGGCTGCGCGCGTTCCGGCAGCGCCGTCAAACGCTGCCAATCGGACAACACGGCAGGGGGAGCCGGTTGGCCGGCGAGGCAGTGAAGAAAGACGGCTGCGTCGCGCGGGCGTCCGTCGCTCGGTTCTAGATGGCTGTCGCTCATAGGATAGGAAAACGGTTGGGCCGCGTCGACGACGTCAGCGGTCGATGATCCGGATACGAGCACCGGAGGCGGTGCGGATGGCATTCTCGTTCAGATTCTTCGATACGACTGGAGACGGGGTCAGCGGGTTGGGGACCGAGCCGACGATGATCGGACGGTCTGGGTCGCCGTCGATGAACGCCATGACGACCTCGATGCCGGGCTTCAGCGGAAAGTGCATGCCGTATCCCGCTCCGGCATGAGGCTGCGCCATTCGCACCGGACGCGACGCCTTTTGTCGTTCGCTCGGCGCCGTGTCGAAGAGGAACCGAATCGTGTAGCGTCCCTCTGTGTCGATGTGCGCGAGGTCTGCGCTACCGCCGGGGCCCGGCTCGACAATCCCGGTCGATAGCCCGTCAATCCGGGGCCGCGGGGTGACGCGCGCCGGTCGGTAGCAAAACCCTCTCGGAACGGCGCGGAACGTATTTCGATACGAGGCGTCGCCCGAGCGGCCTGCGGGCGGCTGCGTCGCCTGATGCTTTACCTCCGTGAGGAGGAGCTGCGCCTCGGGCATACGGGCGTGATTCGTGAGATCGAGCGCGCCGCCCGCGTAAAAGGATGGTTTGTCCGACGCGCCGAGATAAACCTGCTGTTTGGACTGCTGCTCTTCGCTTCGGACGAGCGCGAGGTGTTCGCTCTCTTCCGGGGTCTTCGCGTGGCAGCCATACTCCGCCATTCCTCCGCGGCCTCCACCGGGCAGCTCGGCGGAGCCGATGATCGGAACGAGAGGCATCCGATAGTTGTAGTCGTAGACGATACACGTCGACGGGACGAGCTGCGCGTCGAGCTCCAACAAATAGACATCACGGAAGTCGCCTGCGGGATTGAACCGCGCCTCACCCAGAGAGCGAAAGCCGTCAGCATGATCCGTGAAGACGATCTTCTCGCCTTTGGCTTCGTGCTCGAAGAAGAAGGAGATACCGAGGTGCTCGCAGAGACGCGAGACGAATGCGGCGTCGGTCTCCCGGTATTGGACGACGAACTCGCGCTGCGCGTACTTGTGACCCAGGCGCATCTCGGTCGCGCTAGGAGCGAGACCACACAGCCGCAGCTTCGCAAGGACGATGTCGGGCACCGTCGTGTCTTGGTAGATGTCTTGCGTGTGAACGAGACACAGATGGTGCGCCTGCGGCGCGATGCGCAGGCGATAGCTTCGATAGTCCGCTGTCGGCTCGAGCTTGTCGTGAACGGACGCGACGATGCCGTGAAAGCGCCGTATCTCGAGGCCTTCGAACGTGGTGACGACACAGACCTTCGTTCCGAGCAGTGCGCTCGCTTCGACGTCGTCGTCACTTCGGGCGACCTGACATTCGACCGTAAAGGAGAAGAGCTCCCCGATGGCTTCGCGCCCCTCCAGCGCGACCAGGTGGAATGGCTCCACGACAAAGTCGTCCGACTCGAGATGAAAGCGGAATCGTTCAGCGAACATTCGGAATCGCATCCTAGAGAGTTGGCGAGTCGTGACAAGCCTCACCGAACGCACGACCGACTGCGCGATCCCGCGACGGAGACTGACGCTGACGTCAGGCTGCGGTCTCAGCGTGGCCACAGCTGGACGTACCGCTTCGAGTGGTCTTTGCCCTCGTATGCGTCCGTTATCGTTTAGGCAATGCCGCCATCCGCGCTCGTGGCCCTGAACTTGTATGGGCATGAGGGGGCGCTGCCGCGCTCTCGACGCCGATCGCGTACACGGCCCCGAGGAGCTCGAAAATGAGACATCAGTCCGAGCCCACGCGCCCCGACCAACAGCCGGGCGCAGATTGGGATCGAAGCAACCCCGAGGAGCAGCCTCACCGCTTCGGTCTCGAAGGAACCGGAAATCGCCGGCTCTATGAGGGCGGCGGATGGGACACGGATCGCGGCGTCGGCGTCGTGGACGTTCACAATGGGCGTGGCTCGGTACCCCAATCGGTGCTGATGCCGCAGCCCTACCGCAAGGGACCCACGGGCTTCCGCCGCCCCGACGAGCGCATTTGCGAGGACGTCTGCGAGCGGCTCTCCCTCGCCGAGGAGCTCGACCTGACCGACGTCGCCGTCGACGTCGAAGGCGGCGAAGTGGTCCTCACCGGAAGCGTGCCGGACCGATGGATCAAATTCCAAATCGAGTTCATCTGCGAGGCCGTCCCGGGCGTCGAAGACATCACCAATCGATTGCGCGTTCGGCGCGGGCCCTGACCGGCGCGGCGTTCTGACGGCCCCGCTACCAGCGATAGATATAGGCGCCGCTCCGGCCGGGGCTCATGAGCGTGCACGCATATTGGTTGCACTGCGTAAGCATGCCCATCAGCGTCGGCACCTCGCGAAACGTCGCGCCTTCGTCGGACGACTCGAGCGTCTTCACGCCGGCATCGGTCATGAGGATCCGCTCGCCAAACACGCCCGTCGACGACATCAATCGGGTCGGAAGCTCGCGCTCGATGACCTTCCACGTCGAAGCTCCGGGGCGCAGGCGTGCGAGGTACATCTTTCCGGGGTTGTTGTTTCCGATATCGATCGTGCCGTCTTCCTCGACGTTGAACGTTCCCCGAAATGCTTGCACCGCATCGAAGAGCGCATTGTCGAACGGGACGCGCTCGAAGGTGTCCGAAGCGGGGCCGAGCTTGAAGACCGCGTAAGCCATCTCGCGCATGGGCGCGCTGCAGATTTGGAGCAGGACGAGCTCGTCGGTCTTCGGGCGAGCGTCGACGTTCCAAAAGCAGCCAGCGAAGTCCTTCTCTGCCGGTGGGGGAAGCTCGATGGGACGCCAAGCACCATCGCGGTAGCGGTGGCCGCGCGGAAGATCTGCACGCGAGACCATTTGAAAGCGATCGATCTTGCCGACGAGGGCGAGGGCTTGGGTCTCGCCGACCGCTCCGGTCGCGACCGTGTCTTCGATCGGCTCGGAGAGACCCGCGGCCGTCCAAATCCGCACCTTTTTCTTCGGCCCTTCGCCCTCCTCGAACAAGAAGCGCTTCGCAGGGAGGTTCGATGCGAGGAGCGACGACATATTGAACGGCACTTCGGTGAACGTTGCGTCGTCGCCGTGCTTCTCGACCATTCGTAGCGGGAGCGAGACGCTGTCGTCGGTGTTGTCTTTGCGCACCAGGGCGATGAATCCGTCCGCCGTCGCCTCGGCCTGGTACGCAGTTCCGAGCTCGGGTGACGTCGAGAGCCCGCGTTTGGGAGCCGGGGCGGAAGGAGCGCTCGCGACGGCGCTGCTCAACGCCGAAACCATCGTCGTGGGCGGCTGCCCCGAAGCAGCCGGTGCCACGGAAGCCGATGATTGGGCGCTGCCATTCGACCCGTCCGTCTGCCTGCCGCACGCGAGCAGCAACAACGAGCCTGCGAAACAGCCAACCAACCGCCTGGAGCGTTCGCGCGCTTTCGTCCCCATTGGCGCGTCGTCCTAGAACCATATCGCGAGAGGGTCAACGACCGCCATTGGCCATACGGAGCGCCGGGGCAAACACCGGTGTCTCCGCGGACTCGACCGGGTGCTGGTCGGGGTCCCCCGCGCCGGTCGTGGGCTGGACGGTGGGCAGGTAAACCCGAAAAACGGTTCCGCGTCCCAGTGTGCTCTCGACGATGATTCGCCCGCGGTGCGCTTCGACCAACCGCCGAACGACGAAGAGCCCGAGCCCGACCCCAGGCACGGCCTCCTTCGAGAGCCCGACCCGCCGGAATGGATCGAATACGCGTGTCAGATCGTCCGGAGAGATCCCGATTCCGTGATCGGTGACGCGGATCTCGACCCCCGACTCCGCGGGCGACAAGTCGATCTCGATGACGCTTCCTGCAGGGGAATACTTGATCGCGTTGCTGACGAGGTTCGTCAGAACCTGCTCGACGCGTAGTCGGTCACACTCGACGGGGGGTAGTCCGGCGCCGCCGCTTACTTGAAGGAAATGCCCCTCCAGCGTTTGTCCGAACAGGCTGGCGACGTCGTCGGCGATGGCTCGAACATCATGTGGCTCGAACTTGAGCTCGACCCTGCCGGCTTCGATTTTTGCGATGTCCAGGAAGTCCCCCAGCATTCGCTCCATGCGGCGGATCTGCCGGGTCGCCAGCTCGACCGTGTGGCGTAGTCGCGCTTCCGACGGCGGCGACCCCTCCGATTGCAACACCGCAATCGACAGCTGCAATGCCGAAAGTGGATTGCGCAGATCGTGAGCGACGCCGCCGAGGAACGCCACCTGTGCTTGTCGCTGTGCGGCGAGCGAGGTCGCCATTTCGTTGAAGCGCATGCACATGTCTCGAAGCTCGAGCGGTCCGTCCTCGGCCGCGCGTGCGTTGCGGTCGCCACGGCCGAACCGCTCCATTGCGTCCGCGAGCCCGAACACCGGCTCGAAGGCGCGATGTTTCAACCAGAGGAGCAACGCGACTGCGACGAGGACGACGACCGCGCCCACGCCCACGCCGAGCAGGATGCCGAACATCCGCCACCGCTCCGCGTCATGCTGCGCTTCGGTCGCTTGCGCGACGTTGATGTCGACGAGCTTTTCGAGTGCGGCGTAGGCCGCATCGTACGGGTTGTTCCCCTCCGTCATCGGCGCTTGCGTGGCCCGGGACGAGGCGATGTATTCGCCGACCTCCTTGTGCGCATCGGCATAAGCGCGCGCCTCTTCTTGCGAGGTAACGAACCTCCGCGCCTCGGCGAGCTTGCGCTGCAAGCTCCCCTCGATATCGCGTTTGATGACCGCGTCCTTCGTGCGCTGCAAAAGCAGGAGATCGATCTCCGCTTCTTCGGCGAGGCGGACGTTCTCGACGGCTGCGCCGATGCGCTCGGTGGAGCGGTGCAACGCCGAGATCAGCGCCAGCAGAGCGCCCGAAACCAGGACCGCGACGAGCATGACGAGGATCGTCAAGATCGACGACGCCGACCGCAGGCTGACGGGCTTTTTCAACGACCGTTCCTCACGATCGAAAGCAGCATCGGACATGCCCGGAGAAGCGTCGTCGGACTTGGTTCTTGGACGCAGTTCGCCCGGGTCGATCACGAATTCGGCCCCACCTGTGTGCCGAGCGCAAATGCACGACCGGCGGGGATTGCCGCGGGACCGGTGTACGCGGGGCCTGCCCGCCCGTCAGCCGACCAAAATTTTCCGTGAGGGCCTGTCGTGGCCGGACGGCCGGCGGCGTCTCCCGGGCGAGCGAACACTTCGTCGCTCGAAACGAGGCCATCCCATGAGCGAGTCAGCATTCGTATGGTTCCACAACAACAGCGAGAACTCGGCGGCATCGATCCGCTTCTACGAGTCACTTTTCGGCTGGAAAGCATCGGCGGGGCCCGCCGGCATGACGATGCTCGCGAGGGCGTCGCAGCCCATCGCGGCCGTCGGACCGAAGGACGGTAAGGCCGCGGGCTGGTTGCCCTATGCGCAGGTCGACGACGTCGACGCCGCGACGAAACGTGCGGTCGAGCTGGGGGCGGAAGTGCTGCAAAAAAAGACGCGGGGCCCGGCAGGGGACTTCTCGATCGTGCGCGACCCCGGAGGTGCGGCGGTCGCTCTTTGGCAAAAGGCGTAGTCTTGGACCGCCCGCTGGGAGCTCATCGTGACGTACGCGCTGCTCATCTATCGCTCGATGCCACCCTCCGAGACCCTCTCCGAAAAGGAGGAGCGCGCAGCGCTCGCCGCGCATTGGGCGCTGCAGAAGAAGGCGAGCGGGCGTCGTGAGCTCCACGCGGTCGCACGTCTCGACGACCCGGAGACGGCCCGGACGGTGAAGTGGTCCGAACAGGGGCACGATGTCACCGACGGGCCGTTCGTCGAAACCAAAGAGTGGCTCGTCGGCTTCTACGTCGTCGATTGCAAAACCGAGGAGGAAGCGCTCGAGCGCGGCCGGACGATTTGCAAGGATCGCCACCACGTCATCGAGGTTCGCCCCGTGACCTGGAAATGGAACGGGCCGTAGTCGTGAGCACGGCCGAGGAGATGCGCCGCCTCTATCCGAGTGTGCTCGCGAAGACGTTCGCGCTCACGCGCAACCTGCCTGATGCCGAGGATGCAGTCCAAGAAGCCGTGGAGCGCGCCCTCCGGTGTTGGCCCGTCGACGGGAGGCCCGATTCGCCGGAGGCGTGGCTGGTGACGGTCGCCGCAAACCGTCATCGCGATCGCATACGCAGCAGCCTTCGCGAGGAGCGGCGCGCCGACGCGTTGGCATTGCTCGCGAATGCGAGCCCATGGGTGCGCATCGCCGTCGGCGAAGCAGAGGTCGCGCGCGGGTGGAAAGACGACCTGTTGCGGTTGTTGGTCGCGTGTTGCCATCCTGCGCTCGAGCCGGGGGAGGGCGCGGCGCTGGCGCTTTCGACGATCGTCGGCCTCTCCGTCGAGGAGATCGCGCGCGCGTTCGTCGTCGCACCGCGAACGATGGAGCAACGACTCACGCGTGCTCGAAAGCGACTTCGGGAGCGAGGTGATGCCGACGGAGCGAGCCCGGAAGATGCGACGGATCGCATGGCCGCCGTGCTCCGCGTCGTTCACCTCCTCTTCAACGAAGGATATTGGTCGGGCGCGGACGGACCCCCGATACGCGCGGACTTGTGTCGGCTCGCCATTGGTCTCGCTCGTTCGATCGCCGACGCATTTCCGAAGTCTGCGGAGGCGGCCGGCCTTCTCGCGCTGCTTCTCCTTCACGACGCGCGCCGCGGAGCGCGAATGTCCGACGACGGCGCTCCCGTGCCTTTGCCAGTGCAAGACCGGAGTCGTTGGGATCACGCCGCCATTCAAGACGCGACCCGGCTGCTCGAGCGGACCCTCGAGCGTCGCGACCCCGGGCCGTACCAAATCGAAGCTGCCATCTCCGCCGTACACTGCAGAGCCCCGACGGCAGACAGCACAGATTGGCACGAGATTGCCAGTTTGTACGCACTGCTCGAATCCCACCGGCCGACGCCCTCGGTACGGGTCAATCGCGCATTTGCTGTCGGTCGCGCGTTCGGCGCAGCGCGCGGGCTCGCGTTGCTCGACGAAATGCCCACGGATGTGGGGCCTTTCCCCTATTCGCATCTCGTGCGCGGCACCCTGCTCGACGAGCTCGGACGCCTCGACGAGGCGCGTATTTCGCTCGGACTGGCGCTTGAGCAGGCGCGCAACGAGCACGAGGCAACACAGATCCAGGCGCGACTACGACGCATCGGTGCGTCGGCGCCGTCGAAGGAGTGATGTCGAAGATGGTCTACAGCGAAGCGCTCGCAGCGAGGATTCGCACCCTGCTCGGTGGTGGAGACGACGTCGTCGAGAAGAAGATGTTCGGCGGCATCGCCTTCATGGTGGACGGCAACATGGCTTGTGGGGTCCTCGGTGAGGATTTGATGGCGCGCATCGGGCCCGACAAATACGACGAGGCGCTCGCCAGACCGCACGCGCGCCCGATGGATTTCACCGGTAGGCCGCTTCGCAACATGGTCTATGTCGCGCCCGCGGGTACTCGAACGGCCCCCATGCTCGAGCGGTGGGTCGACGAGAGCGTCGCCTTCGCTCGCTCGCGACCCGCAAAAAAGAGGGCGAAGAAGCCTGCGGTCCCGCGCTCGCGGTCAGCGCGGAAGAACCGAGATGGGCGTGCTCGTCGCGCGTGAATCGGGCGGTGGCTCCGCTGCGAGCGCAGCGCGCATGACATCGCTCATCGAGAGAATGCCTGCGACGCGGCTCCGGTCGGTTTGCTCGACGACGACCATCTGGCGTACGCCGAGCCTGTTCATCGCGCTGAGCGCGTCCCGCAACGTCTGCTCGGTATGGAGGTATTCGCGCATGCGCGCCTGGGCACCGAGTGGCGACCCGTCTTCTCCTTCGGCAGCGACGCGCCGGAGGCGACCCTCGGTGATCACACCCGCGAGCGCGCCGTCGGTCGTCACGACCGGAAATGACGAATACGTGGTCTGCGCGATCCGTTCGAGCGCCTGGCGCACGGTGAGCTCCGTCGACAGCACGAGGACGTCGCGTGTCATCGCATCGCGGGTCGACAGCGCTGTGAGCGTGTGACGAGGCCCGCCGCCGTGCGGCAGGTGAATCCCGTCCTGCTCGAGCAGGGCCTCGTAGATCGAGTCCCGCCGAAGCCGCCGCGCGACGAGATAGGCCGCGGTATTGGATATCATCAGCGGCAGGACGAGACGGTAGTTGCCAGTCATCTCGAAAATGATGAGGACGGAGGTGATGGGCGCTCGGATCACACCGGCGAAGAAGGCGCCCATGCCGACGAGCGCCATTGCGCCTATTTGGGATGTCTCGTGCCCGAGGGCCAAAACCTCGAGGTGGCCGAAGGCGCCCCCGAGCATGCTGCCGATGAACAGGGTCGGCGCGAAGATGCCGCCGACACCGCCGCTCGAATAACCGAAGATGGTCGCGATGCTCTTCGCGACGAAGAGCACGACCATCACGTCGAGGGCGAGATCGCCCCCGAGCGCGCGCCCGATCGTGTCGTATCCGCCGCCGGTGACGCCGCGGGTGCGAAACACGTCGACGACGACGACCGCGAGACACCCGGTGACCAGCGCGCCCATTGCCGGCTTGAAGGCCGCCGGTATGCGCGTGTCGGACGAGAAGGACTTGCGTAGAGAGAGCAGGCAGCGTGTGAAGCCTGCCGAGGAGAGCCCGGCGGCGATTCCCAACAGCGCAAACACGATGAGCGACGAGCTGTGCGCGAGCCCATACTCATGAGGAACGGTGAAGACTGTGTGCTCGCCGAGGACACTGTGCTCGACGACCGCCGCGAGCGCGGCCGCGACGACCACACCACTCAGGACCGTGGTGTCGAGCGCACCGACAAGCTCCTCGATGACGAAGGTGACGGCGGCGATGGGTGCGTTGAAGGCCGCGGCGATGCCTGCCGCGGCTCCGACCGGAATGAGCCGGCGCTGGTTGCTCGGTGAAAGAGCGAAGATGCGGCCGACGCCGCTCGCGACGGTCGCACAGATCTGGACCGTCGGGCCCTCGCGACCGAGCGACGAGCCTGACCCGATCATGAGCGATGCGAGGAAGAACTTCGCGACGGCGTCGCGCAGCCTCAGGCGCTGGCGCCCGGTGCTGATGGTGTAGATCGCTTTGACCTGCGGGATGCCGCTACCGCGGGTGTTCGGTAGGCGCGAGGCGACGAACCCGACGATGGTCGCGCCGAGGACCGGCACGGCGATCGTGGCGAGCACCCATTTCCATCCGGACAGCGCCATCGCCCGCTCGATCAGGGCTTTCGAGCACCACGAAATCGAGAGATGAAACGACACGGCGACGAGGCCGCAGATCCCGCCGACGACCAACGTCAGCAAGAAGAGCCGTTGCTGCTCCGTCGGCGTCGCCCGGTTCATCAGGCGCAGCAGCGCAGCGTTCAGATCCCGCGCGCGTTGGAGGAGGCGTGCGGGGAGCGGAGCATTCGGCGTTGGCGACACGTCGCCTCGCACCTACCACCCGGATGGTTTGAGCACAAACGGTTGCGCCTGGTTCTTCGAGCGGCGCTGCAATGCCTGTTCGTTCGAGCAAGCATCCGTCACACGTTCAACAGCTCGCGACTGGTTCACGCCGGCTTTTTCACCTTGCCCGCCCGTAGCCAGGGTGGCTCGGAGACGAAATGGTCACGGGCAAGATCGACGAAGGCACGGACACGCGCGGGTAGGAATCGCCTCGCCAGATGGATGAGCCAAACGGATCCGACGTCCACCACGCAGCCGTCCAACACCGGGGTGAGCCGCCGGCGCCGAAGATCCTCGGCGCATGCGAACTCGGGGAAGATCGCAATCCCGAGACCCGCCAAGACGGCCTCGCGTGCCATCGTGAAGCTCGAAAAGACGAGCCTCCCTGAAACGGGAAGCAGCCTCGGGCCGCGCTCTGCTGGAAATGGCCATCGGACCGCTCGCTGGTCGGAACCTACGAGCACGCAGTCGTGCGACGGGAGCTCCTCCGGCGTCCGCGGCGCGCCGCGCCGCGCGACGTAGCGAGGGCTCGCGCAATATCGAACGCGCGCCGCGCCGAGCTTTCGTGCCGATAGAAGCGGATCGTCGACGTTGCCGATACGGAATGCGAGATCGAAACCCTCTTCGAGGAGATCGACGTGCCGCCGAGTCAGGACGACGTCCACGCGCACTTCGGGCCACTTGCGTGCGTAGTCGATGACGAGCGGTGTCAGGAACGCCTCACCGAAGACCGGATCGGCCGTGATGCGCAGCGTGCCCGTCGGAACGTCGCTCGTGTCGGAGACCGCACGGTTTGCCTCCTCCCCGAGGCGCACGATCTCCGCGCAGCGCTCGGCGTACACCGCTCCGGCGTCGCTGAGCTGCAGGCGGCGGGTCGTGCGATGAATGAGACGCACACCGAGCGCTCGCTCCAGCGCCGCGACACGACGGCTCAGCGTTTGTTTTGGAACCTCGAGCTTGCGGGCGGCGTTGGTGAAGCTCTTCAGCTCCGCCACCTTCGCGAAGAGGCGCATGTCCTCGAGCTTGATTGTCTCACTCATGAGATAAAGCGTCCCATCGGGCCCGTATTGTCACCCTTCGGCTCCCCGCAGTACAACCAACGTCAGACGATTCGAAGGAGAGGGACCTTGCCCGTCGACGTGATCACCGAAGTCGAAATCGCGCGGCCGTGTGCCGAAGTCGCGTGCTACGCGGCCGAACCCGACAATGCGCCCAAGTGGTACGAGAACATCAAGGTAGTCGAATGGAAGTCGGAGCCCCCGCTGCGCGAGGGCTCCAAAGTCGCGTTCGTCGCGCAATTCCTCGGCAAGAGGCTCGCGTACACCTATGAAATCGTCGAGCTCGTGCCCGAGCGTCGACTGGTCATGCGTACTGCGGAGGGCCCTTTCCCGATGGAGACGACCTATACATGGGAGGCCGCGGGTGAGCAGCGCACGCGAATGACGTTGCGAAACCGCGGGGAGCCGCGAGGGTTCTCGAAGCTCGTCGCTCCTTTCATCCAGACGGCGATGCGGCGAGCCAACAACAAAGACCTCGCACGGCTGAAAGCAGTGCTCGAGAGCGCTTCGCGGGATTGAGCGTCTCCCCTGAACCGTGCGATCAAGCGCGTCTCCCCGTCTTCACCGAAACAATCGTACTACCGAGTGACGACTGCATTCTGCCAGTCAACGGTCTTTTGCGCCGAAGCCGAGATCCGCTTGAACGGCCGTGGCTCGTCGCTCGACTATCGTCTCTATGAGCAGGTCAACGAATTCACTTCGAGCTTTATGCGGAATGGTCGGCGGCGCGCTCCTCTTATGGGGCTCCGCGTGCGGCGATGACGAGACATCGGGCGGGGGCGGTGCCGGCGCATCCGGCGGCGGCGGAGCGGCCGCGTCGGGCGGAGGCGGGTCCAGCGCCGACGGCGGAAATGCCGCCGGCGGAAACGGGACGGGCGGAAATGCAGCCGGCGGAAACGGCGCGGGCGGCGACGCGACGGGGGGCAGCGGAACGGGTGGCGATGCGACGGGCGGCAGCGGCGGTGCCGCAATGGGTGGCGGCGGTACGGGTGGCGCCGGTGGCGCTCCCCCTGCGGGGTGTTCGGGAACACCCACTCCCTGCGATCAACTCAATGGCGGAGCCTGTGTCGCATCGGGCTGCATGTTCGCCCAGGGCACGTGCTCCGGCACGCCCAACGAATGCGATACGTATCTGACTCAGCCGCAGTGCGAGCTCGCGGGCTGCACGTTCAACTAACAATTTCGGTTGGGCGCCGAGCGATCCCATCACCGATGCGCGATGACACATCGTGACGGTGTCATCGCGCACTCGAGCCGAAAGATTCGGCCCCGCCCCGCGTGAATGATGCGCGGCACGAAGACTGCCCGCGTGCCGCTCGATGGGGGCTGTCGAGTACACGATCACCGAGACCCTCGTCGAGGGACCGGAGGCCTCCGTCAGTCGCGCTCTGCGAGCGCCGGACCGACGAACGGTCCTCCTCCGCGTCGCGCGCATCTCGTCTGCGCGCGAGACAGCGCGTCTGAAGCGCGAATACGACATCGGCAGGAAGCTCGCGCCGGCTGCGGTCCGGCCGGCCGAGCTGACGAGCTACCGCGGCTGCTCGGCGCTCGTGCTGGAGGACTTCGGCGGTGAGCCGTTGGACCGCCTCTCGACGGAGCGGATGGACCTGAGCATCTCCCTCGAGGTCGCGCTCCGCGTCGCCGAGCGCCTCGCCGCAATTCACGACAGAGGCATCGTCCACCGAGACGTGAAGCCTCAGAACGTGCTGTTCAACCCCCGTACCCGAGAGGTGAAGCTGACGGGGTTTGGAATCGCGTCGGTCGCGCCCGGCGAGCATCGTGCGTTCGGCGCTCTGATTGAAGGCACGCTCGCGTACATGTCTCCCGAGCAGACAGGACGGCTGGACCGCCCGATCGACCAGCGCTCGGATCTCTATTCGTTGGGGGTCACGCTGTACGAGATGCTCACCGGCGGGAGCCCATTTCATCCGCGTGATGCCGTCGAATGGATTCATTGTCATGTCGCAGAGCGTCCTCGGCCGCCGGCCGACGTGGAGCTCGACATTCCGCGGACCGTCTCCGATATCGTGATGAAGCTCCTCGAGAAGCTTCCGGAGGATCGGTATCAGTCCGCCAGGGGCCTCGCGGCCGATCTCGCTCGGTGTCTGGATATGCTCCGGTCCACCGGCAGCGTCGAGTCGTTTCGGGTGGGCGAGCGCGACGCGTCCGATCAGATTCGCGTTCCGCAAACGCTGTATGGGCGAACGCGAGAGATCGATCTCTTGAGGCGCGCTTATTCGTCGGTTGCAGAGCTCGGACAACCTCGGCTCGTCATGCTCAGCGGGCCGGCCGGGATCGGCAAATCATCGCTCGTTCACTCGCTCGACGCAGTCGTCGTCGAGAGCCACGGGATTTTCGTCGCAGGGAAGTTCGAGCAAGGGAAGCAGGACGTCCCCTATTCGGCGATAGCGGACGCCCTTCACGGTCTCGCTCGATACATTCTTTCGGAGAACGAGGAACGGATCCGTGCATGGCGGTCACGCCTGTTCGACGCCGTCGGGGGCCACGGCAGCATCATCGTCGAGCTCGCCCCGTCGTGTGAGGTCGTCCTCGGCAAGCAAGGAAACATTCCGGAGCTTCCACCCGCGGCCGCTCGGGGCCGCGTCCAGCTCGTCTTGCAGCGTTTCATATCCGCGTGCGCGAGTCGTGAACACCCGCTCGTTCTCTTCGTCGACGACCTTCAATGGGCGGATGCCGAGAGCCTCGACGCGCTCGCCAACGTGCTTACGCATCCGGATACGAAACACGTCTTGGTGGTGGCGACGTACCGCGACCACGGCCGAGAACCGGTTTCGGCGTTCCGCCGGATCGTCGAGCAACAACGCGAGATCGCGCAGGCGGAGCTCGGCCCCCTCTCTCTCTCCGAGGTGACATCCATGTGCGCCGACACGCTTCACGGCAGCGTCGAGCGCACGACTCCCCTCGGTCGATTGGTTTGGGAAAAGACCGGTGGCAACCCGCTGTTCGTGAAACAGC
The DNA here is from genome assembly GCA_013361525.1 of Polyangiaceae bacterium. Taxonomy (GTDB): domain Bacteria; phylum Myxococcota_A; class Polyangia; order Polyangiales; family Polyangiaceae; genus Xiheicaenibacterium. The sequence continues at coordinate 72,022 of JABFXY010000049.1, read as the reverse complement.
TCCTCGGTGAGCTTCACCGCGACGGGCTCCTCTCCTTCGATTCGAAGGCCGGAATGTGGATTTGGGATACCGACCTAATCGCCGGTGTCGGGCTCCGAGGCAACGTCGTCGAGTTGTTGATCGAACGCATCCGCGGGCTTCCGGCTGCCACGAAGCGGGTGCTCGAGCTCGCCGCCTGCGTTGGCGCACGATTCGATGCTAGGACGCTCGCGACGATCACCGGTGGCTCGGTCGACGAGGTCCACCGCGATCTCGTCGACGCGATCCGCGCCGAGCTGGTCTCTCACGCGCAAGATTCCTATCGATTCCAGCACGACAGGATTCGCGACGCTGCGTACGGCACCATTTCGCCCGAGCGGCGCAGCTCCGTACACCTTCGAATCGGGCGTCACTTGCTGGAGCGGCTCGACGGCTCGACGCTGTCGGAGCGCATATTCGAGATTGCGTCGCAGCTCAATCTGGGCGCTTCGTCGATGGCGGATCAGGGCGAGCGCGACCGCGCTGCGCAGATCAACCTGACCGCGGGCACCCGAGCGAAGCAGTCGGGCGCATTCGTCGCGGCGGCGATGCATTTCAGGACCGGTCTCTCGTTGTTGTCGAGCGATGCGTGGGCTCGCAGGCCCGAGCTCGTCTTCGAGCTGACGCTCGAGCTCTCCCGCTGCGAGCTGTTCCTCGGCCGCCCCGTCGAGGCGCACCGCCTGGTCGGCGTATTGCTGGCGAACGTCGAAGATCGAGTCGCGCGCGCGCGTGCCCAGCAGCTTCAGATCGAGCTTCATCTATTCGAAAATGAAGTCGCCGAGGCGGTCTCCGTCGCGCGCGAAGCACTGCGCAGTTTCGGCATGGACCTTCCGCCCCATCCGGACCCGGAGAGGGTGGCGCGCGCTGAACATGAGATCTGGGAAGAGCTCGGCGGTCGTCCTATCGACGTTCTGGCGCGGCTGCCACCATTGCAGGACCGCGCCGTGGAGCAAGTGATGGAACTGCTCGCCGTTCTTTTGCCAGCGGCGTACCTCACGGATCTTCGTTTGCATGGCCTCACCGCCTGCCAAATCGTGTTGCTTTCGTTGCGCCACGGCATCGCGCCGCCGTCGGCGACCGGGTGCGCGGCGGTTGCCATCGATCTCCTGGAGGGGACGGAGCGCATCGAAGAGGGGCGGTGCGCCGGCAAGACTGCCATCGAGCTCGCTTCGAAGCCCGCCTTCGTGGCGCATCGGGCGAGGGTCGGACTGGTGGTCGGGACATTCGTGACGCCACGCTCGGACCGCATCGCGACGGCGATCGATGCGTTACGGGCGACGTACCATTTCGCGCTCGAATCCGGGGATGTGACTTATGCTGGTTATGCGGGCGGGCAACTGGTCAATCTCATGCTCTGCGAGGGGGCAAACCTCGGCGAGACGGAGAAGCAAGCGCGGGCGTTTCACGATCAAGTCGAGAAAGCCGGTTATCGAGAGTTTGCCGCGGTCGCGAACGAACAGCTCCGACTCGTTCGCGCGTTGCGCGAGGCACCGTCCACCTTGCCGATCTCCGAGGCGGAGGACGCGGCCACCGAGCGAGCCCACGCGGGATGGCTGCCGCTGAACCTCGTTTGGTTTCACCTCCGAAGACTTCAGGCTTGCGTCGTTTATGGCGATTACTCCGGAGCGCTCGCGTCGGCCGATCGGGCTGCGTCGCGGTTGTGGTCCGCGACGGGGCAAGTATGTGTCGCCGAATACCATTTGTACGCAGGGCTCGCGCACGCCTCGGTCGCTTTGGGCTCGAACGACGATCGACGAAGAAGGCACCGAGACGCCGTCGCATTGCACGCAGAGGTCCTCTGCCGATGGGCAACCATCTGTCCGGCGAACTTCCTACATATGCACGCGCTGCTCGCAGCAGAGCTCGCCCGACTCGATGGCAATGCCCTCGAAGCGATGCGGCTCTACGAACGGGCGGTGCGATCGGCGCACGACAATGGATTCCGTGGTGGCGAAGCCGTCGGCTACGAGCGCGCCGCGGCCTTCTATCTGGAACAGGGGCTCCAGATGTTCGCCGAGCTCTATCTCCGCCACGCACGGCGGGCGTACGGCGATTGGGGCGCCGTGGGAAAGGTGCAAGATCTCGAGCGTCGCCATCCGCAGTTGCGCTCGCTCGGAGCGCTCGTCCCGACGGCGACGTTCACGGCCCGCGTCGAGGAGCTCGACCTCTTATGGGTATTGCAGGCGTCCCAGGCGATCTCGAGTGAGCTCGTTCGACCGAAGCTTCTCGACACGCTGCTGCGAATCGTCGTCGAGCAATCGGGTGCCCGTCGAGGGCTGATCCTCTTTCCCGACGCCGGGCGCTGGACAGCGGAGACGGCAATCGGCGAAGGCGTCGAGTTCCCCGAGTCCATGGTCAACTACGTGGCCCACGCACGCGAGCGCGTCATCCTCGACGATGCGACGTTGCCGAGCCCGTTCTCCGCGGACCCGTATATCGTACGCGTCAGGCCGCGCTCTACTCTGTGCCTGCCGATTCTCCGGCACGCCGAGATGATCGGTGCCATCTACCTGGAGAACGATTTGGTTCCCGGCGCGTTCACGGCGGACCGCCTCACCGTGCTCGAAGTCCTGGCGGCGCAGGCCGGCATCTCGATCGAAAACGCCAGGCTGTATACGGATCTGAATCGGGAAGTCGCCGAGAAGCGTTCCGCCGCCGCATCGCTCCGCGCGAGCCGCACTCAGCTACAGGACATTCTCGACAACATGGTGGACGGCGTCTTCGTCTGTGATCAAAGCGGCAACATCACGATGGTGAATCCGTCCGGCGCTCGCCTCTGCGGCTTCGCCTCGGCCGAAGAGATGAAGGCTCCGGTCGAGGTCGTGTCGTTGGCCGTGGGGGCACGTCACCCCGATGGCCGTCCCTTCGACGTCGACGAGATGCCGCTGGTCAGGGCACTCGGCGGGGAGGTCGTCAGCTCCGTCGACATGACCGTCCACGACGCGCTCGCGAGCCGCGATGTTCACCTCAAGGTGAGCGCCGCCCCGCTCCAGGACGAGCAGGGTGCGATCATCGGCGCGGTCGCGGCCGCCATCAACGTCACGGATGCGGTAGAGCTCGACCGAATGAAGGAGCAGTTTATCCGCGCCGCCGCGCACGAATTGAAGACCCCCGTCGCAGTGGTAAAGGGGTACGCGGAGCTGTTCGGATTGCGGATCAAGGACGCGACGGCCGCGGAGCGGCGGCTCGTGGAGGGGCTCGCACGCGGCGCAGACAGGATCGACCGCGTCATTTCGAGCCTCTTGATCGTCTGGCAATTGCAGACGGGCCGACTCCCGATCGTGGCGGAGACGGTCGATCTGGTGGCGCTGGTCCGTGGCGTCGCGAACCAGATGGACCCGGCGTCGGCGCGACGCATTCGGGTGCAAGCTCGCGCCGCGATCGTGATGTCGAGCGATCGGCATTTGATGGAAGTCGTCGTCGGGAGCCTCCTCGACAACGCTATTCGCTATTCACCGGAGGGCGGGGAAGTCGTCGTCTCCGTCGAGCGGACCGAGCGCGAAGCCATCGTTTCGATCCGGGATGTGGGCATCGGCATCGCGGCCGAAAAACAGGCACACATCTTCGAGCCGTTTTATCGTGCGCACGCGGACACTCGAGACGATTTCGGTGGGATGGGCGTCGGGCTCTACATCGCGAAGGCGATCATCGCGCGTCATGGCGGAACGATCGGTTTCGAGAGCGCCTCCGGAAGCGGAAGCACGTTCCGTTTCACCCTACCGCTCGGCGTGGTCGGTCATCAGCGCATCGCTGGGGCCGGCGCGCCGAGCCCTTGACCGACGAATGCGCGGACCTTGCCCGCGAGTTGATCTGCACTGAAGGGCTTCGGCAGGCACGAGGTCGCTCCGATTTCGGCCGCGCGCTTCGCGGCGTGCTCGGCGGCGGTCATGACGATGATGGGAGCGCGATCTCGACGGGAGCCATATCTCGCTTCGTACTCTGCTGCGAACTCCCAACCCGACATGCGAGGCATCTTCATGTCGAGCAGGATGAGATCCGGCATCTCCTTTTGAATGCGGTCGAGTGCCTCGAGCCCGTCGTGCGCGGTGGTGATCCGATAGCCTTCGAACTCGAGCATCATGGAGACGATGGCGAGGATGTCGTCGTCGTCGTCGGTGACCAACACGGTCTTCGGTCGCTCCGTCATCGCGTCACCATGCCGGTTTGAGGATGACCTTCACGTAGCCTTCGGCCCGTCGGTCGAACATCGCATACGCTTCCGGCGCGCTCTTCAGCGGCGTTCGTCGGCTTACGATGAAGCTCGGTTTTGCGCGACCGGTGACGATGAGGTCCCTCAGCATCGATGCATATTTGGCGACGGGCGTCTGGCCCGTTCCGAGAGAAAGGCCCTTCGCCCACAATCGTCCGAAAGAGATCTGGAATGCACCTTTCTTGGCGTGGGGATTTATCCCGCCTGGGTCGTGCGGAACGTAGAGGCCGACGGCGGCGATTCGCCCCGTCGGATTGACCAGATTGATTAGCGCCTCGATGACGATCGACGGCCGCTCTCGTGCTCGATTCTTCCAATCGATGGCTTGGTACCCGACGGCCTCGATTCCGCACATCACCCCGAGCATTTGGGGTCCGCCGAGCGCGGCGAGGCCCTCTCGCCTACGAATGTCGAGGATCTGCTCGATGGGATCGCCGGCGGAGAAATCGATGGCTCGGGCGCCGATGCCCTCCGCCTTCCGCAATCGATCGGCGATGCAATCGACGACGTATACTTCGCCGGCCCCGCGCAAAATTGCGCAATAGGCCGCCAAGAGCCCTACGGGGCCTGCGCCGAAGACGGCGACGCTGGTTCCCTCCTCGACGCCTGCGAGGTCCGTCGCGTACCAGCCGGTAGGGAATACGTCGGCCAGAAGGACGAAGTCATCCTCCCACTCGTCGTGGGGCGTGCCCGGCATTGCTACACAGTTTTGATCCGCAAACGGAACGAGCAGATACTCGGCTTGCGCGCCCCGGTAGGGCCCCAATCCGGCATATCCGTACGCGGCACCGGCGCTGTCGGGGTTCACCGCCAGGCACGCCGACGTGAAGCCCCGTTTGCAATTGAAACATGTCCCACACGCGATGTTGAACGGCATGAGGACGCGGTCGCCTCGGCGAATGCGCGTCACTTCACTGCCGACTTCCTCGACGACGCCGAGCGGCTCGTGCCCGAGGACGAGGCCGGCCCCCGCGGTCGTCCGACCGTCGTACATATGAAGATCACTGCCGCAGATCGCCGCCGAGGTGATTCGAACGATTGCGTCCATCGGGGCCGCGATCACCGGGTCCGGCACGTTCTCCACGGCAATGGTGCGCGGCCCCTTGAGAACGACGGCTTGCAAGGTTCAGCCTCCCGATGAGGGTCCCTTGCGACAATGGTGGCAAAGTCTCTGCCACGCCGTTATGGCGAGCGTCCTCGCCTCAGTCGAACTGGCCGCGAAGCCGCAGACCGGTCCCGGTAAAATCGATTGTGAGCGCGGTCGTCGTATCGTCGGACGACCCCACAGACGCCACGTCGACGATGCCCCAAACGACGCCGGCGGCGAGCACGGCCCCGGCCACACCGAATGCGACGTTCGCGCCGAGCGCGAAGGTCGATGCTTCGTCTTGGAGGCGCACGGCGTCCGCGCCGCTCGTCTCGGGATCTTCCGCTTCGCTGCTCTTCGACAGGCACAGCGCACCGAGGGCGCCCGCCGCGCCGAACCCGAGCGCGCCGACACCCGCGATCACCCACGGAACGGGGCTCGGGCTTCGCTCTTCGGCCGGCACGATCGGCGGCGGCCGCTTTTCAGTCGTGTCGGTGGGTGATTCGGCGGCCTTCTTGCGCTCTTCGAGGAGTTGCTCGAGCGACTTGATGCGCGCTTCGGTCGCACCTCGGTCTTTGCTCGAGGGGTCCGCGTCCAAGTACGCCTTGTAAGACGCGAGTGCGCGCTCGAGGTCACCCATGCCTTCGTAGGCGCGCGCGAGGTTGTAGTGGAGAACGGGGTCGGGCCCGATGCGCTGCGCTTCGAGCAAGAGCTCCACGGCTTTTGCGAAGCGACCAGCCTGGTACTCGGTCTCGGCTTGCTCGAAGAGCTGAACGGCGCGTGCGTCCTCTTTCGGGCCCGCGAGTGCGATCGCCGAGATCAAGGCGGTGGCTGAGAAGAAGCCGAGAGCGAGCGTGTGGCGCACGAGGCGAACGAGCCTACCAGAGGGTCCGGCACCCACGAGTTTTCGGCTCGACATCTCGAGGAGCCACGAGAATTCGTCGCCGGCATCTTCAACAATTCCCGCGATTTGGCGGTGGCCCGGCGCTTGATAGGGGCCGCCGCATGAAGACGAAAAGCTCGCTCGTTGGACTCGCTCTCCTGTCGCTCACGGCGTGTACGGAGGACCTCGAAACCGGCACTGCCGAACAAGAAGTCGGTGCGGTCGAGACGTACCCGTTTCCCCTGCGTGCCGAAGACCTTCCGCCGGGGGCCTACTACTACGTCAGCAACGATCACTCGGATGACTCCGGTGCGCGGGATATCGTCGCGCGGCGCTGGGACGGCTCGGAATGGATCGGCGTGACGCCGAGCTTCGCCGACTACGCGGCGGATCCCGACAACGAGGATCACCTGATCTACAACCGCCCGGTGCGCTCGCCGGTGAGCGGCTGGGTCGTGTCGTGCTGGCGCAATTCGCCGAACGGCCTCCAACCAGCGGTGTACGGCGAGGACGATGTCCCGCACCCGGGTCGCGTCATCACGCCGGAGCACCCGACCCGCACGATCCTCCAGTCGGGCAATCACGTGAACATCATCACCGATGACGGCGAGCACGTGATGCTCCTCGCGCACATGGCGCCGGGCTCGGTGCCGTCGAGCATCTGCCCGAACGAAGCCACGTTCGTCGCGAATGCCGACAACGCGCAGGGCGAGTTCCCGGTCGAGTCGATCGTGCCGCTCGAGCAGCGCGTTCACGTCCGCCAAGGCGACATCGTCGGTGCGGTAGGCAGCGTCGGCGCTTCGTCGGGCCCGCACCTGCACGTGCACCTGAAGAACATCACGGGCTGGTACAGCAACGACGTGCCGAAGGTCAGCGCGTCGATCGAGATCCCCTGGCACGGCGTCTACGACCGCACGAACCCGCCGGACGACGGCGCGAACACGGCGTGGAACCCCGTCGAGGAAGGCACGCTCGACGTCGGCGAACAGATCCTCGCGCGCCCGTTCATTCGCCAGAGCGACGACGCTCCGTCGGCGAATACGATCGCGGAGCAGGTGTCGTTGTCGCTTGTCGGCCGCGTCGTGATCGCCACGCGCGACGTGGCGACCGGCAACCTGCGCCTCGACACGTACACGACCGATGCGGGCGAGCTCGTACACGAGGATCAAGAGATCGTCGGCGCGGCGAGCCAGATCGCGCTCTCGACCGCCGGCACCTCGAACGACTTCGTCGTCGCGCTGCGCGACGGCTTGGGCAACCTGAAGCTCATCGGCTACCGCGTGACGAACACCGGCGCGCTGATCCGCCGCGGCGACGCGAGCGCGGGTGCGGTCAGCAAGATCGCGATCGCCGAAGCGCCGTCGGGCCTCGGTGTCGTTACCGCGGTGCGGGACAGCGCGGGCACTCTGAAGCTCATCTCGTGGGCCGTCGACGACGCGAACGCGACGATCACGCGTGTCGCGACGTATCCGGGCGGCGCGATCGACGAGGCCGCGTTGACGACGCTCGACGCGTCGTCGTTCAAGGGCGTGGCGCTCGCGAGCAAGGTCGCCGGCAACCTGCGCGTCGAGACGTTCTCCGTCACGCCGGCGCTCGCGATCACGAAGCTCGGTACCGCGAACGCGGGCGGCGCCTCGAACCTCGTCGCCGAGACGGTGCAGATCGACGCGTTCACGCAGCGGATCGTCGTCGGCATGCGCGACGCCGGTAACGCGCTTCGCTTCATCGACTACTCGGTCACGGGCAGCGGCTCGCTGATCCGTGAAGGCGACGTCGCCGACGGAGCGGTGTCGGGTCTCGCGATGGAGCGCGGCGCGCAGGGCGGCGACTTCGTCGCGGCGACGACGGACGGCAGTGGCAACCTGCGCGTGTCGGCGTACAAGCTCGACCCGGACGCTGCGCCGATGGAGCGCAGCGGTGACGTGCTCGCCGGCGCCGCGACGAAGACCACGGTCGCCTCGATCATCGACGACACCTACGGCCGCATGATGATCGTTTCGATGGCCGACAGCGCCGGCAAACAGAAGGTGATCGCCTACCGCTTCACGAACTAGGCGCGTCCGCTCTCCGGCTGAAAGCTGACAGCTGAAAGCTGACAGCTACAAACTAGGCGCGTCCGCTCTGTAGCTGACAGCTGAAAGCTGAAAGCTGACCGCTCCCACAAGAAACAAGCCCCCTCGTGTCGCTCCATCGACACGAGGGGGCTCGGGTGGAGCGCGCTCGAGGCTCCGTTACGAGCGCGAGTCCACGTCCGTCTTTGTTCGGCTCAGCCGGGGTTGAACACGATGGGGTACGTCACCTTGACGACACCACCTTCCGGCGCGGGGAACGACAGGCCGTAGAACTGCTTCACGACGCAGGCCACGACGTTGGCGTCCGGCAGATCCGATCCCGCGTTACCGACCATGCCGACCGAGCCGTCGCGACCGATGGTGAAGGCGACCGCGACGCGGCCCGAGAGGTTCGGGTTGGTGCGGAGAGCCGATTCGTAGCAGCCGCGGAAGCGACCGAAGCTCTGGCGAACGACGCGCTGAATGACCTCCGCGGGGATGCGGCCGCTCGAGGTCATCGGGCCGGGGCGTGGAGGCTTCGCGCCGGTCGGCTTGTGGGTGCCCGGCAAGAAGCCGTTGGAGCTGCCGTTGCCGCAGAGGGCGCCGAGGCAATCGCCGTTTCCGTTGCCCACGGTGCCGATGCCGCCGAGGTAGTTGCCGCCGAACGGCCCACCGCCGCGCTCGCCGGTACCGGAGAGGTCGACGCCGCCCCAACCGAAGGAGTCACCGATTTCGTCGCCCCACATCGCGCCGTTGGCGTTCGAGGCGTCGGGCCCCATCGCGACCTTGCCCCACGGCGCGGAGGGAACGTCCGGGCCGCCCGCCGGCGAATTCAGATTGCCGAGGAGCTCGATCATGCCGAAGGTCTGCGCGTCTTTGATCGCTTGCGCGCGGTCGATCGCGCGCTCCTTGTCGTCGGTGCTGATCGCGTGGCGCTTGTTGGTCTTCTGCGCGGTGTTCTTGCCGATCGCGCCCTTGTCGTTGTTCGCGGGCGCGCCCGACGGCGTCATCGCCTCTGCGGACTTCGGTGCTTGGTCGCTCGTCGCCGCCTCGACCTCTTCACGCGTGCGGTCCTGCTCCGCGTGAAGGAGCATCTGCAGCATGTAGTTCTGGTCTCCCTCGGCCGGCTGCTCTTCGGTGGAGGCGAGCGCCGGCATGAACGCGAACATCGCGGCGAGGAGCGAGCCGTGGATGGCGAAGCTGATCGCCTGGCCGCCGAAGGCGCGTCGGTCGCTGCCGAGCTTGCCCGCGACCTTGCGACCCGCGTTCACCGCCGCGACCTCGAATTGGAAGCCCGCGCACTCGGTGCTGACGCGCGTCCCATCCGCGAGCGACACGCGGCACTCGGTGGCGCCTGCGGTCGCGAAGCCTTCGGAGATGGCGTCGGCGAGCGTGAGCGAACGGCCGCCGCGGTTGATTCGCGCATGCGCGCCGAGCGGGACGATGGCGAACGCGCGGCCCGCTTCCACCGCGAGGAGCTCGGCGCGGTTCACACCGAGCTTGTCCGACGGGAGGGCGAAGTCGCCATCTTCACCGACGGAGAACGCGCGCGGCTGCTCCATGTGCTCGATGTGCAGGATGTCCGTGCCCCACCGAACGATGATCTCGATCGCTCCCGTGCTCGACTCGACCTCCGACGCGTCGAGCGCCGGGCGAGCGGGCTCGGCCATCGCCTCTGCTTCGGGCTCACTCGGCGGATCGAACGGAGAGGGGCCGGAGAACAGCGACGCGGACGAGCTCGAGAACGGGGACGATGACATGATGGACCTTCCTCTGTGCCTGGCGCACGGCGTCGTGCGAGGCGGCTCCCTCGATGAATTGGCCCCACCTGCTCCGCTCTTGCGAGCGGCGGGATGGGTGGGCCCCCCAGCGCTGCGGCGTCGCCCTCACCATCGAGAGCAGCTCGCAAGCGCCGGACGTTTTCAATGACAGCGCCCCGAAAGCGAAGGTTCCGTCTTTTTTTGTTTTCGCGCGCGCACGACGGCGTGGGTCCCGCCTGGGGGTGTGCTCGCTGCGCTCGCGTCGCGCCGACGGCGCGCAGACAAAGTTGGCGCCCACGCCTGTGCGCGCCCTGATCCATCTGGCGGCGCACTGCCGACGGCGGCCGATGGCCGCCTCATGAGAGCGCGTCCCCATACGCCGCCGGTAGCCGTTACCATGCGGCAATGGCCCCTGCTCCCACAGGCACCTCCTTCCTGGCTTTCGCACCGGAGGCGGTGCGGAGGCTGTCTTGGGCGTTCCCCGATGATCCGCAGGGTGCGGTGGATCGAGCGGAGCGTTCGCTCGGGACGGTTGCGTGGCACGACGAGGTGGCTGTGGCTCGCTGGCTCGTGTCCGAGCCGTTCGGCGCGGTGGTCGGCCTCGCTTTGCTCGCGGACGAGCCCCTGAGCCTCGCGGGTGCGCGCATCCGCGACGTGTTGCCGGAGCTCTGGGGCTTGTCGGTTCCGTCGAACGTCACGACGTACGAGCACGAACGCAGCGGTCCCGAGGGAAGAGCGACGCCGCTGCTCGACCGGGTCATCCGCGCGCTCGTCTGCGCCGACATCGAGTCGCGCAGCCTCGACACGAGCGCGCGTGCGCTCCTCACCGCGGTGCTCTCGTTCTGCGACGTTGCAAAGGGCGGGACTCCATCGCAGCGCGAGGCGTGGCGCTCGCGCCTCGGCGTCGACGGCACCGTCCACAACGAAGACTCCGCGGTGATCTTCGAGGACGTCGCGCGCCGCGTGCTCGGCAAGGCGGAGCTCTCCGAGGACGGACGTTTCGTGGAGCGCGCGCGCATCCTTTGCGCGACCAGCGGGCTCACCGGGATGCGTCTTCGTGGTGAGGTCGGGCGCGATGTCTTCGCACCGCTCGTCGACTGCATGGCGCACGAGACCGACGGAGGAGAGTCGCTCGCCCGCATCTGGTCGATCGTGAACCACGCCGACACGCAGGCGGTGCGTCGTGGCTTGTGGACGCCGGAGCTCGCGGGCGCGTTCGTCGCCGAGGAGCGCGCGATTCTCATGGGGCCGGCGAGCGGGCGCGCGGTGCGGCCTCAGCTCGCCGAGCGCATCGCGCGGATGCGAGGCGGCGCGCTCATGCGCAAGGAGTCGAGCATCGACGTCGAAGGCAGTCTCGAACGTCTACGCGGTGCGCGCTCGGTCCTCGAATCACGCCTCGCGCGATGCAACGTCTGGTACGCGGAGGCAGCGCTCGGCGTGCTCTCGCTCGATGCCTCGGTGCGCCTACTTTTGCATTTGAGCGGCGCGGCGCTCTCGGCGCACGGCGTCGACACGACGCGCCCGTGGCACCTCGACTTGTTGGGAATCGTCGGCGCCCTACGCGACGAGCGCGGTGATGCCCGCCGCTACCATGTGCGCCTCCTCGAGACGCTCCTCGAGTCGACGAGCCTCGAGTTGCTGATGAGCGGCAAGCTCGCGGGCGACACGCTGCTCTCCTTCCCGTCGACGAAGGGCGGCGAGCAAGCGCTCGCCGTGAGCTTTTCGACGAACGAGGAGGCCGGGGCGCTCCTCACGTTGCTCTACGCGTACGAACGCAAAGACTCCGCGGATTTTCACCGATTCTTGAAGGCGCTTTGCGATCTCTACAAGCTCCGCAAAGACGAGTTCGATCGCGTACACAACGAGGCTGCGTATCTGTCGTCGATGAACGCCGCGCGCTCCGACAAAGCGCGTCTGCTCGACTTCGTGAAGCCGGGGTTCGTCGTCGAGGTCGGCCCGGGCGGCGGTGTGATCCTCGATCTCGTCGCGGAGCGAATGCCTTCGTCGCGCATCGTCGGCGTCGACGCGTCACTCGCGGTCGTCGACGCGCACCGCGCCAGGGCGCTGACCGATAAGCCCGGCTACGAGATCATCCACGGCGATGCGCGGGAGCTGCCGACGATCTTTCCCGGATCGGAGGTCTCCACGGTCATCTTCTGCTCCGTCCTTCACGAGATCTTCAGCTACGTGGAGCACGGTGATCCCCCGCGACGCTTCTGCCTCGAAGCGGTCGATGCCGTCGTTGCGGCCGCGTACGCATCGCTCATGCGCGGCGGTCGGCTCGTGATTCGAGACGGCGTCGCACCGGCGGACGAGCCTCGCGTGATTGCATTCAAGAATCGAGCGTGGCGCGAGGGGCTCGATCTGTTCCAAAAGAGCTACGAGCCGCGGCAGATTCGATTCGAGCCGATCGGCGACGATCGCGTCCGGATCGGGGCGCGCGACCTCTACGAGTTTCTCACCACGTTCACCTGGGGCCCCGATTCGTTCCCGTACGAAGTGCGCGAGCAGCGCGCGATCCTTCCGCGCGCCGAGCTCGTGCAACGCCTGTTGGACGTCTGCCGCCGAGCCGACCCCGATCACGATCCGACCGAGGTGGCGGTACCTGCCGACCTCGCGTCCTACTTGCAACCCGGCTACCCCGCGAACATCGAGCCGAACCTCGAGATCTTCGACGCCGGCGGTGAACGACGTACCCCAATGCCGGACGTGAATGGAGTGATCGTCATCGAGAAGCGGTGACGCGTCACTCGGCAGCGGGGGTCGCGGATCCATCGCCACCGAGCGTCGCGACCATCACCACCGAACGCGTCGCGGGATCCAAGAACGAAACCGTTTGCGCGTTCGCGTCGTCGATGACGACCCGTTTGCGGTTCGGCAAATACTGAATGTGGTGCGGCGCTGCCTCCGTCGCGACCAGCTCGAGCGCCGGCTTTGCCAGGTCGAGATGGAAGAGCGCCTCGTGATCCACGAGCCAGAGCTCGTCCGGGCCGCTCGCGACGAAATTCGTGAGGCCTACGCCGGGTGGGCCGAGCCGCTCGGCTTTCGCGGACGGCAAGTCCACGAGCATGAGGCGTTGTGCGAGCCCCGATGCGTTACCGACGAGCAACCGATCGCGTTCGGGATGACGGTAGTACGAGATGTCTCCGCGGAAGGGCGGCGCGTCGACGACCATCGTGGTGTTCGCCTTCCAATCGAAGGCGCGAATGCTCCCGTCCCGGAAGCCGATCACTTTCGTGCCGTCTTGGCTGAAGGCCACCGGACCTTTGATCCCCGAGATCGATCGCGGCGGGAGCCCCATCCCGAGCTCGACGGCCAGTAGGCGCGGCTCCGCGGTCGTCGACGCATCTGCGCCGCCCACTGGAAAGACGGCGAACGAGGCATTCGGCGCGACGGCGAGCCAAGAGCTCGCCGCACAAAGTTCGTTCTCGATCTCCGCTTGGCCGAGGCGGTCGACGCTCGGCGCGGCGCCGCTGACGGCTTGGGCCTGCCAGGTCTCGACCCGAATCCCTTTCGTTCCACACGACAGGGTGACGAACCGATCCCCTTCGCCCATCCATGCGAGCTCGGTATAGGTCGCCGGCATCGACGCGGGCTCGAGCGACGTTCCGTCGAGGATCACCGTCTCTTTGGTGCCGACGATCGCAATGAAGTCCCGGCTCGAGGGTGTGCTGAGCGCCCCGAACGGGATGCTCGCCCGCCGCGACGCATCGCCCACCGGCCACATCCACGTCGACGCTTCGGCGCCGACCTGCATCGTGCGAGCGACGAACGGTCGCGTTTTACCGAATGCGATGCGAGAGCTCAACGTCCCCGCGGGCACCTTTTCGATCGCGCGCGCCGCGCCCTTCTCCGGGTCGACGACGTACAGCGTTCCGTCACGCACGAGGTAGACCTCGTCGGTCTTTTCGTCGACTGCCAACGAGCCGTCGTCGAGCGACGTGACGTCACCGGGAAGACGTGGCGACTGGAGCCCGCCGAGATCGAAGCAGCCCGTCGCGACCGTACACAGCGCAACCGCGACGCAAGGCTGCATCCACGGCGACGACAGGGGTGCACCTCGCGTCGTGGCTTCTTTCATGATCGCTGCGCGCTCATGCGAATCCTCAACGCCCGCGCGAGCTCGCGCCATGCTCCGATGCGCGCTCCGTCGCTCGCGACTCGCGCGAGCTTCGACGACGGCGCGTTGACGACGGTCCACACCAGATCCTGCGCGACGGACAGGTCGAACGTGCTCTGCAACTTCCGGCCGATCTCCACCAAATCGATGAGTCGGCCGAGCGCCGAGTCGTTCGTCGGATCGCGCTGAAGCATCGTGCACGTGCGCTCGATCGCGGTGCAAAGCTCGAACGAGAGCGTCTGCTCGTCGAAAACGACGTTCTCCGCGCGGGCTTCTGCGAGCAGGTTTCGCAGCGCACGCGTATCGGGCGGATCGCGGCGCACCGCGCGAAGCAGATCCGACTCGAGCACGACGCGCGTCGCGGCGGTCAACGCGCGCGGCGGCCGCACACCGGTCGCCGCGAGCTCGGTGAGGAGGCCTGCGTTTTCAGCGAAGACCTGTCGATACGCCGCCTCCGCCGTTCGCACCGCTTGGGCGAGGATGCGCTCGACGACGAGCACGCGCTCGTCGACCGGAAGCACACGCAGCGACGCAATCGGGATCGGCAGCTCGCGTTCGATCCGTGCGGTGAGCGCCGCTATCGACTCCTCTTCGAAGGTCGCGAGCCAACGCTCGGCTTCGCCTGCGTCGTCTTCGTATTCCTCCTCCGAGAGCTCGCGCATGCCACCGAGGACCGACGGTCCCCCGCCATGCACCACCGCATACCCGTAGCGGCTCATGGCGCCGGTCATCGTGCTCTTCACCGAGATTCGTCCCGTCGCGAAGCGCTCTTCCTCGTGTTTGGCGCTGCGCACCTCGCGCTGGTCCGTCTCGAACGCGGGCGCGCGTGCGTCACTCAACCCGAACAGCGACGTGACTGCATAGGTCGATGCGAGGCGTTTGGCGTCCACACGGCTCGGATCGATGTTCTTTTCGTAGACCTCGCGTGCGCTCGGGCTACCCGGCGTCTTCGCCCGCGCTTTGTCGAGCCGCCCGAGGAGCTCCGCCTCGATATCGTCGCCGCCCGCGCCGCGCATGAGCTCCACGGCGCGCGCCGCGTATTGAAGGATCTGTGTCGTCTCGATGCCGCTCACGTCGTCGAAGAACCAACCGCAGCTCGTGAACATCAGCATGCGCTGGCGCTGCAGCTCGAGGAGCTCGAACGCACGTCGCCGATCGTCCTCCGACAAAGATGGCCTTGCGTGCTTTTCGATGAAGGCCTGCATGCTGTCGTCGGAGCGGTCGAGGACGACGTCGATGTACGCGTCGCGCGCGACCCACGGATCACGGAGGACGACGGCGGCGCTTTCCTCGTAGAAGACGTCGAGCCGATCGCGCGCCCAGTCGAGACTTTCACGCAGCGGGCCGCGCCAGGCTTGGTTCTTTTCTCCGCTCATCTTGCAGCCGCAGTCGGCGCTCCAGCGGCCGACGCCGTGCGCGCAGCTCCACGAGCTGTTCTCGACGATGGTCGCTTCGTCCTCCGGCGGGTGGGTCGCGAGGAACGACGCGTAGTTGGTGAGCTTCACCGACGGGTCGCGCTCGAAGCGGCGGAGCGCGTAGGCGAGCGCCATTTCGCCGAATCGATGGTGGTGGCCGTACGTCTCGCCATCGGTTGCGATGTGCACGAGCTCGGGGGCTTGGGGATCCGCCGTGAAGCCAGCCATGAGCCGGCCCGCGAACGTGTCGCCGTTCGACAGCAGCCGCTCGAATGCGACCGCTTGTGACGTCCCGCCGTCATAGAAGAACACCGCAATGGAACGGCCGCCTCCGACGTCGACCCGGTACGGGCGTCGCGTCTCGAGCCCCACCTCGGCGACGGGCGCAAACGCCGCGGCTCCTTTCTTTTTGATCGAGCGCGCCTGGCCCGGCGCGAGGATCGTGAAGGTGATCCCTTCGTCGGCGAGCGCGCGAAGCGACTCGGTGTTTGCGGCCGTCTCCGGCAGCCACATTCCTTCCGGGGCGCGTCCGAAGCGGCGCTTGAAATCCGCGATGCCCCAGCGCACCTGCGTTCGTCGATCCCGCTCGTTCGCGAGCGGCATGATGATGTGGTTGTACGCCTGCGCCATCGCGGAGCCGCGACCCATTGCACGGATACTGGCGGCGTCGGCCTCGAGGATGCGCGCGTAGGTGCGCGGCGCCTTCAGCTCCATCCACGACAGCAACGTCGGGCCGACGTTGAAGCTGATTTTCGCGAAGTTGTTCGTGACCGACACCACGTGATCCTCGCCGTCGAGGATGCGAGCGCGGACGTTCGGGCCGTAGCACTCGGCGTCGATGCGCTCGTTCCAGTCGTGATAGGGCCGCGCCGACTCCTGTCGCTCCACCCGCTCGAGCCAGGCGTTCTCGCGGGGGGGCTGGTAGAAGTGCCCGTGGATGCAGATGAATCGATGCACTTCGAAGGGAGCGTACAACGGACCGCGGCCTTTGATAGCTTCGCCGGGGTGAAGCCTCGAACGAACGGCTCGTCGTCTCGCATCGCCGCCGCGATCGCTACGTTCTGTCTCGCAGCCGGCGCGGCCGGTTGCTCCGGCCCCTCGCACGTGAAGGGTGGACCGTTTACCGGTGATCCAGCCAATTTCACGTACGATCTCGACGGGAAGGAGGTCACGCTGAAGTCCGGCGCCGCGGAGGAGCGGACAGGTGACAAGCCCGACGACGTCATCGCGACCGATCTCACCGGCGCTCGCATCGACGCCGATTTCGACGGCGACGACGGCACCGACTGCGCCGTCGTCGTGACGCGCGACGCCGGCCCCTTGAAGGTGCACTACCTAGCGGTCATTCGCGGCGGGTCTTCGGATGCGATGACGGTCTCGCTCGGCAAGAACGTCCTCGTGAAGAACCTCGCCCCCGATCCCAAAGGGGGCGTCATCGTCACGATGCTCGTGCATGACAAAGACGTCCCGGAGGCAGACCCGCCCACCGTCGAGGTGAAGAAGGTCTTCTCCATCAAGACGGGAAAGCTCGTCGCGACGGGCGGAACCGGCGCGACCTGATTGCTGTACGTGGCCTCAGCCACGACGCGCTCAGGCTGCTTGTGCGAGGCGCTCGCCTTCTTCCGCGAGGATCTCCAAGCAGCCTGCGAGCGAATCGCAAAAGAGTAGACGCTTGCGGATCGACGCGGCCCCGGGGAGGCCGCGCAGATACCCCGTCAGGTGGCGGCGGGTCACCTTCACGCCGTGCGTCTCGGTGCGGGCCTGGCAATTCGCGAGCAAGTGCTCCCGGCAAAGCGCCAGCCGCTCGGCCGCGGTCGGCGCGGTCGGATCGACGCCGCGATCGAGCAGCGTCCGCGTCTCTCCGAAGATCCACGGGTGGTCGATGGCCGCGCGACCAATCATCACCGCGTCGCAGCCCGTCTCGTCGAATGCGCGCTTCGCGTCGGCCGCAGACTTGATGTCCCCATTGACGACCACGGGGATCGACACGACCGACTTGGCCTTCGCGGCCCAGCTCCAGTCGGCGGCACCGCTATGGCCCATTTGGGCCGTACGGCAATGGATCGTGAGCGCACGGACACCCACATCCTCGAGCCGCCGCGCGAGATCGACGATGGGCATATCGCTCTCGGGCCCATAACCGATTCGCGTCTTCACGGTGACCGGCATATCGATCGTCTGCACGACCAGCTTCGCCATTTCGACCATCGCGGTCGGGTTGCGCAGCCAGCCCGCGCCCGCACCGCGACCCGCGATCTTCGGTACCCAACACCCGCAGTTGATGTCGACGAACGACGGGCGCGCAGCCTCGGCGACGCGCGCAGCCTCCGCGAGGCGCGCCGGGTCCGACCCGTAGATCTGAATCGCGGTCGGCTGGTCCTCGGGCTCCAGCGTGAGCTTGCGCTTGGCCGTGCGACACCCTCGAAGCAGACCCTCGGCGTTGACGAACTCGGTGACGCAGAGGTCCGCCCCACGGCTACGGCAGAGCGCGCGGAAGACGGCGTCGGACACGTCCTCCATCGGGGCCAGGATCGCCGGCCTGCCCTCGAAGAGCGCGGCGAACCCTTCGTGATGCGACATAGCGCCGGAAGCTGACACACCCAAAACCGGCCGACAAAAGGATTCTGAGGAGAGAGAAGAGGGGTCGCCAAGGGCGCCAAGGGGAGAAGGAGGGAGAAGAGCGGAGAGATTGATCACGGTCGCGCGACTGGCGGTCTCCGAACGGCGGCAGCGGCGAACGCGCCGAATCGCGCACCCAGCGAATTCCGACCGCCCCGCGCGCGAAGCGCCCCCTCGCACCCTGTTTCCCTCCTCCTCTTTCTCCTTCTGCCCTTGGCGCCCTTGGCGACCCCTCTCTCCTCTCTTGTCCGATTTGGAGAAACTCGACAGAACCGAGCCGCTCGTGTAAAGCAGCAGACCGATGCTGATCGACACGTCCCTGCTCCGTCGCGCGAAGATCGAGAACGTGGAGAGGTTGGCAAAGGCGCTGGGGCTGGATGTTCCCCGTCGGAAGCGGGACGCCGTCTACTGCAATCAGCTCGTCAGCGCGGTCGCGACGAAGATCCGCCGTGAGGCCATGATGGAAGAGCTCCGTAAGCTGACGGGTCTCTCCACGGCTCAGGCGCGGCGCCTCCGAGCCTGATCAACAACCCCGCCTCGACGGTATTCTTCGACGCATGCGCACCAGCGCCTGCGTCTTCGTCGTATTCGCCCTCGGCTGTGCGGGCGCTTGTTCGGGGGGACCAGCCTCCACCCCGAAGCCCACCGCCCCAACCGCTGTCGCGTCCGCGAGCCCGTCGGGCGTCGTCGCCGCCGAGCAGACTGCGTCCTGCACCCCGGTCAAAGATGGGTCGCCGCGGAGCAAGGGAATCGAGGCGCTCGCCGAAGGGCGCGGGAAAGCTGCGACCGTCGCGCTGCGAGCCGCGATCGAGGCACATCCGGAAGACCTGACTGCGCAGGTTCTCCTCATCGCTGCGCGCAAGAAACAGGAGAAGCTCTCCCTCGACGTCGAGGCGGGGCTTCGCACTGCCGTCCCCATTCCGCTTCAGATAACGAAATCGTCGACCTTCGTCGATAACGCCGTCGAGCCGCGTCCGGGCGCCGACGCGGTGAGGCTCAAAACAATATCCGAATCGAAGAACCTCATCGTCGATGTCGACGATTGGCTGAAGAAGAACGGTGTCTCGTCGCCCACGCTGCGACCCGGGCCGGAGGACATTCCGGAGCATCTGCCGCGCACGTTCCAGGGCGTCGCGATTCAGCAGATCCACGACCACGGCGATCACCAAATCGG
Source organism: Polyangiaceae bacterium (assembly GCA_013361525.1). Lineage (GTDB taxonomy): Bacteria > Myxococcota_A > Polyangia > Polyangiales > Polyangiaceae > Xiheicaenibacterium. Next base: position 52,685 of record JABFXY010000049.1, on the reverse strand, counting down.
CGTCTTCGGCGCGGCGCTCGTCGTCGGCTCGCCGGACAGTGCGCTGGTCGCCTTTACGCTGATGAATGGCCCCACCGGCAGCGCGCCGCCGGACTTTGCGCAGGTGGTCGGCTCGACCCTGCTCGTTGCGACGCGCACCTATCAATCGGGGTCGCAGCCCTACACGACGTTGCTCGCATTCGACGTGAATACCGGCGCGCTGAAATGGGCGTCGGATCGCGACGTCTCGAACGCGAGGACGTTCGCCGTCACACGCGATCACGTCGTCGTGGGCTTTGGCGGTAGCGCGATGCCCGACAACCTCTTCCTCATCGATCTCGCGAACGGCAAGACCCTCCAGAAACTGCCGATCAAGAGCGGCCCCGACCTTCTGCTCCTGAAGGACGATCGCCTCCTCGTGCGGTCGTACGACGTCGATTACGCATTCGGCTTCTCGACGCCTCCGGCACCACGTGTTGCCCCTGCCTTGCCGAGCCGAAAAGGCGCGTCGCATGCGCTGAGCGCGCCCGCTCGATGCGCCCTCGACGCGGCCGTCGCGGCGTCCGACGCGCGCGACGTCGGCAAGCTGCAGGACGCCGTTCACATGCTGACCCGCGAGAAGGCCGACCCCCTCTTGGTCGGCGCGTTCGAGGGCACGGTGAAGTTCTTCGAACAGCAGCAGCAAAAGCCCGCGCTCGATCTAACGATGGTGTCACCCACTCGGGTCGACGAGCCCGCTTGGGAATATCGATTGACCGAAAGCGCCGGTCCCGCCCCGACCGGCACGGCGAAGCTCGTCAAGGCGAGCAGCCAACAAGGAGGCAATCCCTGGATCGTCCGGCGCGGAAAATACGATCCGCAGAAGCCCTGGCCCATCGCACCGTTCGAGAAAGGCAAGCTGCCGCCGGGCGCCCGCGTCGACATTCCGAGCCAGTACGGTATGAACGATCTCCGGGTCATCATCCCGAGCGGCGACCGCCTCCTCTTGGTGTACGGCGGCCGTTACGTGGCGGTGATCAAAGGCACCGAGACGGAGGCCGTCTTCGACTTGGAGACGTTCCGCCACCCGCCGAAGGTCAACCCGCAATGGAAAGAGTTCGCGGTCGGCGACGTCACCTATGCGCTCGCCGAGGGCGACACTCTCTACGTCGCGAACGGCGGCGGCTCGTACGCGCGCGAGATGATGGGCAAGAAGGGTTTCGTCAGCGCATTCTCGATCAGCAAGAAGAAGCTCCTCTGGCGAAGCCAGCCGCTCGTCCACGGCACGGGACCCTTCTCGATCACGAGCGACTACCTCGCGACCGGATATGGCTTCACCGACGAGGCCGACAATGTGTTCCTTTTGCGCAAAGACACAGGTGCCGTCGCCGCGAAGCTGCCCCTCGAGAGCGCGCCCGATGAAGTATCGGCGACGGGCGATCGGCTACGCGTGTTTGCGTACGATCGCACCTACGACATCGAGGTCCGGCGCTGACGCCGGTCAGGAGCCCTTCGACTCCGTCGTAGCGTCGTCGGCGATGGTGTCGCTGTCTTCGGTGCGCGCGGGGGAAGGGTCGACCGTCGTCGCCGGCGCGGCGCTCTCGGGCAGAGGCTCTTTTGCCACCTTCGAATCCACCGTCTCGTCGATTGACCGGGCTTCACCCTCGGATTGGGCGAAACCTTCCGCGAGCGGCGGCGACTCGAGCGTCGCGGGCGCGCGGTCGACGACGAGGGTCTGCGGCACCGGACGCAACGACTCGGGCGGCGAGGCCAGCAGGTCGCGCGTCCGATCGTAGAAAGAGCGGAGAAGCTCGTGTGAGCTCTTCGCCTTTCCGGCGGCGATGCGCAAAACCTCGTCGCGAATGGCCGCATTGATGGGCGTGGCGACGCCGAGCTCCGCGCCGCGTGTGGTCACCTCACCATTGAGGAACTCGATCGCCGGCACGCGCCCGCGCTCGATCGCCGAGAGCATCGATGATCGCAGTCTCCGATAACGCGCACCGACCGCGAGCAGCAGCGCGTGTTTCGCGACGAGGCTCGCGCTGCCCAGGCCTGCCGAGCGTTCGGCGGGCGTCAGCGCGATCCATTCGAGGTCGATCGTGCCCGATACCTTCTCGAGCTGAACACCGGCTGCCTGCGCGACCGCGGTGACCTCGGTCATGATCTCGAGCGCGAGCCGTCGCACGTGACGCTGCCGCATGAGGACCCCGAGGCGATCGCCGCCGACCGTCCCGAGCGACGAAATGGCGCAATTGATAGCAAGCTTCGACCAGCGCGAGCCGCGAAGGTTCTTCGTCGTGACGGTGGGCCCGATGCATTCGAGCACCTGGGCGAGCTCCGCGAGACGCGGATCGTCGGCGCCGTCGAAGCGCCCAATCTGGAACCCGCCGGCGCTCGTTCGGTCGTAGAGACCGGGCTCGATCATGCTCGCGCCCCAAGCGACGACGGCGCCGATCACGCGCTCGGTGCCGACGATCTTCTCGACACGCTCTTCACAAAGGCCGTTCTGAAGGCAGACGACCCGGCCGTCATCGGCGAGATGGGACACAATCGAGTGAGCCGCCTCCTCGACCTGCGGAGGCTGGGTCGCGAGGAGCACGTAATCGAACTTCCCCGCGGTTTTGGGCAGCGACTCCACCGCGCGGCCGCGCACGGTGCCGGGCGCCGAATCCCCACGAACGCGAAACCCGTTCGCATTCACCGCGTCCGCGATGATTGCATTCTTCGTCAGGGTCAGCGCGTCGTGACCCTGTTCGTTCAAGTGCGCGGAGACGACGCCGCCGATACCGCCGGCGCCGACCACCAGAAAGCGAGCGCTCAACTCAGGACTCCTTTGCTTCTCCGGCGTCGTCGACTGCGGGCGGCGGAGCGGCGGGCGGTACGGCCGTCGAGGCGGGCGGTTCCTCCTCCGGGCCTTCGTCGCTCTTCAAAAGCACCGACGCGAGAATGCCGCCGATGAGCAGCACCACGATGACGGTCAGCGAGATCCACGAAGCCGGGTGCCACCAGAGCGACACGAGCATCTTCACGCCGATGAACCCGAGAACCAGGATCAGGCTGTACTTCAGATACGCGAACTGACGCAGCAGGCTCGCGAGGGCGAAGTAGAGCGATCGCAGGCCGAGGATCGCGAAGATGTTCGACGTGAAGACGATGAACGGATCGGCGTAATGGGGCGGCGTGAACACGCCGAACACGGCGGGGATCGAGTCCACCGCGAAGATCACGTCGCTGGCCTCGACGATGATGAGGACCAAAAAGAGCGGCGTGAACATCCTGCGGCCGTCGACCTCGATTCGGAACTTCGAGCCGTCGGTCTTCGTCGTGAACGGCAAGAAGCGGCGCGCCCACTTCGCGATTCGGCTGTCGTCCGGGTCGAACTCGTCGTCGCCCTTCGACGTCGCCATCTTGACGGCCGTGTAGAGGAGGATGACGCCGAACACCTGGATCGACCACGACACGTTCGCGATGAGAACGGATCCGAGGAGGATCATCGTCACGCGCAAAACGACCGCGCCGAGAATGCCCCAGAAGAGTACGCGGTGCTGCAGCTCCCCCGCGATCTTGAAGTACCGAAAGATCAGCGCGATGACGAAGATGTTGTCGAGGCTGAGGCTCAACTCCATCAAGTAGCCGCTGAAGAAATAGGCGGCCGCGTCCTTCCCCTTCAGCGGCACGAAGCCGCTCGGCGCGTCGAGGCCGAGGCTCGCGACGTGCTTGTCGTAGAGGAAGTACACCGCGACGTTGAACGCCATCGCGACGCAGAACCAGACGCCGGTCCACTTGAGCGCGCTCTTCGCGGACGGAACCTCGTTCGTCTTGTGGAAGACCCCGAGATCGAGCGCCAGGAACAGCGCGATCATGAGGAGGAAACCGCCCCAAGCGAGGAGTTGCACGAGCCTCAAGTAATCGCGAAGTGTCGCGCTGTCGAGCGCGCACTCGCCGTTCCTGACGTCCGAGGTAGGTGGTCTCAGCCGTGCGCCGCGCCGGCGCTTCAGCTCGGGGGCAACAGCACCGGCAATGCGCCCTTCACGACCTCGACCGACAGCGGCAGACCGCCGAGCGGCTCGCCGTCGACGTCGAGCAGAAACACAGGATCCACGTCCCTGTTCTTCAACGAAAGCTCGATTTTGTTGCAGCGAAAGTGCTGAACATCGGGGCTCTTCATGTGCGCCGCCGAGTAGATCGCAGAGCCGCTCACCAGGTATTTGAGGCGTGAGCCGCCGCCGAGATCGACCACGTCGAACACGCCGTCGTCGACACGCGCCATCGGGGCGACGTGCATGCCGGACCCGAAATAGCGACCATTGCAGATCGCGACGGTGCGTGTGCGCAGCTCGACCTCGCGCACGACCCCATCGAGCTCGATTCGTGCCTCCAAGACGCCGATCTCGCTCTTCGCGAGGGCGCGCGCGGACGCGAGGAAATAGGCGAGCGGACCGGACACCCACCGGCCCGTATCGGCCACATAACGGTCGACCAGCCCGCCCATTCCCGCGGAGAGAATATTTACGAAGTAGGCGTGGGCGCGGCGGCCGCTCGGGTCCGTGTACGAAAAGCGCCCGACGTCGATCGTCCGGGGCTGCCGCGCAGCGAGCACCGACAGGAAGCGATCGAGCCGGGGCTCGATGCCGAGCGTCTTACAAAGATCCGACCCCGTCCCGCGACCGATGATCCCGAGGGACGTCGCGACGTGACCCTCTTCCCGGGCGAGCATCAATCCATTGACGACCTCGTGGATCGACCCGTCGCCGCCGGTGGCGACAACGATCGCGCGTCCGTCCCTCGCGGCGTCGCGTGCGAGCTCGACCGCATGTCGCGGCCGCTCCGTCAGCGCGAGATCGATCGCGCCGATGGCATTTTCGACGGTCTTGCGGATCGACTCGAGGTTTCGTCCGGCGCGCCCACCCCCCGCCCGCGGGTTCACGATGACGAGGGGGCGATCAGTGGTCGTGCGCGCCGACGCGACGGAGGTTGTTTGGGTCACGCTGGCTTTTTCGCCTTGAGGGCGTCCTTCAATTTGGTGAGTGCCTCGTCATAGCTGGTCTTGAGGTCCGTCGAGCGCTGCTCGAGATCCTCGAGGTTCTTTTTTGCCGCCTCTTCGGCCTGGTCGGCTTTGACGAGCTGCGCCTCGGCGAACTTGATGCGCTCTTGCTTGCGCTTATCCATCTCGGGGGTCGTCTTGGCCCCCTGTTTGGGGCCGGCGTTCTCTTCCTCGATGGTGCGCTTGATCTCGGCGCGGGCATCAGCCGCCGCCGCGGCCATCGATTCGAGCTCGAGCTTCGCCTGCGGCATCACGTAGTGGACCGTCCAGCTGGCCTCGGCGATGTCTTTTGCCATTTGCTCGAGGGTGGGGATGTTCTTCTTTCCCAGGGACTCCTCGTTGCGTTCGATGACGAGGAAGGCGTCGTTGTACTTCTTGAGACGCTCGTCGACCCGCTCCTCCATCGCCTTCTTGAATCCACCGCTCACGGCACCCCAGGCATCGACCTCACACCCCTTCTGCTTGGCGGCGTAATCGACGGCCCCGCCGACCTTCTTGTTGATCTCCTCTTTTTCGTCCTCGAAGAAGTCCTGCGCGATCTGGATTTCGCGCATCTCGAGGCCATATGCGCCGTCTTTGCCGGCGGCGTCGGCGGCGTCGACTACCTCGACCACGACCTCCCAATCGGTCGGGTCGGCGACTTTGTCCGCTGAGGTCGGCATGGCGGCGATGAGCGTCTTTGCCTTCTCTTCTTTGTCGCGGACGCGCTGGGTGATGCGGTTCACGCGGTCCGGGATCGCGAGTCCGGTCGATCGTTGATCCACCGCGACGTCGTAGGGGCTTTTTGCCTCTTCCTCGCAGCCGGTCGACGCGACTCCGAGGAGAACCAGTGAAACGGCAAGCATGAGGTTACGCACGCCGCGATGTGACCCTCTATGGGGCCGGACCGTCAACCCCAGGGTGCGATTTGTGTGTTCTGGTTGGCTGCAGTCCCGGCCGGCCTCGGCGCTGCGACTCGGAGCGTCCGGTGGCTATTGGCGCGGGCGCGTGGGAGCAATGCGACTGTTGCCGTCTCGAGGTGAAGGCGCCTCACGCAAAGCCACCCCACCTATCGAATGGATAGCCGAATGGGCGGCAAAACGAGCTTCGATCGACATGGTGTCCCCGGAGACCACACACGTCTTACCCGGCCCGTACGGTCCCGCCCCATTCCGATTGCGACGCCGAGAGCGACCCTTCAATGGGTGCCCACGGGCGGTATGCGAGGCTGGCCGTCCATTCGGATGGGGGACCAGTGCACCACTTTGATGGGGTGTGATGGGCACGAACATCACAATCGCCATTGACGTGACACTAGCGAATGTGGTTCTTGGCGATTCCATGCCCACAACGAATCCCGCCGTTACCCAGCTCGTCGAGAAGTTCACCGCCGACATCGAGCGCCTCTTTCGTGAAGCGGCCCTCAACGCCGTTCAAGACACCCTGAAGAGCGCTCTCGGCGACTCGACGCTTCGCAATGCGATTGCCGCCGGTCAGTCGATCTCGCTCCCCGTCGCGGGCGCGAAGCGTGGCCCCGCGCCGAAGAAGGGCGCCAAGGGCGCCAATGGCGCCGCGAAGGCCGCCCCGGCCGCCGCGCCCAAGGCTGCTCCGGCAAAGGCGGGTAAGCGCATTCGTCGTTCCCCGGCGGAGATCGACGCGATGGCTGGCCGGATCGTGAGCTACGTCCGCACCCATGCCAACCAGCGCTCGGAGGTCATTCGCGCTGCATTGGGTATCGAGAAGACGCACTGGATTCAGGCGTTCCGCAAGTTGGTCGACTCCAAGCAGCTCATCGCGACCGGCCAAAAGCGCTCCACCACGCTTTCGCTCCCGGGTAGCTCCGCGGCGGCCGCCCCCGCAAAGGCTGCTCCGAAGGCCGCCCCCGCAAAGGCCGCCCCCCCCAAGGTGGAGGCCCCCAAGGCCGTTCCGCCGATCAAGCGCGTCAAGAAGGCCTGAAAAGCCGCTCGCCTCGAATCGAAGAACGCTCGGCTTGCCTCATTGTTCGGCAAGCCGAGCGCGATCCGGGCGCCCAATACAGCGCAATTCGGTTGCTCTGATTCCTCAGCCGCCAAACCCGGCAGGCAGGGGGCCAATCGAACCGCCCGCGAGGACGGAGCCCGGTGCCGCGCCGTGGAGCTTGGCCGTCAGGGTATTACCGTCGCACCGATATTTGGCGCGAACGGCGTCGTCGATCGGGACGATCTTCACGGCATCGTCTTGGACCATTCGCTCGAGGCCTTTGGCGAGCGCGTCCGAGCGAATGTAGTCGTGAATGAGGAGCACCCCGCCGCTCTTCGAATATTTGGCGAGGTTGTCGGTGAGGAAACCGTAGTCCGAGCGCTTCTCCGGGACGGTGTCGCCGGACGCTCCGTGCCACATGACGTTCATCATCTTGAGCTCCCGAAGCGCGGAGTCGTAGATCGCAATCCCGGCCGCGCCGTCGTGCTCCACGTACGGGCCACCCCCCGGCGGACGCGAATAGAGCACCGTATAGGGGTGCTCGCCGTCTTCATAACCGCGCTCGGCGAGGAGCTCGTCGTGCCGAGCCGAGAAGGTCCGGTATTCGGATTTGATGGCGCCGGGGGTGAGCCATTGTGCGGGGTCGCGCTCGAAAACCTGCGAGAACATCGCGTCGAAGTCGTCGCCCGACTTGGCCATCAATGAGATGTCGATGAGGATGGCCGTGACCGCGTGCTGGCCGACGATGGTCTCCACACTGTCGGCGGGGGCACCGACGCGGGTCATTTTGACGTCGTGGCTATACGAGTGAGAGCCGAGCGTGTGCCCCTCGGCCACGATTCGTTGGATAAGGGGGTAGGTGTCACGCGATATGGCGCGTCCGACCACGAAGAAGGTCGCGGGCAGCTCGTGCTTCGCGAGGAGATCGAGGACCCGCGGCGTGGCGGTGGGGTGAGGACCGTCGTCGAAGGTGAGGACGGTGTTGCCCTTCTCCCAAGCGTCGGTTCGGTAGAAGCCATAGAAGCCCCGCGCTCCCGACGCCTCGGTGCACAGCGACTGCTCGGGGTGCGCCGCCTCGGCCGCGAAGGGTCCAATCTTGAGATCCGAAAGCGAAGCGAGCGCGACGGGGGCGGAGTCCGCAGCAGGCTCGGCGGAGGTGACGGCGGTGGAAGCGGTTGCCTCGGAGGCCGGAACGGCAGGCGCCGGCGAAGGGCGAGTGGAGCAAGCGACGAGGAAACCTACCGCGACGACCAGAGAGCCTTTTCGCATCTTGCCGGCTCTACGGCGAAGCGTGACAACGCTCCGACGAGGCCGAACTGTGCGAATTCGCCGATGAAAAGCGGTGTGTCGGGCGACACAGCGCGTGTCTCGTTCGACACGGAGCGGGCTCGCTTACATAGGGCGAGCCGCGCGTGTGTGAGACTCGTCAGCCCCAAACGACGCCGCGGTCGCGGAGGTCGCGAACCGTATCGGCGAGCGTGTCCTGCGGATCGCGCGGCACCCAACCGAGCTGCTCGCGCGCCTTCGTGGAGTCGACGTACCAGTAGTACTGCGCCATCTCGAGGCTCGTCTCGTCGAGGCGCGGCTTCACGTTGGTGCGTTTGGCGAGCGCGCGGTCGAGATACGCGCTCGCTTTTGCGAGGAGGACGCTACGGGGCACGCGCGCGGCCGGCGCACGAACGCCGCTGATGCGCTCGAGCTTGCCGCAGAACGTCGCCATCGTGAGGTTCTGTGCGGCGACCAGATATCGCTCGCCGGCCTGGCCGTTCTCCCACGCGAGGACCATCGCTTGCGCGGCGTCGCGTGCATCGACGAACGACAACCCGCCGCCGGGAACCGCGGGAATGCGACCGTCGATGAAGTCGGCGACGTCACCCGTCGACGATCCGTGAACGTCGCCGGGGCCCAATAGAAGGGTCGGGCTCACGACGACGACTTCGAAGTTCGGCGGGTCGTTGCGATCGAGCGCGGCCATTTCGGCGTAGAGCTTCGACCGGTAATAGGGCCATTTGCCGATGAGATCGGTCGGCGGGCTCGCGGTCTCGTCGCGAATGTCGTCGGGGTCGGTGGTGACGGCGATCGTCCCGCTGGTGCTCGCGACGACGGCGCGCTTCACGCCGGCGCGGCGAACGGCGTCGAGGACCGTCTTGGTGCCTTCGACATGCACCTTGTGCATGACCTCGGCGTCGGCCGGATCGCGCGACACCTTCCCGGCACAATGAAACACGGCTTCACATCCGGCGGCGGCCGCTTCGACGCTCGCTGCATCGAGGATGTCGCCCGTCACCGTGACCACCCCATCGGGAAGCGCGGCCTCCGACGGATTGCGAACCAGCGCGACGACCTCGTGTCCTCGCGCGAGGAGCTCGTCGACGACGTAACGCCCGAGGAACCCCGTGCCGCCCGTGATGAACAACCGCTTGTGGCTCATGACAGATCGAACACCTTTTGGAACGTTTGCAGGAGGGCGACGTCGTTGCTCTTCACCGCGCCCGTCATGAACTCCATCGGCGTCGGTACGTACGCTTCCTTGACGATGCGGAAGAAGATTTCAGTGCTCGTCTTGAGCACGCAGTCGGCAACGCCGGAGTCGGGCTTGCCGCGTGCGGCCGTGCATTTCTCCGTATCGACCCGGAGGGTCCACTTCTCGTCGGCCTCGGCGCCCAACGTGAAATAGAACGTCAGCGGGCGCTCGACGCGGTCGGCGCGGAAGCGCCCTTCGAGCTCGCGGAACAGCTTCGCGAGCGGGTGCTCGACGACTTGCGATTTGACGTCGTCCTCGCGGTCGAGTGATCGAATGTCGAGGATGTGCCCGTCTTTGAGCGCGCGCACCGCTTGCTCGGCGATCTCCGCGATCTTTCGGCACGCCGCGCTGAACTTCATCCCCTCGGTGAGGCGCTTGAGGTCGCGCACCGCGAGAGGTAGGCCGATCTTCGCGTGGATGTCGCGTCGCGTGGGAACACGCGAGCCCTTCTTCATCGCTTCGTACGTGCCACCGAGATAAACCGGCAGAATGTCGACGTTTTGGGTGAGTGCGAGATACCCAATCGCCGGTTTGAACTCTTGAATCGACCCGTCGGTAGAGCGCGTCCCTTCCGGGAAGATGAGCACGGTGCGACCGCGCTCGAGGTGATCACCGGCGATGCGCAATGCCTGTCGCAAACCACCCTTTCGATCGAACGGCGCGAGGTTCGTGAAGTTCTCGAAATACGCTCGCCGCCATTTGTTGCCTTCGAAGAAGTAGTCCTGCGCGGCGAGCGAGACGATGTCTTCGCCGTAGGTGCCGAGCGCGTACTTCACGAACCCCATGTCGAGGTGGCTCGCGTGGTTGGAGGCGACGATCGTGTTGCGGTTTTGCGGGATGTGCGCGCGGCCGTAGACCCGCGGCTTCATCACGTTCGCGTAGAAGCCCATTTGCACACGCGTGAGCGCGCGCTTGGCCGCTTCGGCCACGGGCTCGGGGATGTCGATGCGCTCGATCTCCGTCGGGCCTTCTTCGGACACGACCTCGATCGCCTTCGCCCGAACGGAGCGGCGCGCAAGCTCCTCGACGTCGCCGACCGTCTCGCATTTCGCGAGCTCTTTCGGATCGAGCGCGGCGCCGAGCGCCGTCTCCAGCGCGCTCGCGAGCTCGACCGCCAGGAGCGAATCGACGCCGAGATCACCGCGCAGGCTGGTCCGCGTCGAGAGCTCCGTCACCGCCTTGTTCGTGATCGACGCGACGACGTTGCGCACCTGCGTGCCGCGGCCTTCGGCGCCTTCTGCGCTCGCGGTCGCTTCGTTGAGCTTGGTGAGCACTTCGCGCACCTCGGAGCGCTTCACTTTCCGCGTCGCGGTGCGCGGCAAATCCGCGTCGATGAGGTGCACGACCGTGGGGCGTGCGACGCGCGGCAACGCCTCGAATGCATCACGTAGCGCGCGGAGCGCTCGCTCTTTGCGCGCATTGCGGTTCGAGGACGATTCGTCTTCGGCACCGGCTCTGGGGACCGCCAAACAACCGACGCGCTCACCGCCGCTGCCGTCCGGCAGACCGACGATCGAAAGCTCGCGGATCCCGTCGACGTCGCCGAGCAACGCCTCGACGTCGTCTGGATACACGTTCTCGCCGCTCGGGCCGACGATGACCTCCTTCGAGCGGCCGACGATCGTGAGGCGCCCTCGCTTGTCGAGCTTTCCGAGATCGCCGGTGTGGAGCCACCCCTCTTGATCGATGACCTGGGCGGTCGCGTCGGGGTTGCCTTCGTAACCCTTCATGACGTTCGGTCCCTTGGCGAGGACCTCACCGACGCCTTCTGCATCGGGCGTCGCGATCTTGATCTGAACGCCGGGGACGGGCAGCCCCACGTTGCCGATCGACGCCTTCATCGAAGCCTTGGCGACGGTGAGGACCGGGGCAGCCTCGGTGAGCCCATAACCTTCGCTCAGAGGCAGACCCAGGCCCGCGAACATCTTCGCCGTGTCTTTCGGGAGCGCGGCGCCGCCGGAGATGAGGTGGCGAATGCGCCCGCCGAGCGCGCCGTGGACCGAGCCGAAGAAGAGGCGGCCCGCATTGAGACCGGTGCGTTTGCCGATGAGCCGGTTCAGCTCGAGCGCGGTATCGAATGCGCGCATCGCGAACGGGCCCTTGTCTTTGACTTCGGTGACGATACGGCGCTCGAGCATCTGCCAAAGCGCGGGGACGCCCGCCATTGCGGTGATGCGTCCCACGGCGAGGCCTTCCTTCAAGCCTTCCGACGTCAGCTCGCGCAGGTAAATGGTGCGCGCGCCCAACATCAGCGGAAGCAAGAGGCCACAGGTGAACTCGAACGTGTGGTGCAACGGCAGCACCGACAGGACGTGATCGTTCGGCGTGAGCGGGAACAGCGGGGCGAGCGCGGCGAGCAGCCCCGTGAAGTTCTTGTGCATGAGCATCACGCCCTTCGGCTCGCCGGTCGTGCCGCTCGTGTAGATGATGCTCGCGACGTCCTCCCCCTGGGGCTTCGCGCTCTCGATCGAGGCGCGCGCGAGCCGGGCTTCGCCGTCGCTCGGGCTGGTCGTCTCGTAGAGGGGAAGGATCGCGAGGCTCGGGAGCGCTTTGCGAACCGCGGAGGCGCCCTTGTCTTCGACCGTCTCGTCCCAGATCGCCGCGGTCGCCGCGCTCGATCGAACGATGTTGAGGAGCTGCGGGCCTTCGAGGGCAGGGTCGACAGGGACCGCGACCGCACCGAGCCGCAGAATGCCGAAGTAGGCGATGCCCCAACCCGGCTGATTGCGACCCGAGAGGACGACGCGATCGCCCGGCACGACACCCGCATCGCGCAGGCGCTGCGCGACGAAATACGAAGCATCGCGCCATTGCTTGAAGGTAATGCGCGAGAGGCCATCGTCGGTGACCTCTTGCAGCGCGAGCGCATGGCTATGGCGCTCGGCGACCTCGTCGAGGACATCGAGGAGATGATCGTACGAGCGCAACGCTTTGAGCTCGCGCGTCATCTTCTCGTCGATCTGCGGAAGAATCCATTTCTCGAGACCCGGCAGGTGGACCTCGTACATCCACTGGCGCCAATCGAGGCTCTCCGGCGACCAGATGAACTTCTCGCGATCCTCCGCGGGCATGCGAGCGAATGCGGCGCGGGTGTTCGCGCACGAGAAGATCCAGTCCGACTCCGCGGTGAACGGGACGAACAAATCCATGATGTCGCCCTGTCGATCTTCCATCTTCGCAGCGCTCTTCAGCGCGCGCGCGGCGGGCTTGAAGATCGACGCGAGCGGACCGAACGCGACCGTTTCGAGCGCCTTGCCGACGCCGCGCATCGCATTGGCGGTCTGGTGCGGGCCCCAGGATTTGTATTCCGACTTCGTGACGCCGAGCGACTCGAAGTGTTGGCTCGCGAGATCGAAGAGCTTCGTCGTCTTGCCGTCGAGGACCCTCTTGCGCTTGTAGAGGCCGATGAGCTCCAGATACCGCTCCATCGAGCACGGATTCGTGTCGGTGACGCCGTATTGGTAAACCGGCTTCTGCGTCCCATCGATGAGCTCGCACAGCGACGCGAGCATGCCGCTCGCCACCATGTCGACCGGGATGATGTCGAGGTGGACCTTCGGATCCCCGGGAAAACGGACCGTGCCTTTGAGCGCCATGTAGATGAACGGCGCGCTCGTATTGATGCCTTCGTTCCAGCCGGTGACGGGATACTCGCAGCTCGACTCGACGACGGCGGGGCGCACGATCGTGTACGGCACGCCGCTCCGTGCGAGGACCTGCTCGCCGATGCTCTTCGTGTAAGTGTAGATGTTGCTCCAGCCCCAGAAGCGGGCCCGCTCCGACCCGGCTTCGACGAGCTGAGCCTCGACGAACTTGCGCTTCACCTTCGCGAGCTCGTCGTCCAGCGGCTTGCCGCGGCTCGGCTCGCCGCGATCGGCGAGGTTCTTCTTCGCCTCGTCGAGGAACGCGCTCTGGCGGAACGCGTCGTTCGAGCGGTGGCGCGCCATGCGGACGAGATCGAGGCACTCGTCGATCTCGCGCTGCGGATCCCAATGCGAGCGATCGAGCAGGCGAAACGGCTGGTATTGACCGAGGAGCTTCTCCCCCACCGCGCGCGGAAACGGCGCCTCCGTCGGATCGATCTCCTCGATGAGACCGGAGCGGTAGCCCGCTACGTAACAGGTGCTCGTGTGCATCACGGGCGCGCCGAGCTCTTTCGCGAGCGACACGAGGTTGTTCACGCCGAAGGCGTTCACCTCCAGGGCCTCGTCGAGCGGCGGGTTGAAATCGACCACGCCGGCGACGTTCACGACCGCCGTGATCGTGCCCTTCAGGCGCGCGATGAGCTCGGGATCGATGCCGAGCTTGTCCTCCACGACGTCGCCCGCGACCGGCGTGATTTTCTCGCGCATGAAGCGCTCGAACGCGTCGCCGGGGTGCGCCTCACGGACCGGGTCGAAACAAGGCGAGGGAACGACCTGCGACCAAAACCGCTCTTCCGCGGTCTGATCCTTCTTCGGCCGCACCAGGAGAAACAGGTGCCCGATCTCCGGGAAACGGTGGAGCAGCAGACCCGCCCAGACCTTGCCCAAGAAGCCCGTTCCGCCGACGACCACCAGCCGTGCGCCGCGCAGCAGCTTGGACGGTTCGAGCGGCCGCACGCCGGAGGGAACGTGCGCGAGCGACACGCCGTTGCTCTCGGTCTTGGAATGCCCGCCGGAAAGTCCGGCCGGCTCGCGCACGGCGGGTGCGTCTGAGGGATGCTCCCCACTCCAGTTCGACCGCGACCCGTTCTGCATGACGACGTTTGCTCCTCGTGGGACCCAAGCCCATGACTAATCGGTCACGGAACGGGCGCTGACGCGCCGGGGGGCCCCCGTTTCGTCCGCGGACGACGAAGCGTCAAGCGAATGCGCGTGGTAGAACGCCGCCACGTCCCGCATCGGCGACGAGCCTACGCGTCGCGTTAGCCAACGCGGCACTTTCGCCGGAGACCAGCCCGTGATCCGCCACCATCGCATCGTCCGTTCCGCGCTCGCGTCGTTGCTCCTGGTGGTCGCGCCGGTCGCGTTCATCGGTTGCGGCGAGATCGGTCGCATCCGCGAGTGCAACTCGCTCAACGAGACGATCAACAAGGGCTCGAACGTCCTCACCGACATCAACGCCGCGAGGGACCTCGACGAGCGCATCGCCGAGATCGAGGCGTTCGATCAGAGCGTCGGCAAGGTCGCAGTCGAGCGGCCCGAGCTCCGAGCCTTCATCGACGAGTACCGCAAGCTCCTCGCCGACGTGATCGTCTACGCGCGCGAGATCAAGGACTCGAGCGACTACGGCGAGATGGAGCGACGCAGCGGCGAGCTCTCCAAGCGCGAGAAGGATCTCGTCGACCGCATCAACAACTACTGTCGCGGGTGAGGTCGGGCAGGGGAAAAGAAAGAGCCGCGCTCGATCGACGCATAAGACGTCGAGAGCAGCGGCCGAGGTAGTCCGGGTGTGGCCTTGCGCGCCCATTTGCATGGGCGCGCGGCTCAGGCGAACATCAATCAGATCTCACGGTTTCGTGATCGGTCCGCTGGCGACGACTTCGAAGGCCGTCCCGGGAACGTTCTTCAGCTGATTGAGGTTATTGTCGTCGAAGCTCGGATTCGAGGTCCCGCTCACGAACCAATTGGATCCGTTGTCGGCGAGGATCATTCCGTACTTCTTCAATGCGGTAAGAATGACGCGCGACGCGCCCGTGTAGCCGGAGATGTCGTACGACGCTTTGAGGCGTAGGCGCAGACCCATCGGCGGCGCGTTCGGGTCCGTGATGGTGCTTGCCCAATGCCGCGCCGGGTGGACGTACGCGCGTTGAGTTTTCGCGACGGTGAAGCGCAGCGCGTGTTTGATCTCGCCTGCCGTGACCGCCTCTTCGTACCGGACGAGGCCGGGCAGGATCGGTAGACCCGCAGCGTCCGCCGAGGTCCAACCCGCCGGACGCAAGGCGTTCGACGTCAGGTCGAAGATGGCGCCGGCGCCCGCGTGCCAACCAGGACCGACGTAATGCGTATCCCAGGTCTCGTAGAGTTTGCAGTTGTCCTTGTCGACGACGAGGATGTGCCTATCTCCCGTCGAGTTGGCGCCATTTTCAATCGGCGCATTCTGCGGGATCGGATACGGGCCCGGGTCGCTCTCTTCGTCATAGTCGAAGGTCATCGGCACCTTCGTTTGGGTACCGGGCACGACCACGTACGGGATGCCATATCCCGCGTACGACCCGAAGTCCGGGTGCATGTAGTCGGCGCCGTTCGCCATGATGTAGTTGATGTACGCCGCCGACCTGGAGTCGACGGCCGCCGTGGAGATGTCTTGGTTCCACGGGTTGTCGGCGGGGAACATCGGGCACCCCGCGATCGACGGGCCGCTGCCCGAAGGGGGCGGTGTCGTCGGGTCCCCGGGATCCGTCGGCGGATCCTCGGGATCCGTGGGCGGCTCTTCGGTGTCGGCGCCGGTAAACAGCGCGCTGGACGGAATCGTCACCTTCGAACGGCTCGCGCTCGACCAGCGCAGCCGTACGGTCGCGGTACCGCTGTTATCAGAATATTCGAGCTTGATATCGTATTTCTGCCCGGCCTGGAGCGCGATGGTTCCGCTCTTCTCCGAGTTGCCGCCGTTCGACGTGTCCGAGACCACGAGCTGCCCGTTGACCCACAGCTTCGCCTTGTCGTCCGAATAGACGTAGAAGCGATACGTCTCCGAATATTGGGGCATCACCTTACCGGTCCAGCGGATCGAAAAGGTGTTGCTGCCCATTCCCGATGCGGGCGCGCTGCTGTTCCAATTGAAATTGACGTTGGCGTCGGTGCGCGTGAGCTTCTTGTTCGTAAAATCGACGTTGTCGAAATACTCGCCCACGAGCCCATTGCTCGCCGTGAGTGCTTGGGTGTCGTCCTCGCTCGCGTCGTCGCCGAGATCGTCGATCTCGTCAGCGTCGTTGCAGGCAAAACCGAGGAATAACGCCATTGAAATGGGCGCGGCCCAACGCAGGTGACGAGCAGTGGGAAATCGGGGTTTCATCGATCGGTGCTGCCTTTCCTGTGCACTCCATATGGAATGCCCACTTGCGCGGAATGGACCGGTGCGACTCGCGCGAACGAGTTGCGAGCGTTCGATTGCGCTTTGGAAAGCTCGACTCCTCGTTGGGCAATGCCCGAAGGAGTGGGCCTATGTATGACGCTTCGGAAGCGTCGATTGCCTATCGCGGTCGCGGCCTAAACACGCGAGCCACGCAGGAAGGTGTCGAGGCATAACACGAGCAGATCACACGGCAAGCAAACGATGACGCAGGGAGATGCGAATCGTTGGATCACGGATCAATCCCGTTCTATCGGATTGGCGCGGGCTGACGTCGGGTGAATGGTGGCGATGTGGGATGGCTGCGCTCCAGCGGGCGTTCCTGCGCCTCTAAAGCATCGCCCGTCTCGGTCCGTAGAGGCGAAGCGGTCTCAAATGCGGCCGCTCCGAGGGCGGCGCGCGGTGCGTAACCCCAAATCTCTAATGACCTATCGACCGTGAGAATCTCGCCGGTGTTGTGGGTGATTGGAATACGTGAGGTAGGCCCTCATCGTGGCAATTTGCACCGACCAAGGTGCGATCGAACTGATGAATCAGACACTTTATGTGCTGCGCGCGACCGCTTAGCCTGAAAAATGGTCGGGTCTCGCGAACGGTCCGATCGCAGTCATGAAGCCTGAAATTGCACTAGCGACGCCATCGGGGGTGGGCGCGGCCGAGGGGAGACGTGCTCCCGTCGGCCGTATCGCGGTGGTCGCGCTGGTCGTCGCCACCTGCCTCTCTTTCAGCGGGTACCTGTTCTGGCGCGAAGACGTTCGCTATTCACTGCCCACGCCACGTCCCGACGGCCTGGTCCAGCCGCCTGCCGGTTCCTCCCTCGAGGTCGATGCCTGGCTCGCCGCCGCGAACCTTCCGCCGCGTGCCGGGCGGCCGGTGCTCCTGCACTTCTTCAACCCGGAATGCCCATGCACGCGCTTCAACGTGGACCACGTTCGGAAGCTCCACGCGAGGTTCGGTGAACGTGTCGAGTTCATCGCCGTCGCGCAGACGTCTCTCTCTGGGCACGAGCTCGACGCCGCGATGGCCGAGCTGAAGCTCGGCATCCCCCACTTCGTGGACACCAATGGGCGCGTCGCTGCGGCTGCCGGCGTCTATTCGACGCCGCAGGCCGTCCTCGTCGATGCCGAGCAGAAGCTCGTTTATCGAGGGAATTACAACGTGTCCCGCTATTGCACGGACCCCGAGACCGAGTTCGTTCGCATTGCGATCGAGTCGCTCGAGTCGTCGCGAGAAGCTCCACGAGAGACACCCGCGTACGGCTGCGAGCTGCCTACTGCCCATGGCGCCCCGAGCACTCGAGGAGGTTTCCTTGTCGACGACAACCGCTGATGCTCCCGCCCCCCTCGGTATGACCTTCGAGCAGTTCGTTCTCGACGTCCCGCGCGTGAACGCCGTGATGGACGGCGCGTACGAGCGAGGGGACCGCATGATGAAGGCGCTGATCCTTCTTCATACGGGGATCGCCCTCGCCCTCGCGCCCATCTATGGCACTTGGCTGCTGTCGATCTCGATCGCGCTCGCCGCCGCCGCGATGTTCTTTTGCACGGTCTATCTACTGCCGAAACATCGCATTACCCGGGTGGTTGCCGGCGTCTCGCTCCAGGTGTTCGTTGCGCTGCACATCTATCAGCTGCACGGCCTCGCCGAGATGCACTTCTTCTTCTTTACCGCCTTCACGGCGATGGTCATCTACCAGGATGGCCTGTCGATGTGGCCGGGTACGTTGCTCATCATCGGCCAGCACATCATCTTCGCCCTTTTGCACAACTCCGGTGTGCAGCTCTACTTCTTCACGGATGTTTACGTCAGCATTCTGAAGCTGTTCTTCCACTTCGGTATCGCGATTTTGCATGTCGCGCTCTGCGGTTGGTGGGCGGTTTTTCTGCGGCGGCAGACGCTGCTGGATGCGTTCCAGCGGCAGCAGCTGCGCGCCTCCACCGAGCAGCTCGAGCGCGACATGGCGGCGCGCGTCGCCGCCGAACGCGCCCTTGCCGCCCGTGAGGCAGAGGCTCGCCTCGGAATCGTCGCGAACCACACATCGAACGGCGTGGTCATTGCCGATCCCAAGGGCCGCATCGAATGGGTGAATGCAGCATTCGAGCGCCTCGCGGGCAAATCGATCGAGGAGGCCAAGGGCCGCTCGCGCGCGGACCTTCTCCTCGACGCAGCCGCCGATCGCGGCGACGTCGAGCGCCTGCTCTCTCAGCTCGAAGAAGGCGACGAGGCCGCCGGGGAAGTGTTGGTGCACTCGAGCGGCAAGCCTCTTTGGCTTTACCTGCAATGGAAACGTGTTCGTGACGAAGCGAAGCGGGTCGAGCACACGATATCGGTCGAGCTCGATGTCACCGCGCGCAAACAAGCCGAAGCGGAGGTCGTCACGGCCCGGCAGCGCGCCGAAGAGGCTTCTCGAGCAAAGGGCGATTTCCTCGCCACGATGAGCCACGAGATTCGCACGCCGTTGAACGGCATCATCGGAATGTCCGACATGCTCGGGCGAAGCAGACTCGACGGCCGTCAGACCGAGCAGCTGGAGACGCTGCGAACGTGCGCCGACAATCTCCTCGCGCTGGTGAACGACGTCCTCGATCTATCGAAAATCGATGCTGGACGTTTCGAGCTCGCGCGCCAGCCGTTCGAGCCGCGCTTGATGGTCGACGACGTGCTCACGGTGAATGCCGCCCGCGCGCAGGCGAAGAACATCGAGCTCGTGGCCATCGTCGACCGGCGCGTCCCCGACGTCGTCATCGGCGACATGACGCGCTGCCGGCAGGCGCTGACGAACCTGGTCGCGAACGCCGTCAAATTCACCAACAAAGGCGAAGTGGTGGTTCGCGTGGGTCTCGCCGACGACGTGGGGGCCGAGGAACCCGTTTTGCGCTTCTCGGTTCGCGACACCGGCATCGGCGTCGACGAATCTACTCAATCACGCCTGTTTGCACCGTTCACGCAGGCGGATGGATCGATCTCCCGCCGCTTCGGCGGATCGGGTCTCGGGCTCGCGATTTCGAAACGCCTCGTCGAGGCCATGGGCGGGTCGATCGGCTTCGAGAGCAAGCTCGGTGTCGGCAGTCACTTCTACTTCCAGCTCCCCTTCAAGCGCGGCTCGAGCGCGAGCCCGCCCGTCTCGCTCGCAGGCAAGAAAGCGTGGGTGGAGAGCGCTCACGACGGCACCCGAACCGCCCTCACGGAATTGCTCGCAGCGCGCGGTGCGCACATCGAATGCGGTGTTGCAGCCGACGCGGACGTCGCAATCGTCGATGGTCGGCTCCCGCGCGCCCAGCTCGACGCCCTCATTCGGAAGCTCGGGACGAAGAAGCTCGTCCTTCTCACCGACGGCAACGTGCCGAATGTGGTCGCCGCGCGCGCGTCGGTCGGGTGGCCGATCCGCTGGGGTGCGGTCGAGAGCGCAGTTGCTCGTATCGTCGAGCCGAACGGGACCGTGAGCCGTCCCGCGGAGCGTGGTCTCGCTTGGAAGAGCGCGCCCGGGCAACGAGTCCTGCTCGTCGAAGACAACCCCGTCAACCAAGTCGTCGCGCAATCCATGCTCGAGGACCTGGGCCTCGACATCACCCTCGCAGAGGACGGCGAAAAGGCACTCGAGTTGCTCGAGCGCGAGACGTTCGACTTGGTGTTCATGGACTGCCAAATGCCGACGCTCGACGGCTTCGAGGCGACGCGTCGCTGGCGACACAAAGAGCCTGCCGGCAAACGTACGCCGATCATCGCGTTGACGGCGCAAGCCATGGCGGGTGACGAGCAGCGCTGCCACGAGGCCGGCATGGATGGCTATCTCTCCAAGCCGCTCGAGCGGCGCTCCCTCGTCGGCACGCTCGAGCGCATGTTGCGAGGCAAAGCTGTTGCGACCAGTCCCGGTGATTCGAAGTCTGCTCCGGTGTCGCGAACGTCCGAGAGCGACATTCGGGAGATCGAGTCGTTCTTGGACGCTTTCCGCCGCGATCTCGGAGAAAGGGCGGTCGAGAAGCTCCTCGTCACGTTCACCACGCACATGCCCGGTCAGATCGAACGCCTCCGGGTTGCTTCGCGCGCGGCCGGACCCGAAACGAAACTGCCGCACGAAGAGTCGCTCGCGCGCGTCGCGCACATGTTGCGTGGCGCCGCCCGCACGGTGGGGCTCGGCGATCTCGGCGGCCGTTTGGACGAGCTCGAGAGCGTGAGCAAGAGCGACGTCGGTCGCGCTCAGGTGATCGCGACCGAGATCGAGGGACGGCTCGAAGCCGTCTACCGCGCGATGGCCGCGCGGGTTTCCGAGGCCTCAGCATGAAAAGCCGAACTCGAGACAAGGTCATGCTCGTCGACGACGACGAGGTGGTTCTGCAATCGCTCACGATCGGGCTCGAGGCGCGCGGCTACACGGTCGTGACGCGGAGCCAATCGATAGGTACCGGCGCCGCGATTTTGACCGAGCGGCCGGAGATCGTCGTCCTCGACGTTCAAATGCCCGGATTATCCGGGGACGCGTTGCTCCAGGTGCTGAAAGGAAAATCCGGCTTTCCGATGCCGTGGGTGGTGCTGCACTCCTCATTACCCGTGGACGAGCTATTGCGCATCGCACGCAGCGCCAATGCGGCCGGCACGATCGTCAAGAGCGACGTCAGGACATTTCTCGACGCGTTCGAGGCGCTGCTCACGAAGCTCCGCCGCGACCAAGGGGCTCTCGCGAACAGCCGATGAGACCCATATTGGTGCAGCGCCATCGCAATCGAGCGCTGTAAGCCGAAATCCTCGAGCCATTGCGGTGCCGCGACGACGCACGTTATCGTGCGGCTCGTTATTCGGCTTGGCTTGGAGGATTCCGATGGCCGACGTGGCTCGTCATCTGCACCTGATTGCGTCCGTCGTGCTCTTGCTCTCGAGCGGGTGTGGAGACTCCGCGGCGACGTCGAACGGCGGGGCCGGTGGCAGTGGCGCCGGTGGAGCAGCCTCGACGAACACCGGCGGCGGCAGCTCCTCGAGCACCGGCGGATCCGACCTCGGCGGTGAAGGTGGTACGGGCGGCGCCGCGGAGCCTCCCGATCCTTGCCTCGATGCGACGCCGGAATGCCCCGCGCACACGGGGCTCGCCGAGGGCGGTGGCCTGCGCACGATCGATCGCTGCGCTTACCCTTTGAACGACAAGGGCACCTGGGAAGACAAAGGCGCCATCGTCGATGCCCTCGCGGCGAAGCTCTCAATCGCGACGATCGACGACATTGCCCAAGATCTCAATCGTGTCGGCACTCCGGCATCCGACGTCGTCGGCAACGTCTCCACGATCGCACGCGCGTTCAGCTTCAGCGACAGTGACAACGCGACAGGAGAATGGTGGCCGCAGGGGATCACCGGGACGTGGGACGCGACGGCCGAGGGGACGCTCGGCGGAAAAAAGCTCGCGCTCGTGTCGTGGTATCACGGCGGCGGGCCGGGCACCCCGAGCACCGATGTTCGGTTGTCGCTCGTCGACGTCACCGGAAACACCTACCCCTATCGGCTGCTGCTGCTGGTCGAGCCGACCGGAACACCGGAGGCGCCGGACTTCGTTTCGGTGCCTCTGCATTCGGGCGGCGTCGCGTGGGTCGGGCGCTACCTCTATATCGTCGACACCTGGAACGGCTTCCGCGTCTTCGATATGGAACGGATCCTTCGCCCCGACATCGGGGAAGCCGACCAGATGGGATACGATCCCGCGTCGGACAGCTATTACGCCCAGAACTTCAAGTACATCGTCCCCCAGATAGGGCATTACGAAGATCCGAACCTCTGCAATCAACGCTTCTCCTTCGTATCCATCGACCGCTCGACGGATCCGGTGAGTGTGGTAACGGGGGAGTACGATCCGGACTCCGTGTACGGAGGGATCTTTCGTTACCCCGTCGACGAGACCGGTTTGTTGAAAGGTGGTCCGACCCTATTTCCGGCGGAGGCCTGGGTCTGCGGGCAGAAGGCGCTGCAGGGTGTGGTCGCGAACGAAGGGCAATTCTGGATGTCCTCGAGCGCGCCTGATGGCTGGGATGGGGAGCTCTACCGAGCCGCGCCCGATTCCCCGTCGGAGACCTACGGCTGGAACAAGTGGCCCGAAGATCTCAGCTACGAGCCGGCGGACGACTTGCTCTGGTCCGTCAGTGAGGGTGAAAACGAGCGGTTCGTCTTTGCGACGCCGCTGAGCGCGGTGTCGCAATAGCGTGGGCGACCGGCTGAACCCCTATGCGCCGCCCGCGGACGACGCAGCCAAGGCGGCCCGTGTCATCACGTCTCCCCCGGGTGTCGATGGGTGGCGTTATGTCGACCCACGGCGGATCGGATATCCGCTGGTCGGACTCCTGGTCGCGTTCGGAGCTCTGACATTCGGCCTTTTCTGGATCATCGTCGCCACCAACCCGGTTCTTCGCGACATGGAGCGCGGTCTCCACGACCCTGACGTCGCCGAGTCGTACGCACGCCAGGCCCGTGTGCTCATGGTCGCGAAGACGGCCGTGCTGCTCGTGACGTACCTGACGTTTCTGCTGTTCGTGCGCCGCGCGAACGTCAACGTGCGGGCGCTGGGCGCGACTTCGATTCGGTCTACGCCGGGATGGGCGGTAGGGTGGTTCTTCGTTCCGATCGCCGCCGTCTGGAAGCCGTACCAAGTCATGCGGGAGATCTGGCTGGCAAGCGCTCCGCAGCACCGAGGCCGTGAATGGTGGCACGCGGGCACGCCCTCGCTCTTGCCGGGCTGGTGGTGCGGATGGGTTCTCATGTTCCTCGGCTCGTGGCTACTGCAGAGGCTCGATAGAGAAACCATCGAGGAGCGCATTCAATTCAACCAATGGTTGGGCATTCACTGCTTGGTGACGCTCGCCGCGACAATCCTGGCGGCGCTCATCGTGTATGGCCTGGTGCGGCGACAGCGCGAGCGTGCCCGCACACATGGGTACACGTGAGCGCCGGCGCTCACCCCCCTCGTGCGCAGAACTGTCACGAGCCGTAATTCCTCGGTGATCGAGCTGGCCCGGTTGTCGCTACGCGCGAGGAGCCATGAGCGAGCAACCTGGCCCGGCGCTCGTCTCCACGCCTTCTTCGCGGGGAAGGCGGTGGGTGTTCGCCGCGCTGGGGAGCTTGGTCGTCGCGCTCTTGATCGGGGCGGCTCGCTACCGCGCAGAAGGGCAAGGCAAGAGCGGGTCACCCGCTGACGAGCGCGTCGTATCCGTCGTCGTCACGAACGCCGAGCGCCGGAGTGTCCCGATCTCCCTCGATGGTCTCGGCACGGTCGTCGCGCGCAGCACCG
This sequence comes from Polyangiaceae bacterium, assembly GCA_013361525.1. Taxonomy (GTDB): domain Bacteria; phylum Myxococcota_A; class Polyangia; order Polyangiales; family Polyangiaceae; genus Xiheicaenibacterium. Next base: position 28,907 of record JABFXY010000049.1, on the reverse strand, counting down.
TCACCGTGAAGCCTCAGGTCGACGGCCGACTGGACCGCGTCGTGTTTCGCGAGGGCCAATCGGTCAAGCAGGGTGACGTTCTCGCGGAGATCGATCCACGACCGTTCAATGCCGCCCTCGCGGCAGCCGAAGCGACGCTCGAAAAAGACCGCGCCACGCTGGCCGGTGCCCAGATCAATCTGCGTCGCTTCACCGAGCTCGCGAAGAGCGGCATCGCGACGGGCCAATCCGTCGACGACCAGCGGGCGCTCGTCGAGCAGCTGCGCGCGACGGTCCAAGGAGATCGCGCGCAGATCGATCGCGCGAAGCTCGACGTCGAATATGCGCGCGTCGTTTCGCCCATCGACGGCGTCACGGGTATTCGGCTCGTCGACGCAGGGAACATCATCCACACGACCGACCCCGGGCTCGTCGTCGTCACCCAGCTCGACCCGATCGATGTCGTCTTCAGCCTCCCGATGGATGACCTCGTGGAGGTCAGTGACGCACTGAAGAAAGAGGCGCTGCCGGTCGACGCGCGTGATCGAACCGGCAATCGCACGATCGCGACCGGGAAGCTCGATCTCATCGACAATCAAATCAACACCGCGACCGGAACGATTCGTCTCAAAGCGTCGTTCTCGAATCCGGACAAGCACCTCTGGCCGAACCAATTCGTCAAAGCGAGCGTCGTCGTTCGGACGGAGGAGGATGCGCTCGTCGTCCCCGCGGTCGCGATACAGCGGGGACCAACCGGCTCTTTCGTTTACGTGGTCGAGGATGGGGACGTCGCGGCCGCACGGCCGGTGGAGGTCGAGCGCATCCAAGGTGAAATCGCCCTCCTTCGCTCCGGCATCACCGAAGGAGAGCGGGTCGTCCTCGACGGTCAGGCGCAGCTCAAGCCCGGCAGCAAAGTTCAGCCTCGAGCGCGGACCGAGACATGAGCATCTCGGCGCCGTTCGTACGCCGGCCGGTCGCGACGACGCTTCTCATGGTCGGGGTGACCTTGACTGGCGTCGTGGCGTTCAGCCAACTACCCGTCTCGGCGCTTCCGGAAGTGGATTATCCGACCATCGTCGTATCGACGTATTTGCCGGGAGCGAGCGCCGACACGATGGCGTCGAGCGTGACGACGCCGCTCGAGCGACAGCTCGGCCAGATGCCGTCGCTCTCGTCGATGACGAGCGTCTCGAGCTACGGCTATTCTCAAATCACGCTCCAATTCGAGCTCGAGCGGCAAATCGATGCCGCCGAGCAGGACGTGCAGGCTGCCATCAACGCCGCGGCGAATCTTCTTCCGCAGACACTTCCGGCACCGCCGACCTACAGCAAGAGCAACCCCGCCGAGTCGCCGATTTTGACCCTCGCGGTGAGCAGCGACACCCTGGAGCTGCGGCAGGTGGCGGATTTTGCCGACTCCATCCTTGCGCAGAAGATCGCGCAAGTATCGGGCGTGGGGCTCGTTACGCTGAATGGTGGGCAGAAGCCTGCCGTGGTCGTGCGCGTCGATCCCGAAGCGCTCGCCGGCGCGCGGCTCACGCTCGAGGACGTGAGGGCCTCGCTGGTCGCCGCCAATGCCAATCAGCCGAAAGGAAGCCTCGACGGCCCGCGGCAAAACTACGTGCTCGACACCGATGACGAGCTCCCCGACGCAAAGGCGTTTCGCCCGATCATCATCGGTGAGGACAACGGCGCGCCCATTCGCCTCGCCGACATCGCCACCGTCGAGGACGGCGTCGAAAATGCCGAGCTCGCCGGGTGGGCCGACGACAAGCGCGCCGTGATCTTGAATGTTCAGCGCCAACCGGGGGCGAACGTCATCGAGGTCGCCGATCGCGTGAAAGAGCTGTTGCCGCAGCTCTCGGCGTCGCTTCCGCAAAGTCTCGACGTGCGCGTGCTCGCAGACCGAACGGAGACGGTGCGAGCTTCCGTCGAGGAGGTCGAGTGGACGCTCGCGCTCACGGTCGCGCTCGTCGTCCTCGTCATGTTCGTGTTTCTGCGAAATCTGCGGGCCACCGTCATCCCCGGTATCGCCGTGCCGCTGTCCCTCATCGGCACGTTCGGCGCGATGTATCTGCTCGGCTTCAGCCTCAACAATCTGACGTTGATGGCGCTGACGATCTCGACCGGGTTCGTCGTCGACGACGCAATCGTCATGATCGAGAACGTGACGCGACATATCGAGCGCGGGGCGAAGCCGTTCGAGGCAGCGCTCGCGGGTGCGAAAGAGATTGGATTTACGATCGTGTCGCTGACGGTCTCGCTCGTCGCCGTTCTGATTCCGCTCCTCTTCATGGGCGGAGTCGTGGGGCGCCTGTTTCGCGAATTTGCGATTACGTTGGCAGTGGCCATTACCGTCTCGGCGTTCCTGTCGTTGACGTTGACGCCGATGATGTGTGCGCACCTGTTGCGCCCCGGCGCGGAGGAACAGCATCCCTCGCACGCATCTTCGAAACCGCGCTTTTGGTCACGACCGCTGGCGCGCGTAAAGAACGGGGCCGAACGCGGTTACGAGCGCATGCTGCAAGCGTACGACCGCAGCCTCGGTTGGGTGCTGAAGCACAGGACGCTCGCGCTTCTGGTGACGTTCGCGACCGCCGGTCTCACGGCCATGCTCGCACTGGCGATCCCGAAGGGGTTCTTTCCGCCGCAAGACACGGGCGCCATCGTCGGTGTGACCGAGGCGGCGCCGGACGTCTCCTTCGAGCGAATGGTCGAGCTTCAGCGACGCGTCGCCGATGCGGTGCGCAGCGACCCCGACGTGCAGAGCGTGGCGTCGTTCATCGGTGCCGACGGCACCAACATGACGCCCAACACCGGTCGGCTCTCGATCACGTTGAAGCCCCGCTCCGAGCGCAAATCGACCGCACAGGAGATCGTCGCGAGGCTCGGCCCGAAGGTCTCTTCGATCGAGGGAATGCAGCTGCACGCGCAAGCCGTGCAGGACCTGCAAATCGACGCGACCGTCAGCCGGACGCAATACCAATACACACTCCAGAGCGCGGACGCGGAGGAACTGGCCGCGTTCGCACCTCGATTCGTCGCCGCGTTGAGCCAAGAACCCGAGCTCGAGGGGGTCACGAGCGACCAGGGGCAGCTGGGGCTCGCGGTCGATCTCGCGATCGATCGAGACACGGCATCACGACTCGGTGTAACGGCGCAGGCAATCGACGACACGCTCTACGACGCCTTCGGGCAGCGCCAAATCTCGACCATCTTCACCCAGCTGAACCTTTATCGCGTCATCCTCCAGGTCACGCCCGATTACCAGCGCGACGAGGAGGCGCTCGACCGGCTGCACGTGCGCTCCACGACCGGCGAGCCCGTGACGCTCCGATCCTTCGCGCATTGGGTGACGCGGCCGGTGCCCATTGCGATAACACACGACGGCCAATTCCCGGCGGTCACCGTCTCGTTCAATACCGCCCGCGGCGCGTCGCTCGGGGATGCGGTCACCGCCATCTCGCGTGCCGAGGAGAAGGTCGGCGTGCCGCGCGGCGTTCACGGCAAGTTTCGAGGCGAAGCGCGCGCATTCCAAGAGTCGCTCGCGAGCGAGCCTTTGCTCGTCCTCGCCGCGCTGATTACCGTCTACATCGTCCTCGGCGTTCTCTACGAGAGCACGATTCACCCCATTACGATCCTGTCGACGCTGCCGTCCGCCGGCGTCGGCGCGTTCCTCGCGCTCGTGATCGCGCGCATCGACTTCGGTGTCGTGGCGCTCATCGGCATCATCTTGCTCATCGGCATCGTGAAGAAGAACGCAATCATGATGATCGACTTCGCCCTCGAGGCCGAGCGGGAGCAGAAGATGCCACCGGCGGAGGCTATCCATCAGGCCTGCCTCCTTCGCTTCCGGCCGATCATGATGACGACGATGGCCGCGCTGCTCGGCGCGCTCCCGCTCGCACTCGGGAGCGGGACCGGCAGTGAGCTGCGCAGACCACTCGGTATTACCATCGTCGGCGGCCTCCTCGTGTCGCAGGTCCTCACGCTGTACACGACGCCGGCCGTCTACCTCGGAATGGAGCGCGTTCGCGCGTACGTTGCGCGCAGGCGGAGACCGCGCCCGACGACCGCGCCGGTGTCGCCGTGAGCGGCCCGTTCATTCGCAGGCCGATTGCCACGGCGCTCCTTGCAATCGCGATCGCACTCGCGGGCATGCTCGCGTATGCGAGCCTCCCGGTCGCGCCGCTTCCCAATGTCGACTCGCCGACGATTCTCGTTCAGGCGAGCTTGCCCGGCGCAAGCCCGGAGACGATGGCATCGTCGGTTGCGACACCGCTCGAGCGGCGGTTCGGTCGCATCGCCGGCCTGAACGAAATGACCAGCTCGAGCGCCCTGGGCTCGACCACGATTACCCTGCAATTCGATCTCGACCGCGACGTCGACGCGGCAGCGCGCGACGTGCAGGCGGCAATCAACGCAGCCGGCGGCGAGCTCCCCGCAGACCTGCCGACACGCCCCAGCCTACGCAAGGTAAACCCGGCGGACGCTCCGACCCTCATTCTCTCGGTCCGGTCCGACACGCTTCCGCTTTCGGAGGTGTACGACAGCGCAAACAGCATTCTCGCTCAGCGGATTTCACAGGTCGAAGGGGTCGGGCAGGTGACGGTCGGCGGCGGCCAGCAGCCTGCGGTCCGCGTCGCGGTGGATCCCGGTGCGCTCGCGGCGTCCAGCCTTTCGACGCAGGACGTACGACAGACCATCAATCTGGCGACTTCCGACATGCCGAAAGGCAGCCTGAGCGGAGACTTTCAGTCCAAGGTCGTCGACGCCAACGATCAGCTCTTCGGCGCAGACGCGTTTCGCTCCTTGGTCGTCTCCCACGATGGGACAAGCTCCGTCACGCTGGGGGACGTCGCGACCGTGGTCGACGGCGTGGAGAACAGCCGCATTGCGGGGTGGGTCGACGGACAGCGCGCGGTGCTCATCATCGTGCGGCGCGAGCCGGGTGCAAACATCATCGAGACGAACGAACGCGTCAAAGCCCTATTGCCCGAGCTGCGCTCGAGCATCTCCCCCGCGATCGATGTCGGGGTCGCGATGGACCGGACCGAGACGATTCGCGCATCGCTCCACGGCGTCGAGACCGCGATGCTCATCGCGATAGGCCTCGTCATTCTCGTGGTGTTCGTGTTCCTGAGGAGTGTGCGCGCGACGGCCATTCCCAGTGTCGCCGTGCCGCTCTCCCTCCTCGGGACGCTCGGGGTGATGTACCTCGCCGGTTTCAATCTCGACAATCTGTCCCTGATGGCGCTCACCATTTCGACGGGGTTCGTCGTGGATGACGCCATCGTCGTGACCGAGAACATCACACGGCATATCGAAGCCGGCGAGACACCGTTTGCCGCGGCGCTTCGAGGCGCGAAGGAGATCTCGTTCACGATCATTTCGATCACCGTCTCCCTCCTCGCCGTCTTCATACCGATCTTGCTGATGGGTGGTTACGTCGGCCGTATCTTTCGCGAGTTCGCGGTCACGCTCGCCGTCGCCATCGCAGTCTCGGCCGTTCTGTCTCTGACGCTGACGCCGATGATGTGTGCGCACCTGCTTCGGCCGGGGTCGGAGAAACCGCCTGGCCGGTTGTTTCGCTTCTCGGAGCGCGCATTCGATTGGCTGCTGTCGATCTATTCGCGCGCGTTGAAGGTCGTGCTGCGCCACCGGCGCCTCACGCTCGTGGTCACCCTCGCGACGATCGTCGCGACCCTCGCCCTGTACGTCGTCATTCCCAAGGGGCTCTTCCCGCAGCAAGATACCGGGCAAATCACCGGTACGACGGAGGCTGCACAAGACGTCTCGTTCGGCGCGATGAGGGCGCACCAGGAGGAGATCAACGCCGTCCTTCAGGCTGATCCGGACGTCGACCACGTCGTGTCGTTCATCGGCTCCGGCGGCGGGAACACCGGCACGGTCTTCATCGCGCTCAAGCCGGGTGGCGAGCGCAAATCGACCAGCGAGCAAATCATTCAGCGCCTCCGGAGAAAGCTCGCGTCGTCCGTCGGGATCCAGACGTACATGCAGTCGATTCAGGACGTTCGGCTCGGCGGTCGTTTTACGAAGACACAATATCAATACACGCTCGTCGACGCCGACCTCGATAAATTGCGGGAATGGTCGCCGAAGCTCCTCGACGCGCTCAAGCACCTTCCGGAGCTCAAAGACGTCACGAGCGATCAGCAGAGCAGCGCCCTCGAGCTCGATTTGCACATCGATCGGGATACCGCGTCCCGCCTAGGCATCTCGGCGGCGGACGTGGACGGCGCGCTCTATGATGTTTTCGGTCAACGGCAGATCGCGACGACGTTCAACCAGCGGGGCCAATACCGCGTCGTTCTGGAGCAGCACCCCGAGCGTGTCTTCGGCCCGGACGCGCTCTCGAGCGTTTACCTCGAATCGAACCAGGCGGGCGCACCCACCCTGCTCGGCCCCGTCAATCGGAGCATCCCGCTGTCGATGCTCGTCTCCCCGTCGTTCGGGACGGCGCCGCTCGCGATAACCCATCAGGGGCAATTCCCCTCCACGACGTTGTCGTTCAATCTCGCCCCCGGCGCGTCCCTCGGCACCGCGGTCGACGCCGTGCGGAGGACGGAGCGCGAAATCGGCATCCCCGCCAGCATGCGCGCGAGCTTCAGCGGGACGGCGCAGGCTTTCACGCAATCCCTCTCCAACCAGCCGCTCCTGATCGCCCTGGCCCTCGGCGTGATGTACGTCGTCCTGGGCATGCTCTACGAGAGCTTCGTCCACCCGATTACGATCCTCTCGACGTTGCCGTCCGCCGGCCTCGGCGCTCTGCTGGCGCTCGTACTGATGAAGATGGATTTGAGCGTCATCGCGCTCATCGGCATCATCCTTCTCGTCGGTATCGTGAAGAAGAATGCCATCATGATGGTCGACTTCGCGCTCGACGCCCAACGGGGCGAGCACTTGACGCCGGAGGAGGCGATCGAGCGCGCCTGCCACCTCCGCTTTCGACCGATTCTCATGACGACCTTCGCCGCGCTTCTCGGCGCACTGCCGCTCGCTTTGGATCGGGCGACCGGCGCCGAGCTACGGCAACCGCTCGGTATCGCCATCGTCGGCGGGCTCTTGGTGTCCCAGCTCTTGACGCTGTTCACGACGCCCGTCGTGTTTTTGGCATTGTCGAGGAAGAAGGCGCGCGGTTCACATTGAACCGTCACTTCACGATGCCGAGCTGCTTCATCAGGCCTAGCTCGTCGGTGACACGCCAATGCTCCACAATTTTCCCATCGCGGAAGCGCTCGATGTTGATTTGACCGACCCTCACTCGTTTGTGCGTCGGCGCGATACCGAACAGCGTGCCGTCGTGTGTTCCTTCCATCGTGACGCGCACGGCGACGCGATCACCGTCCACGAACGCATCCTCGATGGTGAAATGCAAATCAGGGAACGCCTCGCGGAACGCTGCCACAATTGGCTTGAGCCCGCCGGGACCAGGCGGCGGGTTCGGTGTGCTCGGCGTATGGTTGACGTAATCGGGGGCCAGCAGCTCGTCCAAGGCCTCGAGCTTGCCGGCACTCCACACTTCGTCGAAATAGCGACGAACGACGGCGAGCTGCTGCGCCTCGGCCGAAGGTCGCTCGGTCGCTGTAGGCGCCGATGTCGTAGGACCGGCTGATGCAGGCTGCGCGACGTCGCTCGAGTGCGCGCACGCGGCAACGACGCCCGTCGCCACGACCAGGAGAAGACGCGCGAATGAAGGGCATGCGAATGAAAACATGCCGCGAAGCTGCACGCTTTGGATCGTCCTCGCCAGCAAAGCTTGGAGAACGATTCGTTCTGAATACCGAACAATCAGCCGGCGGCTCGCGCCCAGGGCTCTGCCCGAAGCGTCTTTTCGAGCACGCGCACCAGCTCGGCGACCCCACGTGGGGCCGTCCGACCTCCGCGTCGAACGGCGTAGATGCCGAGTGGGCGAGGAGCAAAGTCACCCAACACCGTCTCGAGCGAGCCGGTACGTAGCGCGTCGAAGGTCATGAATCGCGGCAGCATCACGAGACCGATACCGGCGATCGCAGCCTCGCGAAGCATCGTTCCGTTCGAAGTCTCGAAGTTGCCGCCGACGTCGAGGGCGATGCGACCCTCGCTTCCGTAAAACCGCCATTCGTGCTCCGCGCGGAGCAGCGTGTAGCGCAGGCAGTTGTGCCGAACCAATTCCTCCGGGCGGGTCGGCCTGCCGTGTTTTGCGAAGTACGCGGGCGCGCCGCACACGTCCATCGGCGTGACGGCGAGGCGGCGCGCGACGAGGGTCGAGTCGGCGAGCTTGCTGACGCGAATCGCGAGATCGATGCGCTCTTCGACCAGGTCGACGAGCCGGTCGTTGAGGACGAGATCCACCCGCAATCCGGTGTTCTTCGAAAGCAACTCGCTGATCGGGTTTGCCAGAAACATTTGCGACAGCGAAACGGGAGCGCTCACTCGGATGAGACCTCGGCCCGCGTCGGTCGCACCGGACGTCGCTGCGCTTGCAGCGGCTGCCATCTCACGAGCGTGCGTGTAGACCCGCGCCCCCGCGGTCGTCACGGTTACCCGGCGCGTCGTCCGCAACAGCAGCTCGTCGCCCAGGCGCGCTTCGAGCGAGGCGATTCGCGTGCTCACCACCGACTTCGATATGCCGAGCATCTGTGCCGCCTTGGTGAAGGAGCCTGACTCGACGACGCGAGCAAAGCAGAGAAGGCCGGGCAGGTCGTCCAAGAGGCCGCTGGGCATGAGGAGGCGTAGCATAAATTGTTCGGATATGAGAACGATCTGATGTGGGAAATTTCGTGTTCACGAACCTTCGTTCTTCTTGAAGTCCTGTGATCCCGAGAACGATTGGCGCCACGCTAATATCTAGAAGATGCATCACCGTCGTCTGGTCGTGCCCGCGCTCCTCTCCCTCGGTGCCGTCGTCGCGTGCGATGAGCGATCGGCGGTCGATCCCGAGCTCGTCCTCCAGCCGTCACGCTCTACCGTCCAGACCGTCCAGATCGCCGATGAGGACCGCCTCGCGATTGACGCGCAAATGCGGCTGTTGGTCGATGAGGGAAGCGAAGTATCGATCGAATCGGCAACCGTGGTCCTCTCGACGGACGTGGGGAACACCACGCTCGAGGATCCCCTCGTCTCGTCGGAGGATCTTCCCTTCGAGGGCGGCGCCCTCTGGTCGGACTTGAGCGCGCGTCTCGAGGTGCCTGCGCCGGTGTGGGGTCACGACTTCTTGCGTGGATGTCGCATGGGCTCGGTCAAGATCGGATTGCAGCTTCGCATCGAGCGAGGTGATTCGCCGGCTCGAACCGTGCAGTCGTCGATGGAGCTCCCGCTGCACGCGGCGTCGATCGCGCCGAATGTTTTCAGCTCGTCCGGCATCATCCAATCGGACGATGCCGTTGCGCCCGAGACATCGATCGAGCTCGTCCCGACGCCGACCGGCGAGGTGCTCGTCTCGCTTCGGACCGCCGGCGGCGCACGCCTCTACCGGGCCGACCAAGACGCCCTCTCGCTCGTGGTCGATGACTTTTCTTGGCTCGATCAAGCGCGTCTGCGGATCACGCCGTCCGCGAGCGGAGACGCGATCGTCGGCGGTCGAACCGGCCCCTTTTCCGTCGCGTTGCACCGTTTCAACGGGGCGGGCGCCCAGGTGGGCAGCGGGACCATCGAAACGGCTCATTTTCCCGCCGTCGAGGAGAAGCTCGAGCTGGCAGCGCTCAGTCGCGCGCACAGTGGTTTCTTTGGCGTGGTGCGATCGGCAGCTCCGCTCGTCGTCGGCGGCGTCGAGCATGCGGCGCCGACCGACAAGGAGTACGGCTCGTTCCTGGTTCAGCTGGACGAGACCTTGACGCCCGTTGCGGTCACGCCGCTCGAGCGCGACGTCCGCTCGTGGGAGGTGCTCGAGGATGGGACCATTCTCTCCACATCCACGGCACTACCACCTAGCGACGATTCGTCTCTCGAGATTCAGCGGCTCACCGCCGGCGGCGAGATCCTGTGGACGTACCACCTGCTCGATGCTCCCCACACGCTGGTCGTTCGGCCACTCGCCGATGGTGGAGTGCTCGCCGCTTACCAAGAGCCCTCCAACCGCGTTGGATATGGTGACGTGACTTTCGTGCGGTTGGCAGGGAGCGATGGCACCGCGATGTGGAGTCACCACGCGTTCGGCACCGCTCCCTCAATCGCTGTACGCGGGGATGGAGGCGCCGTCCTCGGACTCCTCGGCAGCGACCCCTCGCTCGACCTCGGAAATCACGACGCCGCGCTGCTCGTCGAGCTGTCCCCCGAAGGCCAGGTCCTCCGCGGTGCACCCATCGCGTGTGGAGGGGCAGGTGCCGTCGTCGATATGGCGGACGGCTCGACCCTTCTCGTGGGTGCCTTCGAGCAGCAAATGACGCTCGGCGAAACAATCCGCGAGACTCATCAACAGCTAGTCGTCAGCGGCGTTAATTGACGGCGGGTAGGCAGGGCGGACAACGAAACTCGACCCAGCGGGCCGCTCTTCTCGAATTCCGAGGATCCAGGCAGGACCTTCGGACGGTCGCCAGGTTACGACGTAGTTGTGCGGCTTACCTTTGTCGCCGCTCGCTAAGGAGTTTTCGTGCCGCCCGCGCCGACTCGTGCGATGAGCCCCCGCTATGTCGGACTCTGCCGTTCTTCCGCCTGGGTATCTGATCGGCAATCGCTACCGCATCAAAGCGACGTTGGGGCTCGGTTCTTCAGGGCAGACGTACGAGGCCGAATCGGTCGCAACCGGGCAGCTCGTTGCGCTCAAGCGCTTCCGAGTCAAGGGAGCGGCGTCCTGGAAGAGCCTGGAGCTCTTCGAGCGTGAAGCACGAATTCTGGCGGGTTTGTCACATCCGCGGATTCCAAGGCACGTCGAGAGCTTCTCGGAGGAGACGGCGGAAGGGCCGGTCTTCTTTCTCGTCCAATCCCTCGTTTCTGGAACGAGCCTTTCGCGCACCGTGACGGAGCGCGGACCTCTTCACCCGACCGATGTCCGAGACATCGCCGCCCAGCTGCTCGACGTGCTCGCGTATCTGCATAGCCGGCCGGCGCCGGTGATTCATCGCGACATCAAGCCCGCCAACGTGCTCTTGGACGCGGCGGGTGCGGTCCACCTGGTCGACTACGGTGCAGTGCGCGCGCTCGAGGGTGCCGACTCGAGCGGTGACACGACCGTCGTCGGGACCTACGGGTTCATGGCGCCTGAGCAGTATCGAGGCGTGGCGACCCCCGCGTCGGATCTCTACGGGCTCGGAGCGACGATCGTCTTTTTGCTCACCGCGAACTCACCGGACAAGCTGCCGCAGAAGAAGCTCAAGGTGCAACTGCCACCGAGCCTCTCGATCGATGCTGGTTTTGCCGATTGGTTGTCGGTGTTGCTCGAGCCCGCACCGGAAGATCGATTCCAATCCGCGACGGAGGCCGGCGTTGCGCTGCGTGCCGGTGCTCGTCGCCGCGGCGGTTCGAGAACGCGCGTTGCGATCCTCGCGGGCGCCCTCGCGGTGATTGCGTGCGGCGGAGGTGCGGCGGTCGTCGTACTCGAGCGATCGGCCCCCGGCGCAGCGTCCGCGAGCGCGCCCCCGCCGGAAGTGGCGCCCGCGAATGTGTTGCGCGCCGTTCTTCCGCCCCCGCCGCGCTTTCGATATCCCGCCTTCAAGATCGACAAGACGGCGCGCGCTCACGCGCATGTCGTCCACGACATTGCGATTTCCCCGGACGGAACCAGGCTGGTGAGCGCCAGTGCAGACGCGAGCGCGAAGGTTTGGTCCGCAGATACATTGGAGCCGCTCGGTTCGCTGGGTGTTCACGAGGGCAGGGTCGGCTCGGTCGCGTTCACGCCCGACGGGAAGCACATCGTGACGGGCGATTCGAAGCGGGTGCGGGTCTTCGACGCAGCGACGAACAAGCTCGTTCAAGAGGCGGAGGCGGGGTTTGCGGTGATGGCACTTGCTGTCAGCGCCGACGGCTCGGAGGTATTCGCGGGCGGTGAGACGGGTATCGTGAAGCGGTTCGCGCTGCCGGGCCTCACCGTTTCCGGGACCATCGAGCACTCATCTGGGGCGAACGTGCACGCGCTCGCCATGGCGCCGGACAACAAGCAGCTCGCCGCGGGCGGCGCGTCGTTCGTCCCGAAGCTGTGGAGCACCGACGGATCGTCCTCGTTCCAGCTGCCTGCGCACGGGGCGACGATCGACGATATCGATTTCACGAGAGACGGCTCCCTCGTCGCGACAGCCTCGGACGACGGTGTCACGCGTCTGTCGCTGACGCGAAAGCAGACGGAATTCATGTCGCTCCGAAGCGAGAGCGAGGCCTGGAGTGTGGCGTTCTCCCCGGACGGAACGCTCGTCGCGACCGGAGACAGCACGGGCCTCTTGCGAATCAACAATGCGACCGACGGACATCTGAAATGGTTCTTCAATGTCGAGGAGCGCGGGATCCCGGTGCTTCGGTTTTCGGCCGACGGGCGGCGGCTCTATCTCGGGACGGGGACCGGCAGCGTCGCGGCGTTGCGACTCGATGATCCTGCCGATGCGAACAACGTTCCGAAGCCACGCGCGGAGGTGATTGCTGCCAGTGCGACCGTGCCTCGGACGCCGGCCGAACAGGCACGCGCTCTCGTCGATCGCTGGAGTGGCAATGGTGCGTTGCTCGTCGAGGCGCAGGAGCTCGCCGAGCGCGCATTGAAGGCAAACCCGAACGATGGGCTCGCGCTCGCCCAGCTCGGTCGCATTACATACAAAAGCGCCTACATTGGGCGAACTCGGTATGACGCCGCCGGGCTCACGAGCGCGCGCGCCATCCTCGAGAAGGCGATCGCCGTGCGGCCGATGGTGCGCGACGCGTTCGTCGCGATGGCCTGGCTCGAGCTGCTCGCGGCGAAATCGAACGCGCCGGAGGGGAAGAAGCCCGTGTTCGACCGCGCTCGCGAAGCGACGACCGCGCTCGGGCGCGTGCCCGGCTCCGACCTCTACGTCGACGTTCTTCTGGCTCAGATCGCGAGCGACGAAGGCAATTACGACGAGGCGGCGCGACGCGCGACGCGGGTCATCGCCGAAGCCACGGACGAGGGTCTCGTTCGCTCTGCATTTGACGCGCTCACGGACGCGTACGAGTCGCAGCGCAGGTTCTATGCGGCGGACGCGGCACAGCAGCGCATCATCGAGCTCGAGCCGGAGTCAGCTTGGGAAAAGGGGAATTACGCGCAGTTCCTCTTGAATCGAGGTGAAACCGCCGAAGCCATGCGGACCATCGGGACGGCGCTCGGTCAGATGGACTATCCGGCGGCGCACACGACGCGCGCGAAGATTCGAGCGGACATGGGCGTCACCGCGCTGTGGGACCATCAGGCAGTCGATGCCGCGCGAGAGCACTTCGACGCCGCGCTCAAAGATGATCCAAGGCTGCCGATCGCGCTCTACGGGCGCATCGCGGCGGACGCCTTCGACGCGCGTGCGAAGGGGACGAGCTGCGACGATTGTCGAAGTCGCCTCGAAGCCCTCACGAAAGCAGAGCCCGAGAAGGGCTGGATCAAGGCTGCGCTCGCGCGACTCGCGGGCGGCGGCTGAACGCGCCGCGCCCAGCGATCACGCGATCCTTCGGGCGCTCGGCCTCTTTGTGAGGCATAAAGGTGCGCCCTCGAGCGCCCATGCGTGAGCCGCCGCCGACGAACGTGACCGCGCTTCCGACGAGCTTCGTCGGTCGCCGAGACGCCCTCGAGGGGCTCGAAGCGGCGCTCGGCCGGTCGAGGCTGGTGACGGTCTTGGGACCGCCCGGCACCGGGAAAACGCGCATCGTGAAAGAGTATGCGCTCGGCGTTCTCGCGCGGGATGACGCGCCGCCCGGCGGCGTCTTCTTCTGCGAGCTCGGCGATGCGACGACCGCGTTCGACATGCTTTCGCGGCTCGCGCAGGTCGTGTCGATTCCGATCGGCGACTCGCTTCCGATCGATGAATCGCGCCGTCGCGTCGAGACGGCGCTGCGCGCGCGACCGGCGATGCTGTTGATCCTCGACAACTTCGAGCAGCTGGTGCGTCCGGCGGCGTCGCTCCTCGCCGAGCTGCTCGCGGCGGTTCCCGTGTCGACGCGTTTGCTCGTGACGTCGCGCGAGCGTCTCGGCATCCCGGGCGAGGCGCTGTTCGATCTCGGCCCGCTCGCGCTGCCCGGCGAGGCGGGCGGTCACGAGTGTGAGGCCGTGCAGCTTTTCTTGGAGCGAGCGCGCGCGGCCGCGCCGGGGACCGGGTCGAACGCCTCCGAGACCGAGCTGCGTGACATCGCCACGCTCGTGCGCTTGCTCGATGGGCTGCCGCTCGCGATCGAGCTTGCCGCCGCGCGCATGCGCGTGCTCGCGCCCGCCGAGCTGCTCGAGCGGTTCGGCGGTCGTTTCGGCTGGCTGACCCACGATCCATCCGTGCTGCCGCGGCGCGCGACGCTGTGGGAGACGATCGAGTCGTCGTGGTCGCTGCTCGCGCCGTGGGAGCAACGTGCGCTCGCACAAGCATCCGTGTTTCGCGGAGGCTTCGGCGTTGCCGCAGTGGAAGGGGTGCTCGAGCTCGACGACCTCGATCGAACAGCGTCGGCGATCGACGTCCTTCAATCGCTGCGTGACAAGTCGCTCCTGCTCGCCGACGAGCGTGATCCGTCGGTGCGAAGGTTCACCCTGCTCCAGAGCATCCGCGATTTCGCCGAGGCGAAGCTCGACACGGCGGCCACGCTTCGCGCCCACGAGCGACACGCGCGCCATTACCTCGAGCTCGGGGAGAAGCTCTGCGCGCGGCTCGATGTCGCCGACGATCCCGACGTCCGCCGAAAGCTTCGTCTCGAGCACGAGAACCTGCTCGCGGTGCATCGGCGATTTCTTCCCGGTCATGCAGCGTTGGCGAGTCCCAAGGACCTTCCTTCGGAGCTTCACGGCGCCGCCTTGCGTGCGGCGCTCGTCGTGGCTCGGTCGGCCGCGTCGCATCCGTATGCGCTCTCGCTCGAGGCACTCGACGCTGCGCTCGCCACGACCGACGAAGGCGAGATCGACCCGAGGCTCGTCGCGCGCGGTCTCGAAGCACGCGGGAATTTGCGGCGCTTCGTCGGCCAGACGCGCGAGAGCATCGAGGACTTCGAGCGTGTGCTTGCGATTGCGACCAAATCCGGCGATCGAACATTGTCGGCGAGCGCCCTTTCCGGGCTGGGCAACGCGGCGACGGTTCGCGCGCGCTGGACCGAGGCAGGCGACTACTTCGAGCGCGCGCTCGCGCTGGTGAAGGACACGAACGATCGCCGCACCGAAGGGCGTTTGCTCGCGATGCAGGCCGCGACGCACTTCAACCGCGACGACCCCGACGCGTCGCGCGCGCTCCTCGTCCGTGCGCTCGATCTGCAGCGCGAGACGCGTGATCGCGCCTTCGAAGGCATCAGCGTGACGAGCCTCGGCATCGTGTCGCTTGCGACCGGGTCGTTGCCCGAAGCGCGAACCCACCTCGCCGAAGGTTTGCGTATTCACCGCGAGGCCGGCGCGCGGCATTGGGAAGGGGTCACGCTCTCGTACGTCGCGCTCGCGGAGCACGACGCAGGAGCACTCGCGGAAGCCGAGCGAATCTACGACGACGCGCTCGCGTTGCTCTCCGAGATCAACGTCCGCCGCGCCGAGGGCATCGCGCTCGCGGGCTCGGCGAGCGTGCACCTATCCGAAGGCCAGCTCGGAGAAGCGAAGAAGCGTTATCGCCGTGCGCTCGACCTCGCGCGTTCGATGAGCCCTGATCACGAGGGCCTGTTTCTGGGCTCGCTCGGAGCGATCGCCGCGATCGAGGACGCGCTCACGCACGCGAGCGATCTCTTCGAGCAGGCCGAGCGAACCCTCGCGCCTTATCCACGGCCGGCGTTTGCGTGCGCGATCGAGGTGCATCGCGGCCTGCTCGATTTGGCGCGTGCCCGTGCGTCGAAAGGCGCCGTTGCGACCGAGCTGCACCGTCAAGCGCGCGCGCGGCTCGACGGCGCGGCCGCGTGGACGGGTCGATCCGTCGAGGTTCGTTGCGCCGTTCGTTTGCTCGAGGCCGCGCTCGCGAAGCTCGACGAAGGTGTCGGAGCCGCGAGCCGGAACGCACTGGTCGTTGGCCCGGGTGGCCTCTGGTTCAAACCGCCGCGCGCAAAAGAGAGCGTGCGGCTGCATCGACGTCGAGCCTTGCAGCGCATCGTGCATTGCCTCGCCGAACATCGCCTCGATTCTCCGGGTGAGGCGGCATCGATCGGCAGGCTCGTCGAGCAAGGTTGGCCCGGTGAGAAGGTCTTGCCGGAGGCTGGAACCGAACGCGTCTACAACGCAGTCGCGACGCTGCGCAGCCTCGGTCTTCGCAAGCTGCTGCTCCAGCGCGACGATGGGTATCTTCTCGACCCGACGATCGAGATCGTTCGGGCGACCTCCGGGACGTGATCAAAGAGCTTTCAGGTGAGGCTGATTCATTTGCTATTCCAGCAACTTAGGTCGTTGGTCTCCGCGCCGGAAGTTTCGGGGATCTTTCGGGGGCGCATGGCTTCGCGAGACCTAAGCTCCTCCTTGCTTGATGCGGGGCGACGCGCCCCAGCGAATGACTTCGGAGGCGTGACATGACGATTTCGACGAGGATGAGGCTGGCGTCCCTGGTGGCGATGATGCTGGTGAGTGCGGCCTGCACCGAGACGGCCACGCCGAACGATTCGGACGACGGCGGCTCTGGTGGAACGGGCGCAACCGGCGCGGGCGGTGAAGGTGGCGACGGCGGCGAGGGCGCGAGCGTCCCCGCGTGCGACACCAAAACCCTCGTGACCGACGATGCGTTTGCGCCGACCAGCGGACCTTCCACCGCGCGTTTCGAGCAAGTCGCTGCGACCGCGGACGTGGTGATTGCGACGACGAACACCGCGCTGCATCGATCCCTCGACGGCGGCGAGACCTGGTCGCTCGTGACGGCCGACGAGATTGCGGGGAAGACCATCTCGGCGATGGGAGCGTTCGGCTCGGACCTCTTCGTCGCGACGTGGGAGGAGATCTATCGCTCCACCGACGGCGAGACGTGGACGAAAGTCTCGGATCCGGAATGGACCGCTCCGTTCTACTTCTCGGCGCACGGCGACGACTTCTACGCGCTCGCGCAGGGGCGGCCGTATCAGTGGGATGTCGCGACGAGCGGATGGGTCGCGCTGCCCACGAGCGATCACATGTTCGACGTGATGGAGTCCGACGGGACGTATCTCTACGCGAACTCGATCTACGACCCGGGCGTCTACCGGCTCGAGCTCGCCGCCGAAGCGGCGGAGTGGACCGCCGTCGCCGATCTGCCGCAGTGGGGATACAAGGCATTCGCGTTCTTCGGTGAACGAGGCTTTGCGGCGAACGACACGCAGGTGTTTCGGACCGAGGACGGCGGCGCGACGTGGGCACCGATCGGATCGCAAGCACCCGCGGACGTGCAGGACTTCCTCATCGTCGACAATAACCTCTTCGCAGCGACGCACACCGGTCTCTTCACGAGCGCCGACGAAGGTGCTCACTGGACGAAGACCGAGATGGGCCCGCTCATCTCCGGCGCCTCGCTCGCAAACGACGGCACGCACCTCTTCGCAGCGGCCAACGGTCTGCTGCGCGCGAGCGGCGCGGAGGGTTCGTGGTCGAAGCTCGACGTCCTCGCCGACTCGGTTTGGATGTTGAGCGCGGCGGGGGACTCCGTCATCTCGGGCTCACCGAGCGGCGCATTCCGCACCGTCGACGGCGGCGCGTCGTGGCATCCGGTCGCCCTGCCCGAGGGCGTCGGACTCCGCTGGTCGACCCGCGCGCTCGAGCGCGACGGAACCGTCTTTGCCCTCGGGACCCAAGCCGTCCTCGTCTCCAAGGATGACGGTGCGTCGTTCGAGGCGCTCCCGTTCCAGCCGGAGGAGTACGGCGTGATGACCTTCCTCGCCTCCATCGATGCTGGCATCGTCCTCGGCGTGCAGCGCGGCGCGGGCATCTATTGCCAAGATGCCCAGAGCCTCACGAGCGAGCTCTACCTCTCCACCGATGGCGGCAAGACGTGGAGCTCGGCGATGGGAGGTTTCCCGTCGACGTTCACCGATTGCTACGGCGACAGCTACATCCCGGCCGTCAACGGTCTCGTGCAGTCGGGTGACGCGCTCCTGGCGACGACGGGGTACGACGGCCCGTACCGCTCCGACGATCAAGGCGCGAGTTGGACGCCCATCGTCCTCGAAGAGGGCGCGGGCGAGCTCGTGCACTTCGAGACGATCGGGAACGTCGTGGTCGGCGCGAGCGATGAAGGCGGTGTCTTTCGCTCGCTGGATCACGGAGCGACCTGGCAGACGAGCCTCGAAGGCGTGAAGGTCGGCACCTTCCTGACGGTGGGCTCGACGCTCTTTGCGGGCGCGGGTGACATCTACGAGGTCGGCGAAGGGAGCGTCTACTACTCGGTCGATTCGGGCGCTTCGTGGGAAAGGCTCGACGACTCCTTCGATTCGCGCGTGCTCGGCCTCGCCGTTCAAGGCGACAAGCTCCTCGCCGGTACGGCCGAGGAGTCGACGTGGGCCGTGCGCCTCGCCTGCGCGCCGGAGCACTGAGCGCGTCGGTCAGAGCACGATCGAGCGCGATCCGCGCGCAATTCGGGCCGAGCGGTGCGATATGCTGCTCGGCCCTTGTTGTCTCCTCGTGAGCTCGCCGCCACCGTCGCGGAGTCCCTCGCGGAAGCCGCCACCGCGTTCGACTTGGGCGCGACGATTCGGCCCGACGTCGACGCGGCGGTCGACGCGACGAAGCGGACGTTGCTCTCGCCGGTGCCGCGCACGTCGCAGCAGACGGTGACGCGCAACGCGCCGGTTTTCGGCTCGATCCCGCAGCTGTCGCTCTCGCTCGCGCTCGAGCCCGGCGACACCGAGGTCGAGCACGGCAGCGACATCGTCCTCACGTCGCTTCTCGCTGAAGGCGGTATGGGCCGCGTGTACCTCGCGGAGCAGCGCTCGCTCGGAAGGCCCGTCGCGGTCAAGACGGTGAAAGATGCCCGCGACGGCGCCCAAGCTCGCGCGCTTTTGACCGAGGGGGCGATCACCGGCTATCTCGAGCATCCGAACGTGCTGCCGGTGCACCTGCTCGGCTACGCGCGGAGCGGCGAGCCCGTCCTCGTCATGAAGCGGATCGTCGGTGCCTCTTGGCTCGAGCTGCTCGCCGACGCGGAGCACGCTGCTTGGCCGGCGCTGCTCGACGCGACGGCGGATCGGCTCGCGGCGAACCTCGGCATCTTGATGCAGGTGGCCGCGGCCGCACACCACGCGCATCTGGGTGGTCTCGTGCATCGCGACATCAAGCCCGAGAACGTGATGATCGGAACGGGTGGCGAGGTCTATCTCGTCGATTGGGGCATCGCGAGCGCGGCGGGTGAAAGCGCGACGCGCCTCGCAGGAACACCGCGCTACCTCGCGCCCGAGATGGTCAGCGGAGGGACGATCGAGCCGCGCACCGACGTCTACCTGCTCGGCGCGACGCTACACCACATGTTGACCGGCTCACCTCGTCACGCGGGCGCCACGCTCGCCGACGTGCTCGAGTCTGCGATTGCATCCAAGCCCTTCGAGTACGGAGACGACGTTGCGCCCGAGCTCGCCGCTCTCGCGAACGAGGCGACGGCGAAAGAACCAGGAGACCGTCCGCAAGACGCAGCTGCATTTCGCTCGCGAATCGCGGCGTTTCTCGCATACCGAGGTGCGTTTTCGCTGGCCGGCGTAGCGGACGCGCGCCTCGCGGAGCTTCGTTCGCTGCGCGCCGAAGGCAAGCTCGACGATCCGCGGTTGGTTCGGCTCGCCAGCGAAGCTCGGTTCGGCTTCGAACAAGCGCTGTCGGCGCACCCCGACTACGAGCGTGCACGCGAAGGTGTTCGCGACGTGCTCATCGAGCAGCTCGCGCTCGAGATCGATCGCAAGAACGTCGCCGCGTCGCGCGCCCTCGTCGCGGAGCTCGGCGCCGACGCCGCCAGTCTCTTGCCCGCGCTCGAGAAGGTCGAAGCCGCAGTCGAGCGCGAGCGTGTCGAGCGCGACCGCCTCGAGAAGATCGCGCGCGATACCGACGTCACGCCCGCACTTCGATGGATCGGAATGGGTGCGGCCGGGCTCTGCGTGCTCTCGACGATCTCGCAGGTGTTGATCCAAGCCCTCGTCGGCACACAGGTGAAGGTTCGCGGGACCGTTATCGTCGGCGGCTTCTTCACGATGCTGGGCGTCGTGACGGTCGCCCTGTTGTGGAGGCGACTCTCCACGAACAAGGCCGCGCTTCGGCTCGCCATCCTCGTCGTCGGCGCGCTCGCGTCGGTCCTGCTCCACCGCATCGCGGGCCTCATCGCCTCCGACAGCGCCGAGCGGATCCTCCGCGACGACATGTTCGTCTTGTCGGTGTGTTGCCTCGCCGCCGGCCTCTTCGGCCGGCGGCGCTGGCTCTACTCGTGCCCCGTGATGCTGACGGGCGGCTACCTCGCCGCCTTGTTACCGCACCACGTCGTCACGATCTTCGGCCTCACCACGCTCGTCGCGCTGCTCATCTTGTCCGCCGAGCTGTGGTGGGGAAAGCCCGCGACGCGGGAGGACGTGTGATTACGCCGCCTCCACGTCGGACCGCATGAGGTCCGTGATGTAGGCGCGGTCGCGCGTGAAGATCGGCGGTTCGTGGTCGACATGCCACTTTCCGTCCGCGTCGCGCCGGATACATCGCCCGCGCTTTTGACCAATCGGCAATGCGTCGTAGTTGTGCCCTTTCTCAAAGCACATCTCGTGCAGCGCCGCGTGGCGTTTCCCCTTCAGGTCTGCCTGCGGATAGAGGGATTGGGCGAGCGCCTGAAGCGAGTTTCGCGATGCGTCCTGCTGTCGCCAGATGAACGCGTTCTCCACTTCGTCCTCGGGCAACGTCATCACGCGCGCATCGAAGAACGCGGGCTTCATGGCGCCGTGCAGCTCCGCGGACCGTGCGGTCAAGATCGCGGCGGCGATGCTCGCTGCGACGCTGGTGATCTTTTGCAGCTCGTTACCGAACCACGGCTGCGCGTCGCGGTTCGTCCACGGGTACACCAGTACGGAGATCTCGTCGCTCTGGACCAATGCGAGCTTTGCGCCCTGCATCTCCTCGCACAGGCGAAGGCCCGCCTCGTCCATCGCATGCGCGAACCGCACGTCGAACGGCCGCGCGAGACCGCGCGTCCACGTGTGAAACGCTTTGCCGTCCACGCGGACGATGACCGGAAGTCGCCACGGCAGGACGTTCTTCCAGGGGGCTTCGTACCGCTTCATCCGGTCGCCGAGACAGTCGCCTTTCATGGGCGACCAACGACGGATGGCGCGCGCCCACCCGGACGCATTTTCGCGAGCCCGGGTGGGCACCTCGTTAGGAGCGCCCTATCGCCGATGCGGAACGTGAACCCCACGCTCGTCGGCGATGCGGTTCGCGGTCTCGTAGCCGGCGTCGGCGTGCCGAATCACACCCATGCCCGGGTCGATCGTGAGCACGCGCTCGAGGCGGCGAGCGGCGGCGTCCGTGCCGTCCGCGACGACGACCATGCCGGCGTGCAGCGAGTTGCCGATGCCGACACCGCCGCCGTGGTGGAAGCTCACCCACGATGCGCCGCCCGCGACGTTGGACATCGCGTTGAGGAGCGGCCAATCCGCGATTGCGTCGGAGCCGTCGCGCATCGCCTCGGTCTCGCGGAACGGTGAAGCCACGCTTCCGCAGTCGAGGTGGTCGCGCCCAATCACGATCGGCGCCTTCACGACGCCTCGCTTCACGAGGTCGTTGAAGACCAGGCCGACCTTCGCGCGGTCGCCGTAGCCGAGCCAGCAGATGCGCGCCGGAAGCCCTTGGAAAGCAACGCGCTCCTTCGCCATCGTGATCCACGCGCGCAGATCCGGATCATTCGGCACCGCCTCGAGGACGGCGCGATCGGTCTCCGCGATGTCGTTCGGATCGCCCGACAGCGCGACCCATCGAAACGGGCCTTTGCCTTCGCAGAAGAGCTCGCGGATGTAGGCCGGCACGAACCCCGGGATGTCGAAGGCTCGGTCACAACCGGCCTCTTGTGCGCACGTTCGGATGTTGTTGCCGTAGTCGAACGCCTCGGCGCCGGCGTTTTGCATCGCGAGCATCGCGTCGACCTCGAGCCGCATCGATTCCTTCGCTCGCCGGACGTACTCCGCGGGGTTGGTCGCGCGCAGCTTCGCCGCCTCGACCAAGTCGAGCCCCTGCGGGATGTAGCCGACCAGCGGATCGTGCGCGGCCGTTTGTTCGGTGACGAGATCCGGAATCACGCCGCGGCGCACGAGCTCCGGGAAGATGTCCGCGGCGTTCGCGCAAATAGCGATGCTCTTCGGCTCGCCGCGCTCGGCGCTCTCTTTCACCACGCGCAGCGCCTCGTCGAGGTCGTCGATGCGCGCGTCGACGTAGCGGGTCGCGAGCCGCTTTTCGATGCGCGTCGGATCGATCTCGACGCCGAGGAGCGAGACACCTGCCATCGTCGCGGCGAGCGGCTGCGCACCTCCCATGCCGCCGAGACCTGCGGTGAGCGCCCAAACGCCCTTGGTCTTGTCGGTTCGCTTGGTGAACGCTTTTCGAGCGGCGACGAAGGTCTCGAACGTGCCCTGCAGGATCCCTTGTGTTCCGATGTAGATCCACGAGCCGGCCGTCATCTGGCCATACATCGTGAGGCCGAGCCCTTCGAGGCGGCGAAACTCGTCCCAGTTGGCCCAGCGCCCGACGAGGTTCGAGTTGGCGATGAGGACGCGCGGAGCGTCTTCGTGCGTGCGGAATTTCCCGACGGCTTTGCCCGACTGAATGAGCAACGTCTCGTCGTTGCCGAGCTCGCGGAGCTCGCGGGCGATGACGTCGAATGCCTCCCAACTGCGCGCGGCTTTCCCCGTCCCGCCGTAAACGACGAGATCGTCGGGTCGCTCGGCGACCTCGGCGTCGAGGTTGTTGTGCAGCATGCGAAGCGCTGCCTCTTGAATCCAGCCTTTGCAGGACAGCTCGGTACCTCGGGGAGCACGCACGGGCCTAGCACCACGCATCGACATGGCTCAGCTCCTAGGCCCGCCGCCGTCGCGACGAAAGCGGTTTTGGCCCACGACGAAACGCTCGCTCGTCCCACTCGTTATAGACTCGGCCGCACCTAGGAGACCCTGTGGCAGATCCCACCAAGCTCACAGCCGGAGCAGTATTTGCTCGCGACTTCAAGATCGTGAAGCCTTTGCGCGAAGGTGGGATGGGCGCGGTCTACGTTGCCGAGCAAATCTCGACCGGCCGCCAGCGCGCGCTGAAGCTCATGGCGCCCGAGCTCGTCGGAAACCCCGAAATCCGCGAGCGTTTCATCCGGGAAGCGAAGGTCGCCGCCAACATCGAGAGCGACCACGTCGTGGAGACGGTCACCGCCGGCGTCGACGAGGAGACGGGCGCGCCGTACCTCGTGATGGAGCTGCTCCGCGGCGAAGAGCTCGCCGACGCAGCGCAGCGATCGGGTCCGCTGATGGTCGCGGACGTGCGTGAGATCTTTTCGCAGATCGGCCACGCGCTCGAGCAAGCGCACGCGCAGGGCCTCGTTCATCGTGACCTCAAGCCCGAGAACATCTTTCTCGCGGCATCGAAGCGGCGGGACGTGCCTTTCACCGCCAAGATCCTCGACTTCGGTATCGCGAAGCTCGTCGCCGACGGAATGCAGAAGACGGGCACGCAGCCGTTGGGCTCGCCGCTCTTCATGTCTCCCGAGCAGACCGATCGCAAAGGCCGAATCTGTCCCGCGACGGACGTTTGGGCCCTCGGCCTGATTGCGTTTTATCTCCTGACGGGAACATGGTTTTGGCGAGCCGCGACGGATGACTCGCTGCCTGCGCTCTTGCGCGAGGTTTGCGTCGATCCGATTCCCCGCGCCTCCGAGCGCGCGCGGGAGCTCGGCGTCGAGGGCGCGCTTCCGATCGGCTTCGATTCGTGGTTCGCCCGCTGTGTCGACCGCGACATCGACAACCGATTTCCGGACGCCGGCGCGTGTGTGCGAGCGTTTGCCGAGCTCGTCGCGGATGCGCCTGCGGACCGGAAGCTCTCGATGGTCGCGACGAGCGGCATGAATACCGGCTCGCTCGGACGCGACGTCGACGTCAATGCCGCGACCGCAATCGTGGAGGAGACGGGAGCCATTGCGCCGAGCCCCAAAGCCCAGACGCTCGACGCGCCCCCCACCCACGGAACGACCAGCGGCGCCGGCGTCGAAATGGTGGCTTCCCAAACCGCTCCGTCGAGGTCGCGTGGGTCTGTCGTCGCGGGTGGCGTCGTCGCCGCGGGGCTGCTCGCGATGGGTGTGTATTGGTTCGGTTTCCGCGGGACGGATCCCTCCGCTGCAGCGACGAGCAGCGCGCCGACGTCGACTGCCTCGGTCGCTCCGAGCGCCGCGACCGCGGCAGGATCGGCGAGCGCCGTCGCTGCGGTGGACTCGCGCTGCCCCGCCGGCATGATGTATCACCCCGCCGGCACCACGTTCATGGGCTCCCGAACGCTGAATCCTGCTTCGGGCGCGAATGTCGAGGGCCGTCAGGTGAAGCTCTCGTCGTTCTGCCTCGACAAGACCGAGGTCACGGTGCGCGCCTACGAGGCGTGCGTCGCCAAAGGCAAGTGCGAGCGCACACCCGACGACGTCGATTACGGCGGACCCGAGGACGAGAAAAAGCCGTTCATCGCGTTCTGCAATGCACGCAAGGCGGGCCGTGAGGATCATCCCATCAATTGTCTGAGCTTCCGCCGCGCCGAGCGCTTTTGTAGCGACCGCGGAGCGCGTCTGCCCACAGAAGCGGAATGGGAATACGCCGCGCGCGGCTCCGGCCAAAACGACTTTCCCTGGGGCAATCAGCCGCCGGACCCGACACGCCTCAATGCGGCAGGCACCGAATACGCCGGATGGGCGATGGAGAACCTGAAGAAGGACCAACCGATGATGTACGCGGCCGACGACCATTACGTCGGCACTGCGCCCGTCGGCTCCTTTCCCGCCGGAGCGTCGAGCTGGGGCGTGCTCGATCTCGCAGGCAATGTCTGGGAATGGACATCGGATTTCTACGCACCCTACGAGCCGGGCGAGCTCGTCGACCCGAAAGGCCCCGCGGACGGCACCGAGCGGGTGATTCGCGGCGGAGCGTTCAATGGCTCCGATCCGCAATGGGCCAACCCTGCCTGGCGTTACCGCAGCGCACCGGAGCGATACACCCACGCGATCGGCTTTCGATGCGCGGCCGACGTCGCCGGAGAGCCGCGCGCCAAATGAAGCTCACCGCTTCGGTGAGCGTGCCGGTTGCCCTTCTATTCGTTTCGCTCTTCGCGTGCACGACCCCGCAGCCTCCTGCGCAGCTACCGAGTACGCCGTATGTCGCCGTGCTCAGCGGGCAGATGCCGCCGCCGATCGACCGCGTCGCGCGCCACGCGTGGATCGTCGTCCAGCGGCAAGACGGGCCTCCCCACCGGCACGAATACGGCTCGAGCGGCGGGCCCGACCCATTCGACGACTTCGCCGCGGGTGACGTCATGCTCCACGGTGTCGTGGCCGGGACGGACGCCGAGATTGCCGCGATCGACGCCTGCCTCGAGCGAGCTCACAGCGCGTTCTTCGAGGACCACCCCGATTACTTCCCAATCCCCGGGCCGAACAGCAATACCTATGTCGCGCGGCTGATTCGCGATTGCTCGCTGATGATCGAGCTCCCGGCCACGGCGATCGGGCGTGACTACGTGGGCCCGGTAGGCGCCGACGTCACGGAGGCGGGGACGGGGATTCAAATTGGATCCATTCCGTTCGGACTGCGCATCGGCGCGCGAGAGGGCGTCGGAATTCAGATATTCGGATTGCCCCTCGGAATCCATTTCTGGCCGCCCGGTATCGAGGTACCGATCAATCCCGGTCGCATCGGGTTCGCGACGGATGCGCATATCGAGCGAGCGCCGAATGGCTCCAATACGGAGCCGTTTCCCGACGAGATCGCGCGGGCCGGCGCGGGCTCGGTCGAGCTCTATGCGCTCGCGATGAAGGTCCTCCACCCCGAGGAGGTGCGCGGCGTCGAAGGGCAGGGCGTGCTGGGTGTCTCGGCGCGCGCCGTGTATGGCAAATACGTCGGATACGGCGCCGGACTGGATTTGGAGATGGGCATCGCCATTCCGGCTGCGCTGGCAGGCCGCGCGCACCTCTTTCCCGTCGGGCTCGGTGTGTTCGTGAGCCAGACCGGGTTTCTCGCGCTCTTCGCTGGATTGGGCGCATCCGGCATCACGGACCGAATGCCGAGCGGCCTCGAGCTGCCTGTCGAGGCGCGTTTCGAGATCGACGCCGGGCCGGTTGCGCGCTTCGGGTTCTTTGCGCGTGAAGCGTTTTCGTTCCTGGAGCCGCGCCGCACGCGAGGCCTCCTCGACTTGGGCGAGCTCTCGATCGGATGTCGCGCGCGCCTCGGCGAGGCCTGGGGCTTCGACCGGGGCTCCTATGGATCGGGCTACTTCTTCGCGTTCGAGCGCCGTGAAATGGGGCGCGACGCCATGCTCGGCTTCGCGTTCGGCACCGAGATCGATGCGGGGTATTCGCCGAAGTGACGCGCGCCGTCGCTATTCGTAATTGGTCTCGAACGACATCGAGCCTTTGCCGGCGACCGGGCCGCCGCTGAGCGTCATCGGGCCCGAAATGGAGACCTGCGTCGTGCGGCCGTCATTGGCGCGAATCGTCATCGTGCCGGTCACGGTCGCGGTGACGGTGACGGTGACCTCCTCGCTCGGCGGCGTCGACGTCATCGAAAACGACAGGTCGAAGATCCCCACTTTGACGCCGTCTTTGATTTGAATGTCTTTCAGCGTTACGTGGATGTCGGAGAATTGCGTCTTGTCGTCGGGGTTCGCCGCGACCTCGCCGCGAAGCGCTTCTGCGAGGGTATCCGCGCGATCGCCGCGTTTGAGTGGAACGTCGGGCAACGCGAGGAGCTCCGGATTCGGCTTACCGAGGCCGCTTGCAGCCTTCTCGACCTCGGCCTCCTCTTCCGGCGCGACGGGCCGGTAGTTCTCGTCGGTCACGACGATGTCGCCGTCCTTGTATTCGGCAATGTACGTTTTGCCGCTCACGGGGCTTTTGAGGTTCTGCGATTGGCCGTTCGACGTGCTCGTCTTGATGACGTCGCCGTATTGCAGCTTGATCTTCAGGACCGTCTTGCCGTCGGCCGCGAGGATGGTCGTCGTTACCTGCTTTTGCTCACTCTCTGACGAGTCGGCTGTCTGCGGTTGGGTGATGGCGATCTTGAACAACGTCTTTTCGCGCATCGTGTATTTCGACCCGACCGCAGGATCTTTCTTGATGAATTGAATCTCGTCGAGGTTGTCGTCGGTGGTGGGCGTGTCCGCGCGCGCGCTCGTCTCGGTCGTCGTGTCGTGCTTCTTCTTCTTTTTGGGACTGTCTCGCAGCGTAAATGCGAATACGGCAATCCCTCCGATCGCGAGGACGAGGACGGCGACGATCGCCCAAATGGCTCCGCCACCGCCGGATCGCTTCACCGCGCCGCCGGGGGGCGCGGGGATCGGGCCCGCCTGGCCGGCCGGTGTTCCATATCCCCCATAGGAAGGACGGGAGGTCTGCGCATACGCCGGGGCGAGGTGTGTCTGACCTGGTCCCGATTGCACGCCGTACGGGTGGGGCGGGTGCGGCTGGCTCTGATGCACAGGCGCGGCGTAGGTCATCGGCGACGCCGCGACGGTCGCCCCGGCGTGACCTTGTGGCCCCGATTGCGCGAACGAAGCGCCGGCGCTCGCGAACGCCTGCTCGAGGGCCGCGTGCTGCTCGCCGGCCGATCCAAATCGATCTTGGGCTCGGCGGGCCGTCGCCCGTGCGAACCACGCATCGAACGCAGGCGGCAGCGAAGCTCCGCGGCGGGCAGCTCTGTGCGACGCGGGCTCCGGCTGCGTGTTCTGGATCGCCATCAAGAAGCCGTACACCGACGGCGATCGCTCCATTTCGTCGGACCAATAAGGAACGCCCGTCAGCACGGTGTAGGTGATATGCGCGAGCGCGAACAAATCCGTCTGCGGCATGATCGGCGCCGAACCGTCGAACTGCTCCGGCGCCATGTAGAGCGGCGTGCCGAGCGAACGGGTTTTGTCCGCGCCGCTTCCCTCCGCGACGATTTTCGCGATCCCGAAATCGAGGATCTTCGCCCGGAGCGAGCCATCTTCGCGCGTCGTGAGAAAGAGGTTCTCCGGCTTCAAGTCTCGGTGAACCACGCGCGAGGCGTGCGTCTTGTCGAGCGTCCGGGCGACCTGCGCGAGCAGCGGAAGGGCCCGGTCGGGGGAGAATCGTCCGTTCTTCTTGATCGCCTCGGCGAGCTCCTGACCCTTCAAGAGCTCCATGACGAGGAACGGCATGCCTGTCGCGCGGTCCACGCCGGCGTCGAAGGTCTCGACGATGTGCTCGCTCTCGATGCCGGCTGCGACGCGCGCCTCGGCCCGGAACCGGTTGCGCAGCTCTTCGCTGTTCACGACCGTCGGAAGCATCACCTTGAGCGCCCGGCGCCGCTGCGTCTCGAGGTGAATCACCTCGTACACCGCCCCCATCCCGCCGTGGGCGATGTTCCGGATCACCTGGTACTTCTCGTGAAAGATCGCGCCCTCGCGGAGCGTCTGATCGACCATGGCCGGCGCATCGTATACCGCCGCGCTCGCCGGCGCTCCGGCTACGCCGATACCACCCGAGGCGTCCGCCTTGCCGCGCACGGGCCGGGGGGTACGCTGTGACGCCGTGGTGGTGCTTCAGAAGAGCCCGACCGTGTTCCTCGTCGCGCTGTTCGTGCGCGGGTTCTGGCTCGAGGTGACGCTCGACGACAGCGGAACGTCGAAGGCCAGGTACCTCCACGGCACCAAGTGCATTGCGACGCTGTTCGTCGGCAGCGCGTAG
>JABFXY010000193.1 GCA_013361525.1 Polyangiaceae bacterium | reverse complement strand
ACGATGGCCGCGCCGGACCGAGCTGCGATGGTTGGCTGACGCGTGGGAAGCGATTTGCTGCTCAGATCCTGCGCCTTTGCTACGCTTCTTGAATCGGGCCAATCCTTTGCTACCGAAGCTGTCGAGCGTGTTGAGAAACCTCGTCGGCCGCTATCCACATGTGGCAAGCGGATTGACTGCCCACGACGAGCTACTTCTGAGGAACACCCGCGAACACGGGCCGAGGTCCGCCCGCATCCTCGGTCACACGCTCTCCGAGTTGCAAGACCGAGGGGACCTTATCGGAGATATGACGCTGTTCTCGAGGCTGCTCTCGCTCGGCAGCGGCCCACAGCCGGCTGTGGAGCTGTCGGGAGCATGCACGGCCATACGAGACACCGGGGCGAAGCTGACCAAGGCGGGCGAGGAGTTTCTCGCGGGCGCGCGGAGCTACGTCCAGCTGAATGGAATTAACGAGTGGGTCGCCGGGGTACACCTCGACTCGAGCGCAAATCGCGTTTGGTACAGGGACGACGAGGGAGGATTGCGAGGCTCGTAACGGCCACGGGCACCACGCCCTTTCCAGAGTCCGAGTATGGCCCAAAGTACGGCGACCTCGTCCACGACATCGGGAACTACCTCGGCAAGCTGCGAAACCAGCGCAAGAACGCCAAGGATCCGTGGGATTACTTCAAGGATGTATCCGACGACGAGCTGCGCGAAGACTTCCTCGTGTTGGACCGGGCACTGCTCGCGCAGGACAGGTTTCCCCGAGTTCGTCGAGCAGCGACGCGCGCTGGTCGTTGCAAAGGTGAAGGCGGACCGACGCAGGGTTCTCCATCACGCCCCTGACGGATGCCCACCTCGCTGGACAGCGCTCTCGCACTCGATCACTGAGCGCATCGCGGCCCAGTGAACGTACCCGCGCTATCCACGAATCGGCCGTCTCCGTTGACGTCGTTGAAGTCGAAGTCGCTCAGCGTCACGGTCACGCTCTCCGGCGTCACCGCATCGATATGCACCGTGCCCTGAGTTCCGCCCTTCGATTGCGCGCATATGCCATCGGAGCCGGGGAAATCGGCGACGAACAGAACCGCGTACACATCTGGATCCGTGACCGTTTCCACCGGCCCGACCACCAAGCGCTCTGGCGGCATGATGAGCTGGAGGGCGAAGAGCCCGCACAGTGCCGGATCGAAATCCGGCAAGCCGCTCGGGTCGGTGCACGCGAGCGGCTGGCTCGTGATGAGGATCCGCACGTCGCTGCCCTCGTGGACGACGAGCTGGAAACCGCCCCCCGCCCCGCCGCTCGAAGTCGCCCCGGAGCCACCCGCCGCGGAAGCGCCGCCGGTCCCCGTGTCCCCGCCGGTCGCATTGCTCGCGCCCGTGTCCGCGTCGCCTGCGCCCGTGGAGGAATCATCATCATCGACGAAGACGACCTTGGCCCCGCACGACGCGGTGAGGGCAGCGAGCGCGACGACGTGATGCATGTTCACCGCGTCATTCAAGCGAAGCTGGGGTGCGCGGGCAAGCATGCCAGCTCTCTCTCGAGGTGGGCCCTCGTGACGACGAACCGGTCCACCGTCGCGACGGGCGCTGCTCGACGAAGGCCCCGATGAACTTGCTCCGTCTGGGCCTTCTTCGTTCGCTCGAACTGCTCGGCGTGACGGCGGTACTTGAAGCTCTCGCTCTGCCGCTTGCCGTGCTCGTCGGTCCACCGCGCTCGCCAACCCTTGCCGTGCTTGCTGGGCATCGTCCTGACTCCGATGGCCTCGGCGTCGGAGATGGGCGGCTCGGGCTCGTTGGCCCAAAGCTGGCCCGAGAAGCGCCAAGGGCGTCTCACGTTTCGTGAGATGGCCCTGCCGTTTCGCTTGGTTGCGCGGGGCCCGCTTTGAACCTGCGGTCCGAAATATCGGTCGTCGGCTGTCGAACCGTCGGTCCTCGACGCTTGAATATCGAATGTCGAACGCCGACGGGCGACGGCCGACGGCCGCAGTCGGCGGTCTTGCCCGGCTCCTCCGCGGCGGCTGCGTGGTCGCGAGATGGGGCGCCCCTGACGTCGTCGCGCTTGCGCGCTACGCTCGGTCTATGCACGCCCTCAAGGCTCGCGTCCGAAACGGTCGCTTGGTCCTCGACGAGCCCACCTCGTTGCCCGAGGGAACCGAGGTCGTTCTCGTGCCCGCGAACGACGAAGACGACGAGATGACCGACGAGGAGCGCGCCGAGCTCGATGCCGCCATCCTCGAAGGCCTCGACGACGTCGATGCAGGGCGATCTGTCGATGCAGAAGCGGCGATCGCGCGACTCCGCGCTCGACCATGAAGGCACGCCTCTCGGCGCGCGCCGAACGAGAGATGCAGCGCAGCGACGCTTGGTGGCGCGAGCACCGGCCTGAGGCCCCCGATCTGTTTCTCGACGAGCTCCAGGCAGCTCTTCGGCTCCTCGTTACGGCTCCGGGCACGGGTGCCCCGTATGGGGGTTACCGCGGTCGGATCGTGCGGCGCGTGCCAATGCAAGCGACCAGGCATCAGCTGTACTACGTCGTCGACGAACGCGGCTTGCACGTCCTGTCGATCTGGGGCGCGCCGCGCCGTCGACCTCCCTCCTTCTCGCGGTAGCTCCCGAGGTCGACGGTCGGCTGTCGTTCGTCGGCTGTCGAATGTCCCTGTCGACATCGATATTCGACATTCGACAATCGACGGTCGACGCCGACGACCGACGGTCCGAATTCCGACTGCCGATTAACCGCTCCCTACCGCGCGCAGCTATCGAGGAGCCGCTGAGCGTCGACGCGATACGCGTCGTCGGGCGGCGCGAGGCGCAGATACTCTTTGAGGTGCGACGCGCACTTGTCCTTCGTCCCGGTGCCGTAGTTCTCACCGAGGATGCGATGGGCGGTGTGGAGCCAGCCCGGGCGAGGGTCGCGGCCTTGCGCGAGCTCGACGGCCTTCTCGAGCTCGAGGATTGCGTTCTTCGTGTCGCGCTTGTTCGCAAGCAAGAGGCCGAGCTTGTTGTGCCAATCGGCTACGTTCGGGTTGCCCTCGATCGCTTTGCGCCAAGACTCCTCAGCCTTCGTGATGTTGTTCTGGTCCTCGTAACAGAGGGCCAGCGTCGCATGGGCTTCGTAGCGGCTCTTGCGCTTGTCGAGCGCGACCTCGAGGTCTTTGATGGCGTCGAGCGAGCGACCCTGCTTCTGCAACAACACGCCGCGCTGCCAATAGGCATCGCCGAGGGTGGGGTCGAGCTCGAGGGCGCGTGCGAGCGCCGTCTCCGCGATTTGGTATTGGCCGGCCTCGTTCGCGGCCCAGCCGACGTAGAGGTGATATTCGGCACGCTGGCCGTCGATCTCCACGGCGCGCTTCAGGTAACGAATCGCCTCGTTCAGGTTCGAGCCCGAAAGCAGCATCGCGCGGCCGAGGAAGTGATTCGCCTCGGCGGAGTTTTGTCGTTCGCGTAGGACGTCTTTGAGCAGCGGCTCGGCCTGCTTCGCGGCGCCGGCGATGACCTGCGTCGAGCCGATGCGAAGCTTGAGGTCGACGTCGTTCGGCGCCTTCTGGAGCGCCATTTCGTACATCTTGAGCGCTTCGTCGGGTTTGCCCGTCTCTTCGTAATAGAGGCCGCGCTCGAGCGCGAGACCGGGGTAGTCGGGGTCGACCTCGGAGACCTTGTTGAAGACGGCGTTCGCTTCGTCGAACTTGCGCATTCGGCGGAGCGTCACACCGAGCGCGAAGCGCGTCGCGAGATCGTCGGGCGATCGCTTGAGCGCCTCTTCGTATTGGCTCCGCGCTTCGGGGAAGTTGCCGCCTTGGAGCGCGACGTCGCCGCGGGCGCGGGCGAGCTCGGGGCTGTCGGGGAACTTCGCCGCGGCTTCCGCGAGCTTCTTCGAGGCCTCGTCGGCGCGGTTCGTCGCGGCGAGGAGCGTGGAGATGCCGACGTATGCCGGGACCGCGAGCTCCGCTGTCTTGGCCTTGTCGATGGCGGCCGAATAGAAGGCCTCGGCGTCTTTGCGCTGGCCGAGTGCTTCGCTCACGCGGCCGAGCCAGTAGTCGACGCGCGTGTCGTTGCCGTGGGCTGCTTGCAGCTTCGCCAGGTGCTCCTTCGCTTCCTTGAAGCGTTCGAGCGCGATCCACGTCTTGGCGAGGCCGATTTTCCCTTCGAGGTTGTCGGCGTCGGCTTTGACCGCCGAGTCGAAGTTCGCCTCGGCGTTCGAGAAGCGACCCGACCGATAGAAGAGCTCGCCGCGACCGACGAGGGCGGGCACGCTCTGCGGGTTCAACTTGAGCGCTTCGTCGAAGGCCTCTTGTGCGAGCGACATCCTGGAGGCGCCGAGCTGGACGCGGCCGATCTGCACGTAGGCGTCGACGAGCTCACCCGCGCCGGCGCCGGGCCGCACTGCGGGATCTTTGGTGACTTGGTTGAGCAGCTCGAGCGCTTCGGCTTCTCGGTTTTGGGAGCCGGCGAAGGTCGCGAGGATCGTTCGTGCACCGACGTGGTTCTTCGAAAGCTCGAGGACGCTCTTCGCGGACGCCTCGGCTTCGGCCGTCTTGCCGAGCGCCATCTGCGCGCGCGCGAGGCCGTAGAGCGTGCGCGCGGACTTGTGCGCCTCGACGGCGCGCGTGAACGACGCGAGCGCCTGGGTGGGATCTTTCGCGATGAGATCGATTTCACCGGCGAGGACCGCTGCGTCGACGTCGTCGGCTTGTTTCTGCTGGATCTGCTCGATGGTCTGCTTCGCGCGGGGCAGCTGGCCGGCGAGGGCGTCCTCGGCGGCGAGGGCGAGCAGCTCGGCGACCGTCGCGCGAGTGCGATCGGTCTTGTCGAGGAGGCTTTTTGCGCCTTGCTCGGTCGAGCCGTCGCGCCCGAAGCGGAGGCTCTTCATGTAGAGCGTGAATGCGGCGTAAGCGGCCGTGTCTTCGTGGCGCTCGCGCTCGACGTGCGCATTGCGCGTCCGGTCCGCGGCGGCATTGCCGGCGGTGAGCGTGTCCTCGTCGAGGTCGGTCTGCGCCTGTTTGCGAAGCTCGCCGAGCGCCGCCTCGTATTTGTCCTGGTTGAGGTAGTCGGTGATCGCGTGGACGCCGAAAGGCCCGATCGAAGGAACGAGCGCGGTCGTCAAACCGGCGACGCCGAGCACGGCCATGACGCCCGCGGCGATCTTCAGGCCGCGCGACTTTCTCGGCGGTGCTTCCTCGATATCGGCCGAGCGCTGACGCTGGCGAACTGCGGGCGCGCCGGGTTTCGCGCCGTCGAGATCGATCTCTCCGCCGACGCCGCCGCCCTCCATGATCGAGGTGCCGCCGCCGCCGGGGCCGTCTGCTGCGAGATCGAACCCGAGCGAAGCCTCGCCGCCCGCGCCGCTGTCGAATGCAGGAAGGCCGCTGCTCGACGTGACCGGCAACCCCGCACCGCCGATGACCGGAAGCCCGGCGTGCGCTTGCGCAGGCAAGCCCGGACCACCCGCCATGGGAAGCCCGCTCGACGACATCGAGGGGAGGCCGCTGCCCGCTGCGGATGTCGGAAGACCCGGACCGCCGGGCATCGGAAGACCGCCGCTGCTCGCTTGCGGGAAGCCGGGGCCACCCGCCATCGGAAGCCCGCCTGAGCTCGCGGTCGGAAGCCCGCCTGCGCTCGTCATCGGTAGGCCACCGGCGCTGGTCATCGGTAGGCCGCCGCTGCTGGTCATCGGCAGGCCGCCGCTGCTCGTCATCGGTAGGCCGCCGCTGCTCATCGCAGGTAGGCCGCCGGTTGCGGGCATCGGTAGCCCGCCAGCAGCGGGCATCGGCAGCCCACCCGCTGCAGTCATCGGCAGGCCGCTGCCCGCGGTCATGGGAAGCGCCGCACCACCGGGACCAAAGCCGGAGGGCGAGGGAAGCCCCATGCCACCGCCGGGCATCGGCAGACCGGTCGAGCCACCGCTCGGCATCGGAAGACCGGCTTGGTTCGAGCCTCCGTAGCCGGGCATTGGAAGACCGGCGCCGCCCGCGAACGGAGCGGGCAGACCTGTGTTCGAGCTGTCTTTGCCGAACACCGCGGGCAATCCCGAATGACCGCCCGTCGGCGCGTAGGGCGGCGCTTGCGGTCGGGCGGCCGGAAGGTCGATCGCGCCGAAGTCGGGGCCCGGCGGCGCGTGTCGAGGCGCCGGAAGATCGACGCCACCTTCGTCGCCCGTGTCGCCTCCGAGATCGATCGCGCCGAAGCCTCCGCCACCGAAAGCCGGCGGCGCAGGAGCCCCGCGTTGCGGTGCGACCGCAGGCAGATCGATGCCGCCGGCATCATGACCAAAGCCACCGGCGTCGTGACCAAAGCCGTGCCCAGCGGGTTGGCCGTGCGTCGGCACGACAGGTAGATCGACCTCGCCGGCGGGACCGCTTTCCTCACCGACCATCAGATCGATCTCGCCAAACCCACCACCGAGCCCACCGCCCATCGGGCCACCACCCATCGGACCCGGTGGCGGTGCGTGCGCTCTCGGGGCGGCAGCGACCGGCAGATCGACGCCGGACCAGTCACCTCCGGGAGGAGCGGGCGGCGTCGGAGGTTGGGGCGCTTGGGGCGGCGCAGGTCGCGGCGGCGGCGGCTTCGGCGGGCGCGGCGCTTCAGGAGGCGCGGCGGCGCCCTCTTCACCGGGACGCGTGA
Source organism: Polyangiaceae bacterium (assembly GCA_013361525.1). Taxonomy (GTDB): domain Bacteria; phylum Myxococcota_A; class Polyangia; order Polyangiales; family Polyangiaceae; genus Xiheicaenibacterium. The sequence continues at coordinate 19,620 of JABFXY010000193.1, read as the reverse complement.
CGAGAAGGCCCGTGCCGCATTTCGGGCACCGCATCTTCAGACCGGACGGCGGAATGCGTCGCTCGTCGATCTGATACGGGGCGCTGCATCCGTGGCACTCGACCTTGACCATTCGTGTGTCGTCCCAAAAAACGCGGGCCGTCTATCCGACCCCCGACAAAGAGGCGTCAAGATCTACCATGCTTCGCCGCCGACGCGCCTGAAAGTGTGGTAACCGCCGCGGTATGCAGCGATGGACGGCGCTCCTGTTCGTAGGGCTGGTCGCGCTCGCCCTTGTGGCCGTCTTATTGGCGCGGCCGGGACAAGGTGATGCGCGAGCAGAGCCCAGCGCCAGCGCTTCGGCGAGCACCGGCGGGCCGCTCATCATGGCACCGACGGCGTTGCCGGCGCCGACGATCGCGATGGATATGGATGCGGGTCCCGCGCCTGCTCCCGTTTTCAACGACGACCCGCGAGAGAACGCAGACGCAGGGATCACCCTCCCGGACGGGACACCGGTTCCCACGCTTGGTGCGGAAGCGCCGAAACAGGTGGGCTTCGGCGTGATCCTCGTGTTTTATCGCGGGGCGCAGGGTGCGCCTCAGTCGGCGCGAACACGTGAGGAAGCGCTCACGCTCGCGACGACGATCGCGACGGAGGCGAAATCGGACTTCGCCGCGGCCGCGAAGAAAGCGGACGTCGGAATCGAAAACGCCGGCACCATGGTTCGAGGGGTCCTCGAACCAGTCGCCGAATACACGCTCTTCAACCTCGGGGTCGGGGACGTCGGCGGACCCGTCGACTCACCGCGAGGTTTCTACGTCTTCAAGCGAATCGAGTAGGAGACACGCATGGCCACGATCGACATCAAGCGCAGTCACAACCTCGGGCTCGAGGGCGCCAAGCAGAAGGCGGAAGAGCTCGCGAACGGTATGAAGGACAAGCTCGGCATCGCCTGGCGCTGGGACGGCAACAACATCCGCTTCGACGCGCCGAGCGGGATGGCGAAGGGCGCGACCGGTCAGGTGAGCGTCGAGGCGTCCGCGATCCGCGTCGAGATCGATCTACCGTTCATGCTGCGTCCGATGAAGGGCATGGTCGAGTCGAAGGTGGTCGAGAAGCTCGACAAAGCGATCGGCGCGTAGCCTCGCGACCTCGTCAGCGAGCGCGTTTTCGCCGATTGCGAGTGGGGGAGGGGCTCGATACTCTCGGGCCCCGATTTCATCTGCATCGCCAGGTGACCCAGGAGACGACCCGAGCGCATGACCGTCGAGACCCAATCCGGGGCAAGCACGAGTACCGAGCTCAACGATGGAACCCCCGGCGCGCCGCTCATCGACCGCGCTGGAGGAGCGAAGCTCATCGAGCGGCTGAAGGCCGAGATCTCCGCCGGCCCCCAGCCCGGCGTTCAGGCCGTGTATTTACACGAGCTCGGCGTCCTTCACGAATCGACGAACGAAGAGCCGCTCGCCGCGCGTGACTTCCTTGCGGCGTACAACGCCGACGGAGATTTCCGCGAGCCGCTCGAGGCGCTGGTGCGCATTTTGTCGCGCCGGCGCTCGTTCAAGAATCTTTCGAAGCTGCTCGACGCGCTCGCGAAGAACGCGCCCACCGCGGACGAACGCGCGCGCGCCCTGCGAGAGCTCGCCGTCGTCGCGCTCGAGCACGACAAGAACAAGGAAGAGGCGCTCGCCCGCCTCGAAGAGGCCGTCGCGGAGAACCCGGACGAGATGGCCGCCTGGCTCGAGATCGAGATGCTCGCGGCCGAAGCGGGTGATCTCGCCGGCGTGATGCGCGCGATCGAAGCGCGCCTGCCGCTGATCGCCGACGCAACCTACAAGGCGCTGCTCTACATCCAGCTCGCCGAGCTCGCCGCGAAGCTGGGCCAGATGCAGCGCGCCTACGAGCATCTCGACGCCGCGGCCGCGCTCGAAGGCCGGTCGCGCTTCCAGACGCGCGTGGTGCTCGAGCGTGTCGCTCAATCGGCGGCCGATCTCGAGGCGATGGCGAGGGCGCTCGAGGGCCAAGCCGAGCTGGTCGTCGAGGTGCTCGACGACCCGGAGCGCGGCGAGGAGATCGGCGTCCCGGCGTTCATGCGGACGGCTGCGTTCGCGGCGGACGCGTGGCTTCGGGCCGCGGAGATCCACCGGCGCCTCGGCGACATCGACGGAGCGACGTCGCTCCTCGCGCTTGCGGCGCGACGGCTGCCCGAGTCGAGCGTCGTCGCGCGTGCGCGGCTCTCGGCGCTCGAGGTCCAGGGCGATCTCGAGAGCGCGGCGGCGATCGCGAAGATCGAGCTCGACAAGGGCTCGACCGACGGCCCTGCTGCGGCGCTTTGGCTGCGCGTCGCGGAAGCCGCGGCGGTCGCCAACGATCGACCCGCGGCGCTCGACGCGCTTCGGCACGCCCTCGCGGCGGATCCCGGCGCGATCCCTGCGCGGGCCATCGAGATCGATCTCCTCGTCGACGGACAGGATCCCGCGGCGCTCGCCGGCGTGGTCGAGGGTGCCGCATCCACGTTCACCACGGATCGCGCGAAAGCTCGCGCGTTCCTCCTCGCTTCTTACGTCTGGGCATGTCTGGCGCGCGATCCGCAAGCGGCGCAGACCGCGCTCGAGCGCTCCGTGGCGCTCGGCACGTCACGGGAGACGACGCTTCGTCTCGCGCGCATGTACGCGGCGGTGACGGGCGACGCGGGGCTGCTGGAGGCATCGACCGAGCAGCTCCTCGCGACCGAGATCGAGCCGTCGGAAGCCGCGAGCCTCCTCTTCGAGCTCGGGCGAACGCGATTGCTCCGCGGCGATCTCAAGGCCGCGGAGGAAGCGTTCGGCCAGCTGGCGCAGGTCAATGGCGCGGGCCCGCTCGCGCGGTCGCAATGGCTCGGGCGCATGCTCAGCGCGTGCGCGATCGGCCTGGCGGGCGATCGCGCGACACGTTCGGCGGCCCCGATGGACGCGCTCGCCGCATCCGAAGAGGATCCGAACCTCGCGCGTGCGCTTTCGGTGGTCGCGGCCGTTCGCGCGGCGCAGCTCGGTGACGTCGAGGGCGCGAGGACGCGCCTCGCGGCGCTGCACGACGCGAACCCGGCCGACGAGGTCGTCGCGGCCTATTACGCGGATCTACATCGAGACGACGCCACCGCTGCCGCGCGCATCCTTTCGCGGTCGGCGGGCGCCGTCGACGACGTCGAGCTGTCGGTCGCGCTCCGGATCGAGGCGGCGCTGCTTTCTTGGACGGCCGGTGACAGGGCCGCTGCCGTGGCCGAGCTCGATGCGGTGCGCGCCGCGTTGCCCGAAGCGAGCTCCGGCGCTGCCGCGCTCGCCTCGTGGGCACGCCGGGGGATCGATACGGGGACGCTCGCCGGACGGCGGGCTGCGCTGTTCGCGTCCTCGGAGACCGCCGAGCCGCGCGTCAACGCGCTCGAACGCTTCGGTCTCGAGGTGTCGTTCTCGCACGACGGCGGTGACACCGACGATGCCTTCGAGGCGCTTCAAATCGCCGAGGAATCACCCGCCCACGGCGAGGACGAGATCACGACCGCGGCCGCGCTCGCGCGGCTTCTCTGGCCGCCCTCGACCGAGCAGCGCGACGGCGTCCTGCGGGCGCTCGATCATCTCGAGGCGCAGGGCGGGGACGCGACGGTCCTCGCGCGGGCAGAGCGCCTTCGAGTCGCCCGTGACATCGATCGCGACGCGGCGTCCGCTGTCGCGTGCGCGCAACGCTGGGCCGAGGTCGAGCCCACCGTCGCGACGGCCCTCGAGTGGTTGTCGGCGGCCGTTGCCGCCGAAGATCGAGCATCCGAGGCATCCGCACGCGAGCTCGTTGCGCGGGGCCTGGACGGCTCGGCGGCCGAGGCGATGCTCGCATCCGCCGCGGGCGTCCGCTTGTTCGAGGACCCGGACGGCAAACACGGCCTCCTTCCGGGGGAGCACGCGGCCGGCAAGCTGATGAACCTCGAGCTCGCGACGTTCGGATGTGACCCGCGCAAGCGCGCGACGGCCCTTCACGGCCTCGGCGACACGCTCGGCACGGACGCGCACCTCGATGCGATTACGCTCGCCGGTTACAGCGACTTGGCGCTCGGGCGCGCGAGCGCCGCGCTCGAGACGTTCCGCGCCGTCGTAGACGCGAGGCCCGATTCGATCGCGGCTTGGGAAGGTGTCCGGTCCGCGGCGGAGCTGCTGGATCAGCCCGTCGACGTCGCGCTCGCCTGCGCGCAGCTCGGGGCGCTCTGCAAGGACGACGCGCGAGGTGCGAAGTTCTGGGAGACCGCGGGCCTCATCCTGCTCGAGAAGACGGACGCGCACGACGACGCGGAGATCGCGTTCGATCGCGCGTTCACCCGCGACGCTCGCTCGGCGAAGGCCTTCGACAAGCTGTTTAGGCGGGTCCGCGAGCGAAACGACATCGATCGGATGCTCAAGCTGATCGACCGCCGCCTCGAGGTCGCCGACGACGATCAAGAGATAGCGAAGCTGTTCTGGGAACGCGCGCGTGTTCTGCAGAAGCGCGGCGACAGCGACGGTGCGCTCGCGGCGCTGGAGAACGTCACGATGCTCGAGCCCGACCACGTCGGTGCGCTCGCGCTCTCCGGCACCATCTGCATCCAAAAAGGCGACTTCGCGGGCGCCGCTCCGATCATGGCGCGCCTCAGCCGCAACAAAGAGGCGCCCCGCCAAGAGCGCCTCGTCTCCGGCATCACCGCCTGCGAGTTCTACGAGAACAAGCTCAACCAGCCGGATCGCGCGCTCGAAGTGCTGATGGATCTCCAGAAGGCAGGCCTCAGCACGCTCGCGGTGCGCGAGCGCCTCGCCCGCGCCGCAGCGAAGACCGGCGCGTGGCAACCCGCCATCGAGATGTTCGAGACGTTGATGGACGAGCGCGACACGCCCGCGGGTCGCATCGAGGCGGCCCGGGTGAGCCTCACCATCTGGCGCGACAAGCTGAAGAACCCCGTCGGTGCGCAGCGCGCCGCGCAACGGATCCTCGAGGAAGCGCCCGACGACGTCGAGGCGATCGAGTCCGTCATGCAGACGAACTTCGACGAGACCTTCCGCACGCGGATGCTCGCACGCGGCAAGCAGCACATCGTCGATTCGCTGCAGCGAAACCCCGTCGACGTCGATCGCGTGGATCTCCTCTCGCGTATCGCCGCCGTGCAGGGCGACCACACGCTTCGCCAAGCCACGCAGGGCGTGCTCGTCGCGCTCGGCAGAGGCGATCGGAGCACCGAAGAGCAGCTCGCGCAGCTCGATCAGAAGATCCCGGGCCGACCTCAGCGAGCTCTCGACCCCCAGACGCTCGGCGAAATTGCCGATGCATCGGATGCCGGACCGGTGCCGCGCCTCTTGCTCGCAGCCGCCGAGACGACCGCGATCGCGCTCGGTCCGACGCTCGAGTCGCTCGGCGTGACGAAGAAGAACCGCATCGACAAGAAAGGCGCACCACCGATCTGGCAGGCGGTGGCCGAGTGGATGGGCGCGCTCGGCTTCGAGGTCGAGTTCGACCTCTACGTCGGCGGCCGCGAGCCGGAAGGTGTGCAGGGTGTGATCGTCGGCGAGATGCCTGCCCTCGTGGTGGGCGACAAAATCACGATGCCGCTCGGTCCTGCCGCCCGCGCGGCCATCGCGCGCGAGGTCTTCACCCTGCGTCGCTACGCGCTGCCGTCGCTCCGCACCAAGGACGACGGCGCCATCGCATCGCTGGTGATCGCGCTCTGCAACGAGCTCGGCGCGAACATCCCGCGGCCGCCGTATCCGATGTACGCGCAGCTCGCGCCGCTGGTGAAAAAAGAGATGTCACGGCGCGTTCGCAAGGGCGCGACGGATCTCGCCGCGGAGGTCGCTCGCAGCGGACAAGACCCGCTCGACTGGGTCGCCGCCGCGCGCAAGAGCTGCGACAGAATGGCTGCGATCGCGGCGGGTGACGTGTCGATCGTCCTCGCCGATATTCTCGGCAAACGCAGGGGCGACCTCGCCGGATCTCTCCGTGAGAGCGACCGCGCCATGCGATTGCTTCGATTCGTGCTCTCTCCTGGCTATCTCGAGCTCCGTCGAAAGCTCGGCATGGGGGTTCGGTGAGCGAACAGAAGAAGGTTCCCGGCGCGTTTCCGACGGGCACGGGTGTTCGAGACGCGATCCCGACCGCCGACGAAGGCGATGCGTTGCTCGACATGTTGTTCGACGACGCCCCGCGCGAGTCGAACGGTGGTGAGCCCGCAGGCAACGCGGCGCCGCCGCAGGGTGCACCCTTGGGCTCGGCCGAAGCGACGCCGATCCCCGGCGCGCTTCCCCCGACGAAGCCTCCGCCTCCACCCGAGCCTCCGCGTCCGCCTCCCGCGTCGGGGAAGGTCGCGCGCGGTGAGGTCGTGACGCCTCCCGGCTGGGCCACCACACCGTCCGGACCCGCGTCGACCCCGCGAGGCACCGTGCCCACGCTGCCCGAGCCCGACATGGATGACGTCGCGACGCGCGCGTTCTCCCATGGCGACGCGTCCGACTATTTGCAGGAAGAGGGGCGCCGCGTGAGCGCGCTCGACGATTTCAGCTCGCTCTCCGAGGAGGAGGACGCCGAGGACGGGCGCACCGTCGTTGCGCCGAACGTCGTCGCGGCGGTGCAGCAGTACTTCGCGTCGGCTGCCGCTGCCGAGCGGCCGGTCGACGAGATCGTCGAAGCAGAGGAAGAAGAGATCGGCTTCGTCGAGCCGTCGTTCGAGCCCGAGCCCGACACCACGACCGCGTCCGATCGCGAGCCTGCTTTCGGTGCCGGACCAGCCCTTTCCGAACCGGAGCTGGCGGAGCCCGAGCTGAGCGGCCTCGATCTCGGCGACGTCGGCATCGAAGGAGCCGTCGAGGCCCCCGTGCTGGTCGAGCCTGGTCTGGTCGAGCCCGCCGAAGAAGACGTCATCGAGGAGATCAGCGCCGAGCAAGGGAGCCAGCCGGCACCGGACGGTCTCGTGGTCTCGCTGTCCGCGCGCCCTCCGGCCGACGCGGATCTGACCGACGAAGAAGAAGCGCCTGCGTTCGTCGCGCAGACGCCGGGCATGCGCGAGACCTTCCTCGAGCGGTCTCGTTGGATGCGTGAGGAAGCGAACGCCGCGACCGACAAGCTGCAGCGCGCGCGCTTGCTGCTGGTCGTGTCCGAGACGCTCGCGATGATCGGCGAGCACGAGGAGGCATTGGAGGCGGCACGCGAAGCGCATCAGCTCGCTCCGAGCCAGCCGCTCGTGTCGCGGCAGCTCCGCGCGGCGCTTCTGCGCTCCGGGGAGATCGAGCGCGCGCGCGACGTCCTCGAGACCGAGATCCGTCACAGCCCGACCACCGAGGGCCGCGCGCACGCGGGCTGGGTCGGTGCCGAGATGGCGCGTTTGCTCCAGCGTGACGGCGAGGCGGCGCACAAGCTCTCGGAACAGGCGATGCGGGCGTTGCCCGCCGATCCTCGGCCGAGCGTGCAGCGGTTCATCGAAGCCGCGGCCGAGCTGCCGGATCCGTCCTCGCTCGCGAAGCTCAAGCCCGCCGAGCCCGAGTCCCTCGCCGCGCTCGGCACTGCGTTTTCGCTCGTGGCGACGCTCCGTGGCGCACCCTCGCGTGTCGGCGCAGAGCCGCGCCACATCGTGGAGGCGGCGATTGCGGCACGCGCCGCCATTGCGGGCGGCGATCCGCAGGCCATGGTCGCGGGCGTCGCGCGTCTGCGCGACACGTCGTTCCGCGCAGGCGGCTGCTGGCTCACCGCGGTGCTCGCGGCGCCTCACGAGGAGACGCGCGGCGAAGCCATCGCGTCGCTGCGCGAGATCGCGCCGCACTCGAACCTGGCGCGGCGCTCGCTCGCCGCGTTGTGCGTCGAGATGCAACAGGCGGTCGATCCGCGCGATCCGAACGCATTCGCGCCGCTCGATCGCGTCGCGCTCGCGGCGCTCGACGCGGCTCGACCTGCGTCCGCCGATCTTTCGGCAGGGGCGGGGCTCGCATCGCGCGGGATGCTCACGTCCATCCTCGACGATGCCGCGGTCGCGACGAACGGCACCGACGAATCGGGTGCTGTCGCGCAGCTGTCGGGTCCCATCGTCGCCGCGCTCCTTCCGACCGGGGAGCAGCGCCTGTCGCGGTTGAAGTTCGCACACGGCGGCTCGCACGGCGCGCGCGCCGCGGCGCTGCTCGGTCGTGTGCTCGCGTCGATCCGATCGACCGGGGTCGAGGCACACGAGGCGATCGACGCCGCTCTGTCGGAGCTCGTGCAGAGCGCAGACGTGTTGCGACCGTCGTGGTCGGCGCTCGTGCGCGCGCTGCAGATGGAGCTCGATATCGACTCGTCCGCGGCCGACAGGGTCGCGCAGACGATCGCGACGTGGGGCTCCGACGGTGAACGTCCGACGGACGCCGGCGGCGTGTTGGTCGCGGCGTTGCTCGCCGAGCTCTCCCGCGATGCGGAGAGTGCGCGCGCGTCGTACGGCGAAATTCACCGCGAAGATCCGTCCTCCGAAGCGGTCGCTCGAGCGGCGAGCGGCGACGGCGAGGTCGGGACGCCGGCAGGCTCCGCGCTCGCGAAGATGTTGCGCGAGCACGCGGAGCAGCTGCCCGCGGGCCCGCGCCGCGCGATCCTCTTCACCGAGTGCGCCATTCGCTTCGCCTCGCTTGCGCAGGCCGCACGGGCCGAGGCCGAAGGCGGCGAGTCCGCCGAGGCGGACGAGCTCTCCGAGCAGGCCGAGCAGTGCGCGAAGGCCGCCGCGGAGCTCGCCCCCGAGCTGCCGCTCGCGGCGCACCTGGGTGAGCTCGGCGCGCGCGCACGCGGCGACCAGAGCTCGCTCGTCGATTGGCTGCGCTACCGTCGCGAGGTCAGCGAAGATCCGATCGAGAAGGCCCACGATCTGACGCGTGAGGCGCTGCTCGTCTCGGACGGCGAGAGCACCGCGGCCTCGTCGCTCCTCGAGGCTGCGCTCCGCGCGCGACCGAACGACTTCTGCTTGCGAGAGCTGTACGAGCGGCTCTCGCCCGAGCCGACGTCGGACCGCGCGACGTGGCGCGAAGCGCGCTTGTCGGAGGTCGGACCGCGCGAGGCCTCGCGGCTCGCGATCGAGGCGGCGCTCGAGTACGAGCGCGCCGGCGATCTCGAGGCGGCGGCGCGTGCGGCGAAGCTCGCGGAGGAACACGGCGAGCACGATCTCGCGCCGATCGCCGCCTACCGCTTCGCGCTCGCCGGCTTCGGCACCGCGGAGCTCGTCGAGTCGCTCCTGCCCATCGCTCGCGACAGCGAGGACGCGGCGCTGCGCCTCGAGACCTACGAGCGCCTCGCGGAGCTCGACGAGCGCGGTCGTGACGACGCCGCGAGCGGTCTCTTGTTCCGTCGCGCGATCCTCGAAGAGAAGCCTTCGCACCTGCGCACCCTGCGCCGGGTCGCGAGCGCGCTGATGGCGGGCGGTCGCTCGGACGAGCTCGAGCCGTTCGCGATGGAGCTCGCGCGAAACCTGGAAGGCGGCGAGGCCGTCGCGTACGCCGCGCTGGCCGCGCGCCTGCGTCCGCGCTGGGAAGACACGGCGGAGCCGGTGGCGATCGCGTACGCGCAGTCGCGACCGCTTTGGGCGATTCGCCAGATGAGCGCCCACGCCCGCGCTCGTAACGACCATTCCGTCGCGGCGCAATGCGATCGCGAGCTCATGGCGATGACCGATCGGCCGAGCGAGCGAGCGACGCTGGCGGTTCGCGCGGCACAGGCACTTCGCCACCTCGACGATCTCGACACCGTCTCGGAGCTCCTCGGCGAAGCCATATCGCTCGTACCGGAGCACATCATCGCGCGCCTCGAGCTCGCGAGCGTCCTCGAGACCGCCGGGCAATGGGCCTCGGCTGCGAGCCAGGTCGAGTCTGCTGCGCAGCTCATCACCGATCCCGCATGGCGCCTCGAGCTCGACATGACGGCCGCGCTCATCTGGCAAGACCGCGCCGGTGAGCCCGATCGCGCACGCGAGGCTCTCGAGCGCATCGCGACGGCCGATCCCCACAACGCCGAGGCGTTCGAGCGCTTGCAGAAGATCTACGTCGCCGCCGGCGCCCGAGCCGAGCTCGCGGAGCTCCTCGGACGCCGCATCGACTCGATCGAAGATCCCGGCGAGCGCGTCGAGATGGAGGTCATGCGCGGTCGAGCGCTCGCGGAGGTCGGCGACGCCGAGTCTGCGAAGCGCGCGCTCGCGGCGGCCCTCGACGCAAACCCCGATCACGTCGAAGCGCTGCAGTCCTTCGCGAACCTCTGCTTCTCCGACGGCGACTACGAAGGCGCAGAGCAGGCGCTCATTCGCCTCGCGCGCTTGACCAGCGAGCCGGAGCGTCAGGTCGCCATCTACCTGCAACTCGGCGAGCTCTACGACGACAGCCTCCCGAACGACGAGCGCGCCGAGCTCGCCTATCAAGAGGTCCTCAAGCGGATCCCGACCGACGAACGCGCGCGGGAGAAGCTCATCGCGCTCTACCGGCGCGTCGGGCAGATGGCCCGCGCCGTCGAAGAACAGAACGTCCTCGTCAACGGCGCAGAGAACCCGGACGACAAGTGCCAGCGCACCGTCGAGCTCGCGGAGATCCTCGAGGAATCGGGTGAGCTCAAGAAGGCGGAGAGCACGCTCGTCGTCGCGCGCAAAGCGTTCCCGAAGAGCGACGCCGCGCTGCGGGCGCTCGTGCTGTTCTATCAACGCAGCGGCCAGGCGCCCGCGGCAGCGATCCTCCTCGATCGCGCCGTCGCAGACGCTCGGCGCGCGTTGGGTACCGGGCGCTTCGAGACCTTCCTCTTCGAGACGCTCGCGACGGCGGCCGAGCTTCGCAATCGTCAAGACGCAGCCCATGTCGCGCGCGCGGCCGTGCAAGCGATCGAGGGCGAGACGGTGGCGCTCGCAGGTGTCGAAGGCCGCGCCGGCGACGCCGCGCTCGACGAGCTGCTCGCGCCGGAGGTCATGACCCCGGCGTTCCGCGACCTGCTCCAGCGAACGGGGCCGCTCTTGGACTCGGCGTTCCCGTACGACCTCGAGGCTGTCCGCGCGATGCCCGCCCCGGGCCAGTTGCCGATCAGCGCCGAGGTTCGAGCGATCGCCGGCGCTTACGGTTTGCCGCAGATCCAGCTGTTGGTCTCCTCGGTGCTCGGGCAGGTCTGCGTCCCGGCACGAAGCCACCCGCCCGTGATTGTCATGGGGCAAGCGCTCGCTTCGCAGGACGAGTCGCCGGAGCGCACGTTCCTCATCCATCGTGCGATGAAGGTCATCCAGGCCAACGCGGCGGTCTTCGCCCGCACGGCTCCGATCGATCTGTGGCCGCTCCTCGCTGCGTACCTGCGGCTCTTCAACCCGCAGTTCTCGCCGCAAGGTGTGGACGCCGGTCGTTTCTCGGAGGCGTTCAGCCGGCTGAGCCGCATGATGCCGCAGGGCCTCGGCCACGACGTGTCGGTCCTCGCAGCCGACGTCATCGGAACCATCGGCAATCGCGCATCGACGCTCAATGCGGCCGTCAACGGCTGGGGCTCCCGCGCAGGTTTGCTCGGCGTCGGCGACCTCAACGTCGCGCTCACCGCCATCGCGTGGGCCGGTGGCAACGCGAATGGCCCACCGCCCTCCGGCAAAGATCGCCTCACGTGGATCGGCCGCAACGCAGAGGCGCGCGACCTCGTGATCTTCAGCGTCAGCGACGCGTACGTGGATGCACGTGCACGACTCGGCGCGCAGTAGTGGGCGCTCGGTAGCAGGCGCTTCGCAGTCAACCTTGAAAAGGAGAGTCGAGATGCAGAATCAGCGACGCAGCACGCAAGCTCGCGGACACCTGTCGCGGCCGGGCGCGGCGTTAGCGTTCCTCATCGCGTGCGTCCCCGCCGCCATCTTTCTCTCGGCAGGGTGCAGCAGTGGCTACTCGTTGTGCGACCGGAGCTGCGATTGCACCGGCTGCTCCGATTCGGTGCTCGAGGCTTGCTACGACACGGTCGACGACCAGGAGCGCGAGGCCGAGAATCAGGATTGCCTGCCCGAATACGATGAAGTCGTCGCCTGCCTGAACGAGAACTTTTATTGCGACAACGAGACCGTCAAATACGATTCGGGATGTCTCGGCGAATACGCCGAGCTCGCGGAGTGCGCGCTCCGCTGACTTCGATTTTCAGCTCGCGCGCCGCCCGCTTTTCGGCGCGGGCATGAAGAGGCGCGCCTCCGCTTTCGAGCGGGGCGCGCCTTTTTTTTCGTGAGGGTCAGAATCGACTCGTGGGCCCTTTGCGCCCGCCGTTTTCACCCGGCGTGTGCGTCGAGGCTTGCGGCCGGTCCTGCATCGGCATCGGGGTCGAGGCCTGCTGCTCCACGATCCGCTTCACCCGAAGATTGTTGGTGACCTCCGTCACGGCGCTCACGCGCTCGCAGATCTGCTCCGCGAGGTACTTCATGTTTCGTTCGGGCACGGTGCCGGTCAATGTGACCTCGCCGTTCAAGACGGATACCTCGAGCTCGCTCGAATCGAGGTCGTCCGCCTGGGAGAGGAAGTCACAGACATCTTCCTTGATTCGCTCGTCGGACCGCTTGTAGCCCTTCGGTCCTTTCGGATAACGGCGCGGGCCGAAGCCGGGACGCGGCGGCTGCCCGAGGATCACGCGACCTTGATCGATGCTGGTGTAGCCGTAGCTTCGTGACGGCTCGAAATCGCTCGTTCCGCGTCCGACGTCGGCGCTGAAACCATAGCTACGGTCGCGATCGTATCCCCGGTCCGCGCCACCTCCGCCATAACCTCGATCGGTGCCGCGCTCGAAGCCGCGTTCGCCGGCGTAGCCGTATCCCCGCTCCGGGCCATAGCTGCGCTCGGGACCATAGCTACGCTCGCCACCATAACCGCGCTCACCGTAACCGCGCTCGCCATAGGCGCGCTCGGATGCCCATTGTCCCTCGCGCCCCATCTCGGATCGGCCGGCATAACGTCGATTCACCGTGTCGCGGTCCATGCCGCCGCCGTATCCCCATTCGTTGGTTTGCCAGCCCTGTCGCTCGCCGCCATATCCGCGCCCGCTGTGGCCCTGCTCGCCGCGCTCGTAGCCACCGCGGCCCGAAGCGCCGCGGTGTGCACCATAACCACGCGGTCCGCCGTATCCGCGCGGTCCGCCGTATCCGCGTGGCTCGTCTTCGTCGTCGCGCATGGGCATCCGGCCGCCAAACCCCATTTCGTCGGAGAAGCGGCCCGACGGTCGCCAATCCATGTCGCTTTCGTCGCGCCCCGCGCTCGAGGCTCGGGGGTCGTCGCGCCGCCACTGTCGCATCCCCTCTCGATCCCGACCTTCCCAATCCCGATCGTTCATGACGCTCTCCTCTGGAGGTTGCCTCGATGCGCCGATAGCGACGATGATTCCTCAATAACGGCCGTAACGGTCTTCGCGCATGTCGTATTCGTCGCTCTCTCGATTGCCCTCCAGAGCGAACGAGATTTTCGCGTTCAGTCGATAACAGACGATCCGACCCTCTCGGACGACGGCCTGCATGTCCTTTACGTAGATCGATTTGATGTTTCGGATGGTGCGGCTCGCCTCGCGCAATGCCATTTGGGCTGCGTCCTCCCAGCTGTGCTCCGATTCGGCGAGGACCTCGATGACCTTCACCACGTTGCTGTGGGAAATCGTGTCTCTGCGCGAGCGTTGGCCCATCGTCATGGGTCGGTCATCGTCGTATCCGCGCCCGCGAAACGACCGCATCTCGTCACGCTCGTCCCATCCGCGAGCCTGACCATGTCCATTCGAACGGACCTCGTAGGCGTTCCTCATCGCGCGTCCTCCTCGCTCGGTGGTAGTCGCCCGCAATGGTGATGTTTGCCGCGGGCGGACCCGCCGCTTTGCAACGTCGGTGCCCCATCAATTTCGCGACGAAGGGCCGCGCTGCCGACTCAGCGCCGCCTCAACGGCGCAAGCGCGCCACGCATCCGCGCCCCACCGTCGTTGATGCTTCGGTGGTTCCAGGCGGCCTGGCAGCGTGGCGGCGAAGCTATCTAGGGTGTATGGCTCGCGGTCATGAACCAAGCGCGCCTGTCATGGTCGCACGCCGTCGCTGGTAGCTTTCTCGTCGCCGGTTCCATCCTCGTCGCTTGCGGGTCGAAGCAAGACACGCCGCCGCCGGATCCTCAGGTGACCTACGGGCAGTACTGCACCCGCACGGGAGCAGCGTTCTGCAACTGCATCGGCGTCGCGGTCCCCGCTTGTCAGGAGGCATTCCAGATCACGTGCCTCGCTGGCCGCGATGCGAACGCGATGACCGAGCGGACGGAGTCGCAGACGGCGACGTGTGAAGCTGCGCTGTCGCAGCGCTGTACGTCGGTCGCGACGGGTCAGCTTCCTCCGGAGTGCCCGGGCCTCGCGCCGCCGGTCCCCGGAATCGCGCAGTAACGCTGCCGCGACCGGCTCAGCCGCCGTCTTTCGGGGCGGCGGCTTTGCGGCGGTCGCGCTCGGCGTTCGTGAGGGGGTTGGGGCACACGACGGGGACATTGCGTTCGGCGCTCTCGCCGCCCTCGCGCATACAGACCATTCCGGTCAGGCGGATTCGTTCGCCCATTTCGAGGTCGCGGGGGCACGCGTAGTCGGGCTCCAGCGTCTCGACGACGACGTCGTCGCGCAGGACCTCGACGACGCAGCGCTCGTCTCGCTTCGCCATGACGTAGCGGTCGAGGGGCCGGATGGGCGCGGAGAGCGAAGGCACGGGGCCCGCCGGTCGCCAGAGGACCGAAGGATCCGACGTCGTCTCGTCGCACGCGCTCGTCCACGCGACGAAGGTCGCGCAGGCGAGGATCAGCCCCCCGCGGGCCACAGGAGGAAGGACACCTTCGTGAGGAAGAAGTCCGCGACGAGCACCGCGATCGACGTCGTCACGACGGCAGCCGTCGTCGCGTGTCCGACACCCTCGGTGCCACCGCGCGTGAGCAGGCCGAAGTGACAGCCGATGATGGCGATCATCGCGCCGTACACCGGGCACTTGAACATGCCGCTGTAGATGTCGCGGAAGTTCACGCTCGAGAGCGCGCTCTGCAGGAAGAACTTCATCGGCAGGCCGAACTCCACGTTCATGATCAACATCGCGCCGGAGAAGCCGAGCACGAGCGCGAACGAACAGAGCAGCGGCATCACCATCGTGCAGGCGACGACACGAGGCAGGACGAGCTTCTTCAACGGGTCGGCGCCGAGGCTGCGAATGGCGTCGATCTGTTCGGTCACGTTCATCGAGCCGAGCTCTGCGGCGATGCCGGCTGCGATGCGGCCGCCGACGATGACGGCGGTGAGCGTCGGCGCGAGCTCGCGCGTAAAGCTGATCGCGACGACGCGCCCCGTGTACTCCATGCCGCCGAAGCGCTGTAGGCCGAAGGCGAACTGCACGGCCATGACCATGCCGACGAACACCGCGGTGATGGCCGCGATGGAGAGCGATCGAACCCCGAGCGCCTCGAACTGGTAGAGGATTGAATCGAGCTCCAGCGGACGGCGGAAGATCGAGGTGATGGCGCCCGCCGTCATTCGGCTCGCGTGGCCGAAGTGCTCGAAGAAGGCTCGGAAGCGCGCGCCGAACCGCTCGATGAAGTTCGGATCGCCGGCAGGGGGCAACGACGCGGCCTGCGGCGGCTGCTGCTGCGGTTGCTCCGGCGTTTGCTCCACGGCCTGCGTCACGGGTCCACCGGTCGAGGTAGCGCGGTGAAGTTCTTCACCCAGCCGTCGAACTTGCCGATGCTCGCGTCGAAACGATCGGGCGTGGAGAAGAAGAGCAGGTCGTAGACGCAGCGATCCTTCTTCATGACCCACACCACGAACCTGCGGTCGACGCCGTCGAGCTTTGCCGTGATGTCCGTTCGCATCGCCTCACGTCCGTCGAAGGGCAGCACCTCTTCGCTGTGCGTGACGCGATCCGTGAACCGGATGAAGAGGTGCTGCGTCAGGCTCCTCAGTGGTACGTCCTCGCCGTCGCGATCGCACCGCGCATTCACCAGCACCTGGCCGCCGGTCGTGCCGTCTTCGTAGGCGAGCGCTGCGCCCGTCGCCTCCATCCGGCGCCAACCTTGCGGCGCCGGCGACACGCGAAAGGCGAAGCCCTCCCCGTGATAGACGTTTCCATCGAAGTTGGAACCGCAGCCGGCCGTCGAGAGTGCGAGCTGCGCGGTGACCGCAAGCAATGCGGTGAGCTTCGTTGAAGAAAGCCGCATCCGCCCTCGACGCTAGCACATCGCGCCAAATCGATGCGCGATACGTCGATCAACCGAACGCTTCGTCACGCACGTCCATGAGCTCGAGGCTGCTCGCCTCGATCAGCTTGCGCGTGAGCGTGAGCCCAGGGAGCACGTTTTTGCTCCACCAGCGGCAAGCCGCCAGCTTGCCCTCGTAGAAGGCCGCGTCTTCCGGCCGCTCGCCGAGCCCGCGTGTCGCCGCGACGGCTTGGCGCAGCCAGAGCCAACCAATCACGAGCTCCGCGAGTGCGAAAAGGATGCGATTGCCCTGCAGACCCACGTGGTACAGCGACTCGCCGACCTTGCCCATCATCGCGCCGAAGATGCCCTTCACGTCGGCGAGGGCGCGCTCGAGCGCGGCGCGATCTTCGGCGAGCGCGGAGCCGCCGGCGTCGCTTTTCGCGAGCTTCTCGATCTCGTCGAGCTGCTTCGTCAGCGTGCGACCACCGTCCTTCGCGATCTTGCGGAAGAAGAGATCCAACGCCTGGATGTGCGTCGTGCCCTCGTAGAGTGAGTCGATCTTCTGATCGCGCACGTACTGCTCGATCGGGTAGTCCTGACAGTAGCCCGAGCCGCCGAACGTCTGCAGGCTGAGCGCGAGCTGCTCGTACGCCTTCTCGGAGCTGTAGCCCTTCACCAGCGGAAGGAGCATGTCGTTCAGCTTGTCGAGCTCGTCGGCCTCCTTCGCTCCGTGGCCGCCCGCGATCTCGACCTGATCCTGCACCCACGCGGTGTACAGGCAGAGCGAGCGCAGACCTTCAGCGTGCGCCTTCTGGCTCATCAACATGCGCCGCACGTCGGGGTGTTTCAGGATTTTCACCCGGGGCGAGGCCTTGTCCGCCGCTTGGAGCAAGTCGGGCCCCTGCACCCGCTCGTGCGCGTAGGCGAGGGCGTTCAAGTACGCGGTCGACAGCGTCGCCATGCTCTTCACACCGACGGCCATGCGCGCCTGCTCGATGACGTGGAACATCTGTCGAATGCCGTCGTGCACGTCGCCCAGCAACACGCCGCGCGCGGGCTTGCCGTCACCGAACACCAGCTCGCACGTCGCCGAGCCCTTGATGCCCATCTTCTTCTCGAGCTTCGAGACGACCACGCCGTTGCGCTCGCCGAGCGAACCGTCCTCGTTTACCCAGAACTTCGGCACCAAGAAAAGGCTGAGGCCCTTCGTTCCGCCAGTCGCACCCTCGGGTCGCGCGAGCACCATGTGCACGATGTTCTCCGGAACGTCGAAGTCGCCGTTCGTGATGAAGCGTTTCGTTCCCTCGATTTCCCAGATGCCGTTGCCGGCGTCGCGCGCCTTGGTTCGGCCCGCGCCGACGTCGCTGCCCGCGTCCGGCTCGGTGAGCACCATCGAACCGCCCCAGCGCCGCTCCAGCAGCGGGCCGATGAACCGCTCCTTCTGTGCCGGGGTGCCGTGACGATCGATCGTGCGCGCCGCGAACGTGCCGAACAGATAAAAGGCGAGCGGCGCGTTCGCACCGGCCGTGAACTCGAACGTCGCCCAGCCCACGCTCGGCGGCGCCCCCATCCCGCCGAGGTGCTCGGGCACCGTCAGCATGTGCGCCTGCGCGTCGTAGAACGTCTCGTACCCGCGACGCAAAGCCTCGGGCAGCTTCACATTGCCGTTCGCGTCGAGCTCCAGCGGAATGCGATCGCTCTCGGCGAAGCCTTTTTGAAGCTCCGTCGTGCACAGCTTCTCCGAAGCCTTCAGCGCTTCTCGCGCCGTCGCCTCGTCCATCGACGAGTACGGCGCCTTGCCGAGCGAGGTCGATTGGACCTCGAGCACCTCGAAGAGTTGGAACAGCGTGTCGCGCAGGTTGCTTTTGTAGTGAAGCTCGGAGCTCATCGTCGGCCGCGGTCGTAGCACGATGGCAAGTCCGCGTGGGGAGGGCGTGTGGGCTCGTACCGTTCGACCGGAAGGCGGCGCGGGTCGCGGTTCATGCGGCATCGGCCGTAAGACCGTCGGCGGTTGCCGACAGCTGTCTCGAGACCGCCGAGCGGTGTTGGAGCTGCCGGCGAATGGCCGCGATGAGGCTGGGGTCGGACGGCTCCGTGCGGTGCAGCTGGACACGGCGCATCGAGATCCCGAGGCATGCGCCGAGCATCGACGTCGAGACCTTGCCGCGCGCGACGTGTACCGCTGCGCGCCGAGCGGTGACGCAGGGCGCGCTCCGTCCGTCCACCGATCGCAGGGCGACAGCCGCAGCCGCAGATTCGGACAGCAGATCCCATGCGGGCTCGACACCGGAGCTGTCGGCTTCGAGCTCCAACACCGCCGTGAGCTCGGCGCGCCGCAATCTCGGCAGCCACTGCCGCACTCTGTTCGGAAGCTCGCGATCGACGAGGCGAAGACCCAGGAGGTCTTGGATGCTGCTTCCGTCGTGGTGCGCGTCCGTCGCCAGCGTGTGATGTGCCCGCTGCCGGAGCACGTAGAAGAAGGCGCGGTGCAGATGTTGTTGCGTGACGATCGGCTCGTAATGCGCCCGGTCGAACGGGGCGCCGAGCGCGAGCCGAAAATGGAGCGCGGCAGCGACGTAACGTGCGAAAGCACCCGCTTCGGCTCGCGTTCCCGTCACCACCGCGTGCAAGTGCGTGTCGGCGAAGCGAAACGCGAGAAGTCCGCGCTTGCGACCTTGGGCCAGCACGGCGCCCGCCGCGGCACGAAGGTCGCCATCGGTCCGCGCGATGACACGATTGCCTGCGAGCCGAAGGACCAGATGATGAGCGATGGGTTCGATCACGACTGCAGGTCGACGGATCCCGCTCCGAGTTGCGCGAGAAGTGCGCTCGGATTCATTTTTGCGGGCGCGGTGCGGATGAGCGCGTGCCGCGGTGCGGATGAGCGCGTGCGCGCAATCCCCACTTACCCATGAGGTTGGCGGCCCCGACGACGGAGCGGACAGCGTTTCGTGCTTCGAGCGATGTGAGCTCTTCCGTTGGCTCAGGCTACGTCTGCGGTCGCGGCTGGCGAGTGCGGCTGGGGCCGGCGTGTCGCGCGCGCCGCGACGCCCGTCCGGCGGCGATGCGAAAGAACGGACGACTCTAGTTGGAATGGTGAGCAGTTCTTTCGCGCGTCGCAGGCCCGTGGATTGCGGAGACGGGCCGAGAGCGAAAGAACGGGCGACCCTAGCGGCAAAGGTAGGGAGTTCTTTCGCCTCACCTCGCCGACTGCGACGCCCGTCCGGCGGCGATGCGAAAGAACGGGCGACTCTAGTTGGAATGGTGAGCAGTTCTTTCGCCTCAACCCAACCTCACCCGATGGGTGTCACGTCACGAGGCGAAAGAACACGGCACTCTACTCGGAAGAGTGTCGAGTTGGTTCGCGCCGCCCTCGCGACTGCGCGCCCGGCCCTCGCGACTGCGCGCCCGGCCCTCGCGACCGCGCGCCGCTTTACCGACGCGGGCGGCGGCGCGGCGAAGGAACACGGCACTCTACTCAGATCGGAAG
>JABFXY010000228.1 GCA_013361525.1 Polyangiaceae bacterium | reverse complement strand
CTGGCGACCGGGGAGCTCCTCTCCCAGTGCGCCGACCAACGACATTGACCGATGGCGCATCGAGAAGACGGTGCCGAGTTTGTCGCCAACCACGGGTAGGCCCCAAAACCCAAAAGGATGGGAGCCCCGATCCGTCAACGTGCTGAAGATCGCCATGGCGTGGCATCATGCGGATCGAACCGTCTTCGCGAAAGAGAATTTCGTCGATCAGCGGTCAATTGCCACGCACGCCGCTGTCCACACGCTTCACCGAACGAATTCGACCCTCTTTCCAACAAAGCTCATATACGGAATAGGGCTCGTACTGACTCTGAGTCGTCTCGTGAATGGCAAAGGGTTGGTAGCAATCGTGCTCTTCGCCGCCCGGGTAAGGACATAGGATCTCGGTCGACTGAAAGTTGGTCCAGCGCATGGGGCGAATGTCGACCCCCTTCGCGGCGAATTCCTTGAGCGCTTTTCGAGAGCGAGAAGGCGTTCCTAGACGGGAGACGAAGGTGCGCATCGGCGGAGCCGCATCGACGGAGTCCTCGCCGCGACACCGTCGCGGCTTGGCATCGCTCGTTGCTGTCGCTGTCGCTGTCGCTGTCGCGGATAGGTTGGTCGACGAGACCGGTGCGAATGCGGATGTCGCCGACGTTGCCGAAAAGACCTGCGCCGGCGCGCGTCGGTCGCAGCCCGCCAGCGCAAGGAGGGTCAGCGCTGCCGCGAGGGGCGACCGACAAGCGATAGGGGGACGCATGGGCTTCCGCTACGCCCAACGGACCGCCGGCATTCCACCTGGCGGCGTCGGACGGTTCTGTTGCACTCCAGGCTCTGCACCATTACCGAGCGGCGATGGTTCGGCGAAGCTGTGCAGGTTGCGTGTTTGCGGCCGCGATTGGCGTCGCCGCCTGCGGCTCGAACGGGAGCCCGCCCAGCTCTTCCAACGCCGATGTGACACTCGCGACCTCAGCGTCGGCTTCGACCTCGAATTCGCCGCCGAAACCGGTCGAGCCGAAGGTCGCAGGCAAGTGGGCCGGCGATATCGTGACGGGTGCTCCGATTGGCCTCGGCGGGCTGGTCGCGACCACGGACGGCCCTGTGCTCTACGTCGGCAACGAGGGTGGCGGGGACGTGCAGATCGGCCGTCTCGTGGGCGGTGCTTGGACCTTCGAGACGATCGCGAGCAGCTCGATGCTGGCGCGGGGGAAGATTGCCGCGCGGGGAAAACAACTCGTGACAACGGCGACAGCCATCGATGTATGGGGCAGCCCCATCACCGCGGACCTCCGCCATGTCGAGAAGGGCAAAGAGTACGAAACCATCGCGAGCGGATGCAAAGTGTTCGACCGGCACACCGTCGCCTTCGACGTGCGCGGCCCTGTCGTCGCGGCGGCCTGCGGAGACCAGATAACGCTATGGGAGCGCGCGAAGAAAGGGTGGGCCGCGCGCACGTCGTGGGCGCAAGATAGAGGGCTCGTCGACGGTAGCGCGGTCGACGCAAAAAACCGAATACACCTCTCACTGTCCACGCTCAGCTCGGGGGAGCACATCGTCGTCGACGGCACCAAACACGAAACGAAGGGGCTGCCGGCTCGAGCGCGCGCCATGAGTCTTCAGTCGTGCCGAGGCGACATTTTCGCGGCGGTGGAAATGGATCGAGAGGACAAGGACCTCGACTACATCGCATTCGGTACCTTCCGCGACGAACGCTGGTCCTTCGACGCGGTCGAGCGCGAGGTCGCGGGCTATCCGCATCTGGCCATGGACGAGGACTGTCGACCTTTCGTCGCCGTCGGGAGCGACGTCTGGTCCCGCGGCGCGCGCGGTTGGGTCAAGTCGTCACTCCCGGGTGGGAATGCGCCGAACATCAAAGGACTGGTCGCGGTGCGCGGGACCCTTTATGCCGGATACGAAGAGATCCGCAATGGCGTGAGGGTCGGCGTCGCGACGGCGCCGGTCGTCGCCGAAGCCGCGCCGAAGTGAGCGAGCCGCTCAGCCCGGGTCCGACAAGGCGAGCGGGAGCCCAAATGCAGCAAAGAGGCTCGCGTCGAGGAACGCGGTGACGCTCGAAATTCGATCTCCCTCGAACGCGAGGACGTGAAGGCCTTCGGCGCGATAACCGCCTGCCCCGACGTCGCGCGTGTAAGCGGCCAAGGCGAGCTGACCATTCGCGACCGTCGGAACCATCTTGATGCCGGGGCACCTCTTCCACGCCTCGGCGAAAAACGCCCTGATCGCGGCGGGGCCCGCATACCACTGTAGCCACGGCGGCATCGTGAAGGTCGCATCCTCTTTGAGGAGGGCGACGAACCCGTCGAGGTCGTGCCCTTCCCAGGCTTGGACGTAACGTCGCATGAGCGCGTTTTGGTCCGGCGTCGGTTGCGACGACGCATTGGCTCGGCCGTCGGGGTAGCGCGTCGCCAGCGTCTCGCGCCCGCGTTGCAAGGCGCTGTTGATCGACGCCGTCGAGCCTTCGAGGAGGGTTGCGGCATCCGCCGCCGCCCAGCCCAATACGTCGCACAGCAAAATGGCGACGCGCTGGCGCGGCGGCAGCTCTTGAATGGCGGCGACGAATGCGAGCGATATAGCTTCGTGCGACGCGTAGCGCGACTCGGGATTCGGGGCCTGGTCGGCGACACCCTCGAGGTTCGCGTCCGGGTAGGGCTCGAGCCAAGGCACATCCGTCGGCGGCGCAGCCGGAAGCTGAATCGACGCGCTCGCGGGCCCGTGCATATCGGGCAACACGCGCCGTGCGACCTTGCGCCGCTCGAGGGCATTGAGGCAGACATTGGTGGCGATGCGATAAAGCCACGCTCGCACCGCCTCGCCCTCGAATCGATCGAAGCTGCGCACCGCGCGCAGGTAGGTCTCTTGCACGGCGTCCTCCGCGTCGTGCAAGGAGCCGAGCATGCGATAACAGTGCACAGCGAGCTCGCGCCGATAAGGCTCCGCGAGGCGCGCGAGCTCATCGCTCGAACGCTCGGGGATTTGCTTTCGACGTGACGGGTGGGCCGTGGTCACGCCGGCCAGTATTCGACCTGCACCGAGAGCGTGCAAGGACCAGCGTGGGCTATTCCTTCTGGGCGAGACCCGTCGTGATCCGCTTCTTCAAGCTCCCGATGTAGTGGGTCCAACCGCCCGAGCACGCGTCGAAGCACTCGAACGTGGGAACCAGACCTCGGTGGGTGAACCGAACCTCGGTCGCGTCTCCTTTTCGCGCGATCTCGAAGACGACCTGCGTGTCGTTCCACTCCGCGGGTGTCTTGGTGAAGCTCAAATGAGCATTGGAGACGCGCCAGACCACCTTCTTGTCGGGCACGATCTCGACCAGCTTTTGCGTGCTGCGGTGCAGGTGTTTGTACCGGTAGGTGAACTCGTCGCCGAGCTTGCCCGAGGAGCCTTCGATGTCGCCGGTCCACCAGCTACGAACGTCGTTGATGGCCTCGAAGACCTCTTTCGGTGATTGTTCGACGGAGAAGGTGCGGGTGAAGCTCTCGTCTTTGCCCGGCGTCTCCGGCGGCATGTACTTGGCGTTCTGGCTCTCCACGGCTTTGACGATTCCGCGCCTCCAGCCTTCGGCCAATGCTTGGGCCATCGAATCGGGGAAAATGTCCTCTTCCCCACGCTCGAGCCCGTCGAAGATGCCCGCGGCGACGCTCGCGGGCGAGGCCTTGTCCATCGGGATGTCGCGGACCATATCGGTATCGACCGGGCCGAGGAATGCAGCGTGCACCGCCACACCATGGGTCGCGAGGTACGCCCGGAAGAGCTGCGTCATCGAATGGGAAGCCGCCTTGGAGATCGAATACGCGGCGAAGATCGGGACGGGCGCGATCGCCGCCAGGGACAGAATGTTGAGGATCGCGCCCTTCGAGCGCTTCAAAAGCGGTGAAAACGCGCGCGTGACCCTGAATGGTCCGAGGAGATTCACGTCGAGGTGCTCCTGAATCACGCCCACGTCGATAAGCTCGGCAGAATGGGCAACCCCCGCATTGTTGACGAGGAGGTCGAGGTCGCTGACCTCGTTGGCCGCCTGGCGGATCTGAATCTCGTCGGTCTGGTCGAGCGTCAGCGCCGTCACCCGCGGGTCGGCGTGTTTGAACGGCCCGCGCGTCGTCGCGTAGACCTTCTTCGCCCCACGGCGAAGCGCTTCCTCGAGGAGCGCTTTGCCCAAACCGCGGTTCGCGCCAGTGACGAGGATCGTCTTGTTCGTGACCTTCATGATGAGCTCCTTCCAGCGCCGGTTCGCGCTGCTTTCACAGGTAGAACCGGCCAGCAGGTCGAGACTCATCGGTCGGGGGAAAGAATTTTTTCGGTGACCTCCCACACCTTCGCAGCCAGGTGGGCTTCGTACGCGATCGGTTCCGACCGGTACTTCTTCGAGCTCCGAAACACCGCGCCGCGCGCGACGCGTACGTCCTCTTCGAGAAGAAACCGGACGGCGTTCGCGGCGGAGCGCTCGGGTGTGGTCGCGATGACGCCGTAGAGGGCGCGAACCCACCACGGTTGGGCGCGGATGGTGTCGGTCGAGGTCGGGCCTACACACGCGAGCGCAATGGTCACCGGCCGGTCGTTCCACCTGCGCGACGCCTCCTGGACGTGAAGGAAGCCGAGGACCTGCGACGACATGAGTGAGGCCATGAGCGTCCATTTGCGACGCTCGAATTGAAGATCGTCGATATCGGGGAGCAGCCCGGCGGGGGGATCCGCGCCGATGTGGATGATTCGCCCGTCGCCGGAAGCTGCGATCGCGCCGACAAGGTGATGGTTGAGCGCGGCGCGCGAGAGGTATTGGAGGCCGAACGCATACTCGTACCCGTCGGGGGTCGTTCGACGGCGTGGCTCGTGAAGATCGAGGTTCATCGCCGAATGCACGAGCCCGTCGATGCGTTCGCGCCATTGAACGACGACCTCCGCGGCGGCGGCGACGCCGGCCATCGACGATAGATCGGCGCGTTTCCAACGTGCATCGCCGGCACCTGCCGCTCGAAGCGCCTCGACGGTGGCCTTGCCGCGCAATGGGTCGCGCCCCAACACCAGCACGTCGGCGCCTCGGCGCGCCGTTTCGAGCGCGGTGACCCGACCAATCCCGCTCGTGCCTCCGGCGAAGACGAAGGCCTTGCCCTGCACATCTCGCGTCCTCGACTGCCCAATTGAAGGTTTCATCCGGGGCGATCGTGGCAGACGATCTGCTATCAAGAATCTCACATGGTTGATGCAGCGTCCGAACGTGCGCTCACCTCGCTCCTCGCCACGGTGCGCCTCCGCGCGACCATCTTCGGCGCGAGCGAGCTCACCGCGCCGTGGGGCGTGAGCACCGGTCCCCTCCCCTCCTATGCTTGTTATGTCGTCCCGAAAGGCAGCGCGGTCCTCGTCGCGCGCGGGGTTCGACGTGCCCTGACCATTTCAGCGGGCGGCGTCGCGCTCGTCCGGGCAGGTGTCGGGCACGAGCTCAAGGACTCGCCGGCAACACGTGCAGTGCCATTCGAACGGCTCCGCGCGAAGGCCGGCGACACGGCGTTGTTTCGCAATGGTGGCGCGGGAGCGCGCACGCGAATCATCTGCGGCATGCTCGAGCTCGACGATCCGGACCGAGCGCTGTTCGATACCGCGTTTCCGAAGACGGTCATTCTGACCAGCGAAGACCTGTCGGAGGCGACGCGGCATCTGATTGCGGCGCTCGCGTCCGAAGCCACCCATCGAAATGGCGGAACGTCGCTCGTCCTCACGCGCTTGGCGGAGGTCCTGTTCCTCCAAGTCGTGCGGGCGTGCGCCGCTCGTGACGTGCGCGCGACAGGTTGGCTACGAGGGATTGGTCACCCGGCGATCGCGAGGGCGCTGACCGCCATTCACGACGCACCGGAAGAAGCGTGGACGCTGGAGCGCCTGGCGTCCAAAGCATCGATGTCGCGATCCACGTTCGCGAGCACCTTTCGCAGCGTCGTCGGGGAGCCGCCGTTCGCGTACGTCACCGCATGGCGAATGCGAAACGCGGCCAGGTCGCTGGCGTCGTCCGACGAGAGCGTCAAAGCGATCGCCGCCGCCGCCGGTTATGGCTCGGACGAAGCATTCTCGCGCGCGTTTCGCGCGTGGGCCGGCGTCCCGCCTGGGGCGTATCGAGCGCAGTCTCGGGCGCGCGAACGGCAACCCGACCATTCGCGAAGGGAGCTTCAGGCCGGTCGGGCAATGCTGTGAATTTATTCTGATTTTGGAACGATCCAAATCCGAGCAGAGGGCCGTCCGGGCAAAACGTACCTTGCGCTATGTTCGCCCCCATGAAGCTCGTCCGTGCGGTTGCCCTCCCCTTCTGTTTGCTCGCCCTCGCTGCGTGCGGCGACAAGTCCGGTGCCTCCGCGAGCGCCAGTGCAAGTGGCAGCGGCGCGCCCACCTCCACCAGTAGCGGCAGCGGTAGCAGCGCGGCAGCGGCAGCGACGTCCGCACCGAAGACCGAAACGCCGGCTGCGCCGAAAGGCGTCGCCACCAAAGGCGAGGTCAAAGGCGCCGATGGGAAGAAGATCGCCTACAGCATCGAGCTGCCCGAAGGCCTCAAAGACGTCTCCGACAACGACGTCGTGAAGATGTACGGCAAGGACGCGAAGAACTTCGAGGGCGTCACGTTCCAGGTGTCGCGGGCGCACGAAGAATGGGTGAAAGGCGGCCTCGACAAGACGCTCGGCGAGCTGCAGAAGTCGCCCGACTTCACGAAGAACGAAGCCAAGATCGTCGACAAGAACACCTTCGACAACGGCTGGTACTTCGTCGCGACCATCGTCGAGGGCGGCAAGAAGAAGGCAGTGTTGCTCACCTCGGTCATCACCAAAGACGGCAAGGCCGTCGCGTGTCGCGGCAACGTCGAGGGCCCCGAGGCGGACAACCCCGACAAGGTCGTCCCGGTGCTCATCGCGGGCTGCAAGAGCCTGAAGATCGAATAAAGAGCGATCGAATAACGCGGCTATGCCTCGTTCGGGCGTCGCGGTCCCGACACCCGCACGAGGCACAGCAGCAAAGCGCCAATCAACCCGAGCGCCCGCGCGACACGATCCAAAACGCCGGTGCCCGCATATCCATAATCCGCGGGGCGGTCTGCGAGCGGCTTGTCTTGAAGACTGGCAACCAGCGCGTCGGGGCCGAACATCGTCCCGTCGGGGGCGCGCGTCACCGTTCGACCTTCACGAATGGCGCTCGTCACGCCCGCGGCGCTGAGCTGGTCGACGAAGAGATAGGTGCGCGTGATCCCGAGCACGCTGCCGGCGTGGTAATCGGAGTTACCGATCATCGCTTTGTCGGTCCCGCATTCGCCTTTCGCGAGCTCGACGATCTCCGACCAACGTCCGATACCGCCGTCGCTATCGCGATAGGCAATCGGGTGAACGACCTCGATCCCGTCGACGACGTCGCAGATGGGCGTGAGCGCCGGCCAGAAGCGCTTGGTCGGGTGCGCCGCGACGACCACGCCACCCTGCGCGTGCACTGCGGCGACCACCTCGCGCGGCGGCATTCGCGCGTCGACGTCCTTTTCGATACCGAGCGCGAGCATATGGAGCTCGCGCGTCGTCACCTCTTCGCCGACGACGACCACCGGCGCGTCGCTCACCAGCGCCGTGCACGCCCGCGCGATCTGCCCGGGGAAGACGGTGTTGTGCTCGGTCACGCCAATGACGTCGAGGCCTCGCCTTCGCGCTTGGAGCACGAGATCGCACGGAGAGACGACGCCGTCGGAGAAGCGCGTATGCGCGTGGAAGTCGCCCTGAACGACGCGATAACCCGCGCGATGCTCGACGGGTCGTGCCGGGGACGTATCGAGCAACGTGCCTGCGATGATGCCGAACGCGAGCAGGAGGGCGCCGACGATCGCGATAATTCGGCTCACGAGCCTGCCCTTGCGCCGAGAAACTGCGGCGCGAGGTTGTCGATGAACGCATACCAAGCGAGGCAGAGCAGCACCTTCACCGCCCACTCCGCGACGAGGAGACCGAGCGCACGCCGTACGCTCGCGGCCCCGCAAACGCGATAAAATGCGTAGCTCGTGACCGCTCCGCCGAAGAGCGTCAACGCGCCGGCGAGCGGTAGCACCAGGCTCTCCACGAGCCATCCGAACGATCGCGCCACGTCGCTCGACGCGACGATGACCAGCGCGAGCGCGAAGAAGAACGCGAGGTACGGGCCGTTGCCCGCCATGTGCAGCTCGATCGCACGTGTCGGCGGAAGCTTCTTCGGACACGCGCGAAGCGTCGCCGCGACCGTGAGCGCATGAATCACCGGCACGAAGATCCAAGCGACGGCGATCCACACGATGTGCGCCGCGACGAGCCTTCCTGCGGTCGCGATCGATCCGACGACGCCGACCGTCCCGAGCGTCACCGCGAGCCTCCGGACGAGCGCTCGTCGGGGCGAGGCGGGCGCCTCTTCGAGAAGGGTCGCATACCCGCGAAATGGCGCGACCAACACGACGGCTTCGTCGGATAGATGTCGCATCGACCTGGAAAGAGCCACGCGGCGATTCTGACACGCGCCCCGGGCGGCGTTCCGGTTCTTCACCTCGGTGCGCCCGGGGCCGCGCAGCGTGGTAAGACGTCGGAGCCGTGTCCAAGAAAGACCGTTCGCCGTTCGCGCCGTATCCGACGGATTGGGGCGCGTTCGCCCCGCTCCGGCTGCGCGCGCGCACGGTGGCAGAGGGCGTCTACGCGGGCATGCACCGCAGCGTCCGCAAAGGGTCCGGCGTGGAGTTCGGCGGTCAAAGGCCGTACGTGCTCGGCGACGATCTTCGCTTCATCGACAAGCGCTCGCTCCTCAAACACGAGCGCATGATGATCCGCGAGTTCGAGACCGAGACCGATCGCGCGCTCTGGCTCATCGTGGACGCGACGGCCTCGATGGCCTTCCGCGGCAGCGGTCCAGGCTCGAAGTATCCGTTCGCCGCGCTGCTCGCGGCCTCGCTCGCACGCGTCGCCTTGAGCTCGGGTGATCCCGTCGGCGTCGTCGTTCTCGGCGGCGAAGACGGCGGTCGTATGGTGCGCGCAGGCGCGGGACGCGAGGCATTCGATCGCGTCGTGTGGGCGCTCTCGTCGGTCACCGCCGCGGGTGATTGGTCCTCCGAGGAAGACGAGCTCGCGCGGGCGCTCGGCCCCGTGCACGACCGCGCGCGGCGCGGCTCGACGATCGTGCTTCTTTCGGATTTCGTGGATCTCCCGCCGGCAGCCATGGCCGCGGTCGGTGCGCTCGGGACGCGCGGTCGACGGATATTCGGTGTTCAAGTGCTGTCACCCGACGAGATCGATCTGCCCTTCGACGAGCACGCTCGCTTTCGGAGCCTCGAGGGCGGCGTCGTGGTCGATGCCGATCCGGCCGCGGTTCGCGAGCACTACCGTCAAAAGCTCGCCGAGCTCCGCCAGCGTTGGTCGGACGACCTGGTCGGTCGCGGCGGAGGCCTCATCCTTTCGAGCACCAACGATTCACCGGTCGACGTCGTGCGCTCGCTGCTTCTTGCGGTGAGCGGCGCGTCGGCGCCGGATGAAACGACGCGCGCCGCCGCGCGAGGGGGCCGCAGCCGGTGAGCTTTCTCACGTCGCTCGCGCTCCTCGCGGCCGTACTGGTCGGCGCCCCGGTCGCGGCCCATTTGCTGCGCCGCAAACGCGCGACCGAGGTGGTCCTGCCGACTGCATCTCTGCTCGCGGCCACCCCGCCGACCGCGCGCCGGCGCAGCGCGCTCGAAGACCGCGGGCTGCTCGTCATTCGCATCATCGCCATCATTCTGCTCGCGCTCCTCGGCGCGACGCCCTTCATCTCGTGCTCCCACGTCGCGGTGTTGCGCAAAGACGGCGCGTCCGTCGCAATGGTCCTCGTCGTCGACGATTCGCTCAGCATGCGCTCGAAGCTCACCGAGGGGACGACCCGCTTCGACCGCGCGAAAAACGCAGCGCGCGATCTCATCGACGGAGCCGAGCCCGGTGATTCGTTCGCGATTGTCCTGGCCGGCAGTGAAGCTCGCGTTCACCTCGCGTCGACGACCGACGCGAGCGCGGCTCGCGCGGCGCTCGACGACGTCGCGCCTTCCGACCGCTCGACCGATCTGACGACCGCGATCGGTATCGCGCGCGACGTCCTGCGCGGTGTCCCACAGCCCGACAAACGCATCGTGGTGTTGAGCGATCTCGCGGATGGCGATCCCGACGGCGCTCCTCTCGAAGCCGGTGAAGGCGTCGCGCTCTGGTATCCGCTGCCCGATCTCGAATCGAAATCGGAGGCTGATTGCGCCATCGTCGCAACGGAGCGGCGCGAGCTCACGGTCGATGTCTCGGTTCGATGCGCCGGTGTGCCTTCCGAGCGACGTGTGGAGGTCGTGAGCGCGTCGGATCCGAAGACCGTCCTCGGCTCGGCGACGCTCCAAGCGGGAGCAGAGCTCGTCTCGATCAAGCTCCCAGAAAACAGCCCGGCCGAGGTGGATGCGAGGCTGTCCGCGGGTGACGCTCTCGCCGCTGACGACATCGCGCCGGTCGCCCTCCAATCGAAGGAATCGGCCGTCGGCGTGCTCGCGGATGCCGCGGCGGCACACGTCGAGACGGGCGGTCCTCCGCCCGTCGAGCAGGGCTTTGCGGCGCTCCAGCTCGGCCCGACGGTTCGACCCCTGTCGGCCATTCCGGAGCACGTCGAAGAACTCGGTCCTTATGCAGGTATCGTCCTCGACGATCCGCCGGGTCTGACGCCGGAAGAGCGAAAGACGATGATTTCGTGGGTCGAGGGCGGCGGCGTTTTGCTCGTCAGCCTCGGAAGAAAGGCGACCGCTGCGCCCCTCGGTGCGGGCTTCGGCTCGCTGGTACCCGGCGTCATTCGATGGTCTTCCATCGCGCCCAAAGGCGTCGACGCGAGCAAGTGTGGGTTCTTCTCGTCGAGCGCGAACGGCCTCGCCGACATCGCGCCGAAGGGACGCACGCAGCTCCCCGCGGAGGCGACGAAGGACGCCGAGACGCTCTGCGCATTCGAAGACGGCGAGCCATTGCTTCTCAGGCGCCACGTCGGAAAAGGCAGCGTCTACCTCTCGACCTTGCCCTTCGATTTCGAGACCAGCGACTTCGCACTTCGTCCCGCGTTTTTGGTTCTATTGGACCGCTTCGTCGAAATGGCGCGAACGGGCGGCGGTGCGAAGATCGTCGAAGCCGGCAAACGCTTTTCGTTCATCGGCGTCTCCAGCGTCGAGGGCCAGGTGATGCCCGCCGGCGAGCAGAAATCGATCGCCCTCGAGATCCCCGCTGGGCAAGCGCCGCGAATCGACGCGGCTCGCATCGGTCGATACCTCTTCAAGGTCGACGGCGCCGCGGAGACACGGCTCGCGCTCGCGTCCGAAAAAGAGATCGACCTTCGTCCGCGGAAAATCGCCGCGGAAGCGAAGGACCCGAGCCTCGGCGGTGAAGCTCGAAAGATCGACGCATCGCCGTACGTCGCAATGGCGTTGCTCGGACTGATGGTGCTGGAGCTCCTCGTCCGGCTTCTTTCGCCGTCGACCGAGACGGCCGCGCCGACCGTGCCTACGAGCCGAGCTGCGTAGCGAGAAGCTTCCTCGTCTCGCCTGACCGCCGCACGAGCGATTTGCGAAGCTCGGCGTCCGGGACGACCGTGTTCTTCTCTTTGTCCCAATCGCCGGTCATCAAGAGATAAAGCCATTCGGTGATCTCGTCCGGCTGGCAGTCGCTGCGCTTCTTACACTTGGCGCGATCGTCCGCGAGCATCGCGCGCAGCGCATCGGGGAACGCGAGCGTCCGCATCTTGTAGGCACCATTCGATAGATCGAAGATCGTCGGCAAAATCGGCGCGGAGGCATAACCACCCATGACCGGATCGCCTTCTTCGACCTTGAATGGCGGATAGAAGACCTGCGGCGCCACGATTTGCCATTCTCTGCCGGGTCGCAGCTTCTTCGGAATGGCACCGAACCCGCCGTCGCCCTTCTCCCACATGAGGAGGTTCTTCGTCGGTGTCGTCATCGAAACGACGTAATGGGTGTAACAGCAATGCGCGCCCATCGTGCGCTCGGTCAAGAAGAGCTCGGCGACGCCGTCGCCGGTCAAGTCGCCGCAGAAATCGACGGACAGCGACATCTTGCCCGAGCCGTCGGGATAACGACGCCCGTGGGCCTCGTAGATCTTCTTGTCGGCCTTGTCGAAGACCCGCACGTACGGCTCGTAGGCCTTCGCGATATCGTCATTGCGGCTCTCGATCCGCAAATCGCCGCACATGACGAAATTGGAGGATTTCGCCTCGGGGCTCGCATCGGGTCCCCAGACGAAGCCCTCGGGCAGCGGCTCGACGTCGGGTGAAACCTCTGCGTCGGGTGGGGGAGCAGGCGCCGATGGTTGCGCGCCGGCGGTCGGCTCGGGCGGCGTCTCGCTCGCGACGGGGGCGGTAGTGACGCGAGCCTCGGGCGTCGACGGCGCGGGCTCGGAGGGCGACGCACAACTGAATACGAATGGCGCGACGAACAACAGACCGGCCGAGCGATGACGCATCGTCGGCGCAGCGTGCCCGATCGAACGATGCCTGCCAACGACCTCGAGGCGACGTTCGATCGTCTCGGCGTTGGCCGACGATGGACGTTCTGCCATCCTTGGGCCGTGTGCCGCAATATCCGCGTCCTTCACCACTTCCAGCCGCCCACCACGCCGGAGGAGATGCGCGCAGCCGCGCTCCAATATGTCCGTAAGGTCTCGGGCGCGACGCGTCCGAACGCCGCCGACGAGGAGGCGTTCAACAGTGCGGTCGACGAAGTCACCGCCGCGACGGAGCGTTTGCTCGGCGCGCTCGGTGCCAAGGGCCAACCGCGCACCCGCGAAGGAGAGCAGGCCAAAGCACGCGCGCGATGGACGGCGCGCGAAAAGCGCATTCAGCAGCGCTGACGTGACAGCGACGCCACGCCGTCAGTGGCGCAGGGTTTCTGTTTTCGAGCCGATCGTATCCGCACTATAGTGCGGCAATCGACGCGACCAAGGCACTATGTTGCGGATACGAGATTCGCGCTAGGGACACCCGTCCTCCGCCATCAACCGGATCTTCGGGTCATTTCGACCATGGTCGGCTCGAAGCCGAACGACGCGAAGAGCCTTTGCGCAGCGTCGTTACCGATGGCGGTCGCGAGGACGATGCGCTCGCAGCCGAGCCCTTCGAGGCGTCGCAGCGTCGCATCCAATAGAGCGCGCGCCACGCCGTGTCGCCGAGCATCGGGGTGCACGAAGATGTCGTGCAACTTGCCGTGCTCGTCGATGAGGTCGTTCCAATTGCGCGGCTCTTTGCAGGCGTACGTGTAGCCGACGACCGCGCCGCCGACCTCGGCGACCAGGACGACGCAATCGGCGTCCTTCGCCTGCTGCACGAGCCAACGCCCATATCCCGCCTCGACACGGTCCGGGAGCATGAATCGATGCGAGTCGATGGCGTGGTGGAATCGCACGAGCTGCGCGGCAAGCTCACCGAGCACTTCGCGGTCTTGGGGCTCAGCGGGGCGAATGACGAACGAGTCCTTCATTTGCCCAGCTTCGACTTGAACTCTTCGTAACGACCGCGCTCCTCCGTGCAGCTCTCGTCGAGGGCATCACAAACCGCCATTCCACGCTGCGCGACCGCGAGGGCAGCTTCACGCTCGCCGAGCTTCCACAGAGCGAACGCATACGTATCGAGAATCGCGTAATCGAGGCCCTTCGTCGTGAGCGCGGCGTCGCGCGCCAGCCCGGCAGCGAGCTCGAGCGAATTTCCTTCGACCACCAAGTCCCAGGCGAATTCGTTCTCCGTATGCGGCAGGCCGGCGGCCGCGGCGAGGGCCCGTTTGCGCGCATCGACGTCGTTCGGGGCGGCGACCGAGGCGCCGATGAGCGCTTCGGCCTCCTTTTGGGACTGCAATGCGTCGCTCAGGCGGCCGGCCTTCTGTGCTTCGACCATTTTCGCCGCATCCGCGGGTTTACCGGACCAGAGCACGTCCTCCTTCTGGTCGAGGAGGCAGGCCGAGGGCAGAATCGCGACTTTGCATTTCGTCTTGAGCGCCTTCGTCGCCTCGTCGTCGCGCCAGACGGTGACGTCGAGGGACGTCTTGAGCGAGCCGACGAACGAGGTGAATTTTTCGTCGGTGTCGTCGACGAGCGCGAGTCCGGTGCGAACCTGCGTGCCCAGTGCCTTCGCGATCTTCGCGTCCTGAAGGACGCCAGCTTTGCAGCCGGGGCACCACGACGCGAAGAAGACCACCAACGTCTCTTTCGACTTGTCGGCGACGTACGCAACGGGCTTCGGCAGCGCCCCGGACTTCGCCTCGAGGGGATCCCACGTAATGGGCGCTGCGACGCTCGAAGGCGTGGAGGCCGACGCGCTCGGCGCGCTCGACGGAGCGCTCGATGGAGCGCTCGACGCCACGTGTTTGGGTGTCGTCTCGCTCGCGTCGGAGACCTTTTGAGCGTTGTTGCGCGCATCTCCGCAGGCCGAAACGAGCAGCAGCGCGCAGGCGAGGAGCGATCGAGGCGAGGTCATCTCGACCAAGGTACCAAGAACCGCGGCGCGTGAAACGAGGCGCGCGCGAACGTGCATTCGCACACTGCGTAACTGACGCGGAGCGCCGGTCTCGACCGTGCTCGAACATTTGCGAGCACCGATCGCTGCTTAGGCTGCCGTCATGCTTATCGACGATCTTCGACGAACGAGCTTCAATGCAATCGTGCTCGAGCGCGGCGTCCGCTGCCTCGAGCACATCGGCGACACGGTGGACGCAGCAGACCCATGCGGCCGGGTCTTGCACCGCAGCCGAATCCTCTGCGCCGGACTGAGCGTGCTCGCCACCGAAACGGCCGCGGCGCTCGGTGCGCACGACGATCTCGCCGAGGTCGCCGACCTCGCCGCGAGTCTCTCGCTTCTCACCAAGATCGACGACGAGATCATCGACGGACTCACCTTTCACAGCGGTGCGGACACTGACCGTGACGAGCTCCGGCGCAAGACCGCGCGCTTTCTTTCGATCACCGAGACTTCCATCTACGACGCGCAGCCTGCGAACGCAGAGCCGCGGGCGCACCTCGCGGCCGAGGTCGGCCAGCGCATTCGGCGATTGTCGGGCGGCGGCGATCGAACCGAGTCGCTCTTTTCACTCGTGCGCGCCGGCTGGCGGACGCAGGTCGAAGCCGTCGCGCTTCTGACGACCTGGCCGGAGCGCGTCACGTCGAGCGAGATCGATCGCGTGACCCGCCGTATCAGCGGCGATTGGTTGTCGATCATCGCCGCGTGCGGGGCGCTGCCCGCGCGAGGCGGGCGCACGCTCCACGACGACGAGATCGAGGCGATTCGCGACGCGGGCGCGTTCATTCAACGCGCCGACTCGCTCGCGGATCTGGAGAAGGATCAAGCCGAGGGCCTCACCTCGACGTGGGCTGCGTGCGCGACGGAACGCGAGCTCTTCGAGGGCGCGCCGCTCGGCGAGCGCTACGACGCGGCGGCGCGCCTGCACCTCGAGCTCGCGGCGACGCCGGCGACGGAGACACGCGCCGCCATTGCGCGACGCCTGCGCGACCTCGGCGGTGTCAGCGCATGGCTCGGTTGGATTCATTCGATGTTGCTCGACCGATACCGCGCGCACCCATTGCATCGAGTGCCGACCTCGCGTTCGAACCCGCCGGCTCGCTGCCCGTCGCTCGCCCCGGAGGTTTGACGTGTTCGGCACACTCCAGCCTCGCACGTGTCGCCTCGAAGGTGACGCAGAGGACACCTACAAGCGATTTTATTGCGGGCTCTGCAAGAGCCTCGGGGACCATTACGGGACGCCGAGCCGCGCGCTCGTCAGCCACGACGCCGTGTTCCTCGCAGTGCTCTGCGACGCATTGAGCGAATCGGCGGCAGCGAAATCGAAATGCCGGTGCCCATTGCTGCCTGTCGTGCATCGGCCGACCTTCGCCCCGAACGAGACGTCGCTTCGATTCGCGTCGGCCGTGCAAATGCTCCTCGGCGACCAATGGCTCGCGGACCGCGCCGTCGAGGGCAAGCGGCTCGCGCGGCTCGTCCGTCCCCTCGCCTCGGTGTACGTCGAGAAGGCGAACCACTCGCTCGCCGATCTCGGCATCACCTTCGACGCGCTTCGTGGCTTCGAGCACCGCCAGGCCGAAACGGAGCGCCGCGCCCTCGCGCGCGCCGAGGACGCGGCCGCCCCGACCGCGGACGCGCTCGCGTTCGTCTTTCAATCGATGACCGCTCTACCCGGCATCGCGCAGGCGAGCCGCTCGACGGAGGTAGGCGCGAGCCTCGCACGACTCGGCGCCGCGGTGGGCAACGTGATCTATCTCGCGGACGCGCTCGACGACGTGGAGAAGGATCTGCGATCGAAGGACTTCAACCCGTGCATCACGGGCCCATCGCTCGCGCGACGCATCGACGAGCGACGTATCGACGAGGCGGCGCTCGCGCTGGGCCGAGCCCACGCCGTCATCGGCCGGGAGCTCGCGCTGCTGCCGCTCGTCCGTCACCGCGAATTGATCGAGAACGTGCTCGTCGTGCGCTTGCGTTCGACGGCCCGTGCAGCGACCGCCAAAGCGAGGCGTGCGGCCGCCGACCAATCTGTGCGAACCGCGCGCGCGTCGCTCGCTCTCCGCACCTGGCACCACGTCGTGCTGCTCGCGAGCTTCCTCGCGACGTGGCTGATCGGAACGCGGGGCGCATCCGCGCAGCCGCACCGAGCCCGCCCGAAGCCGTCGGCCGTGCCCAGCGCGAGCGCGAGCGCGAGCGCCAGCGCTTCGGCAGGCCCCAGCGCGTTGCCGCCGTTCGTCTCGATTCCGGACCCACCCGAGCCCGCGCCGGCGCCGACGCAGGCGACCGACGACGATCACGGTGCGCCGGGAGCGGCGGCGGGCGGCGACGACGGCCAGAATCAGCCGGGCTCGAGCAATCCTTCACCGAATGGGTCGCCTTGCAGCGGCTGCTGCAGCGACTGCGCGGACCCATGCAAGTCGTGTTGCGGCAGTTGCAGCGACTGCACGAGCAGCTGCAGCGGCTGTTGCAAAGCAGATTGCTGCAAGGGGGACTGTTGCAAGGGCGATTGTTGCAAAGGGGACTGCTGCAAAGGCGGCGATTGCTGCGGCGGAGGCTGCAAAGGCGGCAAATGCTGTTAGCTATCGGCCGCACGAGTGGTTGCTTCGCGGTCGTTCTCGACTAAGGTGGGTGGCTCAACGCGAACACTTCCGGCGAGGCGCCGACAAGCGGCACCCGTTGGTGCTTGCCGGCGTCGCAGAGTCCTTCCGCAGTCATTTCGGCAGCGTAGGGGCGCCGGCCCGAAGCGGAGGCCCATTCATGTCGAGACCGTCTTTCATGAAACGCGAGAAGGAGCGTCAGCGCGAAGAGCGCCAGAAGGAAAAAGAGCAGCGTCGCCTCGAGCGCGAACGCGAAAAAGCGAATCGGCCGCCGGGCGAGCCCGGCGAAGATCCCGATCTGGCCGGCATCGTTCCCGGACCTCAACCGATCATCGAATCCTGAGGACGGGCCGGCGCGGGGCCCGCGGCAAGACCGCAGCCCCGCGATACAGCGGCCGCCTCAGTGAACCGCGTGCGGGGGCTCTTCCGGGGTGTCTTCGCCGTTGCCGACCCGGAAGCCGTTCGGCTTGAAGGAGTGCTCCGGCCCGGGGAACGACCTCGTCGCGACGGCCTCCACGTAGGCCTGCGTCGCCCCGACGACCGCGTCGCCGATCTCGCCGAAGCGCTTCGCGAACTTTGGGGACAGGTCTTTGTACATGCCGAGCAGGTCGTAACAAACCAGGACCTGGCCATCACAGCCTGCGCCTGCCCCGATGCCGATCGTCGGGATGTTGATCGACTCGGTGATCTGCGCGGCGAGATCCGGCGGAATCGCCTCGAGAACGATCGCGTAGGCGCCCGCGTCTTCGAGCGCCTTCGCGTCACGAAGCACGCGCCGCGCGTCGTCCTCGCGCTTGCCCTGGACCTTGAAGCCGCCCATCGCGTGGACCGACTGCGGCAACAGGCCGACGTGGCCCATGACCGGAATGCCCGCGCGAACGATGCGGTGCACGTGCTCCGCGTATTCGACGCCGCCCTCGAGCTTGATGCTCTCGAAGCCGCCGTCCTTCATCATCTTGCCGGCGTTCTCCAGCGCGGCGACGGGCGAGACCTGGAAGCTCATGAACGGCATGTCGCCGACGACGTGGGCGCTCTTCGCTCCGCGAGCGACGGCGCGCCCGTGGTAACAGATCTCCTCGACCGTCACGCCGAGCGTGTTGTCGTGGCCCTGGACGACCATCCCGAGCGAGTCGCCGACCAGCAGGATGTCCGCGCCACCCTCGTCGAGCAGGCGGGCCATCGTGAAGTCGTACGCCGTGATCATCGCGATCGGGCGGACGTCCGCATGCTGCGCATTCGGCGAGTGTGGCAAGGTCCGATCAACCTTGCGAGCTCGGATGGCGGGAACGGTGACCTTCGGACGGGGGCGCGCATTCTCCGCGGTGGATTGACCATCCGCGCCTTCGCGCCCCGGCTTCGATGAGCGGGGACCGTACATGGAGCCTCCAGGTCGCGGCCGCGTAGATGCGGTCCACGCCTAAGGCTCCATATAGGCCGCGCTCAACGCTTCGACAAGCGCCTTCGCCCCAGCACCAAGCCCAGTCCGACCATCGCCGCGAGGCCCGCTCCGAGCGAAGTGCGCTCACTGCCACCGACCGCGCACGAGTCGCAACCCGCCGAGCCGCCGCTGGCGCTCGCCCCGCCGGTGCCGTCGACCTCGCCGTCGCCGTCGGGCCAACCGCCGTCGTCGTCGCAAACAGGAGGCGGCGGACACTCGGGCGCGGTGCCCACCGTGTTTTGGACGAAGAAGTACCGGTTCACCATCGACTGGTCCGGCGAGGCCTGCAAAACCAGATCGTCGGCGAGCGCCGAGCGCGCGAGCTCGGCGGAGATGCGCGTGATGTAGCGCGACGCCGGATCGGTCCCGGCGGTCAGGCGATCGATGTCGGCCTGCGCATTCTCGGCCGCCATCGTTCCGTCGTCGTTCGCGTAGCCGCTGTTCAACGGATCGTAGTTAGCGAGATCGAGCAGCGACTCGAAGGCATAAGGCTGAAGCGGCTCCCCGGCCTCGACGAGCCACGACGAGCCGTTCGAAGAGGCAAAACCTGCCTGTTTCAAGTCGGCGTAGTTGCTCCGCTGCTCATCCCAGTTCCACACGAGCTGGCTCTCTTGAATCAAGAACGATGGGAAGTTCTGCGGCTCGTATCGCCCTTCGCTGACGATCCACAACGTAATGGGCGTCACGGCACCGGTGCCGGCGGCAACCATTCGAAGAGGCAGCGCGGGCGCTGCGCCCGGCGTCGTAATGGCGACCGGCCGCATCGAATCGATGCCCTCACCGGGCACGAGCCGCAGTGCGAGAAAGTCGAAGTCTTCGGCGACGTACGCGTCGATCACCGGCTGAATGTCGGCGGGGATGTTGTAGCCGTGCTGCGACAGCCAATTCGCGAGCGCGCCCGGATCCGACGCGCTGAGCTGGACGGTCTCGTACGGACCGACGACCTGTTGCGCGATGATGTCCACGCCGCCCCCGCCAGCCCCACCTTCCTCGCCGCCGGCCGCGGAGCCGCCCGCGCCATTGAACGAGGGACAGCCGCCCGGATTGCAGTTGATCTGCGGCGAATTGACC
Organism: Polyangiaceae bacterium; assembly: GCA_013361525.1. Classification (GTDB taxonomy): domain Bacteria; phylum Myxococcota_A; class Polyangia; order Polyangiales; family Polyangiaceae; genus Xiheicaenibacterium. The sequence goes on along the minus strand of JABFXY010000228.1, from coordinate 6,740 downwards.
GTCACCGCGGTGATGTTCTCGAGATGGGCGAACATCGCATCCGAAGACAGCGCGACCTCCACCTGGCCCTTGATCGGGAGCACCCAGGCGAACTCTTCCGGTGCACCGCTGTAGGTGATTTGGTCGTACAGCGTCGTCTGCGTCGTCGACACCCCCAGCACCATTCGATGCCCGGTGACCTGCGTGTTCTCCGTTTGCTGGACGAAACAGCCCCCGCAAGCGACCGCGTCGTCGGCCGTTGCGAGAATTGGGATCAAAAGGAACGGAATGGTGGATAAGGCTTTGACGATGCGCATAGTTTGCCTCCTCAGCGCGTGAGGGATCGGCAGCAATTAGCAACAAGCATGCCCGTGAGTTGTGAGGAGATCCGAGGCAAACGCCGCGCGGGCAGCCGCGCATTGGCTCAGCTTGGCAGCGAAACCCTGACAGGCCGCGCGCCTGCCGGTGAACCGCGCTCGCTGATTACGACAGACCTTCGTCGAGACGGCGCATGCCCTCGAGCAGCAGCCCCTCTACCGAAACCGCAATGGTCTTCTCGGAGCTGTGCGCTTCCGTCTCGATCTTGAAGTCGCCGTCTTTCACCGATAGCAGCGAATAGAACGCGTCCTCGCCGCGCTTGCCGGTGAATCGCGCGTCCACGATCTGGCCGTCTTGGAAGGCGATCTCCCCCGCGCCATTGCTGGTCATGAGACGAACCATGCAGGTCTTGCGGCCGTGCCACAGGATCTGCACCACGTCGGGGAGCGCCATCTCGGCGAGCGATCCGCTGACGCCTCTCGACGATTGGGCGCGGACCGCCTGCTTGCGCTCGACGAGCTGTCGGAGCTTCGTGACGAACACCTCGGGCGGCGTCGGCTTCGAGACCAGATCGTCGACGCCGAGATCGAAGACGATCTCCGCGAGCTGACGATCCGTCTTTCGGGTGTGGATGACCCACGCAGTGACCTTTTGACCCCAAGGCTCGGCGACGGCGGCGGTGCGCAGCGTGAGCCCCGCGTCTTCGGCGTCGAGATCGACGTCGCTCACGACGATCGCGACGTCGCGCGTCTTCAGCTCGTGCAGTGCCTGTTGGTACGTCCGCGCCGTACGCACGTCGAAGCCCGCCTCGAGCATGCGAAGCTCGAGAACGGTCGAGTCTTCGGGATCGGGGTCGACGAGCAACACGCTGTGCCGGTCGGAGAGGAGCTTCGCGCGGAGGTCGTCACCGGCCACCTCCGCCTTCAACAAGTCGACGATCGTCGGGTCGAACACCGTGCCGCGGTACCGCGCGAGAAACTGGATCGCCTCCGCGGGCTTGAGCACTTTGCGCGCCGGGTTGCGCGGGTTCGCCGTCAGATCCGCATAGCTGTCGATGACGGCGAGCATGCGTGCGCCGAGCGGGATGTCTTTGCCGGCGGTGCCCATCGGGAAGCCCTTGCCGTCGAACCGCTCGTACATCCCGACGAGCGCGCTCTTCGTGTCGGGGTGGAGCGAGACCGCCTGAAGGAAACGCTCCGGTACGTTGTAGACCTTCTGCGCCGCGGTTCGATGTCCGTCGTATTCGGCGACGTTGAGCGACGTCAGGTGGTACGTGCCCGCCTTGCCGATATCGTGAAGCTGCAATGCGGCGACGTATGCAGCCGTTTGCATCGCGGGCAGCCCCATGCGCTCGCAAATCTTCCGGCCGAGGCGCGCGCACTGCGCGGAGTGCCCTCGCAGCTCGGGACGCGAAGCCTCGAGCAAGCTCACGAGCACATTGAGGGTCTCGAGATAGTCCGATGCGATCGAGACCGGCATCGGCTCGACGGGGACGGCTTTGATGCGAGCCGTCTCCGCAGGAGCGGGCGTGACCGGAGAGGGAACCGGGGACGGCTCGCGGGCGTGAACGGGCGGCGGGGGCGGCGCCGGCATCGGTCTGGCGACCGCGGGGTTGAGCGCGGCGGCGTGCGCGGCCGCTCCATGTGCGACCGCGACCGGAGGAGCGGTGTACGGCTGCGCGGACGCGGCGAGGACGTCGCTGTGTTGTCCCGAAAAGCCGTGCTCGATCTGAAAGGCTTGTGGCTGACCGTGACCGTGTTGGACGTACGCTGGTGCCGGCGCGTTCGAGAGCGCGAGCGGATCGTGCGCGACGGCGCCCGCGCCGAGCGGCGTCGGACCGGTGATGGCGCCGCCGCCGGAGCGAAAGCGATCGACCGCGATCGCGATACGCTCGCCACCGCGCATGAGCTGCGCGAACGCGCTCGGGTCACCGTGATAGCCGCGCTGGATCGCGGCGCGAATGGCGGCGGGCCGCGCGATGAGCGCGACCACCTCTCGCACGCCGGCCGCGATTTTCACCTGGTCGAGCATCGCCAGGTTGTCGGGATCGGCCGTGACGACGCTGAGCGCACGCCGCGCGTCGTCGTACATGACGGGCAACACGAAGAACTGATCCGCGAGCTTGCGCGGAATGAGGTTGAGCAGCTTCGGATCGATCGCGGCCTTGTAGAGCTTCTCCGTCGAGACGAACCGCGTGTTGTGCGCCGTCGCGATCAAGCGGAGCAGCTCCGCCTCGGGAAGGATCTCGTTCTCGATGATCGCGTCTTCGACGCGTCCGCCGTGCAACGTCACGTATGCGGTAATCGTCGCGTGCGCCTCGGTCGTGAGACGTCGCTGCGCGAGAAGCTGATCGAGCAGGCGCTGGTTGGTGTCGGCGTGGACGTTCTTCATCACGGTGGAGGCGGGCGGACGGCAGGCCCAGTCTAGACGAAGCTTGGGCGCCGCGTCCTGAGGTGCGCTCTCAGCAGCGAAGCGTCCGAAAATAGGTCGCGAACCGCACAACCGAACAAAAGACACGAAGGCCGGAGGATCTCTCCTCCGACCTTCGTTTCCCCTCTCAGCGGGGGCTTGCTAGCTGGCTACTGGATCAGGACGGCTGCGCCGCCGAGTCCTTCGGGGCAGCGCCCTTGTGCGCAGCCGCTCCGCCCTCTTGCTCAATCCGCATGCCGTAGAAGGAGCGGTAGACGAAGAAGGCAGACAGCGCGAACAGGACGAGGCCGACGATCCAGCGGGCGCTGGGGTTCGTGTGACCGAGCTGCTCCGCGAGCTCGACCGCGAGGAGGCCGAACAGCGTGGTGAACTTGATGATCGGGTTCATCGCGACGCTCGACGTGTCCTTGAATGGATCGCCGACCGTGTCGCCGACGACGCTCGCGTCGTGGAGGGCCGTGCCCTTCGCCTTGAGCTCCGTCTCGACGACCTTCTTCGCGTTGTCCCAAGCGCCGCCCGCGTTCGCGAGGAAGAGCGCCTGGAAGAGGCCGAAGAGGGCGATCGAGATGAGGTAGCCGATGAAGAAGTAGCTCTCGAAGAACGCGAAGGAGAGCGTGCCGAAGAACACGGTGAGGAAGATGTTGAACATCCCCTTCTGCGCGTAGATCGTGCAGATCTCGACGACCTTCTTCGAGTCGGTGACGCTCGCCTTCTCGACACCCTCGAGCTTGATGTTGGCCTTGATGAACTCGACTGCGCGGTAGGCGCCGGTCGAAACGGCCTGCGTCGATGCACCGGTGAACCAGAAGATGACGGCGCCGCCGGCGATGAGGCCGAGCAGGAACGGCGGGTGGAGCAGCGAGAGCTTCTGCAGGACCGCCGGGTTGAAGTCCGGCTTGCCGAGGTGGGTGAGGATCACGATCGTCGCGAAGACCATCGTGGCCGCGCCGACGACGGCGGTGCCGATGAGCACCGGCTTCGCAGTCGCCTTGAACGTGTTGCCCGCGCCGTCGTTCTCCTCGAGGAGCTCCTTCGCGTGCTCGAAGTTCGCGTTGAGGTTGAAGTCCTTCTTGACCTGGTCCTTCACGTTCGGGACGGTCTCGATGAGGCTCAGCTCGTAGACGCTCTGGGCGTTGTCGGTGACCGGACCGTACGAGTCGACCGCGATGGTGACCGGGCCCATACCGAGGAAGCCGAAGGCGACGAGGCCGAAGGCGAACACGCTCGCCACGTCGATCCCGCTGAGGGTCATGATCGAGCCGATGGCTTCGGTCGGAAGGGCCACGCCCATCACGTGATCGGCCGGAACGCCGAGCGTCGTGATGTAGTACGAGGTCCCCATCAAGGAGATGAGGATGATGCCCATCCAGTAGGCGGAGAAGTTACCCGCCGTGAGGCCCGCGAGGATGTTGAGCGACGCGCCACCTTCCTTGGAGGCGGTGACGACCTCGCGAACGTGGCCGGACTCGGTCGAGGTGAAGACCTTGATGAGCTCGGGGATGATGGCGCCGGCGAGCGTGCCGCAGCTGATGATCGCCGAGAACTTCCACCAATAGGTACCGCCGCCGATGCTCGGGATGAGGAGGTAGCTGACGACGAAGGTCAGGATGACGCTGACGATCGACGTGATCCACACGAGCGACGTGAGAGGCGCCTCGAAGTTGAACTTGAACTTGTCGCTGAAGCGAGCCTTCGCGATGACCTCGTTGATGAGGTACGAGCCCGCCGAGGCGACGACCATCACGATGCGGATGACGAAGATCCAGACGAGCAGCTGAACCTGGTACGCCGGGTCGACCGCGAGGAGGATGAACGTGATGAGCGCGACGCCGGTGACGCCGTAGGTCTCGAAGCCGTCGGCCGACGGGCCGACCGAGTCGCCGGCGTTGTCGCCGGTGCAGTCCGCGATGACGCCCGGGTTACGCGCGTCGTCTTCCTTGATCTTGAAGACGATCTTCATGAGGTCCGACCCGATGTCGGCGATCTTCGTGAAGATGCCGCCCGCGATGCGGAGGGCCGATGCGCCGAGCGACTCACCGATGGCGAAGCCCATGAAGCAGGGGCCCGCGACGTCGGGGAAGAACAGCATGATCGAGAGCATCAGGAAGAGCTCGACCGAGATGAGGAGCATGCCGATGCTCATGCCGGCGCGCAGCGGAATCGAGTAGACCGGGAAGCCCTTGCCCTCGAGGCTGGCGAACGCCGTGCGCGAGTTCGCGAACGTGTTCACGCGGATGCCGAACCAGGCGACGAAGCAGCTGCCGGCGATGCCGATCAGCGAGAAGAGGAGAATGAGCGCGAGCTTGCCGACGGGGAACTTTGCGAAGTACCCGTAGTACGCGACCATGACCGCGCCGATGAACACCCAGAGGTAGCCGATGAACTTCAGCTGGGTGAACAGGTACGTCTTGCAGGTCTCGTAGATGAGCTCGCTGATTTCCTTCATCGATTGATGAACGGGAAGACCGCGGAGCTGGGAAAAGATGACGAGACCGAAGATCAGGCCGAGGGCGCAGACGCCCATGCCGCCGAAGAGCAGCGTGCGGCCGTCCAGCCCCAGCATGGTCACCGACGAAAGGTCCGGCAGCTTGAGGTTCGCCTCGCCGCCCATCTGATGTTCCCCTTCGGGACCGGCGAAGGCGATCGTCGGAAGGCCGACAAGAACCAACAGTGTGAGGGCCGCTGGCCAGGCTCTGCGTAGGAGCCCAGCAATGCTGGAGGTAATCATCTCGAAAGCTTCTCCTCGGGGCCGCGCGGTAATGGCGCCTGCAAAGCACGAGGGTGCTTCGACGAGGTGGGTAGGAAGAGCGCCTGCCCGGCCTAGGTCGCGGCCGAGTACCTTTGTTACCGGGTTTTCGCAACCATTCTTCGCACCCGCGCGCACAACCCCCCGAACGCGCGTCCGCCCCGCCCTCACCAACTGGGGTGGAATGCCTCGTTGGCAAGGGATTGCGTCATCGTTTCAAGGTGGGGCAGCTCGTCCCCCCCGATGGCGACCGGCAGGCTGCGTGACCTCGACCCCGCTCTTCGCGAGCTCCTCGGCCATGAAGTCGATGAAGACACGGACTTTGGGCAGGGCGCTGCGCGACGGCAGCGCGACCGCGTGGATCGGGCTCGTCACGCACGCCGCGCTCGCGAGCACCTCGACGAGCTCACCGCTGCGCTGAGCCTGCGCGACCATGAAGTCGCAGACCCAGACCAGGCCCGCACCGCCGACCGCGAGGTCGATCAGCGCCTCCGCGTTGTTCACGACGATGCGGCGGCTCGGCGCGACGTCGACCTCTTTGGCGGCGTCGAGAAGCCTCCACGGCATCGACCGACCGTGGAGCGCATAACCGAGCCGCTCGTGGCGCTCGAGCGCGGTGACCGTCTTCGGTGTTCCGCGGCGACGTAGATACGAAGGCGCACCGCACACGCGCATTTTGGTCCGCCCGAGACGGCGCGCGATCAACCCCGAGTCGTCGAGCGGGCCGAGCCGCACGGCGACGTCGGTACGCTCCGATGCGAGGTCGAGCGGATGATCGCGCAGCGAGAGGTCCACCTCGACGTCGGGGTAACGCGCAACGAAACGCGTCAGCGCCGGAACGAGCACGTGCCGGCCGAGGATCGTCGGCGCCTCGACGCGAAGAAGGCCCGCCGGCTTCTCGCGCAGGCGTGACGTCGCGTCCTGCGCGTCCTGCAGCTCGCGCAGCGCTGCGCGCGCCCGCTCGAAGAACACGCGCCCGTCCTCGGACAGACGAACGGCGCGGGTCGTTCGATGAAGGAGCGGGACGCCGACCTCGTGCTCGAGCTGCGCGACGCGCCGGCTCAGGGCCGACGGGCTCAACCGAAGGCGCCTCGCGGCGAGGGTGAAGTTGCCGAGCTGCGCGACCTCGACGAAGGCCTCGATGTTTCCGAGTCGGTCCATGCGGGGTTGATTGTTGCACGCCGTGCATGAGTGTCATGCATCGTTATGGGTGGTTTGCGTGGGGCGCAAAAAGTACTCCCTAACATGCGAAACGAAACACCGAGTC
>JABFXY010000074.1 GCA_013361525.1 Polyangiaceae bacterium | reverse complement strand
GCCGCCGCCGCTTCCGCCGCCCCGCCGCCGCCCGCGGCGCCGCGCGACGCTACCTCACCCGGACCGAGGCAAAGCAACGAAGCCGTCGCCACTACCGATCAATACGCCTTGAAACGGCTCACCTCTGAAGCCGTCAATCCTTGGCGACGGATCGACGAACCAAGTCACGAAACGCGACCATCGCCGCATCCGCATGGGTGCGCTCGTGCCATCGTAGATTCATGCTGACGCTATATGGCGCCACCGGGTTGGCCACGATGCGGAGACCCAGACTCGATCCGAGCATGTCGACCAGCGAGGCCGGGATATTGGCGACCAAGTCGGTGGCGGCGACGACTGCAGCTGCCGCGGTGAAGCTCGGCACGATCACCGCAACCTCGCGGTGCACGCCGGCGTCCGCATAGATCGCGGCCGCCCGATCGCGCACGCCCCCGGCGGGCGCCATTTCGATCGCGACATGGCGGAGCGCCTCCAGCGTGGGACGGGAGAGTCGTTTCCCTATCGCAGGGTGGTCGCGCCGGGCGACGAGCACGGTGCGTTCATCGAAAAGGGGCTCTAGATGAATGCCGGGGCCTGGCTCTCCTGCGCCCAGCGCGACGTCGACCTCGGTGCCGACGAGGCCGCCGAGTGAGATCAGCGAGTCGATGCCGACGACGCGCAAGCGCGCGCGCGGCATCGCTGCGACCATGCGCGCAGCGAGGTGAGGAACGCGCACGACCTGGCCCACGTCGGCGATCGCCAGGGTGAAGGTTCGGGTGGTGGTCGCCGGATCGAACGTGGCGCCGTGGACGACGCTCTCCAGCCCCCGAAGGGCGTGGGCCAGCGCAGGCGCCAGCTCCGCGGCGCGCGGCGTCGGCACGATACCCCGGCCGCTTCGCGCGATCAGCGGGTCGCCGAGGGCGACGCGAAGGCGCGCGAGTGAATTGCTGACCGCGGACGGCGTGACGTGAAGGCGTCGAGCCGCTCGCGCGACGCTGCGCTCCGACAACACGGCATCGAGCACCAAGAGGAGATTGAGATCCAGCGCGGAAATGCTCACCGACGGTGAGGATACCGCTCACGAATCATCACTGGCCAGGAGGACTGCGCGCCCCCACCATCACCGTCATGCGGACGTCATTGGCGATTGCGATTCTCAGCGCGGACCTCGCCGGCGCGGCAGTTGGCTGTGTTCCGGACGCCGCTCCCCCCATCCGGGAGTCCACCATGCACGAAGTCAAAGTCCTCGATTCACAAATGGCCTATCGCGAAACCGGCACCGGGCCCGTGGTGGTTTTCCTCCACGGCAACCCGACATCGTCGCGCATTTGGCGCGGTGTTTTTCCTCGCGTCGCGGAGCATGCGCGGTGCCTGGCACCCGACCTCATCGGCATGGGCGACTCCGGCAAGCCCGATATCGGCTACCGCTTTGCGGATCACGCGCGTTATCTCGATGCATGGTTCGAAGCGCTCGGTCTGCGCGACGTGGTCCTCGTCGGCTACGACTGGGGCGGCTCGCTCGCGATGGATTGGGCCGCACGTCACCCGGACCGTGTTCGCGGGATCGTGCTCTTCGAGACCTTCCTTCGGCCGATGGAGTGGAGCGAATGGTCGCCGAAGGGCGCCGAGCTCTTCCAGTCGCTGCGCACGCCGGGGATCGGAGAGAAGATGGTCCTCGAAGAGAACCAGTTTTTGGCCCGTTCAATCGAAAATGGAAGCAAGCGTCGCCTCGGCGACGAGGAGCGGGCGGCGTACTACGCGCCCTATCCGGACGCTCGGTCGCGCCGCCCGCTGCTGCAATGGCCGCGGGAGATTCCTATCGACGGTGAGCCCGCGGACGTGCGGGAAATCTTCTCGCACTACGATGCTTGGCTCGCGTCGTCGCAGGTCCCGAAGCTGCTCCTCACGTTCGAGCTGCCCGCCGGGCTGCACCCGTCGCCGACAGGTGCGCAGCCGATGATTCAATGGGCGCGCGCGAACGTCGCCGCCCTCGAGGTGGTCGGCATGGGCCCTGCCGGCCATCACGCTCCGGAAGACATTCCCGAGGAAATCGGTGATGCCATCGCGAGCTGGCTCGATCGACATGAGTTGACGACGAAACGCTGAGCGGCTGCGGCAGATTCTGCTCAGGAGCTCGACCTGACCCGAACCATCCAAGCAGCAACAGCAGCCACGACCCCAAGCCCGCCGACTCCAGCCAGGCCCCATCGTTCAACGAGCCGTGCTGCAATCGCCGACCCAATCGCCATACCGACGAACATCGAGCTGACGAGCACCGCATTGAGGCGGCTGCGAGCGGTCGCATCGAGGCCGTAGACGATGCTCTGGTGGGCAATCAACGAAGCGTGGACACCGAGGTCGAAGACGACGACTGCGACCAGCAGCACGACGAACGATCCGGGGGCGACGACGAGCGCGAGGAAAGCGCCGAAGACGAGGGCGGCTCCAACCCGAAGGACGGCGGCGGGGCCGCGCTTGTCGGCGAGCGAGCCAGCAACCGGAGCTGCGAGCGCGCCTACTGCTCCTGCGAGGCCGAACGCGCCTGCGACGGAGCTGCCCATTCGGAAAGGCTCGTTGGCCAGGACGATCGCGAGGGTCGACCAGAAGCCGCTGAATGCCATCGCGAGCAACGCCTGACCGAGAGCGGCGCGGCGAAGTGGCGCCTTGTCTCGCACGAGCGCGAGCGTGGAACGGAGGAGCGCGCCGTAGGACGATGTCGCCGACGGCGGCAGCGAGGGCATTCGAATGGCGGTGACGGCGACGAGGCCGGCGACGAGCACCGACGAGCCCATGTAGACCGCGCGCCAGCCGAGATGCTCACCGACGATGCCGCTGGCGACGCGTGAGAGCAGAATGCCGAGAAGGAGGCCGGTCATCGCGATTCCGACGGTCTTGCCTCGCGTTCCTGCGGGGGCGAGCGCCGCGGCTGCAGGGACGAAGTCTTGTGCGGTCGTCGCCGCGAGGCCGATTGCGAGGCTCGCAGCGGACAGCGCTCCGACCGAAGGCGCGAAGCCGGCGAGCAACAAGGCCGTAGCCAAGATTGCGCCCTTCACGATGATGACGCGCCGCAGATCGAGACGGTCGCCGAGCGGCGCAAAGAGGAAGATGCCGACCGCATAACCAACTTGGGTGAACGTCGGAAGCCACCCCACGGCGGACGGCGCCACGCCGAAGTCGCGCGCGATCGTGCCGAGGATGGGCTGGTTGTAGTAGAGGCTCGCCGCCGAAAGGCCTGCGCCGGCCGCGATGAGGAGGAAGAGCGAAGGCGCGAGGGGCGTGGGAGCGGAAGGTGATTCGTCGACGGTGGTCGTCGCCATACGAACGGCAGCATGGTGCGGCCGGCCCCCCAACGGTAGGTGCATGATCCAACGATGCGTTATACGTCTCACGTATGACCGTCGCGAAGGTGGATCGGCTGGCCCTGATGGAGACGTTCCTCCGTATCGTCGACGCGGGGAATCTGTCGGCCGCTGCGAAACAGCTCGGAACCACGCAGCCGACCGTGAGCCGCCGGCTTCGAGCGCTGGAGAGCTCCCTCGGTGCGGCGCTCCTCAAGCGCGACACGCACGCCATCCAGCTCACCGACACGGGCGAGCGGTACGTCGCGCGCGCTCGAGAGCTCATCACCGAATGGCGCAGCTTCGAGGCGGGGATTCGCGGCGACGACGAAGAGCCGGAGGGGAATCTGCGCGTCGTCGTGCCGAGCGCGTTCGGGCAAGACCAGCTCGCGCGGCCGGTCGCGAAGTTTCTCCGCGAGCACCCCAAGTTGACCATCGAATGGCACCTTCGGGACGAGCCGATTCGGTTCGTCGAAGAAGGCATCGACTGCTTGATTCGTGTCGGCGCTCTACCGAGTGAATCGATGGTCGCGCGGAAGATCCACGAAGTGAGACGCATGGTCGTTGCGTCGCCGGCCTTGATCGAAGGCCGCTCGATCTCGCGACCCGCGCAGCTTCCCGCGTTGCCCTGGGTCGCGCTCGGGACCTTCTACCGCAATCGCATCCGGCTCGAGCGTGGTCGACAAACGACGACGATCGACATCCGTCCACGCTTCATCACCGACAACCTCTACGCGCTTCGGACGACCTTGCTCGAGGGATTGGGGTTGGCCGTCATTTCGGATTGGTTGGTTCGCGACGACGTGCGCGCCGGGAGGCTCGTGCGTGTGCTGCCCAAATGGAGCGCACCGACCTTGCCCGTGTACATCGCATATCCGCAGGCGAAGCTGTACCCCGCGAAGCTTCGGAGGTTCGTGGACGCCATGAAGCGCGCCTTCGAAGGCGCGTGAGCGTCACCCGCGCTTCAGCTCGAAGACAGCGACGGGGCGTGCGGGTGGCGTCACCGCGACCGTCCACTTGCTCATCGTGATTTTCCAGCCGTCCGCCTCCATCGCTTCGAGCAGGGTGAAGCTCGCCTCTCGAAAGGGATCCGAGACGAGGATCGTTCCACCCGGCGCGAGGTTCGACTCGAAGATTCGTCGAAGGTGTGGATGCATCCCGTCGGCGTAGAGGACGTCGGACGCGAGGATGTAATCGTACTTTGCCGGATCGTCCCATGCAGTCCAGTCCGCCGCGCGATGCTCGACTGTGACCTTGTTGCGCTCCGCATTGGTCTTGCAGATGAACATCGCGACGGGCTGACGGTCCGTTTGCACGACGCGCGCGCCGAGCGACGCGGCGACAATCCCCGGTAGGCCGGTGCCTGCGCCGAGCTCGAGAACGCGCAGCCTGTCGACCTTGCGCAGCGCTACCTCGTGCGCGAGGGCGATCGCCGCGGGCCACAGGACCGTCCCGTACGGAACACGCTTTTCCTCGGCGGAGAGGAACCGCTGTTCGTCTTCGCGGCTGATGACGGCGGCCGTGTGAAGGATGCTCCATACGCGGCCTTCGAGACGCAGGTTGTACTCCTCGAGAGGTAGGTCACCCGCGGTGGTCTGGACGACACGCGGCTCTGTCGACGACGTCATCGTGCTCGGGAGTTTATGCGCCCTTCGCCGACGATGGGCCGGCTCGAACGCAGGTCGGCGACGTGGTACCGAATGTTTTCGATGAATCTCAGGGGATCTCGTGTCCGAAGCGCAGCGGTCGTCGTCGCGGCGACTCTCTTCATCGCATGCGCGAGCTCGCCGGATACGACTGAGTCGCCCCGGTCGAACGAGACGCAAACGACCGTCGTTGCGAGCCTCGCGCCGCCGCCATCGGCCAGCGCAGAGGTCGATCGGGCGCTCGGCGGCGCGCCGAGGGTGGTGATCGAAAACCGCAGCACGGTCGACATCAACCTCTACACAGGCTTTATCGTCGACGAAGAAGGCAAGCTCGGGACGATGACGCTATGGCCCCTGGGCGTGGATTGCCCCAAGTACGAGCCGAAAGAGCGGATGCTGAAGCTCCGTGGTGTTTACGATCTCACGGCGCCGACACACGCATTCGACGAGAAACGGTGCGCTTCAGGTGCGGCGCTTCCGCCCGGCAAATACGTCGTGCACATCGACAGCGGCTATAGCTCCGACTTGTACGCAGGCGGCGAGATCACCCTTCCGCTCACCGAGGCCGTGCGGTTGAAGATGGAGCAGCACGACGCCGCGCCTACATGCAATACGAAGCGAGCGCAGCGCGCCGCGCGTTTGGTCCTCCGAGCGTCGGAAGAGGCAGGCGTGCCGGAAGCGAAGCTCGCCGGATGTGATCCGACGACCGCGGGATGTGGCTCGCTGCCGCTTCCCGACGAGGCGCCGCCGAGCGCTTGCAAGTTGACGCTCCACGAGAATCTTCTCCGCATTCGGATGCCGCCGACGGGTGAAGCGCCGAAGGAGATCACCGGTTGGCTGGATAAAGATCTGGTGTTCACCCAACGCCCAAACGTGAGCCGTTCGAGCAGCGCCGAGCTTCAACTCGGCAAAGATCGAGTCCTGTTCGAAGGCGTGACCGCGATGCACATTCACGAGCACGGCGGTGACGCCGCGCACGTCAGCGGGATGCAGGTCGTCGTCACCAATCCGACGAAGCGCGCGCTCAAGGTCACGGTCACAGGTGTCGAGTGGCTATCGGACGGCAGTTGCGGCGCGCCTCAGCCCAACAATCCGCCTCCCAAGGTTTCGAGCTTCGACCCGAAGGTGCTGCCGCCGGGGACCACGGCGGTCAACATCGGCTTTGAGCCGCGCGAGGCATACCAAGCCCATTGCGATATCTTTGCGTCGCGCGCGCGCCTGCAGGTCGAGGGCAAAGAGGTGCTCGTGACGAGCGAGCAGAAGGTGACGCGGATCGAGCCGCTGCACCATTGAGATCACGCTCCGCGTGCGCGCGAGGGCGCGATGCCCAGATCGCGCATGCGCCGCCACAGGGTGATCCGACTCATGCCCAGCGCCTGGGCTGCTTGCTCGCGATTGCCGCGCGCCCGGTCCAGCGCGCGTACGATCCGCTCGGCTTCCGGATCGGACGGCATCCGGGGGAGCTCACGCGGCGGCTCGGGACCCGTGTCGACCGTTCGTGAGCCCAGGTCGGGGGGCAAATCCGTCGGCAACAGGATGGGCCCATCCGCGAGCGCGAATGCGTACGACAAAACGTTCTTCAGCTCGCGCACGTTGCCGGGCCAATCGTGATGTTCGAGCATGCGCATCGCGCCAGGTGAGACCTGATCGATGCGCGTCTTTTTGGCCTTCCGCGCGGCAGCGACGAGCTCTTGGACGAGGAGGCGTACGTCGCCAGGCCTCGCGCGAAGCGCGGGCAAGAAGATCGGAATGACACGCAGCCGATACATGAGATCGCCGCGGAAGCGACCGGCCTCTACCTCTTTGCGAAGCGGCGTGTGCGTCGCGGACACGAAGCGAACATCGATTGGGATCGGTTTGCGGGACCCGACCGGAAGGACGGTGCGCGACTCCAACACCCGAAGGAGCTTGGCCTGCACCTCCAGCGGCAGCTCCGCGACCTCGTCGAGAAACAGTGTGCCGCCGTCCGCCCGCTGCACGTGTCCGACGACGTCGCTCACCGCGCCCGTGAAGGATCCGCGCTTGTGCCCAAAGAGCTCACTCTCGAGGAGGGTCGCTGGGAGCGCGGCGCAGTTGATCGCATAAAACGGGCCCGCCCGACGCGGCGACAGCTCGTGAATCGCGCGCGCAACGAGCTCTTTGCCGGAGCCTGTTTCGCCGCGCACGAGGACCGTCTCGTCGCTCGCCGCGACACGCTCGACGATGCGAAACATCTCTTTCATGCCGGCGTCTTGCGTCCACATACCGTGGAAGAGGACGACACCCGCGTGGCCCGATTCGGGCACCTCCTCGAGCAGGAGCACCCAACCGTGGCGGGCGCGCCCTTGTTCGATGGGGACTGTTCGAACAGCAATGCGCCGTTGCTCTGCGCTTCGCGGATGCGGAACGACCGCGTGGATCGAACGCCCCTCCGCCAACGCCTCTGCGACCGGCCGCTTGGCCTTCGTGCCGCAAAGAAGCTGCGGCGCCGACTCCCCACGACGGACGTCGACGCCCAGTAGTTTCTGGGCGGCCGGCGTGGCCTCGACGACCCGCAGACCCTCGTCGATGACGATGGCCGCGCCCGCGAGCGCCTCGAGGGCCGACAAGGTCAGGTCGCCCGCGTGAAACGTTCGTGAAGCACCCACCTGGTGTTTCACTAACGGCTCGCGGCGTCGTGCGCAACCTCCGGAGCGCCGATGCCGAGCAGCTTCGGAGCCTCTTGCACGAGGATGAAGAGCGCCATGGCCACGACGAACCACGCGAAACCTCGCCGGAGCGTTGCCTGCGGAATTCGTTTCACGAGCCCCGCGCCTGCGAAGCTTCCCACCACCGCCGCACCTGCGACGACGCTCGCTATCGTCCAATCGATCGTGACCGACGTCAGATAACCCGCAAACCCAGCGAACGACTTCATCGCAATGACCAGGAGCGACGTGCCGATGGCATCGCGCATCGGCAAACCTCCGAGCAGAACGAGCGCCGGAACGACGAGAAAGCCTCCTCCCGCGCCGACGAGGCCCGTCACTGCGCCGACAACGAGGCCTTCGACCAGGATCTTCCAGAGCGTGCGCCGCTCGGCCCCGTCAGGCTCGCGGGGCTCGCGCCGTGCATTGCGCATCATGGCTGCGGCTGTGACCGCCATCATGACGGCAAACGCGACGAGGAGGACGCCGGCGGGGATGTAATGCGCAGCCTTTCCCGACGCGAATGCGCCGACCATGCTGGCCGCGCCGAAGATCGCGCCAGTTTCGTAACGGACGCGGCCCGCTCGCGCATGGGGAACGAGCGCGGCCACGCTCGTCGTGCCGACCACGAAGAGGGATGTAGCGATCGCCTCGTGAGCGGGGAGCTTCGCCGCGTACACCAAAATAGGAACCGTCAGGATCGACCCGCCGCCACCGAGCAGACCGAGCGCGACGCCGACGAGAATTGCGAGCAACGCAGGCAAGATGAGCGCAACCATCGAAGGAGCGCATTCGCAAGCGACGTGCCCGCCGCGTGGCCGCTGTTTCGCAGCGCGGAGAAGCGACGTGAAACGATTTCGTTTCAATCTGTAACAGAGTGAAACGTCGTGAAACGCGCAGTGCACGGCGAATACGGGAACGTGACGTGGCACACGCAATGCAAACCTGGACGTCGGAAAGGAATCGTCATGACGTTTCAGGCAACCGACGCAGCGCTGGGATTGGCAGGAGGCGCCCTCATCGGATTGGCGTCTGCGCTCTATCTCGCGACCCACGGACGGATCGCCGGGATCTCGGGAATCGTATCGGGTGTGCTGGATCGGGCCGGCGACTGGCGCGCACGCCTGGCATTCATCGTCGGATTGGTGGCCGCTGGAGCGCTCGTCGCGCTCGCGAAACCGTTGCTCTTCGAAGGTCCCGTCGCATCGCTGCCGGTCGTCGCGGCAGCGGGCCTCCTCGTCGGAATGGGTACGCGCCTCGGCAGTGGATGCACGAGCGGTCACGGTGTCTGCGGAACGGGCCGCCTGTCGCTCCGCTCGGTCGCTGCAACGCTCACCTTCATGGCGACCGGCGCGTTGGCCGTCGCTGCGACGCGGATCGCAGGGGGTGTCCAATGAGGCAAATTCGCTCGACAGCGGCCGCGTTTTTCGCGGGCGCGCTCTTCGCGACGGGCCTTGCCATCGGCGGCATGACACGACCGTCGAAGGTTCTCGGTTTCCTCGACTTCGCAGGCGCCTGGGACCCGACGCTCGTTTTCGTCATGGGCGGCGCCGTCGTCGTGTACTTCGTCGTGCACCGGCTCGTCTTGAAACGAGGAGCGCCGATCTTCGACTCGACGTTTCATCTTCCTACGCGCAAAGGCATCGATGCTCGGCTCATCGCCGGCGCTGCGCTCTTCGGCGTGGGGTGGGGGCTCGGCGGTTATTGCCCCGGCCCGGGCCTCGCGTCCGCCATGACCGGCGCGCTCGGCCCGATCGTCTTCGTCTGTGCGATGGTCGCGGGGATGTGGATGGATCGCGTCCTTCGCCCATCTTCTCGGAGGCCGTCATGAAGATTCAGGCATTCCACGATCCGGCGACGTTCACGCTGACGTACGTCGTTCATGATCCGCAATCGAAGGACGCGGTCGTCATCGACTCCGTCCTCGACTACGACCCCCTCGCGTCCGAAACCGCCACCACCTCGCTCGAGAAGGTGGCGGCATTCCTCCGCGAGCGAGGCCTGCGCCTCCACTACGTGCTCGAGACGCATGCACACGCGGATCACCTCAGCGGCGCGCAATGGTTGAAACGCCGATTCGAGGCTCGCACCGTCATTGGTGAGAACATCCGCGACGTACAAGAGACGTTCGAGCCGCTCCTCGATATGGGGGCCGACGTCGCGACGAACGGGTCGCAGTTCGATCGCCTCGTCCGCGATGGAGAGGTCTTCGACGCAGGCACGCTGCGCATCGAGGTGATCGGCACGCCGGGCCACACGCCGGCGTGCGTGACCTACAAGATCGGAGACGCGATCTTCACCGGCGACGCGCTGTTCATCGAGGATTACGGAACCGGGCGTTGCGACTTCCCGAAGGGTGACGCCGCGGCGCTCTACACGTCGGTCCACGACAAGCTGTATCGGCTTCCGGACGAGACCCGTGTGTTCGTCGGCCACGATTACGAACCGGGTGGTCGCGACCTTCGTTACGAGACCACCATCGGCATCTCGAAGCGCTCGAACATTCAGCTCCGGGACGCGACGACGAAGCAGGAGTTCGTGAGCTTCCGGGTGGCCCGAGACGCGACACTCCAGGCGCCGAGGCTTCTTTACCCCAGTGTGCGGGTGAACCTGGATGCGGGGCGCCTGCCGAAGCCGCGTGCAAACGGCGTCCGCTATCTCGCTATCCCGTTGAACGCGAAAGCGCCGACCCGTGACGACGGCGCTTCCTCATCACCCGAATCGAGCTCGTGAAGCGCGATTCGTCTCAGCGGCCCGTCAGCTTCTCGAGCGCCTCCGGGTATCGAGCGCCCTGAACCGTGAGCTTGGACGCGGCCGCATCGATCTCCCGGAGGTCGTCGCCGCCGAGCTCGAGCTCGATGGCGCCGAGGTTCTCTTCGAGACGAGCAGGCTTCGTCGTGCCCGGGATCGGCACGATCCAAGGTTTCTGTGCGAGCAGCCACGCGAGCGCGATTTGCGCGGGTGTCGCCCTCTTCCGCGCGGCGACCAAGGCCAGCAGGTCGACGAATGCCTGATTCGCTTCGCGCGCCTGCGCGCCGAACCGCGGCGAGATGTTGCGGAAGTCGCTCTTGTCGAACGTCGTCTTCGCGTCGATTCGGCCTGCCAAGAAGCCTTTTCCGAGCGGGCTGAATGGGACGAAACCGATCCCGAGCTCTTCGAGCGTGGGAATCACGTCCGTCTCCGGGGCTCGATGCCAGAGCGAATATTCGCTCTGCAGCGCGGTGACGGGCTGGACGGCGTGGGCGCGACGGATGGTCGCGACACCGGCCTCGGACAGGCCGAAGTGCTTCACCTTTCCTTCACGCATGAGATCCTTCACCGCTCCCGCGACGTCTTCGATCGGCACATCGGGGTCGACGCGGTGTTGGTAGAACAGATCGATCGAATCGATCTTCAGCCGCTTCAATGAGGCTTCTGCGACCTCTTTGATGTGGTCCGGGCGGCTGTTCAACAGACTCCAGCGAGCCTCGCCGTTCGCCGCCGGCGCGAAGCCGAACTTCGTCGCAATGACGACACGATCACGAAATGGAGCGAGCGCTTCGCCGACCAACTCTTCGTTGATGAAAGGCCCGTAGACCTCCGCCGTGTCGAAGAACGTGACGCCGCGTTCGACCGCCGAACGAATCAGCGAAACCATTTCCTTGGTGTCCGCCGGCGGCCCGAAGCCGAAGCTCATGCCCATGCAGCCGAGGCCCATGGCCGAGACTTCGAGCCCCTGTTTTCCGAGTTTGCGCTTGGGGATCATCGTTCGCTCTCCTTGTCGATCTGGTGAACAAGATGAACCGTCGGCGGCCGGGGAGGTAGGCAGACAGGTGAGGACGAGCTGTTAACCTGTGCTGGACAATGCCATCCGGGCCCGGCGCATGAACAACGTCCCTTTTCCGCAGCTTCAGGCGTTCCTTTCGGTCGCGCGCCACCGCAGCTTCAGCGGGGCGGCGCGTGATCTCGGCTTCTCGCGCTCCGCCGTGAGTCAGTCGGTGCGACAGCTCGAGGAGCAGTTGCGGGTCGTGCTTCTGACGCGCACCACACGAAGTGTGGCGCTGACCGATGCAGGTCGCCGCCTCTTCGAAAGCGCAGGTCCGGCGATCGGGCAGGTGCTGTCGGCGCTGACCGAGGTCGGCGCGGCTCCCGGCGAAACGGTCGGGCGCTTACGCATCACCGTGCCGCGCGCTGCCGTTCCTTTCATCATCGAACCTGTCGTGCCGGCGTTTCGAGCGCGCCACCCGCGCATCGATGTGGAGGTTTCGGTCGAAGATCGATTCATCGATATCGTCGCCGAGGGATACGACGCCGGCGTGCGTCTCACCGAGGCGATCGAGCGCGACATGGTGCAGGTGCGGCTGACCGATCCATTTCGTTTCGTCGTCGTCGGTTCCCCGGGTTACCTCGCGAAACACGGCACACCCGAGCGACCGCAGGATCTCTTGCGCCACGAGTGCATCACCTTTCGCTCGCGGACCACAGGTGCTCTCTACGCGTGGGAGCTCGAGCGCGGGCGAAAGAGCTGGCGCGTCCCCATTCGCGGCGGGGTCGTCGTCGAGAACGACGTCGAGCTCATCTCATCGCTCGCCGAGAAGGGCGTCGGTCTCGCGTATGCGTTCGAGCCGCGGGTGAAGGAGCGAATTCGGACTGGCAAGTTGCGCCGAGTTCTCGAGGCCTACGCACCGACTGCCCCCGGATTCTTCATCTACTTTCCGAGCCGCGCGCAACGCTCGGCGCCGCTGCGCTTGTTCGTCGAAACGGCGAAGGAGCTGTCGGTACGAACATGAACGCGCTCGGCTGCTTGTGGTCCGAACCGGTGACGACATCGGCTACGTTCGCGCCGTGGAACGTATCCTCATCCTCGGCGCAACCTCGGCTATCGCGGCGGAGGTCGCCGCTTTGCACGCTGCACGTGGCGATCGGCTTCACCTCGTCGGTCGCTCGGAGGCGAAGCTCGCGGCCCTCGTCGAACGCATGCCGGGCGCGTCGGTCACCAGCACCGTCGCCGACTTCGCACTGGCGCATGAGAATGAAGCGGTCGTCGCGAAGTGCATCGACGCGCTCGGCGTCGTCGACCGCGTCCTCATTGCGCACGGCGATCTCGGCGACCAGCTCGAGAGCGAGAAGTCATTCGCCGCGGCGGAGCAGATCATCGTTGCGAACTTCACGAGCGCGGTGTCGCTCCTCATTCCGATCGCCAATCACCTCGAGCAACAAGGGCGCGGGCGCATCGGCGTCATCACGTCGGTCGCCGGCGATCGTGGCCGGCCGCGCAACTACACGTATGGCGCCTCGAAGGGCGCACTGACGCTCTACCTTCAGGGGGTTCGCTCGCGCCTCTATGCATCGGGTGTCAGCGTGACGACGCTGAAGCTCGGGCCCGTCGATACGCCCATGACGGTCTCCCATCACAAGAACGCGCTGTTCGCGAAACCCGAGCCTGTCGCACGCAGCATCGTCGCCGCCATGGATGCAAGGACGCCCGAGGCCTACGTCCCGTCATTTTGGGCAGCCATCATGCCCATCGTGAAGAACACGCCCGAGCGCCTCTTTCAGAAGTTGTCGTTTTTGTCGGGGCGATAGCGGCTATCCCAGCGGCGGCCGCGATCGCACAGGACGAGAGCGTTCGGCGTCTTTCCTGTCAGTGCTCGGAAGTCGGCGATCAAATGAGCTTGGTCGAAGTACCCCGTGTTCGCGGCGATCGCGCACCAAGAGGTGCGAGGTTTTCGTCGCGCGGCGGCGAGCGCGCGGCGAAAGCGCACGATCCGTAGATATTGCTTCGGCGACAGCCCAACGACGTCGTCGAACGCACGCCGCAGTTGCCGCTCGCTCGCGCCGATATCGGAGGCGAGGTCGACGACCTGCGGAAGACGAGGCATCTCACGAATGCGGCGGAGCGCACGACGGGCGCCGCGGGCGGTGGCAGGATCGTAGACCCGACCGCTCGCGAGCCGCCGTGCGAGCGTCTCGACAAGACGCGCTACGTCGTCTGCGGTTACGTCGCTCTTCTCCGTAAACGGTAAAGGCTCGCCTTTCCAGAGCTCGTCCAACGACAAGAACCGATCGGTGAGCGCGCGCATCGGTACGCCAAAAAATGGATACGCGCCGGCCGCATGAAATCGGATCACGATGGCCGACGACATGGCCGTCGGTTTTCGCAGCGCGGTGGCTCTCGCGCCCGACACGTACAGCGACGTTGCGCCGTCGCCTGCTCGTGCGATGAGCTCGACCTCGCCGTGAGGGAGACGCTCGTAGGCTCCGATGGGACCGCGAACCAGGCGCACGCCCTTCACGAAACGGGACAGTTGGGCGTGTCCTGCGAGCATCGAGTCGAGCGTAGTTTCCGCAGCCCGGAGCAGCAACGGCCGGAATTTCCAATCCTGAGGCGCGCGGACGATTCACCGTCGCGACATGACCCACGACGACCAAGCCACCGCGATGCGCGCGCTCTCCGGCCTCGAGCAAGGCGACTTTCAGCCATTCGACGAGTGGCTCTCCGACGACGTCACATGGACCATCACCGGGGACACGCCGTGGTCGAAAACCTACGAAGGCAAACCAGCCGTGCGAAGGATGCTGCGGAGTCTCCAAGGACGACTCGACGCCCCATTTCGCATGCAGCTGAAGCGCTCGATCGCCGCGGGCGACATGCTGGTCATCGAAGCGCGCGGGGAGAATCGACTCCTCGATGGTCGCCGCTACGACAACACGTACTGCTGGGTGTGCAGGCTCGAAGGCGGCCGCCTTCGCGAGCTCACCGAGTACATGGACACGGCGCTCGTGCTGCGCTCGTTCGGCTCGTCGGATCGGTGAGCGTCAGTTGAGCTCTTCGAGGATCGCCTTCAGCTCGGCTTGTTTCGCCGCGCTGAGGCGAGCGAGGCGCTGGCCGAACGCTCGTGACAACATCGCGAGCCCTTCGGTCATGACCTTGCGGCCCGCAGGTGTAACGACCAGCCGGTGCCGGCGCAGATCCTTCGCGTCGATCTCGCGGCGCAGAAAGCCGGCCGCCTCGAGCCGCTTCACGTTGAACGTGACGGTCGGCTTCGGCATGCACAAGACGTCTGCGAGCTCGGCGGGGTGGGGGTGCTCGTCGACCTCGGCGAGGACGAAGAGCTCCTTCGTCTCCAGGCCGAGCTCGGCGATCTGGGGCGCGACGCTCGTGATCACCTGCATCGAGAGCCTGTAGTTGAGCGACCAAATCTTGGCCGCGTCGATTTTCGCCATGGGACCTCTTGCGCGCCGATGGTTCAAGATTAAACCATCGCATACGTAAACTACGTGAGCGTTGAACAATCTAGCACGCCTCAGGAGCTACCATGTCTCTCGACCATTACGTGACGCTCGGCCGATCCGGCCTTCGTGTAAGCCCCTTCTGCCTCGGTGCCATGACGTTCGGTGAAGACCTCGGATGGGGCACCAGCGTCGAAGAGTCCCAGCGAATCATCGACCGTTTCATCGAGCTGGGCGGCAACTTCATCGACACGGCGAACTTCTACACGAAGAGCCACTCCGAGAAGATCATCGGCGACCACATCGGGCGCCACCCCTCGCGCCGAGATCGTCTCGTCATCGCGACGAAGTTCAGCGGCAACCTCTACCCCGGCGATCCCAACGGCGGCGGGTCCGGGCGAAAATCGATCGTCAATGCCTGCGACAACTCGCTGCGCCGCCTTCAGACGGACTACATCGATCTCTACTGGCTGCACAATTGGGACGTTCACACGCCCATCGACGAGACGATGGCGGCGCTCGACGATCTCGTTCGCGCCGGCAAGGTTCGTTACATCGGTGTCTCCGACACGCCCGCATGGAAGATCGCGGAGGCCAATGTGACCGCGCGGTTCCGCGGCTGGTCGTCGTTCATCGGCTTGCAGATCGAATATTCATTGCTCGAGCGCAGCGTCGAGCAGGAGCTCGTGCCGATGGCGCGCGAGCTCGGCCTCGGAATCACGCCCTGGTCACCGCTGAAGAGCGGCGCTCTCAGCGGGAAATACACGCGGCAGAACGCAGGCAAGCTGAAGGCCGACCGCGGCTTCTTCGTCGAGACGTTCCTCAACGAAAAGACTTATGCCGTCGTGGATCAGCTCGAGGTCATCGCCAAGGCGCACGACTCGACCGTGGCGCGCGTCGCGCTCTCGTGGCTCCAGGCGCAGCCCGGCGTCTCGTCGACGATCATCGGCGCGCGACGGCTCGATCAGCTCGAGGACAACGTGAAGGCCCTCGACGTCACCCTCACGAGCGACGAGCTCGCGCGGCTCGACGCGCTGACGAAGCCGGCATTCGGCTTCCCGCAAAACATGCAGCCGATATTCCCCAGCATCCACAACGGTGGGACGACGGTGAACGGCGTGTATGGTCCACCGTCTCCGTTCATCCTGCAAAAGGGTGAGACCCCGCACTGAGCCCCGACGCGCGGTGCTGGGTCATCGGATACCATCGCTCACAAATGGCGCTCTACGTCGCGGAGTCCTACAACTACACCATCGAGCACGGCGGTCACGTCAGCATGGGGGTCGTGGGCGCCGGCGGCGGCAGCGAGAAGATCTATCTGCACGTCATTCCGATCACCGACGCGGAGATCGCGAAGCTCCGCGCGCGCGTCGACGAAAGCGGCAACAAGCAGCACGACCGTCTCGCGCTGCCGGACCGCGAGGATTGGTGGGTCGCCGTCGATGGGGAAAAGACGTGGCCGGGCTCGCTGTCGCCCAAAGTACGGTCGAAGTCGAGCTTCGACGGTTCATCCGCGGCGCGGCCGGCTGCGCTGTCGGAGGCGGAGCTGACCGAGCTTCGTCGATTGAAGGTGAAGCTCCCCGACGCTCGTTGAGAAAGGCGCTCTAACGCTTACCGCCGGCCGCTGCGGCTGCCGGCGCCCACCGCATCTTCGTCTCGAACGCCTCGCGCAGGCTGCGCAGCGTCGCAGCCGTCACGGCGAGCGCATCCGCCTCGAGCCCGCGCGAGACAGCGCGCAAGACCGCGGCATCGACGCGGTCGAGCGACGTGACCAATGCTTCGCCGCGCGTCGTCAGCCCCACGAGCGGCGCGCGTGCGTTGGACGGATTGGGCAACAGCGAGAGCAGCCGGGTCGGCCACCATGGCGTCCACCATCGGTTGGAGCGATTGCCTGCGCACCGATCGAATGCGCGCGAGGGCGGAGACCGTCTTGGGACCTTCTCGCTGAAGTCTTCGCAAGATCCAGCGCCGCGACGAGCTTTTTGCCTCGTCGTCGTAGAGCCGATCCGCGACCCACGCCAGCCATTGATAGAGGGCAATCGTTTCGTCGACGACGGATTGAATCTGCGTCCGCGGTCGGGGCGTGCGACGCCGTCGAGGGGCGAGCTGCCTTGCTGGCATGTCGTCGAGCGTCACGAGTTGACAGGCTGCCTGTCAAGGGACCTGTCTCCACCCTTGTCGAACCGGCGGCGGCGAAGCAACCATCACGGATGCGATTCGCAGGATTCTCGATGTCCGAGGAAGAGACGCTCCTTGCTCGAACGGCCGCGGAGTTCGCGATGCGGCGACTGCTTCCCGGTGCTGCCGAGCGTGATCGTACGGGCGCCTTCCCCACCGATGAGGTGCTGGAGCTCGGGCGTATGGGAATGCTCGCGATGAAAGTCACGGAGGCGGACGGCGGCGCCGGGACCAGCAATGTGGGCTACGTCCTCGCGATGCAGGCGCTGGCGCGCGCATGCGCATCGACCGCCGTCGTCGTCGCGTCGAGCAATCTCGTCGGGAAGATCCTCGCGGAACACGCGACCGAAGCTCAGCGCGAGCGATGGCTCGGTCCGTTCGTCCGGGGCGAGCTCGGCCCCGCGAGCTTCGCCCTGACCGAGCCCAAGGGCGGCTCGGATGCGGCGGCCATTTCGACGCGAGCTCGTCTCGACGGTGACGCGTGGGTTCTCGACGGCGAAAAGGCCTGGATCACGAGCGGGACGGGCGCCGCGTTTCATCTGGTATTCGCCCGCACCGACGGGGAGGGCCGCGACGGCATCAGCTGTTTCATCGTCGAGCGAGGGACACCTGGCCTCGTCATCGGCCGCGAAGAGGACAAGATGGGCCAACGGGCGTCGGGGACGACGACCCTTGCGCTCGAGTCTTGTCGCGTTCCCGTCGATTGCCTGCTCGGCGCGCGTGGTGCGGGATATTCGATTGCCCTCTCGGCGCTCGGCGCAGGGCGCGTCGGCATCGCTGCATTGAGCCTCGGTATCGCGGAGGCCGCGTTCGATGCCGGCTGCGGTTATGCCGAGAGCCGCGTCGTCTTCGGCAAAGCGCTCACCGAATTCCAGAATTCGCAGTTCGTATTGGCCGATACGAGGACGGAGCTCGACGCCGCTTGGCTTCTCACGCTTCGTGCCGCGCGCGCCCTCGACGAAGGCGAGCGCGCAGGCGCAGAAACGAGCATGGCGAAGCTCTATGCGACCGAAGCGTGCGGTCGCGCGGTCGATCGCATGGTCCAACTGCACGGTGGTTATGGCTACTCACGCGAATATCCGATCGAGCGCCTCTACCGCGATGCGCGCGTGACGCGGATCTACGAGGGGACGAGCGAGATTCAGCGCCTCGTCATCGCGCGAGAGATCATCCGCCGCGCTCGATGATTTTCGGCGGTGCCATCACCCGAGCGCGACGATGACGCTGCCGCGCTTGTGGCGGCTGTCGACCCGCCGGTGCGCTTCGACGATCTCCGTCATCGGATAAACCTTGTCGATGACCGGTCGCAGGGCCCCCGCTTCGATCAGGCCGACCGCCGTCTCCAGGCTTTCGCTCGAGTTGCTGCTGATTCCTGCCTTCAGCTTTTTGCCTTTGCCCGACGAAGTGAAGAGAGCCTGCACCAACTGCCGTACCGACGCGTTGAGCGGGAGGTAGGTCCCGGCATCTGCGAGAGCGGGTTTGCACCCGGCGAAGGTGGTGACGCCCACGGTGTCGAAGATGAGGTCATAGTCGGCGCCCGGTTCAGCGAGCGGTCCAGCCGTGTAGTCGACGACGTGGTGAGCGCCGAGCGACGCGACGAGCTCGACATTGCGCGTGCTGCAAGCGCCGGTAACTTCCGCGCCCAGGTGGCGCGCCAGCTGAACGGCCCAAACACCCACGCCACCCGACGCACCGACGACCAGGACGCGCTGGCTCGCTCGTATCTTGGCGATGTCGCGCAGGAACGCGAGGGCCGTGTTCGCCCCGAAAGGAATGGCGGCGGCTTGCTCGTGCGTCAGACCGTCGGGTTTGTGGATCATCGGGGCAGACCCGGGCACGGCGAGATATTCGGCGTGCGCCCCGCCGCTCGCGGAGCCGAAGACCCGGTCGCCCACACGAAACCGGGTCACCCGCTTGCCCGTCTCCTCGACGACGCCGGAGAAATCCATTCCGAGTATCGGGTTTCGTGGTCGCAACAGTCCGACCATCAACCTCCCCACCAACCAGAACCCGCCGGGGAAGGCCGACGCGCGAAATCGCCAATCCGCCGTCGTGACCGACGCCGCGTGAACACGCACCAAGACGTCGTCGTCCTTCATCCTCGGCCGCGTAACCTCGCGGACCTTCACGACCTCGGCCGGGCCGTACTCTTCGTAAACGCATGCTTGCATGGGGCGGTTCTCCGTCGAACGCTCAGCGAGACCCTTCGTTCGCCGCGTCGACGAAGAAGTAGCCACGTGACATGCCCCCTCGCAATTGACGATTCTTGCTCATCATCTATACGAATTTGTATGGATTGGCGCTCGGTGAATTTCGATTGGAACCGCGCTCGCGCGTTCCTCGTCACGGCCGAGGAGGGCTCGCTTTCGGCGGCCGCACGCGCGCTCGGGATGACCCAACCGACGTTGGGCCGGCAGGTAACCGCTCTCGAGGACGAGCTCGACGTCGTCCTGTTCGAGCGGGTGGGTCGCGGCCTTCGCCTCACGGCGGGTGGCCTCGATCTGCTCGAGCATGTGCGGACGATGGCGGACGCAGCAAACCGCGTTTCGCTCTCCGCCTCGGGTCGCGCTCAATCGATCGAAGGCACGATCACCATCACGGCGAGCGAGGTCGTCTCGGCGTTTCTCCTGCCGCCGATCTTGGCCGAGCTCCGCGAAGAACACCCCGGCATCGAGATCAAGGTGGTCGCATCGAACGCAGTTCGCGACCTCCGCCGGCGCGAGGCCGACATTGCCGTTCGCAATGGGCGGCCTACGGATCCCAGCCTGTTCGCCGTTCGGTTGCGCGATACGCCGGCTCGGCTGTACGCGACCCGCAGCTACCTCAAGAAGATCGGATACCCCAAGACGAGGGACGACCTCCGCCGCGCCGAGCTCATCGGATTCGACGAGCGCTTCATGGAGGGGATGAACGCGCTCGGGTTTCAGCTGACGGAGAAGAACTTCCCCATCTTCACCGAGAGTCACATGGTGCTCTGGGAGCTCGTGAAGAACGGCCTCGGTATCGGCGTCATCCTCGAAGAAATCGGTGACGCCGAGCCGCGTGTCGAGCGAGCGCTTCCGTCGATGGCCCCGATCGAGGTGCCGATGTGGCTGGTTTCGCATCGCGAGGTGCATACGAGCCGGCGTGTTCGGGTCGTGTTCGACGTGATCGCCAAGCACCTCGGGCGGCCGAAACGCGTCGTCGCGGGCACCTCGAAACAAGCGCCCGGCCGGCGCCGTCGTGCTAGACCGGCCCGCGTGAAAGGTTCGGCCAACGCATGATCGACGTGCGGGATCTGCGGAAGCACTACCGCGTACACAGGCGCGCGCCCGGGCTCTGGCCGGCGATCCGCTCCGTCTTCTCCCGCACGTACGAGACAGTGCCCGCGGTCGATGGGATCACGTTCGAGATCGCAGAAGGCGAGCGCGTAGGCTTCCTCGGTCCCAATGGCGCGGGCAAGACGACGACGTTGAAGGTGTTATCGGGGCTCCTTCATCCGACGAGCGGCGATGTTCGCGTGCACGGACATGTCCCGAAGGATCGAGATGATGCCTTCTTGCGCGAGATCATGCTCGTGACGGGGCAAAAGCAGCAGCTCCTCTGGGACCTGCCCCCGGCCGACACGTTCGACCTCAATCGCGCCATCTACGACGTGCCGCGTGCGGAGTTCCGCAAGACAGTCGACGAGCTCGTCGATTTGCTCGATCTCGGGTCGCTGATCGACAAGCCGACAAGGCAGCTCTCCCTCGGCGAGCGGATGAAATGCGAGCTCGCCGCGGCATTGGTGCATCGCCCGCGCGTGCTCTTCCTCGATGAGCCGACGATCGGGCTCGACGTGAATATGCAGACCGTCGTCCGCAGTTTCATTCGCACGTACAACGAGCGGCACCGCGCCACGCTCGTCCTCACCAGCCATTACATGGAAGACGTCGCCGCGCTGTGCCCCCGGGTGATCGTCATCGACAAGGGCGTCCTCGCCTACGACGGTTCGTTGGAGCAGCTGTCGCGCCGCGTCCGGCCGGAGAAGCATGTCGTTTTGCGATTTTCACGCGAGGTCGACGCCGCCGACCTGGAGGGGCTCGGCAATGTCGTGACGCGCGAGCCGGCCAGCGTCGTCTTGGCGGTGGCGCCCGCGGACGTTACCGCGGTCGTGAGCCGAGCGCTCGCGCGGCTGCCGGTGGAGGATCTGACGGTGCAAAACCCGCCGCTGGAAGAGGTGATGAGCGAGCTCTTCACCCGGAGCCGGGTGGAGCGCGAAGCGGCGTCATGAGCCTCGCGCGCGCGCTCAAAGCGTCGCCGACGCTGTTTCGTGTCGGTTTCGCGGGCGCCGTCGCGTATCGCGCCGAGCTTCTCGTCTGGATGCTCTCCACCACGACGCCGTTCGTGATGCTCGCGCTCTTCTCGGCGGTCGCGGCCGAGCAGCCGATTGGCAATTACGATCAGCGGCAGCTCGGGCTCTACTTCATCGCGACGTTCATCGTGAGGCAGCTGACGGGGTCTTGGGCGGCGTGGGAGATCAACTTCGAGGTACGGCAAGGCACCCTCTCGGTCAGGCTCCTGCGCCCGGTGCACCCGATCATCGGCTACGCGATTGAAAATCTCGCCGCGATTCCTTTGCGGCTCATCATCGTCATCCCGGTCGTTGTCGGCGCCATTGCCTATTTCGGCGCCGGCTGGCTGCCGAGCTCTGCCGTGAAATGGGCCGCTTTCGCGGCAGCCGCGCTCGGCGGTTGGCTCATCACGTATCTCATCAACGTCGCGATCGGCTCGTTGTCGCTCTACATCGAGAGCAGCGTGAAGGTGCTCGACGTGTACCTGGTGCTGTTCTTCGTCTTCAGCGGGTACACGATCCCGGTCGATCTCTTCCCCGGGTGGCTGGCGACGCTCGGAGAGTGGCTGCCATTTCGCTATCAGATAGCGCTCCCCGTGCAGATCCTCACCTCCGCGCACGACACGGAAGCAGTCGCGCGCGAGCTGGTTCGACAATGGGCGTTCGTCGTCGGTTTGTTGGTGACGACGTCCGTCCTCTGGCAGCGCGCGATTCGCCGCTATGGAGCGTTCGGCGGATGACGCGCAAACTCGGGCGTTACCTGACGCTGCTCGTACATCAGGTGCGGGCGTCCGTTCTCTTGTCTGCGCAATACAGGGCCGACTTTCTCATCGACGGCGCGATCGAGGTGCTGTGGGCGACGAACGCGGTCGTTCCTCTGTTGATCGTCTATGGGCAGCGGTCCTCCATCGCGGGGTGGACGTTCGGCGAAGCGCTGCTCGTCACGGCGTTCTTCACGCTGCTTCAGGGCGTGCTGGAGGGTGCCATCAATCCGAGCCTGACCGCCGTCGTCGAGCATGTTCGAAAGGGGACGCTCGACTTCGTGCTTCTCAAGCCTGCGGATGCGCAGTTCTTGATTTCGACTGCGCGGTTTCAGCCGTGGCGAGCGATCAACGTCGTCACGGCGGGCATCCTCTTCGTCATCGCGTTTCGGAACATCGGTGAGCTTCCCTCGCTTCGAGGCGTGCTCCTCGCGCTCGGCCTCGTCGTCGGCTCGGTCACGACGCTCTACTCCCTTTGGATTCTCACCGTGAGCGCGGCCTTCTACGTCGTAAAGGTGGACAACCTCACCTATCTCTTCGGATCCATCTTCGACGCCGCACGGTGGCCGGCGAGCGTCTTCAAAGGAGCGTTGCGAATCCTTCTCACGATCGTCATTCCGCTCGCGGCGATGACGACATACCCGGCTGAAGCGCTGCTCGGCCGCGTGAGCCCGACCAGCGCTGCTGTCGCAGTGATTACGCCCGTCGTCATCGCCACCGCAGCTCGGTTGATCTGGGTGCGCTCCCTCTCCCGCTACACCTCCGCGAGCGGCTGAGCGCGCTGCGCATCGATGCATGCAACATCGGAGCAACCGCTCGCCAGCGCTGCCGCGGGATCCTTCTTATCGATCGCGCGCTGGCCTGATATTCGCAGTGGTTCGAGGCTCGAGCTTTTCTAGAAGGGAACCAGAGATGACACGTCGTCGTTCGGCTTTCTTGGCAATGGGCATGGTGGTGTGTGCGGCTGCGTGCGGCTCCGAGGGCTCGGCGCCGGTCGCATCCTCATCGGCGTCGGCGGCAGCCGTGAAGGCACCGGGGACGTCGACCGCCACGTCCACAGCAGTGTCCAGCGCCGTCGCGTCCGCCGCGCCGGCTTCTTCGGCGACGTCGCAACCATCCATCTCCGCGTCAGCGAGCGCTTCAGCAGCCGCTTCGCCGTGCCCCGAGGGGATGCGCGCCTTCGCCGACCAGCAGTATTGCCTCCAGCTGCCCGAGGGCTACAAGCCCAAGCTCTACGAGGGCGGTGCCGAAGGCCACGTCGACGAGTCTTTTTATGACAAGGACGAGGACACGATTCTTCTGACGAGCATTCCGAAGCAGAAGATGGATAGCGTGGCCGAGCTCAAGAAGATGGCGAGCGCACCGTCGGCCGGCACGAAGGTCATTGGGCAGGGCGCGTTGCCGGGCGGCGGCTACTTCGTCGACACCGAGACGTCGGAAGGCAAACGCAGCATCTACTCGGCCGTCAAGACCAAGACCCATTCGATCTGGTGCCAATACGACGTGCCCGCTGCGAAGGCCGAGATTGCGCTCGCGACCTGCAAGTCGCTTCGCGCTTACGAATAGCGATACGCTCCCGCGCGATGGCGCCGAACAAGATCGTTCCTGTCGGAGACGGGTTCTGGAACATACGCGGATCGTTCAAGGTCGGCGGTGTGCTCGATGTGGGGACACAGGCTTCGCTCGTGCAGCGCCGCAACGGGCGATACCTGCTGCTCGACGCGTGCAATATCGACGAGCCGACGCGCGAATGGATTGCAGGGCAGACGAACGGTGGCGAGGCGATCGACGCCGTTTTGCATCTGCACCCGTTTCACACCGTCTACGCGCGCAAGCTCCACGCGCTATTTCCGCAGGTGAAGCTCTACGGGACGGCTCGACATCGGCGGCTCGCCCCCGAGCTTGCCTGGCAACCGGAAACGACCGACGACCCGAGTGTCCAGCAGATGTTCGCCGACGATCTGGAGCTGTCGGTGCCGCGTGGTGTCGACTTCATTCCGACGAACGAGAATCTTCATTTTTCGTCCGTTCTCGCGTTTCATCGAGCGTCGAAGACGCTGCACGTCGACGACACACTCTGCTTTGCGAAGATGCCCGCGGTCCTACGGTGGTGGAAGAAGGACTTCCTAGCGTTTCACCCCTCGCTCGCGAAGGTGCTCGAGCGACAGGCGGGCGCTGCGGCGCGCTTTCGTGAATGGACCAAAGAGCTCCTCGAGCGTTCACGCTCGCTCGAGAACTTGTGCGCCGCGCACACCAGCGTGCTTTTGCGCGGGGCCGAAGGGCCTTCGATCGAAGCACGCATCGAGGCGGCGGTCCGAAGCATCGAGCCAAAGCTAGCCGCGCACGAGCGGCAGTTTGGTTGAGCGCCGTGCGCGTGGATGACCCAGGCGAACGGCGGCGAGGAACGCGGTGAGCGCGGGCTCCGGTTCCTCGGCGCGTGTTGCCAGCGCCCAGCGCAGCCACAACCCGCGCCCGCCGATACGCACGGCGGCGACCTGCGCATCGCGGAGCGATTCGAAGGTCCAGCGCGGTAGCAGCGTGACGCCGAGATTCGCGCGGGTCATATCGATCGAAACGCTCCCAGCCATTGGAACGAGCGTGACCTTGCGCGGCGCGACGCCGGCCTCGAGCATCGCGCGGCCGAATGGGCCGGCGGGGCGCAGCGTTCCGGTGTCGGCGATGACATGCTCTCCAGCGAACGCCGCGGCGCCGATGCGTCGCTCGCCGAACCATGGATGTCGGCGCCCCACCACGGCGACGAGCTCGTCACGAAAGAGGGGATCGACGCGGAGCTGAGGGTGGCGCGCCATATCGTCGGACACGAGCGCGACGTCCACCTTGCGTCTTGCTAGCCATTCGGCCGGCGCGTCTGCCGCCTCCGCCACGACGGTCACCTCCACGTCGGGCCGCTCGGCGGCGAAGATCTCGAGCACGTCGGAGAGCCACTTGTACGACTGATGGCAGACGACGGTGACCCTGATGACCGCGCGCGCCCCCGCAAGGAGCTGACGCGTCTCCGCTTCGACGCGCGCGAGCTCGTCGAGCACCGTGCGCGCACCGATGATCATGCGCCGGCCTGCTTCGGTGGGGACCAGTCGGCGCCACTCGCGCCGAAAGAGCGTGCCGCCCAGGCGCTCTTCGAGCGCCCGAAGCTGTTGGCTGAGCGCTGACGGAGTCAGGTGCAGCTGCTTCGCGGCGGCGACGAGGCCGCCGTGGTCTTCGATCGCAACCAGGAGCGACAGGTGCCGCGTGTCGGCCGGGCTCGGCATGACTTAACCATGGCTTAACTCACGGCGAAGAACAACGCGTTCGACGAATGTCACACCGAAACGCAGATTCTCCCGTGTGAACCACGTGACGTTGAACCGGCGCGCGATTCTGCGCGCTCTGGGCTCTTACACGGCATTGGCGCTCTCGGCCTGCGCGACCCCGCGCGCAGCATCGGGAGCGCGACAAGGACAGGGAGAAAAGTCGACCATGACCGCTCACGCATCCACCTTCACGACAGGCGACGGTTACCGCATTGCCTATCGGCTGGACGGTCCCGAGGACCGCCCCGTGCTGGTCCTCTCCAACTCGATTGGGACAACGATGCACATGTGGGACGGAGAGATCGCGGCGCTCGCCGAGTCTCATCGGGTCCTTCGATACGACACGCGCGGCCACGGCGGCTCGGACGCGCCCCCCGGTGCGTATTCATTCGATCGCATGGGCCGCGACGTGATCGAGCTGATGGACGCATTGAAGATCGAACGCGCCCACTTCTTGGGGCTGTCGTTCGGCGGCTTCATTGGCCAATGGATGGCGGTCCACGCGCCGGAGCGGATCGACCGCCTCGTCCTCGCCAATACGTCGTCCTATCTCGGCCCCAGCCCGCCGTGGGACGAGCGAATCAACTCCGTGCTAGGCGCGAAAGACATGTCGGACACGGCCGCCACCTTTCTGAAGAATTGGTTCCCCCCGGACATGCTCGAGCGCGACGATGCAATCGTGGCGCCGTTTCGCGCGACGCTCCTCGCCATGAGCCCGCAAGGTCTCGCCGGCTCCTTCGCCGCGGTTCGCGACGGAGACATGCGCAGGACGATCACCCTCATCACCGCGCCGACACTTGTCATCGTCGGGGAGCGCGATCAGGTGACGCTTCCGAGCCACGGTGAGCGGATTGCAGCTTCGATACGGGGCGCCAAGCTCGTCTCTCTCCTCGCGGTCCACATGTCGAACGTCGAATGTCGTCCCGCGTTCCTCGAAGCGGTGCTCACGTTTCTCGCGGCCCGTTCAGGATGAAAATAGCTATCCGCGTTTAGGCCTTGCGCCGTCGGTCGGCCGCGACGGCGATGCCTTGCGCGTTGAGATCGATGTCGACGGCGAGGAGCTGCAGGTCCGCGGTCGATAGCGAAAACCCCGCGAGGACGTCGAGAATTTGCCGTCGCACGCGCGCCGATTGGGTCTCGAACGGCGCGTCGGTCGCGAGGCACTCGTTCATCCAAACCTCGGAGCGATCGACCCAACGTCGCACTTGTGCAGCCACCTCGACGAGGTCATCGATAGCGCCGAAATGCGTGAGGCACGCGTGTTTCATACCGAGACCGACGATGAGGTCGAGCGAGCGCCGCGCTTCGTCTGCGTCGAAATCGATGGGGCTCGTCGATGCAATGGCGAAGCGGCCGCGCTGCTGGAGATCCGGATAAACGAGCCCGAACGCATCACCCGTGTACACGGTGGAGAGCGCAGCATCTTCGACCACGAAATGGTGCTTTGCGTGCCCTGCCGTGTGGTGCACGCGAAACGTGGCGCTGCCGAGCTCGAAGGTCTCGCCATGATCGAGGGCGCGCACTCGGTGCTCCGGTGCGGGCACCATCGTGCCGTAGAGCTCGGCAAACTTCGCCTCGCCGTAAACACGCGTCGCGCTGGCGACGAGCTTCGCGGGATCGATCAGGTTCGACGCGGCCCGCGGGTGCGCGAGCAACGTCGCATTCGGGCAAGCAGCCAGCAGCGCACCTGCGCCTGCCGCGTGATCGAGATGAGCGTGCGTGACCACGATCCAGCGCACGTCTTCCGCACGGCGACCGTTGGCCGTCAGCGTACCGAGTAGCTTGGGAAGCGCGTGTGCGGTATGCGCCTCGACGAACGCGCATTCGTCGCCTTCGATCCGCAGATACGCCGCGGTGAACCTCGGCAGGACGTCGCAGTCGATCGTGATGCGCTGGCTCGTCATCGGCGGCATCCTGCCGATGAATCGCGACGACGTCCATGCGCGAGCGCCGCGCTAGGGCCGTCCCCGTTGCACCCTTCGGGCGGACTAGCTCGAGCGCGCGCGCTTCACGTGCATCGCGTCCGCCGCTTCTCGGTCGGCTTCAGCCTCGAGCTCCGCAGCGGCGTAGGAGCTGTTGACGGCATCGATGCGGACTCGCTCGGTGGCGCCACCAACGCGCACCTGCTCACGGAGAAGGCGTCGCCGCTGCGCGACCCCGGCGACGAGGCCAACGACGAAGAGCGCCAGGACCGCCAACCCATGCTGCGGGTACCTGCTCGGCAACAACATCGGAAAGGTGGTGAAGACGCTCCACGCTATGCCCTTCCAGGCGACCGCCGCAGTGGCGCCGATCCCGATGGCACCGGCAGCGAGGAGCTTCGCTGCCCCTCGATCGAACCGGACGAGCGCATCGCGCGTGAGGACGAATGGCATCGCGCCGACTGCTGCAACGGCGAGGAACCAGATTGGGGCGATGCCGATGAACGCGGTCACGGCGAAGGTGACCGCCATCGCGAAGCTGAGCATCACGCCCCATGTCCGATTGCGCTGTGCGGCAATGGCACCGACGATCATCAAGGACGCTGCGACGACGGTGAACCAGCGGTCCAGCGCGACGCTGCGCAGCAATGTGCCGAAGGCGACGATTTGGGCGGCGAACAGAGATGTTTTGAGATCTCGCGGGAGCACGTCCCAGCTGAGGGTAGACGACGATCACGAATCGGCAATGTCGGGCAACTGCGCGGCGTGAGCTTTGGCTCGCGTTACGAAACACGGGAATGCAGAGCGTGCCGATTCTGTTGAACGAGGTCCTAGGCTCCACGCAGCCGTTTGCGGCATAGTCCGCCGCGATGGCGATCGAGCATCTGAGCCCGAAAGAGATCCGCGATTGGACCCCCGCGCAAAAGGACGCGTGGTGGCTGGAGAAGGTCTACCGCGGAAACATGCCGCAGCTGACGATCCGCTCGGCAGCGACCGGCTTCTTTCTCGGCGGCGTGTTGTCGGCCACGAACCTCTACATCGGCGCGAAGACCGGCTGGACGCTCGGCGTCGGGCTGACGAGCGTCATTCTCGCGTACGCCGCGTTTCGGCTGATGTCGCGCGCGGGCGTGCGAGACATGACGATCCTCGAGAACAACGCATCGCAGAGTGTGGCGACCGCGGCCGGCTACATGACGACTCCGCTCGTCTCCGGCATCGCCGCATACATGTGGATCGAGAATGCGCTCATCCCGTGGTGGCAGATGATGTTGTTCAACATGACGCTGTCGCTGCTCGGGGTGCTCGTCGCGTTTCCGATGAAGCGACGCTTCATCAATGACGAGCAACAGCCGTTCCCCGAGGGCGCTGCGTGCGGTGTCGTGCTCGATGCGCTCTACACCTCGGGCGAAGGCAGCTCGGGCATGTACAAGGCGAAGATCCTCGCCAAGGCGGCGG
Source organism: Polyangiaceae bacterium (assembly GCA_013361525.1). Lineage (GTDB taxonomy): Bacteria > Myxococcota_A > Polyangia > Polyangiales > Polyangiaceae > Xiheicaenibacterium. The sequence continues at coordinate 53,381 of JABFXY010000074.1, read as the reverse complement.
CGCTCGCCGGCTTCATCGGTGTGATCTCCGGCGAGAACATCATGAAGCTCGTCCAACAGAAGTGGATGGGCTTCAAATCGTTCTGGCACCTGCCGCACAACGTCGACGCCGTCTACTACTGGATGGTCGACAAGGGCTGGGTCCCGATGCCGAAGCTCGCGGGCGTGCCGCTTCCGTCGCTCGGCCTCACGATCTCGCTCGACCTCGCGATGTTCGGGGCGGGAGGGCTGATGGGGATTCGTGTCGCGGGAAGCCTGCTCGTCGGCATGCTCCTCAACTTCGTCGTCATTGTCCCCTCGATGATCTCGATTGGTGAGATCGCGCCGAAGGCGGACGGCACGTTCTCGCGCGTCCATGTCCTCAACACCTGGGCGCTCTGGTGGGGAATCGTGATCATGGTCGTCGCGTCGATCGTGGGCCTCTTCAGCAAACCCGAAATCTTCGTCGAGGCGTTTCGCGGCTTCGGAAGGAAGCGCACCGACAAGAAGGACGTCCTCGGCCACATCGAGCTACCGGTGAAGATCTCGTTCATCGGCGTCCCCATCCTCGGGGTCATCGGCGCGTGGATGGCGCACGCGTGGTTCGGCGTGAGCTGGGCGTTCGGCCTCTCCGCGCTTCCGCTGATCATAGTCCTCGCGCTGATCGCGGCGAGCAGCACGGCGCTCACCGGCATCACGCCGTCGAGCTCGCTCAGCAAGATCCCGCAATTCTTGTTCGGTGCGTTCGACCCGAAACATCCGCCGACCAACCTGATGACCGGCGTCATGTGCGTCGAGGTCGCGAGCAATTCGAGCAACCTGCTGATGGATATCAAGCCGGGATACATGCTCGGGGCGAAGCCGCGCCAGCAGGCCGTCGGCCACGTCATCGGGATCGTCGCCGGCGCCATCGCCTCGACTCCGCTGTACTACCTCCTATTCCTTTCGGACTACGAGCCCGGAAAGAACGTGCAAGCAGTGATGGCGCCCGAAGGAGGGCAATTCGGGTTTCCGTCCGCCATCCAATGGAAGGGCGTTTCGGATCTCGTGACGGCCATCTTCGGCGGCGGTACCGGCAAGCTGCTCACGCGCTCGATCATCATTTCGATGGTGGTGGCGGCCATCGCCGGCCTCGTCATGGAGGTATTGCGCATTCGCACGCGCGGTCGCTTTCCGCTCAGCCCGCTCGCGATTGGTCTCGGTGTCGTCCTACCGCCCGACTCGACCATTGCCATGTTCGCCGGCGCGGCCTTCTTCTGGTGGATGCACAAGAAGTACGGCGAGAAGAAGGAGACGATGGGGCACAAACGCTGGATTGGCGGGCACGAGCCGATCTGCGCCGGCCTGATTGCCGGCGCCGCCATCATCGGCATCGCGGATATCCTGGTGAAGGTGTTCTTGCTCTAGGCACGTACGACGGAGCTCGCGTCGAGCAAGTAGTCGACGTGAACGAAGTCGCGCACCAGGCTGACGCGGTCGTCCTCCACCTCCAGTTGGATGACCGCGTGTGGCGTCCAGGTGCCGTCGATGTTCTTGTAGTGAACGACGCACTCCACGCCGTCGACGTACGCGAGCGCGAGCTTCCACTGCCATGTGAGCTTGCCGTAATTGATGAAGTAGCAAGCATCTTTGAACGGCGTCTCGACGCGGTGGACGACGTGCAGGCGCGCTTCGTCGGCGAGCATCTTCGTGACGGCGTCCCAATCACGACGATTGAACGCTTCGAGGTAGCGCTCGATGACGGCTCGCTCTGCCGCGGGCAAGGGGCGTGTCGTCGCGGCGGGGTTGGATGCGTCGAGCTTGCCGCGGCCGCGGTGGAGCGCCGCTTTGACGGCGCCGACCGTGGAGCCCATCGCCTCGGCCGTCTCTTCCAGCGTCCAATCGAGCACGTCCTTCAGGATGAGGCAGGCCCGCTCTTTGGGCGGCAGATCGACCACGATGCCGGTGAGCGCACGCTCGGCGCGGTGTTTGTGATCGAGCGCTTCTTCGGCGGTGCGCTCGTCGTCCTCGATCGGCTCCTCTTCGAGCGCCTCGTAGTGGCGCCGGCCGCGGAGGAAGTCGATGCACTTGTTTTGCGCAATTCGGAAGATCCATGGCCGAAACGCGGCACCGTCGCGCAGCTCCGCGTAGCGGTAGAACGCGAGCACCAGCACGTCCTGCAGGACGTCTTCTCCGTCGCAGGGGTTACCGAGCATGCGTGTGCAAAAGCGGTGCAGGTCGGCGCGCAGCGCTTCGCAGGCGGCGTCGAACCGGCGCCGAGCGCCTTCGAGATCTTCGCGTAGAGCTTCGGGTTCTTTCTGCATGGGCTCTCCCGAGCCCAAGGACGAGCCCGCCGGGGAAAAGGATACGCGATGACCGTCGGCGTATCCCGCGAGCGGTCGGGATCGTCTGGGCAGGGGAAAGGACACCCCATGCTCATCGTTCACGACTTCGACGCATCCCCGAACTGCCTCAAGACGAAGATTCTTCTCTACGAGCTCGGCATCCCGTTCGAGCAGCGGTCGGTCGACAGGCCGATACTGCAGAGTGCGGCTTACCGCGCGAAGTTTCCGACCGGTTTTGCGCCGGCCATCGAAGACGGCGAGGTGCGCCTCTCCGAATCGGGCGCCATCGCGCTGTATCTCGCCGAAAAGCACAACAAGCTCATGCCATCGAGCAACGCCGGACGTTCGAAGATGCTTCAGGCGATGTTCGTCGAGGCAGCGATCTTGAGCCCGACCGTCGGCGGACAGGGGCTCTTCGGCGAGCTCTTCAGGCCGGAGGCCGAGCGCAATTTGCCGCGCATCACAGATCTTCGCGTGAAGGTGCAGCACGTCGGCCACGTCCTCGGCGAGCTGCTCGGCGATGCGAGCTTCTTCGCGGGTGAATTCAGCATTGCCGACATTCAGCTCTATGCGGCGACCGCAAAGACGCTCGAAAGCGGCACGCTCGAGGCGCCGCCGAAGAACCTCGTCGCGTGGCGTGCGCGTATGACCGACAGACCGGCCGTCGCGCGAGCGCGGGAGGAGTACGTGCATTACCGGCGGCAGGCGTAACGAAGCCCGAGCGATGCCGGTGCAGTCCTGCACCGGCGTCGCTCGGCGCACGTCGATTGCGCTTCAGGATTTTGCGCTGCTGGGGTGCGCGTCGAAGTACGCCTTCATCTTGGCGTCGGCGCGATCACCGAAGAAGATGATGCACGCTTCGCGGAGGCCGGGCGCGTCTTCGAGCTCGTCGCGCCCAATCACCAGCGCGATCTTGGAGCGGCGGCGCAAGAAGTCGTCGAGCTCGACGATCATCTCGCGACGGGCTGCGTGCGCGATTTCGCACCGAAGGTACTCCGCGCCTTCGATGATCACTTCGGCCATCGATCGGTCTTCGCGGATGGCGTCGAGCATCGGCAGCGCTTCGGCGCCGTAGCGACGCCAGAGGCGGGTCGTCAGCGCCTCCGAAGATCGAGGTGACGTCATCTCGTCGAGGCCGAGCGCGGCTGCCTTCTGAAGGAACTCGTCACGCACCTCGTCCGGAGCTTCGCCGTACCAGCGTGCGCGCGGGTTCGGTTGCGCGATATCGAGATCGCGCAGCGCGTCCGCCACCTCGTCGCCGACGTTCAAACAGTCGGTCAGCTTGCCGCCGAAGATGCTCACTTGCCGGCGCTCGGCGTCGACCTCGACGACGTGTTTGCGCGACAGCTGCATCCAATCGGTGCCTTCCGAGCCGCCCGCTGCGACGGCGAGGGGCCGCACGCCGCATCGCTCGGCCACGACGTCGCTCATGTCGAGCGGCTTCTTCAGACGAAGTCGCTTGTTGACGTTGTCGAGGACGAAGCGACGGTCGTCGTCGGTCGGCTCGGTGTACGGCTCGTCGACGGGGGTATCGGTGGTGCCGATCGACGAGCACGGGCCCATGGGGATCACGAAGAAAGGGCGTCCGTCGTCGGCAAAGAACGTGAGCACGCGCATCTGCTTCGTGAGGCGCGGCACGATGAGATGAATGCCCTTCGAGAAGACGTGGCGGTGGCGGGTCTTCGCACCCACTTTGGCATTCAATGCGTCGACGAACGGGCCGCAGGCGTTCACGAACGAGCGCGCGTGGACGGTGAGCGCCTCACCCGTCTCGACGTCACGCGCTTCGACACGCCAGATGCCACCTTCGTATTTGGCGTCGGTGACCTCGACGTAATTGGCGACGGCGCACCCATTATCCATCGCGCTTCGGATGAAGGACCAGACGAAGCGAGCGTCGTTGTCGTGCAAATATGCGTCGGAGTATTCGAAGCCGCCGTCGCTCGTGGAGAGCTCGAGGATCGGCTCGGTCGACGCGAGGGACTCGACGGAGTGGCGGCGCGGACGTTTGGTGAAGAAGCTCCCGAGGAGCCAATACAAGAACGTTCCGAGGACGAGCTTCCACAGCCCGTGACGGAAGCCGCGCTGGTGCACCGCGAGGAATCGAATCTCGCGCACCGTCGACGGGTAGCTGCGGATCAAATGGTTGCGCGAGACACAGAGCTTGCGCACGAGGCCGAGCTCGAACGACTCCATGTATTTGATGCCGCCCCACGCGAGGTTCGACGACTCTTGGCTGGTGAAGCCCGCGAAGTCGCCCCGATCGACCAGCGCCACGCGGGCGCCGCGCCCAGCGAGACAGGCCGCGGAAACTGCCCCGTTGATGCCGGCGCCGACGACGAGGACGTCGAATGGCTCGGACGGGGACGACGCAGCGAGCCGGGCGATGTTGGTGGTGCGCAGAGACACGGGGCAGGGTCGTCTTAGACCCAGCGTTCAGCTGGGTCGACCCGAAAACAAGAAACCCCAGAGCTCACACGTATTGCAAAAGGGGCGAGCAACCGGCCCGCTCGCCCGTCAGGGCGGGCCGGATTGCGAGGTCAACGCACGCGAGGTCTGGGGTTATCGCCGATCGCGCGCCGCGCGAACCGGTTGTTTTCGATGACTAGGTGGTCCGTCGATCGAAGCTTCGAAGCGCAAACTCCGCGATGTTGGTGAGCGTCCGCGTGTCGGCGCCCGCACGCGCGGCGACGCGAAGGCCCGCGAGCTGCGCCTCGACGAAGCGGGCCGCGACGCGCGTGTCGATGTCGCCGTCGAGCTCTCCCCGCGCCTTGCCTGTGTCGATCGCGCGACACAGGGCCGACCGAAAGATCGCCGCCGCGCCCTCGAGGACGGAGCTCACTTCCGGATCCGACGTGCCGAGCTCACAGGTTGCGTTGGTTCCGAAACAACCGCGCGCGTCGGACGCGGCACGCTTGGCGAAGTGCACGAGGACGTCGGAGAGCCCGTCGCGTGGAGAAGGTGCTCGAGCCAGCATCGTCACGAGCTCGGAGGTGCTGTCGGTGACGTACTTCCTGAGCGCGGCAATGAACAGCTCGCGCTTGTCGCCGAAGGTGTCGTAGAGACTCTGCCGCCCGATCGACATCGCTTTGAGCAACATGTCGGTCGACGTACCGTCGAAGCCGTGTTGCCAAAACACGCCGATCGCAGCGTCGAGCGCCCTCTCGACATCGAACTCTTTGGTGCGGGCCACGTTGCGACGCTATCAATATTGGACCGAGCTGTCTCGATACGAACCGAGGCTAGTCCGCCCGAAGGGCGGCCAAGTGACAATGAAGGGGCTGTCCAAGCTTCGGCGCTCGGCTCGGCGTTCGGCCCGGCCTTCACTTGCGCGCGTCAGCGCGGGCCGGGTCGAACGCCGAGCCGAAACTTGGGACAGCCCCTACGCGGACGAGCGAATCAATGCCGAAATCCGCTCGAGCGACGCGCGTCGCGAATCGAGGCTCGGCACGAGCGTCGACAACATGAGCTCGTCGGCGCCGAGCTCTTTGGCGAGGGCAGGGAGACGATCGAGGACTTTCGCCGGGCCACCGATGACCGCTCCGTTGAAGAAGTCGTCGACGATCGCCTGCTCTTCGGGCGTGAAGACCCGCGCGAGCGCTTCCTCGATCGAGACGATCGGCGCGCGTTTGCCGGTGCGCGTGTTGACGATTGCGACCCGCATCGGCGCGGCGAGCCTTTGCGCGTGGTCGTCATCGTCTCCGCAGATGGTCGTGACGGCGCACATCGCATAGGGCTCCTTCAGTCGGTCGGAGGGGACGAAGTTACGCCGGTAGAGCGCGATCGCCTCTTTTGCGGAGCGCATCGCGAAGTGGCCGGCGAACGCGTAGGGCACGCCGAGCTTCGCCGCGATCGAAGCGCCCGCGAGCGTCGACCCGAGCATCCATATCGTGCCGGCGCGGACGTCGGACGGCATCGGTACGATCTTCGAGAAAGGGTGTTGCTCGGGGAATCGGGCGTCCTCGAACGCGACGAGCTCGGCGAGCAGCTCGTTGACCTCGGGATCGTCCGAACGGCGGAGCGCCGCGGCCGTCACCGGATCGGTCCCCGGAGCTCGACCGAGGCCGAGATCGATCCGGCCCGGGTGGAGCGCCTCGAGCGTGCGAAAGATTTCGACGACCCGGAGCGGCGTATGGTTCGGCAACATGATGCCGCCCGCACCCACGCGAATCCGCTTCGTCCTGGCGGCGACATGCGCGATCAACACCTCGGGCGACGAGGTGGCGATGCTCGCCATGTTGTGATGTTCGGCGAACCAATAGCGCGTATAGCCGAGCTCGTCGGCGAATGCGGCGAGCTCCACGGACTCACGGATGGCTTCGCTCGGCTTCACGCCGGCGCCGACGGGCGACAAATCGAGAACGGATAGCGCGACCATATTTGGGCTCGACGCATCCGTAGGCATTCTAGACCGTTCGGTCAAGATTGGAATCCGACTTACGAACTGATCGAGAAGGCCTCGTGATCGGACGGCACGGTGGGTGCACCGTTTCTGCTCGAACCTGTCGGCTCGGGGAGCCGGCCACCGCTCGATGGGGAGACGCCATGCGCGCAGCGAGAATGTATGGCTACAAGCAGCCGCTCCGGTTGGAGGACATTCCGATCCCGGAGATCGGCCCGGACGAGGTGCTGGTGAAGGTCGGGGCGGCCGGGATGTGTCGTACCGATTTCCAGCTCTTGGACGGCTACTTTCGAAGCTCGCTCGATCTTCCGTTTCCTGCGACGCCGGGACACGAGGTCTCCGGGTGGATCGAGAAAATGGGGAGCGCCGTCCCCAAGGACCTCGGTCTCGCCGAGGGCGATCTCGTCGTGGTCGAGGGCTGCTGGGGCGACGCGCTTTGCCGGCAGTGTCACGAAGGCAACGAGCAAATCTGCGCGCACGGAAGCTGGGCAGGGTTCGGTCCACACGGCGGATATGCGGAGTACATGCCGGTAAAGGCGAAGCACGTGATTCGCGTCGCACAGGGCGAGTTGACGCCCGAAATGCTCGCGCCGCTCACCGATGCAGGGCTAACCCCTTATCGAGGCATGAAGAAGCTCGCGAAGGCGGGCGTGCTCGGCCCAGGCCGGACGGTTGCGGTGATGGGGGTGGGCGGACTCGGCGCGTACGGCGTTCAATATGCGAAGCTGCTCAGCGGCGGCGCGCTGGTCGTCGCGCTCGGGCGCTCGGACGACAAGCTCGACTTGGCCGTTCGCAACGGCGCCGACCATACGATCAACATTGCGGACAAATCCGTCGATCAAGTTCGCAGTGAGCTCGAGCAGCTGACAGGGCGGCCGGAGGTGGACGGCATCATCGACTGCGTCGGCGCCGAAGAGACCATTCGCCTGGGTTTCGGTCTTCTCGCGACGGAGGGAGCGTTCGTGTCGGTCGGCCTGGTCGGGAATCGAATCGACATTCCGTTGTTTCCGTTCGTCGCGCGCGAGCAGTCGTATCACGGCTCATTCTGGGGCAATTACAACGACCTCACCGAGGTCATCGCGCTCGCCGAGCGTGGTCTCATCAAGCACTCGATCCACAAGGTCGCGTTCGACGACATCAACCAGAGCTTGGAGCGACTGGGCCGCGGAGATTTCCTCGGGCGGGCGGTCATCGTCTACGACTGATGTTCGGTGGCGCGCAGCTTCACCGCGCGTTTGCTCGAAACAACTCCAAGGTAATGCCTTGTTGCCGAGCATCGGTGATCCGCACGCAAAGCGGCATCGATCCGAGATGGGTCCATGTGGGCGGAGCAAGGGCAGAAGGGCGCCACGAAAGCGCCGACGGCGTCAGCTCGCCATTTTCGAGGATGCCGCGAAACGTGAGGAGCGCGATGGTGTCGGTGCGACCGCCCTCGTACGAGTCGTGTTCGGTGCCGTTATAGGTGACAGCGACATCGAGGGAGGTACGGGCGGTTTTGCCCTGTGCGATCTGAACCATCTGCAAGTCTTTGACGATGGCGCATGCGGGGTCCGGCGCTGAAGCGGTGTGGTCTGCTCCCGGGGCCGGCGAATCGGAGCGCGAGGACGCCGGCGCCGCTTCGCTCGCCTTGGGTGTCGGCGCTGTCGCAGGCTCGTTCGGAGCCGTATTCGACGTTGCGGAACATCCGCTCGCAGCATGGAACACGAACATGCCGTTGAGGAGCGCGCGCGTTGGCCTCATGGCGATGGAACCTACCAGACGCTGCCGCCGGCGATTCCCGACTGTCGTGACCGGATGATACGTTCCGCGCCATGCACGCTCGCCATCTCTCGTTCGCTTCCCTCGCTTTCGTGCTCGCCGCTGCATGCGGTGACAAGGGCTCTTCGGGCGCATCGACGTCCTCCGCCACTGCGACCACGACCGCCGCTTCCACCTCGAACGCGGCTGCTGCGTCTGCGACCCCCGCGCCCGAAAAGACGGCCGAGGCAGCCGCCGGAGCCGAGCCCGGAAGCGTCGCGTCCCTCCGCGAAAAGGCTACCGGCGTCATGGATGCGCTTAAGAAAGGTGATGCGAAGGCGGCTGCCGACTTCTGCCTCGGGAAGCACCGCGACGGCCTCGAAAAGTACATCGCGGAGACGATCGAGAAGAAGGACCAGAGCCGCTCCAAGGCGTACCAAAAGTGGGACGGCAAGCTGGGCGAGATGCGTGTCGACGGTGACAATGCCCGCGTCGCCTTCGGCGAAGACGGTACGCACGTCGACTACCTCTCCTTCCGAAAGAAGAACGGCGCGTGGTCGCTCGACGACATTCCTGTCGCCCAGAAAGGCCAATGGGAAAAGTGGGGGAAGGTCGTCACCGAGTAGTCGGAGACCCTGACGATTTTGGAAAGTCCGTCGACGTCGACAGCGAGCGCCACGCCGCGAGCTCCTGCTCGACGAAGGCGTTCTTCTCTTCGATTGCTTCCACGCAGTCGGCGCCGAGCGCGAGGCGAAGAGGCGGGTGTTTTGCATTGACGACGTCGACGACCGCCCGCGCGAGGCGCTTGGGATCGCCGGGCTGTTTTTGGCTCACGTCTTTCGCGAAATCGCGAACCTTCCCGACCGTGTCCGCGTAGTCGCCGATGTCTTTCGTCTCGACGACCGACTTCGACTCGAGAAACTCCGTGCGGAAATAGCCGGGCTCGATGATGGTGACCGCAATTCCGAGCGGGGCGACCTCGTCGTGCAGCGCTTCGGAAATGGCCTCGACAGCGAACTTGGTCGAGCAATAAATGCCGAAGGCGGGTCCCGAGCGATACCCGCCGAGCGACGACAGATTGAGAACGTGTCCCGAGCGACGCTTGCGCATGTGAGGGAGCACGGCGCGCGTGACGGCGAGCAAACCGAATACGTTCGTCTCGAAGACGCTGCGGACGACGTCGCCGGGGGTCTCCTCGATGGCGCCGATGACGCCGAAGCCCGCATTGTTCACGAGGACGTCGATGTGACCGAAATGGGCAATTGCTGCGCCGACCGCCGCGCTGATGGAAGAATCGTTCGTTACGTCCAACGCGACCGGTAGCACCGAGTCGCTGGATCCAAAACGTTCGGTGACGCGCTTCGGATCACGCGCCGTCGCGACGACCCTCTCACCGGCGTCGAGCGCTGCACTCGCGATCTCCGCGCCGATGCCGCGCGATGCTCCGGTGACCAGCCACACACGCCTCGAATGTTTGGTTTCCATGGCGCTCTCCTTGGACGCGACGTCGGGTATCCAAGTGGCTGCATCGACGATGCCGTGCGAACGCACCGAGGTGCCTCTTCTATGCGGAGCGCCGCTTACGCGACGACGATCGCTCGGTGGTGCTCGCGAGATGGACGGCGTCGAAGCCGAACTTCTCACGGGCGCGGTCGATCGCGATGGATCGCCGGCCGCTGCGCTCGAAAAGAAGAAGCTGCGCGCCTTCGAGCTCGAACTTCGATAGCGCGACGCCGAGCAGGCGAACGCCGAGACTGCGCGTGCGGAGCGACCGATAGAGGTCGAACACGAGGTGGTGAATCTCGATGTCGCAATTCGTCGCAGGGACGGTCATTGCGCGCGACACAGTCTCGAAATCAACGTATCGCAGCTTGAGCGTGATCGTCCGCGCCTTCATGCCGCGCTTGCGGGCGCGCCAACAAACCCGCTCGCACAAACCGGATAGAACGGCCTCCGTGTCCGATGGAGCCCGTTCGACGAAGGTACGCTCGTTCGAGATGCTTCCGACCCGCTCGCCCACCGGATCGTGCTCGCGAAATGCAGGGCGCTCGCGGCCGAGCTCGGTCGTGCCGATGCCCCGAGCTGCCGCGCGGATCTCGGCCGTCATATTGCCGAAGATGGGACGCAGCTCGTCGTCGGGTGCGAGGACGAGCTGCCCGAGTGTCTCGAGCCCGCGCTCGCGAAGCTTGCGCTCGGCGACCGGGCCGATCCCCGGAAGCTTTCGTACCGGCAGCGGCGCGAGCGTCGCCGCCTCTGCCCCCGCGGCGACGAGGAGCACGCCGCGCGGCTTCGCGAGGCCGCTCGCGACCTTCGCCATCGGTTTGCTCGTCGCGATTCCGGCGCTGGCGGGCAGGCCGAGCTCGGCGCCGATGGCGCCGGTGATCTCCCCGACGACGCGGCGGATCGTCGCGTCGGCGTCGACGTCGCCGGGCCGGTAATAGAGCCGCTCGCACCCATGACAGTCGATGTACTGCTCGTCGATGCTCGCCGCGCGAACGAGCGGACTGTACCGCTCGACGATGGCTCGGGCGTCGTCCGAGTATTTGGAATATCGATCGTGACTACCCGGTAAAAAGATCGCGCGCGGCGCGAGCTTCGTCGCGTCGCGGATCGACATGCCGGAACGAACACCGAGCGCGCGCGCCTCGTAGCTCGCGGAGGTGACGACCCCGCGACCGCCTTTGTGTCCACCTACGACGACGGGTTTGTTCTCGAGCGACGGATCGAACAGCCGCTCCACCGATACGAAGAACGTATCGAGGTCGAGACAGCAGATTCGAGGCGCGTCCGGCTCCACGGTGACCCGCGAAGATTAGGACTGTTCTGATGTTCAGTCAACCGGAGCCCCGTCCTCCATGAGGCGAGCCGCACGGAGAACTTGTTCGACCGCCGTCGAGATGGGTGGATGGATCGCCATCGCGACGAGCGCGGCGTCCACGGGTATCCACGACGCACCGAGGTTGTAGTCCGCGTCCACCACCGCAGGCAGCGCGGGTGCGCGATCGAGCCGGGCTGCGAAGAATTGCGTGGTCACCTCGTAATCGACGCCGGCCCACCGAAACGGATACGTGCGACACAGGACGATATCTGGAATCGTCGTGACGACGATCCCCGTCTCTTCGAGCGTTTCGCGCACCGCCGCCATGGAAGGGGTCTCGCCTTCTTCGACGGCGCCGCCCGGGGGAAACAGGCCTTCGACGCCCGTCACCGGATCGCGCAAACGCACGACGAGGAGGAGCCCTTCGGCTTCGCAGACGAGCGATGCTCGGAGTCGTTTGGTCATGCTTCCGCGACGACTCTACACTCGTGCTTCGCCGAATGAGACGAGCCCAGCCCGCGAAGAAGAAGCCGCCCCCCGGTTCGCGCGAGCGCGGCAGCGCCCCGGCCGAAACCATCAGCAGGCTGCGGATGATTTGCGAAAAGCTCCCGGAGGCCTACGAGGAGCGAGCTTGGGTCGGCACCCGATGGATGGTGAGCAAGCGTAACTTCGCCCACGTCCTCGAGATCGATGGCGGTTGGCCACCCGCGTACGCGCGCGCCGCGTCGAGCGCGGGTCCGGTGACCGTCCTGACCTTTCGGACCTCGGAGATCCTTTCGGATGCGCTGCGCACGAACGGCCCGCCCTTTTTCTTCGCCGAATGGGGAACGAAATGGGGAACCAAGGTGATTGGGATGACGCTCGGGCCGAGCACCGATTGGGACGAAGTGGCGTTACTGGTTACGGAGAGCTACCGGCTCTTGGCTCCGAAGGCATTGCTGCTCGGCCCCCGGTCGAATCCTCGATAACCCGAAGAACGCGATAACGTCGACGAGCCGGCGGCGGCGCCTTTCGAGATGTGAAAGGCGGCGCGGTCGGGGTTGCTTTCGTCGTCAGGTCGCTGCACGCTCGCGCCATGCTCAAGCGGGGAATTGGCTTGTGTGTCGCGACGACGCTCGCGTTCGGCTGCTCGGATTCGGACACCACCGGCGGCGGCGGGGCCGGCGGGGAAGGCGCGGGCGTCCAAGGCGGCGGCGGTGAAGGCGGCGGGGCCCCGGCGGCTCCGTTCAGCACCCGCGGCAGCGTCGAACAAGTCCACGTCTGGAAGGCCGAGCCCAATACCCGAGTCGAGCTCCGCAGCGCCGGAGGCGACGTCGTGTCGGAAGGCACGACGGACGAGCTCGGCAGCTACATCTTCCGGAAGGTCGCCCCCGGCGATGGGTATTCGGTTCACCTGCCCGACCTCAGCCCGCCCGAAGAGGTCGGCTCCATCACCGTCCTCAGCGTCGACGGCAGCAAACCCGATCAGTCCTTCTACGACGAGCAAAAGCTCCAGCCCGGTTATGGCTATTTGACGACCCGCGACGGGACGCAGCTCGCCGTCTACGTGACGTTGCCCGGCCCGGCGGAGGAAGGCCCGTATCCGACGGTGGTCAACTACTCGGGATATGATCCGGCGAAGCCGGGTGAGCCGATCCCCGGTTATGAAGGGCTGTGCGGCGACTATCCCGTTCTATGCGACAAGCCGACCGACCCGAGCGCGTTTTTCGCGTCACTGATGGGTTATGCGACGGTGAGCGTGAACATGCGCGGCACCGGCTGTTCAGGTGGCGCCTACGACTATTTCGAGGATCTGCAGCTGCTCGATGGGTACGACGTCGTCGAGACGGTGGCTGCGCAGGATTGGGTATCGGGCCACCATGTCGGAATGACCGGCCTTTCGTACCCGGGTATTACGCAGATGTTCGTCGCGAGCATGAAGCCGCCGAGCCTCGCAGCCATCACGCCGCTTTCGGTCATTGGTGGCACCTATTCCACCGCGCGGCCCGGCGGTCTGTTCAACAACGGGTTTGCGCTGTCGTGGATTTCCAACGTGCTCGATAAGGCTGCCCCTTACGGCCAAGGTTGGGAGCAAGCGCGCGTCGACGCCGGCGACACCGTCTGCGAAGAGAACCAGCTGTTGCACGGGCAGCGCGTCAACGTCATCGACCAGGCGCAGAACACCCCCTATTACGACGACGATCTCGTCGGTCGCGTCGACCCGACGAAGTTCGCCGACAAGATCGAGGTCCCGGTGTTTCTCGCTTCGGCCTGGCAGGACGAGCAAACGGGGCCGTTCTTCTTTACCCTGCTCGATCGGTTCACCTCGGCGCCGGTAAAACGATTCACGACGTACAACGGTGTCCACGTCGACGGGTTTTCCCCGGAGGTGCTGGTCGAGTGGAAGACGTTCCTCGATTTGTACGTCGCCGAGCGCGTCCCCAGCGTCGATCCCGGCGTTCGCACGTTGATACCGGTCGTGTTCCAGCAGGTCTTCGGCGTGAACATGCAGCTTCGGCCGGATCGGCTCGCGGATCAGCCTTCGTGGGAAGTCGCGAAGACCGTCTATGAAGCGGAGCCTCAATACCGCACGATTTTCGAGCGAGGCGGGACAGAGGACGTCGGCGCTCCGATTGGCACGTTCGAGCTGACGTTCGACGGTTGGCCCCACCCGGACGCGGAAGAGCACCGGTTCTATCTGCAACCGAACGGCGATCTGGTCGAGGCGCAGGTGCCCGTCGTGGACGATGCGGGGTTCAGCTTCACGCTCGACCCGGAAGCAGGCCAGCGCGGCATTCTCGCGCCCGGCGGTGATATTTGGGCCCTGACCCCCGAATACCAATGGAACCAGCCGGCAGCCGGAAGCGCCGTCGTGATGACGAGCGCGCCTTTGTCCGATGACGTCGTCATGCTCGGCAGCGGCAGCGTCGACATCTGGATTCGGTCTGCGGTCGATGACGCCGATCTCGAGGTGAACCTCAGCGAGATCCGACCCGACGGACAGGAGATGTTCGTACAGAGCGGTTGGTTGCGCGCGAGCGTTCGTGCCCTCGACGGCTCCGCGACCGATCTTTGGCCGGAGCACACGTATCGTGAAGAGGACGAGGCGCTCCTCGTCCCCGGAGAATGGACGCTCGCGCGGGTGGGAATTGCGGCTTTCAGCCACGTGTTCCGCGCCGGCTCTCGCATTCGCGTCAGCATCGACACGCCGGGCGACAGCCGAGCCGAGTGGAAGTTCGAGCTGAAAGAGTTCGACGAGCCGGTGAGCTACGACGTCGGCGCGTCGACGTCCCATCCCACGAGCGTCGTGTTGCCCATGTTGTCCGGAACAACGGGCCCCGGGCTGCCGCTGCCGGCTTGTCCTTCGCTGCGAGGGCAGCAATGCAGGACGTTCATGCCGTACACGAACGTGCCCAGCATGCCCTGAGCGATCCGGTTTTCGCGCGAGGCACCGAGTTGGTTTAGCCTCGCGCGATGCGTTTGCCGCCGAATCGCCCGAACCCGCTCGAGGGGTTGCAGGTCCTCTTCACCAACCACGAGCTTCTTCAGCGGGAGGCATACCGGCCCACCGCCGAAGACGGCGGCGCGGTGAAGAAGGTCGGCATCCTCGGCGGAGGCACGGCCGGTTGGTTCACCGCGCTCGCCTTGAAGGCGCAGCTGCCGTGGCTCGAGGTGACGGTCATCGAGTCGCCGAGCATTCCGATCATCGGCGTCGGAGAGGCGAGCGTGCCGAGCCTCGTCGCGTTCCTTCATCACTATTTGAAGTTGAACGTCGACGAGTTCGTCAAGGAGGTTCAGCCGACGTGGAAGCAGGGTATTCGGTTCGAATGGGGCCTGCCCGGCGACTACGTGTTCCAAGCGCCTTTCGATTGGGAGGTGAACGGGATCGGAATGCTCGGTTCCATGGGCGAGACGGGCAACGTGAGCACGTTCACGCTGCAGTCGGTGCTGATGGCCCGCGACGTGACGCCGATCATTCGGATCAACGGGCAGGAGCAATCGCTGCTGCATCTCCAGGCGTTCGCGTATCACCTCGACAACAAGCGGCTCGTCGAATACCTGCGTAAAACAGCGGTCGCGCGCGGCATCGTGCACCTCGATTGCAAGGTCGTCGACGCGAAGGTGATCGCCCCCGAGGGCGACGATCCGGACCCGCACATCGGAAACCTCGTCGCCGACGACGGCCGCACGCTCGAGTTCGATCTCTACGTCGATTGCTCGGGGTTTCGCTCGTTTCTTCTCGAGCAAAAGCTGGGCATCGAGTTCCACAGCTATGCCACGAGCCTCTTCACCGACTCGGCGCTCGCGTTCAACTCACCCCACGGCGGCAAGCTGAAGCCTTACACCACGGCCCGCACGATGGAGAGCGGCTGGTGCTGGAACATCCCCA
The DNA here is from genome assembly GCA_013361525.1 of Polyangiaceae bacterium. Classification (GTDB taxonomy): domain Bacteria; phylum Myxococcota_A; class Polyangia; order Polyangiales; family Polyangiaceae; genus Xiheicaenibacterium. Next base: position 37,753 of record JABFXY010000074.1, on the reverse strand, counting down.
TCGTCGAGGACGAGCACCTCGGATACGTATATTCGTCGGCGTATTGCTCCGACGACGAGGCGCTCGCCGAGGCGAAGAAGCTTTGGCCGAAGCTCAGCGGCGAGCGGGTCGTCCGCTTTCGATCGGGCCGGCACGATCGGCTTTGGGTGGGGAACGTCTACGCCATCGGCAACGCGTACGCGTTCGTCGAGCCGCTCGAGTCGACCGGTCTATTGATGATTACACGCGCCATTACGGCGCTCGTCCGAGCATTCCCATTCGGCCCGGAGCGGTCGGTGCTGAGGCGCTTCGTCAATACGACGATCGGCCGCGATTGGGACCGATTGCGGTTCTTCCTCGCCGCGCATTACAAGTTCAACAAGCGTAGCGACTCGAAGTTTTGGACCGACGTTCGCGAAAAGGTCGACGTCTCCGGCATGCAGGAGGCGATCGACATCTTTCAGGCCTGTGGGCCGCTATCCCTGTTGCCGCGCGCCATCCGTACGCAGCTGAACGAGGTCGCCGGCATCTACTTCTACGGATTGCACGGGCTCGATTGCATCTTGCTCGGGCAAAAGGTTCCCCACCCGAAGCTCGATCGCGAGCCGCCGGAGGGGTGGCGTGCACGACGGCAGCTAGCGGTCGATTTCAGCCGGCGCGCGCTCCCACAGGCCGAGGCGCTGAAAGCCGTGCGCGAGCATCCGGAGTGGATGCGCCAGCTCGTCTTCAATCCGCAGGGGTGGGTCGCGAAGATGGCGCCGTTCCTCTGAGGCTCGACATGGCACGAAGAACGCTCGTCGTACTCGCCAGTCACCTGCTCACGCGGGGGTATCTCGTCGTCGAGACCGATCGCAAAAACGAAGCGAATCTGCCGACGAATGGGCTGTATGCGCTCACGGGCGCGCTCGTACGCGCGCTCGGATTCAAAACGCCGGATTGTGCCGTTGCCGTACTCGACGGCTGCCTCGACGCGAGCACGCTCCCGCCGCTGCTGAAGCCTCAGGTCGAGCGGCTGCCTTCGCTCCTCGAGGCGTATGGCCTGCACGTCGTGACGTCGGGTCGACCCGCCGACGTCGTCGCTTCGTACACGCGGGCGGCGCTCGACGACGGTCAGGACGTCGTCGTCGTCGGCAGCGACAAGCGCCTCGCGCAGCTCGTGGAGGATCGCGTGTGGTGGTACGACGCGTACAAGGACGTCCGCTACACGGCCGAGCTCGTACGCAAGCGCTTCGAGGTCGGCCCCGAGAACGTCGCAGGTTGGCTCGCGCTCGTGGGCGACGACGACGTAATGCCCGGCGTTCCAGGCATCGGAAAGAAGGGCGCGACCGATCTCGTGAAGGCGTACGGCTCGATCGAAGCCGCGCTCGAGAAGGCCGAGGAGATCGAGGGCCGCACTGGAAAGATGCTCCGCGCGTCGTTGGAGCTCGCGAAGAGCGAGGTCGACCGCGCGCGCCTGGCAACCGACGTCGCGCTGCCGCGTCCGCTCGGCGAGCTCGGGTATCGAGCGCCGCAACCAGCGTCGCTCAACGCGCTCTATGGCGAGCTCGGTTTCTACGAGCTGCTCGGCAGCGAGCCCCGCGAGGCGTCGACGGAGGTCACCGTCTGCGACGACGACGAGAAGGTCGCCGCGGCGATCGCGTCGTTCGGCGACGCGCCGGTCGCGATTTACACGCTGACGGAAGATCCTTCGCCTGCGCGCGGCGCGCTTGCCGGCCTCGCCGCATCTGCTGGCGAGCGTGCGTTCTACTTCCCGTTTTCGGGTAAGGGGTTTTCGGGCAAAGGCGTCTCGTTGGAAGGACCTCGGCCTCTCGCGGCGTGGCTCGGTGACGCGACGAAACCGAAGGTCGGCCACGAGGTCAACGCGTCGGTCGTCGCGCTCGCACGTCGAGGTGTCCAGGTCGCCGGCGTCGTCGGTGACTCGGCTTGTGCGTCCCATCTGACCGAGCCGAGCAATTGGTCACCACACGAGCTCGTGACGGTCGCGAAACATCGATTGCGACGTGCGCTCGACGCCGACGACGTGGTGCGCGGAATCGGCAAGAGCCGCAAAGCTTGGTCGGATATCGAGGTCGGGCGCGCGGCGAAATTCGCGGGCACGATGGCGGAGGCAGCCTCGGCCCTATGGCGATCGTTCGAGCCGAACGTCGCGCGTGAGCAGCTCGATGAATACCTCGCGCTGTCGGAGACGCTCGTGCGCATGGAGGTGCACGGCATTGCCTGCGACGGCGACGATCTTTTGCGCGTCGGTGACGATTTCACGCGGATCGCCTCGGAGCTCGAGGGCCAGATTTACGAGCTCGCCGGCAAATCGTTCAACCTCGGATCCACGAAGCAGCTCGGCAGCGTGCTCTTCGAAGATCTCGGCTTGCCGGTCGTGCTGCGGACGAAGACGGGGTGGAGCACGGCGACGGAGGCGCTCGAGCGCATCGAGAACGCGCACCCGATCGTCGGTCTGGTGATGCGCTTCCGCGAGCTCGAGCGGCTCAAGGACAATTGGGTGACGGCGTTGCGCGCGGCGATCACGCCGGACGGGCGCGTCCACTCCACGTTTCATCCGGCGCGCTCGTTTTCGGGACGCATCATCAATTCGCAGCCCGATCTCGGGCGAGTGCCCGGCCGCACCCCGGAGATGGCGCGCATTCGATGCGCGTTTCGCGCACCTCCGGGAAAGGTGTTGCTCTCGGTCGACTACAACCAGCTCGGGCTCTTCGTGCTCGCGCATCTGACGCGGGATCCGGCGCTGGTCGAACCGCTCCGTCGAAACGACGATCTGCACCGGATCACCGCGGCAGCCGTGCTCGATCTGGCACAGGATGCGGTGGGTCCGGCCGAGCGCCAAACGGGGAAGGTCGTGAATTTTGCGACGTTTGCCGGGCAAGGTGCGAGCGCGCTCGCGCTGCAGCTCGGGCTCGACGCACAAGGAGCGAAGCAGCTCATCGAGCGGTTCGATCGTCACTACGCGACGGTGCGAGCGTTTCAAGACGAGCAGCTGCGTCTCGCGCAGACGCGAGGCTACGTCGTTACCGTCGCTGGCCGGCATTGGCCCATCGGTGGGCTCACGGCGCTCGATCCGCAGTTGCGATCGAACGCCGAGCGAATGGCACGACGCGCGACGCACGAAGGCTCGGTCGCCGATGTCTCTCGACGCGGCTTGCTCCAAGCGGACCGCGCGCTTCGTGCGGCGGGGCTTCGCGCGCAGCCACTCCTTCAGGTGCACGACGAGGTGCTCTTCGAGGTCGATGCGGACGAGCTCGTCACGACCGCGAAGGTCGCCGCGGAGGCGATGCGCACGGCGTTCGATCTCGAGGTTCCGCTTCGCGTCGGATGCAAAGCCGGGCCGAGCTGGGGCGAGCTCACGCGGTTGGTGCTGCCGGAGAGCTGAGCTGCGTCGGAGCGGGCCGACGCGACGCTATTTCGTCTCCGGGACGCACGGTGCGGCGCCGCCGACGTGTGGGCAATGGATGTCCGCGTCGGCGACCGCGGCATTCGCGAGATGGAAGACGCGGCATTGCACGTGTCCGCCTTCGTACATGTCTTGCTCTGGATCGGCGGAGTAGGTGCCGAGATCCGACAGGGTCGCGCACTCCTCTTCACAGGCCGTCGTGGTCGACCATTGCGCGTCGGAGCCCGTGCATATCGCTTCCGCGGCGCCGCAGAGCGCGTCGCACGCAGAGCCGCACGTCCCATTGCCGGTCGGGCCTGCGATCGGGCAATAGAACGGCGCGTCCACCGAGGCGAACGCGGCGTGATGAAGCCGGCAAAAGACGCTGTTGCCGGACGTGTCGCCGTCTTGTCCCTCGGGTAGGTGGGCGCAGATGCCGAGGCAGCTGTCCATCGACCCATAGACGGCGAACTCGCCCGTGCAGCTCTGCATCACTTCATTGCAGTAGTCGACGCACGGAGTCGGCGCGGAGGTTCCTCCGCCGTCACCGGCGCTGCCGCCGTCGCTTCCTCCCGCGTGGTCGTGGCCGCCGTCGGTCGCGCTGCCTCCGTCGTTGGACATCGCGCCGCCGCTGCCACCGATCGGGGCGTTCGCGCCGGCGCCGCCGTCGCCCTGAAGATCGGGATCGATGTGCGCGTCCTCGAGCCCGAGCACGCGATCGCAGCTCGCGAGGAAGAGAACCGCTGCGTGGATGAAGCGCTTCACCACGTCCCCCGAAGGGACGCACCGCCCGGCGACGCGCCGAAGGCGAGCGCCGGCTTGGACGGCTCGGCGTCGGAGCTCGGCGCGGTGACGAAGACGACCACACCCGTCGCGACCAGCGCTGCACCGGTCACGAAGGTGATCGTGGAGCCGAGCGCGAAGCCCTCCGCGTCCGAGCGGAGCTCGACACCGGTGGTGTTGCAAAGCGTCGGATCGTCGGGGCGGCACTCGGACAGAGACTGATCGTTCGCGGAGAGGGCCTGGATGCCGAGCACGCCGCCGGCGACGAGCGTCGCCAACCCGACGCTGCCGGTCACGATGCCCGCGATGCGTTGAAGGCGACCGCGGCCGTCGTCCTTCACGACGTCGGCTCGCGGCGGTGCGGGTTGCTCGATCACCGGTGCCGGCATGGGCTGCACGGTGGGCGTCACGCGAAGAGAAGGGATCTCGAGCGTCTGTGTCGCCTCCGGCTCGATGCTCAGTGTCTGCTTCCATTCGACGTAACCGGGCGCCGTCGCGACGACGACGTGCTCACCCGGATCGAGCGGCATCGACGTCTCCCACGACTCGGCCGGGAGCATCACGCTCTCCACTTGAATGCGAAGTCCTTCGATGCGCGATTCGGCCGGCACGCGGAACGTGACCCGCGAGAGCTTCTTGTCGAGGGCGCTCGCTCGTTCCTTCGCGATCTTCGCGCGGGGGCGTTGGCCGAGCGACTCCGCGAGTGACGCCGCCTCTTCGAAGAGCGCCCACGCGCTCGCTGTTTTTCCGATCCGCTCGTAACAGTCGGCGAGGTGCAGCATCGTTCCGAGCGCGGGATCGAGGCGTTGGCTCGCCTCGAACTTCGGGCACGCACCGGCGGCGTCACCCTGCGCGATGGCCTCTCGCCCGCTCTGGAAGAGCGTCTCGGCGGCGGCCTTCTCCGAATCTTGAGCGAGCACGGTCGCGGGTGCCGTCAGCACCACGAGCGGAAGGATGATGGTCGCCAGTCGAAGCGAATGCATAGGTTTCTCTCCCGCGGAGCTGACCGTTCAGCGGCGGCCGCCGAAAGAATCCGGATCCCAGGCTTGCAAGACAGGCTCGACCGCCGGCTGCGCCGACGGCTTCGTCGGGCCGGCGGAAGGTTTCGCGCGCGACGGCGCTCGCCGCGGTGAAGCGGTTGCTGCCGGCGTCGACGTCGCGACGAGCTCGGTCGCAGCCACGACATCGGCGGTATCGACCGCCTGCGCCACGTCCTCCGGATCGATCGCGTCGCCATCGAGCTCGCTGGGCGCTTCAGCTGCTTCGATGGGCGCCGGCAATGCAGTGGCGGCAGCGGCTTCGACCTTCGTTGCAGCCACCCGCGGCGCCTCGGCGGAAACGCCGCGAAGCAGCGCCAGCGACGCGATCGTCCCTGCCGCGACGAACGTCGACACCACCGCGACGCGCGAAGGGGACCAACGACGCTTCATCGCCAGCGTCGGCGCCGCCGTGAACGACACCGGTGAGCGCGAATCGTTGAGCTTCACGATCGGACGAGGCAGGCCGCTGGCGGTCGCTCGAATCGGGTGACGGATCGACGATGCGACCCGCACGATCCGCTCCGCCATCTCGGCCACGTTGGGCGGCGCGTGCGGGGCGAGCGCGCACGCGAAGTCGGCGACCGTCGCGAATCGCTTGTCGCGCTCCTTCTCCAGACACTTGAGGATGATCTGCTCGACGTCTTCGGGGAGCGAAGGCACGAGGGCTCGCGGCGGCGTCGGCTCGTCTGCGAGGACGCGCGCGCAGGTGACGGGGAGGCTGTCGGCCTCGAAGGGACGGTGCCCGGTGAGGAGCTGGTACATGACGGCACCGAGCGACCAGATGTCGCTGCGCGGATCGACGTCCGCGCCTGCGCGCATCTGCTCGGGCGCCATGTAGTCGGGCGAGCCGATGACCATCTTCGGATTGGTGAGAGCCGTCTTCCGTTCTTCGGAGACGTTCTTGGAGATGCCGAAATCGAGGACTTTGACGATGACGGCGCCGTCGGCGCGTGTCGTCAGAAACAGATTGTCCGGCTTCACGTCGCGATGAACGATCCCGACTGCGTGGGCTTCGGCGAGCGCCTCGCACGCTTGGAGGAGGTAGGTCACCGCGAGCCCCAGCGGCACACGACCGTTCTGCGCCAGGCACGACGAGAGGTCCTCGCCGTCGAGCAGCTCCATCACGATGAACGGTGAGCCGGACTCGAGCCGCCCGACGTCGAGGACACGCGCGACGTGCTCGGAGCGGAGGCGCGCAGAGACGCGAGCCTCGGCGAGCATCCGCTCGATCCACTCTTCTTTGCGGGTGAGCTCTTCCCGGACGACCTTCACCGCGACCAGCTGGTCGAGCTCGAGATGCCTCGCCGCGTAGACGATCCCCATCCCGCCCTCGCCGAGCACCGACTCGAGGCGATACTTGCCTTCGAGGACGGTCGACCCCGGCACCAGCACGGACGCTGCCGACGCGGCCACGCCGGCGCGCTTCGACAGGTCTGCGGACGAGACGCGTTTCGTCATCCCGGTGCTCCGAACAAGCGGTGCTCGGCCTGCCCGATGGCCTTCTCCTGCGGGTGCCGAGCCGCAGATCAGCGGTGCAAAGCAAGCGCGATGCCCCACGGCGGCGCGCAATTTTCCGCCGCGTCATGCGTGCAAGTGCCGGGAGCGCACATCCTCGCCGGGGCAACGGTGTCGACCGAAACGCCCATGCGTGGCTGGTCTGTACGCGATGCGCACGATCCTTGATCGATGTTGAGTGGTTCACCAAGTCACACGAACCTAGACCCTCGTTCATGCGACGTTCTCTGATCTTCTCTTTCGCGGGTCTGCTCTCCCTGGTGTCCGTCGCGTGCGGCGACGACGGTCCCGTCGGAGGTGAAGGCGGGGCCGGCGGCCAAGGGGTCGAGGGAGGCGGCGGAGCTGTTGCCGAAGGTGGCGCCGGCGGCGGAGGAGGAGGCACGTCGTGTCCCGAGGGCTCGCACGAGGGGGCGTCCGGGTGTGAAGCGACGCTCGGTCAGTGGTCGGCCACATCGTCGCTGACACGCGCGCGCGATCACCACGTGTCGTTCGTCGCCGAGGCACCGAGCGGCACGTACCTGTACGCCATGCTCGGGACGACCTCGCTCGGTAGCGGCGCGGACACGGTGGAGCGCGCGACCCTGGGTGAAGACGGGACGCTCGGCGCGTTCGAGCTACAGGACGACTTCCCGGAGGCGATCATCGGAGCCGGTTTCGCGCAGGTCGATCGATCCTTCGTGGTCGCAGGCGGCCTCGTCGAGCCGGGCAACTCGTGGACGACGACGTACGTGGGCAGCGTGAACGACGACGGCTCGCTCGCGATCGCCGAGTCGGAGCCGCTTGGCGTCTCGCGGTATCACCTCACCGCGACGGCGGTCGGCGGCTACGTGTTTGCAATCGGCGGGATGAGCCAGGACGTCTCCGGGCCGGCACCGGTTCAGGAGGTCATGCCGACCATCGAGCGTGCATCCTTCGACGGGACGACGCTCGGGGCGTGGGAGGAGCTCGAGCCGCTCGCCGGGCCTCTCACGCATCACGCGGCTGTCGCGCATGACGGGGCGATTTATCTCATCGGTGGAGGCGAAGGCCTTCCCGCGAAGACGGACATCGTGCGCGCAACCGTCGGTGACGACGGCTCGCTCTCCGCGTTCTCGAACGTCGGCACGTTGCCGGAGGGTCGTGCGACGTCGTCCGCGTTCGTCTTCCTCGATCACCTCTACGTCGTCGCGGGGATGGCTCAGCTCACGGGTGAAGAGCGCGCGACAGTGCTGGCTGCGCCCATCGACGCCGAAGGGAACGTCGGCGCCTTCGTCGAGCTCGCGGAGCTTCCGCTCGCGCGCGCCCACGCGCACCAGGCACCGAGGAGCGGACCGTTCGTCTTTTCGATCGGCGGATCGATCGCGCACATGCCCCAGAAGGACGTGTTCTTCGCGCGGTTCGAGTGACCGACGGGCGTCAGTGACGCTGCAGGCGCACGCGCATGGTCGTCACGACCGGCGGCCCCATCCGATAAAAGTTGCCCGGTTCGTTGGAGGTGCAACCACCGAGGACGTAGTGGGCGCGCGTCGTGGGGTCGTACGCGGCGACGTGCTCGCGCCGGCCGAGCGCTGCCGATTCGGTGCTCGACCACGTGAGCGTATCCATGTCGAGCACCCAAACGGTGCGTGAGGTTGCCGGGCCAGCCTCGATGTTCAAGAGCCCGCCGATAATGACCAGCGCGCGCGCCGCCGCGTCGTAGGTGAGCGACATGCCCTGCATCGTCTCGGGACCGATGCCTTTGGTCTCGACGATGCGCCAAGTCATCGACGCGAGATCGAGCTCCCACAATGCGCGATCGAGGCTCGGACCAGCGCCGCCGAACATGAAGGCGCGGGTGCCTGTCGGATCGATCGTCATCGCGGCGTGCCAGCGCTCCGAAGGCCAAGGACCCTTCTTGTCGACCGCTGCCCATTTCCGCGACGCGATGTCGTACGTCCAGAGATCGTCGAGGAACCGCGCGCCGTCGGCGGTGCCGCCGTCGCCGGCGAAGAGGATCAGCCGATCCGGAGACTTCGCGTAGATCATCGCGCCGCCGTTGCGCGCGGCGGGCCAAGGGCTCGCCTTCGGCAGAGCGCGACCCACGATCTCGTCCGTCGCGAGATCGACTTCGTGGAGCGTGTCGAAGGGCTCGCGACCGTCGGGCGCCCACCCGCCGAAGACGAAGAGCTTCTTGTCTCCGTACGCGACCGACGGAAGAAACAGACCCGAAGCAGCGGTGCCTCCGATTCGTTTCGTCGAGAGCTTCCCCGCCGGATCCAAGAGGACGACCTCTTGCGCCTCGGCGCCGACGCTCGGCGCGGAGTCGGTCCTCGTGCGAAGCGCGCCACCCCACGCGACGAGCTGGTTGTGATCCGTCGAGAACCCTGCCCCTGCGCCGACGCGCACGATGGTCGGACCGAGCGGCTCCACGACGACCGACAGCGCGGGCTTCGGCTTTTCTGCGGCGGGTGCGTGTGCTGCGGGTGCGCTCGCAGAAGGCTTCGCGGCAGACGCACTGCTCGTCGAGGTTGCCGACGAGCTCGCAGTCGGCGTGGGCTCGCGGTTCGAGCATGCGCTCGTGGAGAGGGAGGCGATCGCGATGACGGCGGCGAGGGTGATGCGCACGCCGCGGCGATACCCTCGTCGCAGCGCTTCGTAAACCCAGGGCGCTACCAGGCGTCGATGAAGCGGCGCCGGCCTTCCCGCGAAGGAACCGGTGCGGTCTTCAGACCGCGCACGATCCACGCGCGCGTGTCCGCGGGATCGATCACCGCGTCGAGCTCCGCCAGCGATGCCATGTTGATCGCCGCGCCCCGGCGATGCGCTTCGGCGATCATCGCCTTGGCCATCTCCTCACGCGCGCCGGGGTCTTCGATCGCCTCGAGCTGTTTGCGCATGCCGATGCGAACCGCGCCCTCGAGGTTCATCCCGCCGAACTCCCCGGTGGGCCAGGAGACGTTGAAGAACGGTGCGTGGAAATGCCCGGCCGCGAGCGCTTGCGCGCCGAGGCCGTATCCACGCCGCAGGACGACGCTGAAGAACGGGACCGAAAGGCTCGCGGCCGCGTTGAACACCCGCGCGGCGTGCCGCACGAGGGCCGTCGCTTCCGCATCGGGACCGACCATGAAACCGGGCGTGTCGACCAACGACACGACGGGAAGACCAAACGCGTCGCACAGCTGGAGAAACCTCGCGACCTTGTCGGACGCGTCGGCGTCGAGCGCGCCCGCGAGGTGGAACGGATCGCTCGCGAGGATGCCGACGGGGCGGCCTTCGATGCGGGCGAGCGCCGTGACGATGCTCCGGCCGAAGTCGCGTCGAAGCTCGAGGACCGAGCCGGTGTCCGCGACGGTCTCGAGGATCGGCCGAACTTTGTAAGCACGACGACGGTTCTCGGGCAGCGCGGTGCGAAGCGAGGTTTGGTCCGCGCACGTGAACGTCTCGACGGTGCCTTGGAAGTAGGAGAGGTACCTCTTCGCGACCGCGACGGCCTCCGCCTCGTCCTTCACACGGACGTCGACGACGCCGTTCTTCGTTTGAACGTCGATGGGGCCGATCTCTTCCGGCGAAAACGCGCCGAGCCCACCGGCTTCGATCATCACCGGCCCGCCCATGCCGACGTTGCTGTCGTTCGTCGCGATGATGACGTCGCAACATCCGAGGAGCGCGGCGTTGCCCGCGAAGCAACGGCCCGAGACGATCCCCACGCGCGGCACGAGCCCCGACAGCGCCGCGAACCCGAGGAAGCTCGGCGTGTCGAGCGCTGCGACCGTGAACATGTCGGTGTCGTTGGGCCTGCCGCCGCCGCCCTCGGCGAAGAGGACCACCGGAACGCGCCACTGAGACGCGAGCGCGATCATGCGGTCGAGCTTCTTGTGGCCGACGAACCCCTGCGTGCCGGCGAAGACCGAGTAGTCGTATGCGAGCACCATCGTGCGCGCGCGATCGTCGTCGAACTGCGCGCGGTTCACCGTGCCGATGCCGGAGATGAGCCCGTCGGCAGGGCTCACCCGCGCGAGCTCGTCCATCGAGCGCGTCGTTCGCTGCGCCGCTACGGCGAGTGCGCCGTATTCGGTGAAGCTGCCGGGGTCGAGCAGATCGTCGATGTTCTCGCGCGCGGTTCGTTGCCCGGTCTTGCGACGTCGCGCGACCGCTTCCGGCCGGCCCTCGTCGGTCGTCGCGGCGAGTCGCGCGCGGAGGGCCGTGAGCTCTGTTCGCTCCGCCGCGGGCGCACCGGAGCTTCGATCGTCGTCGTTGCTCATCGTTCGAATCCTCGGCCCGCAAGGTAGCGGGCGAAGGCTTCGAGCCCCAGCGTCAAGGCACGTACGTGAGCGGAGGGAGCGCGCGCCCTTTGCCGACCGACTGCGCGATCGTCAGCGACAAGTGCCTTCGCGCGAGCTCGCACTTGGATTTGCCCGGTTCTTGGTCGGCGCCGGCAGCCTCGCATGTCCGCTTCTTCGCAGAACGAGCGAGCTCGATCGCCTTCTCTTCGGTGAACGAGGTTCGGTACGGCGGCTCGAGCTCTTCGAGCGCGATGTTTGCCGGCACCGCGTTCGAGGGTCGTTGAAAGGTGATTTCGTCTTCCATGAGCGAGACGCACGTCCCGTCCCAACGAAGTACGTCGAAGGCTTGCCCACCGATCTGCATCCCGGTTGCCGACGGCTTCGCCACCGTGACGACGATGACCTCTTCGGCTGCTCGAAGCTCACGGAGCTCCCCGCGTCCACCGACGTGCCACGCCTTGAAGGCTCGCTTCAGGTACGCGCGTTTCCACGGCGTCTTCGGCGCGAACAGGTGAAGCGCGACCTCGGGGTGAGTGCCTCCGCAAAGACGCTGTCCGAACTCCGCCGGCATCGAGCACATGTCGCCCGGCTCACAGGCCTCGGGCAGCTTGCGCTCCGCCTCGGGCTCCGCTTTCGCTTCGACGGTCGCTGTTGCCGTCGGTGTCGGCGTCGCGATCGATGCGGCGGTTGGTTCGTGGCTCCCGGCGGGCGTCGTGTCTCTATCGACCGTCGAGCCGCAAGCGAGGACCTGAAGACCGAGCCATAAGAGAGGGAGGGTGGCGCGCCGCACGGAAGAGCGAGGATACGCCGCCCGGGTCAGCGGCGTCTCGTTGCTCCCTGCCTCGTTCGATCGTCAGGAACCGAGCAACGCGACGAGCGCCCTTCCAACTGCGGGATCGTCGAGCGATTCGAGCGGAAAGCCCATCATCACCACGCGTCCGCCGCCGTCGTGATCGGTGAGCACACACGCGTCACCGCCCACACCCGCCGCATAACGCAGACAGCTCGTGCCCATGTCCGTCGCGGGGCCGATGACGTCCGGATACGCGACCTCGTGCCGCCCGAGCTTGGAGAAGCGCGCGAGCTTCACGTCGGTCGGAACGTCGCCCGACATGAGGTACGTCGTGCTCGCGTCGTCGGAGAGGTAGTCGATGCCGAGCACGTCGCGCGCGAACGCGGCGTCTGCCGTCGAGCCTTCACCGATGAGATCGAACGCGACCTCCGAGCCCGAGACGAACAGGCGCCCACCCGACGCGACGTATGCGCGCACGATCGGTTGCTCCGCGTCCGAGAAGCTCTCGTCGTCGACCGACTCGCGACCCAATCCCCAGAGCACCATGTCGAATGCGTCGAGATCCACCTCACCCGCCGCGACCTCCGCAGCGGACGCACTCTCGAACGAACCTTGAATCGCCGCTGCATGTGCCACGACCGCGTCGTTGCCCCACCCGAGCGGGTTTTCAGGAACGGGACCTCGTTGGTATCGCTCGTTGCCGTCGACGAACAGCACACGCGCGCCGGCGCCTTCCGATACGCGCGCGCCGAGAACGTTCGACGGACCGCTCTCGCCTGCTGCGTTCACCGCGCGCACGCGCACGAACAGCTGCCCATCGATCGCGAAGGTTCGATGTGTCGTCTCGTGAACGAGCCGAGCTTCCGCGCGGCTCCAAGTGCGACCATCGGCGCTTCGCTCGATGAGGTAACCCGTCGCGCCGTCGACGCCGCGGAACGAGATCCACGCCGTCTCTCCGTTGTGATCGTCCTCGACGCGATCGAGGAGCGGTGTCGCAGGCAAACCTGTGACGCCGCCGTGGCTCTTCGCGAGCGCGCCGACGGCTCCGTCGAGCGCGGCGCGCGCCGAGGTGGAGTCGGCGACGTTGTTCGCGAGGAGCGACGCGAGGTATCGCTGCCCGTTGTGCTTGTGGAAGAGAACGCCGCTCAGCGCGACGACGCCGTTGATGGTGCCGGTCTTGCCCCAGAAGCGGCCATAGGTGTTGTCGCCCGTCATGCGGCCGGCGATGGTTCCGCGCACGCCGGAGATCGCCAGCGACGATTCGAACGCGGGCCAAACATCGCGCTCCGACATCGCGCGGAAGAGGTCGACGATGTGCCGAGGCGTCACGCGGTTGTCGTGCGAGAGGCCCGAGCCGTCGTTGAGGTCGAGGCCGTCGTGCGCGACGCCGACGTCGTCGAGGACACCTTGGACCGTCTGGAAGCCCGAGGCGTAGGTGCTGTCTCCACCGCCGGCCGTGCCCAGGCGATGCATCATCAAGTCCGCCATCTCGTTGTGGCTGGGCACGTTGATCGCGTGCGTCACTGCGTCGAGCGAGACGCTTGGCATCGGCGCGAGCAGCTGTCCTCCCGGCGGATCGAGTGAGCTCGACGTCGATGCGCCCCCGCTCACCGAGATGCCCGCCGACAGGAGCGCCTGCCGAAACGCGTTCGCCGTTTGGCTGCGCTCCGCGCCGAAGTCCATCGTTCCGACCGAGTTGCCTTCGTAGAGAAACTCGCCGCGTGCGACGACACCACCCGTCACTTGGGTGATTCCGCTGTCGACGAGGACCTCGGCGATCGCGTCGAGACCTTGGCGCGAGTCCGCACCAAACCAAGGCGTGTACGCGGGATCGTGCTCACCGAAGAGGACGAGATCACCCTGCACGACCCCGCCGTTCACGGCGGTCGCATAGACGCCCGCGAGCGGCCTACCGGCTTCTCCGTCGATCAGCAGCGACGCGGCCGTCGTGAAGATCTTCGTGTTCGAGGCAGGTTTGCGCGCGGTATCCGCGTTCTTCGCGTAGACGACCTGCCCGGTCTCGAGCCCGACCATCAACACCGAGTACGTCGCCGAAGCGTTACCGAGCGAGTCGTCGACGCCGTCCGCGATGATCGCGAGCTCGTCCTCGGAGAGCATCGGCGGCGCCGGCGGCGGGTCGAACGGATCTTCCTCCGCGGGGATGGGGTCGCCACCTTCGCCGCTGCTTCCGCCTTCATCAGCTCCGCCGTTTCCGGAAGGGCCTCCGCCCTCGGCGTGCGCGCCGGCACCGTCGTCGACGCCCCCGTCCGCGTCGTCACCGTCGTCGAGGTCGATCCCGCTCGAGTCGAGGCAAGCAGCCTGACCGACGAGGAGGAGCACGCAGCCGAGAAGCCCGACACGCGAAAGCATGGCGCGCCGCGGAGCAATTCTCGAACCAGCGTCAAGTTCTTGAAAATACAGCGCTGCGAGCCGGGGTTGGATCGCCGAGCGCGCTGGATCGAGCCGCCATCAACGGGGTGCGCACAACGGGTGCGACCATCGGCATCTGACACACACGTCAGCTCGCGGGCAGGGCCGGCATCGACACGCCGAGCTTCGCGAAGCGGCGCGCGTAGTCGCGGGTGTAAGCGCGATGAAGGATCTCGGCGTACTCGCGCCACGGCGCGACGCCCCATGCACGCTCCTCCGGCGTGACGCCGCGGATGCCGCCTTGAAGATCGTCGCCGTAGTTTCCCTCGAGGGCGCGGAGCCATCCGTCGAGGCCTCGATGCACGACGCCTCGAAGCTCCTCCGCATCGGGCCGCGCGAGCAGCCATTCGAGGCACGTCCATCCGAAGTCGCGATGGCGAACCTCGTCTTTCAAGATCCGATCGAGCGCGCGTCGCGCGACGGGGACCGTCGTGTGCTTTCGCAGGTTGGCGAACAGCGGAACGGCGACCGTCTCACCCAAACAGAACACCTTCACGATCGCGCTCACGACATCGTGCTCCAGCACCTCGTGCTCGCGACGCAAGCCGAGCGATCCGCGATCGAGCGGAGCGAGCGCCTCACCCCCGGCGGCGCTCCAGACCTTGCGTGACATCTCAGCGTGAACGAGCTCGTCGTCGACGATGCGCAGGCCGGCGCGAACGAGATCCGGCGACGCGCCGATCTGAATCAGCCAGAGCACCGTCTCCTGGGTGATCGCCGCCGAGCGATACTCAGCCTCGATGCGACCGGCCCACTCGTGGCGGACCAGCTCGGAGGGCGGCTCTTTTGCCGGCCTACGCGGCACTCAGCGCGCCTTCTCGTCCGGGCACTTCACCTTGATCGGCTCACGCGGCGGACCCGGGTTGCAGTACGCGCCCGGCGGGCAATTGGGCGTGCTCGGCTCGGGGAAGATGTAGAGGCACGTGCCGTCGGGCTGCTTGTGTACTTTTCCGTCGCCCTCCTTCGGCGGATCGGGCAGCGGCTCGGTGCTCGCGACAGGCGCGCTCGTCGGCTCCGTCGTCGCGGTCGGCGCAGCGGTGGTCGTGGGCGCGGTCGAGGCGCTGGCGCTGGCGCTGGCGCTCGCGGTTACCTTCTCTCCGGTCGGGGGGCCGGGGTTCACGTACGTGCGGCCCACGCAGGCCGAGCCAACGACGGCCGTCCCGACAACGGCGGTGACGACGATGGGTGCTGCGAGGAGCTTCGATGCTTTTGCGCGCCCCGTGAGGCGGCGGGGAGGTTTCATGCGGAGGAAACGGTATCGATCGGCGGAAAGTTACACCAGCCGCCAAAAACAAAAATCCATGCGACTCGATGTCGAGAACGCCGGACCGGCTCCGACTCCGCTATGAAAACGCCACTCGAGGCGGACCACACAGGAGCGAAGACATGAAGTTCATGCTGATGATGAATGCGCCGCGCGGTACGGGGGACTGGGGTGTCACGGACTGGCGTCCCGAAGATTTCAAGGCGCACGTCCAGTTCATGAAGAACCTGAACCAAGAGCTGAGGGCTGCTGGCGAGCTCGTCGGCGCAGAGGGCCTCTCCCCTCCCGGTCAGGCTCGTCTCGTCCGCGCCGGCAAAGCCGGCACGCCCGAGGTCACCGACGGTCCGTTCGCCGAAGCGAAGGAGTTTCTCGCCGGCTATTGGATGGTCGACGTCGAGACCCCGGAGCGCGCCTACGAAATCGCAGCGCGCGCGTCGGCTGCGCCCGGTCCGGGTGGCAAGCCGATGAACATGCCGATCGAGGTGCGTGAGGTCATGAGCGGACCGCCGCCGACCGACGGCTGATGACGAGCCGGCTGCAAGCGTCCGGAGAGCACTTGTTTCGCGATCTCGCGCCTCAGGTGCTCGGCGTCGTCGTTCGACGATTCGGCGATTTCGCCGCGTCGGAGGATGCCGTTCAAGAGGCGCTCATCGCGGCAGCCGAGCAGTGGCCGAAAGAAGGCGTTCCGGAAAACCCCCGCGCGTGGCTCATCCACGTCGCGTCGCGGCGGATGACCGATCAAGTGCGGGCCGAGATCTCACGTCGGCGGCGCGAGGCCGCGGTGATCGCGGAGACGCCGCCCGAGGAGCAGGTCGTCCCCGCACCCGACACGATCGACAAGGTCGAGGAGGACGACACGCTCGTTCTTCTCTTCATGTGCTGCCATCCGGCGCTCACGAAGCCGACCGCGATCGCGCTCATGTTGCGAGCGGTCGGCGGTTTGACCACGGCCGAGATCGGGAACGCGTTCCTCGTCCCCGAAGCGACGATGGCGCAGCGGATCAGCCGCGCCAAACAGAGCATCAAGACCTCGGGCGTGCGGTTTCGCATGCCGACCCCCGAGGAGCGGGCCGAGCGGCTCGGCGCCGTTTTGCATGTGCTCTACCTCGTCTTCAACGAAGGGTATGCGAGCAGCAGCGGCCCCGATCTGCAGCGCGTCGATCTCTCGAGCGAAGCGATACGGCTCGCGCGCGCGCTGCAGAGCCTTCTGCCCGAGGACGGCGAGGTCGCAGGTCTGCTCGCGCTCATGTTGTTGACCGACGCGCGTCGCGCGGCTCGAACCGGACCGGATGGCGAGCTGATCCCGCTCGACGAGCAGGACCGCAGCCTGTGGGATCGCAAAGCGATCACCGAGGGGGTCGCGCTCGTCACGCAAGCGCTCTCGCGAGGGCAGGTCGGCGCGTATCAGCTGCAGGCTGCGATCGCCGCGCTTCACGACGAGGCGCCGAGCACCAAAGAGACGGATTGGCCGCAGATCCTCGCCCTCTACGGGTTGCTGCGGCGCATGACCGACAACCCCATGGTCACGTTGAGCTACGCCATCGCCGCGGCGATGGTCCACGGACCTGCAACCGGCTTGGGCTTGCTGAAGCCCCTCGACGACGACCCGCGCATGGCGACCAGCCATCGCCTCGCGGCGGTCCGCGGGCACCTGTACGAGTTGGCCGGCGATTTGGCGGAGGCGAAGGCCCAATACCGTGCCGCTGCGGCGCGCACATCGAGCACGCCGGAGCGGAATTACCTGATCACCAAGGCAGGGAAGCTGCCGTAGCTGGTGAGCGCCCGCAAAATTCATGAGCCGTTCCGTGGGCGCTGTCGGACCTAGAGGCGTGCCCGCTCCTGTCCGATCCATCGAGCCAACGCGACAGGCTCGAAACACCCCGGGGCGCGCTGGCTCACCCGGCGCGGGGCGGGTCTCGTTCGTGGACGACGCCGCCCTCTTGGCCGGCGTTCGCGCGGGCAACCCCGTCGCGATGGGAGAGCTTCACGACCGTTACGCGGCCATGGTGCTGCGTGTCGTGACGCGCATCCTGGGCCCGGATCGGGACCTCGCGGACATTCACCACGACGTCTTCGTTCGCGCGCTGCAGTCCATCGACGATTTGCGCGACCCCGAGGCGCTGCCCGGTTGGATGCGGAGTGTGGCCGTCCATACCGCGCGTGAGGCGATCCAGAAGCGCGTTCGACGTCGGCGGTGGCTGGTGTTCCTGTCCGACGACTCATTGCCCGAGCCGGAGCCGCCGGACCGCGGCGCCCATGACGACGCGCGCGAGGCGGTCCGTGAGACCTATTCGGTGCTCGAGCGTCTCCCCGTCGATGAACGCATCGCATTCGCGCTTCGTTACGTCGACGGGATGGACTTGGCCGAGGCCGCCGAAAGCTGCCGAACGTCGCTCGCGACGTTCAAGCGGCGCCTAGCCCGCGCAGAGTCGCGCTTCTTGGCGCTGGCGCGTCGCTCGTCCGCGCTCGCCGATTACTTGGAAGGAGGGGCTCGATGGACTCGTTGAGACGTCTCGGGACGGCAATCGCCGAGGCCCAGGATCGCGAGGGGCCTGCGGTCGATCTGCAGGCACAACGAGTAAGGTTCCTCGAGCGCGCGACGAAGCGGGAGCAGCGCCGCCCGGCGAAGCGGGTCGCCGCTTATGCGGTATTTGCGGCGGCGGCCGCTGCGTTGCTCTTCTTTCTGCTGCGTGCGCCGTCTCTGTCGTTCGAAATCGCGGGAACCCGCGGTCGCCCCGGCGATTGGATCGCCGCGCCGCCCGACAGCGAAATACCGATTCGGTTCTCGGACGGCTCCGAGGTCGTCCTCGAGCGTGACGCAGGCGCGCGCGTCGTGGAGGTCGGGTCGAAAGGTGCGGTCCTCGTCGTCGAGCGGGGCACGCTTCGCGCCGACGTCGTTCATCGTGACGATACAGAATGGCAGGTCAACGCCGGCCCATTCGAGGTGCACGTCGTGGGCACGCGCTTCGACGTCGCGTGGGACCCGTCGCGAGAGGCGTTTTCGTTGATCCTTCACGAAGGCGCCGTTCGCGTCGTCGGCCCCATGGGGGATTCGGGGCGTGTCGTGCGAGCCGGGGAGCGCCTCGACATCCAAGTCGGCGAAGCGAGCCCGACATCCAGCCTTCCTGCGGCGACGGCGGTTGCGTCCGCCGCCGAGGTTCCTTCCGCTGCGCACACGGCATCGACAGAGGGCTCTTCATCGGCGAGCGCGGAGGTCGTCGTGGCGCCTTCCGCGAGCGCCTCGTGGCGCAGCCTCGCGGATAAGGGTGACAACCGAGCCGCGTGGGCAGCCATCGAAGCGGAAGGTGTCGATGTCGTCATGCGCCGGTCGAATGCCGCCGAGCTCGTCTCTCTCTCGGACGTGGCGCGCTTTGCAGGGCGCCCTGCTCACGCAAGCGCCGCATTGAACGAGCTGCGAAAACGATTCCCGAAAGATCCGGCGGCGGCGGACGCGGCGTTCCTCCTCGGGCGCATGGCCTTCGATCAACGAGGCGCGCCGTCGTCGGCTGCCGTGTGGTTCGAGACCTACCTCCGAGAGAAACCGTCGGGTGCCTTCGCGCGAGAAGCGATGGGCCGCCTCCTCGAGTGTTACCAAAAGAACGGCTCCAACGAAGCTGCCCGCACACTCGCGATGCAGTATGTCGCGTCCTACCCAAAGGGTCCGCATGCGGAGCTCGCTCGCCGTATCGTCGACGAAGCGCCCGCTCCTTCGCCCAGCTCGGAGCAACCCATCGCACCGTGACGCGTACGCCACGTCGTCTTCGTAGAGTCCTATCGAGATTCACCTCGTCCATGCTCGTCTTGGTGTCGCTCACCGGTACGGTCACGGCGAATGCGTCGGAGCGTCCGCGTATCGTGGTCCTGACCGACGCGAAGGGGGCGGCCCTCGCCGAGCGAATGCGCGCCGAGCTCGGCACGATGGGCTTCGACGCCGACGTGATCACCGATCCGGCCGACGACGATATCGCGGCGGAGCTGCGAGACGTGGCCCTCCGCGAGGACGCGATTGCCGCGGTTCGTGCCGTCGCAAAGGGCGAGACGCTGCGGCTGTGGCTGCTCGATCGAAGCACCGGGAAAACGCTCTCCCGCGAGCTCGAGCAAGCGAGTTCGGGAGGGCACGATCGCACGCTCGCCATCCGCGCCGTCGAGCTCCTGCGCGCGAGCCTGCTCGAGCTCCAGCTCCCGGACGCGCCGCGCGGAGACGTCGAGCCGACGCCCAAGCTGCTGGATGCGGCGCAGGTCCCGGCGATTGCACCCGAAAAGCCGCCGAGTGAGCCCGCGCCCGCTCCGACTTCACCGAAGCCGGTAATGCCGGATAGCGCGCCTTTGCCGGAGGCCACGCAAGTATTTCGCAATCCACCGCTCGTCGCGGCCGAAATCGGCGCGGGCGTGGTGGGAAGCCCGGGCGGCCTGCCACCTTTTGCGGCGCTCGTCGCAAGTCTCGGCGGCTACGTTGCCCCTCGTATTCGAATTGGCGCATTCGGCATCGCGCCCCTTCAATCGATGCATCACGAAGGGACGCTCAATGGCGAGACGAATTCCAACGCTCCAAAGGGCGAAAGCGAAACGAAGGTCGGTGTCGTGGGCGCCGACGTTCGCGTGGAGCTCCTCGACGGGATGTGGCGCCCGTCGGTCGGCGGCGGCGTCGCAATCGTCATTCTCGCCACGGAAGGGGTGGAGGCCGCCCCAGGTTATCTCAGCGAATCGGGCACGATTGCATCGATGGGGGCCTATGTCCGCCCGGGGTTCGCGTTCGAGCCCGTTCCCCAATTGCGGCTGCGCGCCGATGGTGTCGTGGGCGCGCAGCTCCGCCCCTTGCTCGTGGAATATGCAGGTACAGAGGCAGCGCGATGGGGTGCACCGTGGTTTGCGGGGTCCCTATCGCTCGAAGCGAGGTTGCCATGAATGCTGAGCCGTTTTTTGCCCGTCGCCGGACCTACTCATCGAAGCGACGATACGGCGACCGCGACGGGGCCATTGCCTACTTCGTGATTGCCGGCGGCGCGAGACGGTCGGCTCCCGACGCCGACATTCCCAATATGGTGAGGTCCATCATGCGTTACGCCCGCTCTGACGTTCTTGCGTTCATCTCGATGGCGCTCCTCTCGGCTACGACTGCCTGCAACCCGGTATCGGCCTCGGCCATCGGTGAGGACGAGTCGCCCCTGGCCGAAGGCGAAGATCCGCCGGAGACGGCCGACCCGGCCGACCCCTACGCGTGCGCAATGAACCCCTCCGGTACCGATTCGTGGACACTCGGGTGCTCCCTCGATCAGAACCTCGAGTGCGCCGGCGTTGCACAAGGCGGCTCGTGCGACGACTGCGAGTTCTCGGCGGACGAGGCAGCTTGCGAGTATGCGTGCCAATCGGGCGGAGATACCTACTTGCTCAACGTCGGCACGTGCGATCGTGCGTGCAACAGCGCCGCCGATTGTCCCGCTCCGTTGTCGGGCGACGCCGCGCCGGTTTGCGGTGGAATCTGCTTCCTCGCGTGCGACAGCGACACCACGTGCCCCGATGGTTTCTCCTGCGTGGCGCAGGAAGAGTTCAATTATCCCGACTCGGGGTGGACGCCGCCGGCTTCTGCTTGCATGCATATTCTCGATTTGCCCTGACGATCGGCGCGGTTCCGAAGACCGGAACGTCGAATAGACATCCAGTGGGTATGGGCGCCTGAAGCTCCGGATCTCGGAGTTTCAGGCGCCTTGCGCTTTTTGTGAATCGACCCACGACAAAGTGACCGCCCTTCTAATGGAATCGGCGCGACTTGCGTATAGCGCATCGTGCACCGCCGCAAAAAGGGAGCTACCGTCTATGGATCGTGTTCCGGTCTGCCGAAAATGGCGATGGTCGCCGTTGCCATTCCGCTCTTCACCGTGCTGCCTGCCTGTTCGGACGACACCGAAAGCGCCCCCGAAGGCGGCGCGGAGGGCGTCGGCGGGGGCGTCGGGGGCGCGGGCGCCGGGGGCGCGGGTGTCTCTGACGGCGACGGCGGTCAGCCTTCGGGCGTCTGCGCGCCCGGCGATGTTCTGCGCCGATCGACCTGTGTGCGCGCGCTCGTTTCGAGCGTTTCGAGTGGAGACCGCACGAGCTGTGACATCCGGCTCGGAGAGATCGAATGCTGGGGAGACAACGCGAACGGCCAGATTCTTCCGGGTGGGGCGTATCGCTATTCGTCACGCACCGCAGCCTCGCTGACAGGCCCGTGGACGATGGTCGATACGAGCCTTTCCTTCACCTACGCGATTGCAGAAGACGGCTCACTATGGCGTAGCGGCACTTCCGAGTCCTCGGGCGAGGCACAGGTGGAAGTGCTCGGTGATATGACGTTTCGCCAAGTCAGCGCCGGCAGCGATTACGCCTGCGCCATAGCAACGGGCGGGTCGCTCTGGTGCGTCGGTTCGATACCCGGCCGAGCACCGGCGACCGAGCTCCAACGTGTCGGTTCCGATGACGATTGGGTCGCAGTGTCCTCCGGCTTTGGGCACGCCTGCGCGCTGAAGAGAACAGGAGAGCTCTTCTGTTGGGGCGAGAACTCCTGGGGCCAGCTCGGCAATGGGACGCTCGACGATCGTGCAGATCCGGTCTTGGTGGGACCGGGTTGGCAAATGGCCGAGGCGGGGCGCGGTCGCACCTGCGGTGTGAAGGCTGACGGCTCCCTCCACTGCTGGGGCCTCGTTTCGGACGGAACGACTTCATCCGTGCCTACGCAAGTCGGCTCCGACCTCGACTGGCGCGAGGTGAACGTGGGTATTGTGATGTTGGCAATTCGACGGGACGGGACGCTCTGGCGTCAGGGCTCGTTCAATGGAATGCAGTGGCCCTATTGGGAAGAGCTGCGGCAAGTCGGCACCGACACGGACTGGGTTGAAATCAGGACGACGGCGGATGCGGCCTGCGGGCGAAGGGCGTCCGGGGACACGTATTGCTTCGGCCTGAACGAATGGGGTCAGCTGGCGATTGGCAGCTTTGGTAACAAGGAGGCGCCCGCGCCGATCTCCGGGAGCAACATCGTGTCCATCTCGGCCGCTCCGGCTTTCACCATCGCGGTCGACGACGAGGGGGCGCTGCTGACGTGGGGGTGGGGGGCGCAAACGCCGACACAGATCGGCACCGACGACGATTGGGTATTTGCGAGCGGTCGCGTCAGCGGCGGCGCGATCAAGTCGGACGGCTCTCTCTGGAAACGTCACCTGTTCGACGAACCGACATTGATCGACGAGGGCCGATACGTTCACGTCGTCGGTGAAGAGGATCTGTTCGCTATCGCAACCGACGGCACGCTATGGCGGTTCGCCCCTTGCGCAGAACCCACGCAGGTCGGGACACAGTCGGGGTGGACGTCCGTGGATCGGCAATGGTACCGGGCTTACGGCATTCGCGACGGCGCCCTCTTCGCGCTGTCGGTGACGGCCGGCGGCGTTGCCCTCGCCCAGGTCGGCTCCGCGACGGATTGGTTCGATGTCACAGCTGCTCCGGACGTCCCGGGATACAGCTGCGGAATCCGCGCGCCGGGCACCCTTTGGTGCTGGGACGGAACGTGGGAGCCCACCCAAGTTGGTACGGATCAAGACTGGGTTGCCGTGAAGAGCGGCGGTGACAAGGCATGTGCGCGGAAGGCCGATGGCAGCTTTTGGTGTTGGGGCGAGGGCAACTTCGCCGCCGATGCCATGGCCGACGCGCCGCCTTATGGGTCAATGCCGGTTCAGATAGCGACCGGCGTCAGCGACTTCGCCGTGAGTGAACGGCACGCATGCCTGCGGGACGCAAACGGCGTCGTACGTTGTTGGGGATACGGATCCGTCGGTGAGCTCGGCACCGGCGACGGGTTCCGAGAGACACCGACCCTGGTTCCCTAGATCGAGATTCGTGACAGAGGTGCTACCCATGCTCACCAACCGCTTGCGGCGCTTGGCGCCCTTCTCGCTAATCGCCACGTGCTTGCTCTGGGCCCCGCGCGGCGAGGCGCAGGTCCTTTTCCAAGAAGTTCCGGGTGCGATCGACTACGAGAGCGCCGACACTTGGTACATCCGCGCCGTCGACATCGACGGCGATGCAGACCTCGATGTATTGTTCGGCAGCACGTTTAACGGACCGTTCGCCGTATACGTCAACGTCGGAGACGGCGAGCTGACCAACAACACGGCGGCGGCGCTGGGGGTGCCCCCCGCAGGGGTCTACAAGTTCGCGCTCGGAGACATAGACGGCGACACGGACCTCGATCTATTCGTCCCCGACGGCAGCGAGCCGAAGCTGTTCGTCAACGACGGCGAAGGCGTGTTCACCGAGGAAGCGGCGCGCCGGTTCCCCTTCGAGGGAGGCAGTATTCCGCGATTTGGTGACATCGACAACGACGGCGATCTGGACCTGCTCGCTCCAAGCAGCGAGGGTTTGTTCTATTTGAACGACGGGACGGGAGTGTTCAGCGTCTCACCGGATCCGGCTCCAGTGTTCGAGCTGGAAGAGTCCATTAACGATGTCGATTTCTTCGACGTCGACCGGGACTTCGATCTCGACGTGTACCTCAACCCGCACACCGGACGCGGGGCGCTGTTGCTGAACGACGGCGGTGGCGTGTTCGTCGATGCATCCGAAGGCCTGCCGACGCTCGACATGTACACCTACGGCCAATACGGCCCGGCTCAATGTGATGTCGACGGCGACGGCGATCTCGACATCTGGGTCGACAATGCGGAGCCGGACCGGACAGAACAACTATTGATCAACGACGGCGCGGGCGCCTTTACCGACGAGACGGCGACCCGCGTGAGCGGCAATCCGGGTTTCGACGACAACGGTGTCGCCTGCGTGGACTACGACGCCGACGGCGACCTCGATGCCGCCATCATGTTCCTCGGGTCCGGGGAGCGACTGCTCGAGAACGACGGTTCGGGCGTCTTCGTCCATGACCCGGACAGGTTCACGGAGCCCGAGACGACCGATACGACCATGACGCTCGACTTCGGCGATCTGAACGGAGATGGACGGCTGGATTGCGTTACCGGCCAAGGCGAGGCGGGTAAGGGTCTCGTTAACCGGCTTTATCTCGGGACGGACGCCGCCCCCATCGATACACAACCGCCCCGAATCATCGCCGTCGAGGGGCTCGCCACGCCCGTCGACTCGTGTGAACGCGCCATCGTGCGCTTCGCCGTCAGCGACAGCGCGACGACCGACGACGGCCCTCGCCTGCGACGCGCCTTCGTCCGCGTCGAGGCTGACGGGGAGACGGTCGAGGCCGACGCTCGGTTCATGGGTGGCGACCTCTACCGCGCAGTGTTGCCGCAGGTGAGTGCGGGGACATTCGAGTACACTGCGTGCGCGATCGATCCGCAGAACAACATCGGCTGCTCGAGCCCACAAACGGTGACGATCTCCGGCTCGGCCGACCCCGAGGAATGCGGAGGCGGGGGACAAGGCGGCGGGACGAGCAACGGTGGAGGCGGCGGAGGTGGTTCGGACCAAACCGGCGGTGCCGGAGCCGGCAATGGTGGCAACGCTGGTGGCGGAGGCGGCGGCGCACCTGTGGACGACGGTTGCCAATGCCGAGCTGCGGGTGCTCCTTCCGAGGGTTCCGTGCTCCTCGGCGCTGCCGGCCTCGCGATCTGGGTCGCGCGCCGTCGCCGTCCGCACCGCTGATCGGCGATTCGTGGGCGGTGATCGACGTTTCCGAGCGACCGTCCAAAAGCACGCCGCCCGGAAACGACGTGGCCCCGAAAAAAAGTTCGGCGCAGTGTCGATCCCAGCGTGCCTCGAATGTCGTGATGACGTCGCTGCCGAGTTGGATGGTCCGATGCGCGGCGAACCCAAGGAGCAAGCCATGAAATTTCTGATGACCTACGCCGCGAAGCCCAACACGCCGCCCCCGACGCCCCAGCAAATGGCGGCGATTGGCGCGTACACCGAGCGGATGATGAAGACCGGCGTCGTGGTCATGACCGGTGGCCTCGTCCGACCGACCCGCGGCATTCAAATCAGCTGCGAAAGCGGCAAAGTCAGCGTGACGGATGGCCCGTTCGCCGAGACGAAGGAGCTCATCGATGGCTTCGCGCTGGTCGAGGTCGCCTCGCGGCAGGCGGCGATCGACGTCGCGACCGAGTTCATGCAGGTCGCGGGTGACGGTACCGGCGAGATTCTTCAGGTGTTCGAGCCGGGTGGGCCTCCGCCGCAGAAGTAAGGCTCGGCCACTTTCGCATCGTCCGCGGGCGCGCCGAATATTGCGCCCGCGGTGCTACGGTGCCCGGCGTGACGGCCACCGCGACACACGCCGCCATCACGACCGTCTGGAAGACCGAGTCGGCCAAGCTGGTCGCGGTGCTCACGCGCATCGTTCGCGACGTCGATCTCGCCGAAGAGCTCGCGCAGGACGCGCTCGTGGCCGCGCTCGACGAATGGCCGCGCTCGGGTGTCCCCGACAAGCCGGGCGCGTGGCTGATGACGACCGCGAAGAACCGTGCGGTCAATGCCGTGCGGCGCGCTCGCATGTCCACGCGCAAGCACGAGGTGCTCGCGCACGAAGCCGAGACGCACGTTCCGCTCGAAGAGATCGAAGCCGGGCTCCAAGCCGCCATGGACGACGACGTTGGCGATGACGTTCTTCGCTTGGTGTTCACGGCCTGCCATCCCGTCCTTTCGCGGGAGGCGCGGGTCGCGCTCACCTTGCGTTTGCTCGGCGGGCTCTCCACCGACGAGATCGCGCGGGCTTTTCTCGCCTCCGAGCCGACGGTCGCCCAGCGCATCGTCCGCGCGAAGCGCACCCTCGCGGAGGCGCGCGTGCCGTTCGAGGTGCCGCGCGGCGAAGAGCTCGGCGCACGGCTCTCGTCGGTCCTCGAGGTCGTCTACCTGATCTTCAATGAAGGATATTCGGCGACCGCCGGCGATGAGCTCATACGTTCCGCGCTCGTGGGCGAAGCCATTCGGCTCGGTCGCGTCCTCGCGCGCCTCGCGCCCGAAGAACCGGAGGTCCTCTCGCTCGTCGCCCTGATGGAGCTTCAAGCGTCGCGCTCTTCGGCGAGAACGGACGCCGCGGGTGAGCCTGTTCTGTTGATGGATCAGGATCGCTCGCTTTGGGATCGGGCTCTCATCGACAGCGGTCTCGCCGCGCTCGAGAGCGCGCGTGCCCTCGGCGGATCGACCGGCCCCTACCAAATCCAGGCATCCATCGCGGCGTGCCACGCGGAGGCGCGATCGGCGCCCGACACCAACTGGAAGCGAATCGCCGCGCTGTATTCGGACCTCGCGCGCCTCGTTCCGTCCCCCGTCGTCGAGCTCAACCGCGCGGTCGCCGTTTCGCGCGCGGACGGCCCAGCCGCAGGTCTCGCGCTGCTGGATGCGCTCGCGTCGGAGCCCGCGCTCGCGCGCTACCACCTTTTACCGAGCGCGCGCGCCGACTTGCTTTTGCAGCTCGGCCGGCGCGACGAAGCTCGCGCCGAGTTCGAGCGTGCCGCGTCGCTCACCGACAACGTTCGTCAACGCGAGCGATTGCGGGAGCGGGCTCGGCAATGCGGCGGCGTGCCAGTCTAGGGCTCGCGACGCTGCTCCGGGCTGCGAAATCACCGGTCGAACCGCTCCCGGCAGGACCTCGGGTACCGAAATCGGCGGTCGGTGCGCCCGCGGCGCTGCTCGATGCATCAAAATCGGCGGTCGGTGCGCTGGGAGAGCGCGTTCGAGTCAACCGCGCTCGAGGACGCGAAGTCCGAACCAGCCCCAGTACACCCGATGGCGCACGATGAGGCCGTCCTCGATCTCCATGACCTCGGCGAAGTCCATTTGATCGCCATCCGGCGTCTGACGAGGGTATTCCCACATCAAGACGTTCCCGTCGGTGAAGAAGTCCGAGCGGTAGCGCCGGCGCTCGGGCGGCTGATGAGCGAAGACGCGCGCGATGAACTCGCCGAGCGCGTCGCGTCCGCGGACGACGCCGGTCTCTCCGCCGGTGAGCTTGCGGACGAGCGGGCTCTCGAGTGTCGCGTCGGGCGCGTAGAGCGCGAGCGCAGCCTCGACGTCCTTCCGTCCCAACGCGTCGTCCCAGGCTTGATAGACGCGCTCGATCTCTGCTCGCGGTGTCGTTCGATCCATGACGTCCTCCTTGGTTTCCTTCGTCCACGGAGAGCCTACTCACGATCCCCGCGTTATGATTCGACGGCCGTCGAACCATGCTCGTGTCCCCCGTCCTCGCCGAAAGGGTCGCGCTCCTCGCGGAGCCGGCGCGCCTCTCGATCCTTTGCCAGCTCATGGGCGATCGCGCGCGCCCCGCGAGCGAGCTTGCGCGCGGCGCGGGCGTGTCGATGTCGACGGCGAGCAGCCACCTCGCCAAGCTCCTCGCCGCCGGCTTCGTCCGCGTCCACGCGCAGGGGCGGCACCGCTATTACGAGCTCGCGCGCCCGGATGTCGCCCGCGCCGTCGAGGCGCTCGTCGCGCTCGGGCCTCGCTCGGCCACGGGCGACGCGCGTGCGGATCCGCTGCAGGCGGCGCGCACGTGCTACGACGACCTCGCGGGCAAGCTCGGCGTCGGCGTCACGCAAGCGATGGTCGCTCGCGGATGGATAGCGGTGCGAGGCGACGAATACCGCCTCTTCGACGAAGGCCGCGCCGCGCTCGCACGGCTCGGGATCGATGTCGCCGCCTGTGAGGCCGAGCGTCGGCCATTCGCGAAGATCTGCATCGACAACACCGAGCGCCGACCTCACGTCGCCGGCGCGCTCGGAGCCGCGATCGCGGCGCGTTTTTTCGAGCTCGCGTGGATCGCGCGGACGAAGACACCTCGCGCGGTGCGCGTCACGCAAGAAGGCCGCGTCCAGATCCACCGCCGGTTCGGTGTCGTCACCGACGGCTGAGCGCAAGAGACTCCGACTCGACGAAAGCCGCCCCCGAAAGTACTTTGCGGTGCCGCAGATCTGAATGAGAAGCGCCTCAGTCGGTGATTCCTCCGCTCGAGAGGTTGATCACCGTACCCGTCAGCCCCTCGTTGGAAGCGACGAACGTCACCGCGCTCGCGACGTCGACGAGCTTGGGAAGACGGTTCGTGAACGTCCTCACCCGCATCGCCTGTTCGAATTGCTCATAGGCGATGTTGTTCGCCTCGGCATGGATCGAAAATACCTCGTGGATTTGCGGCGTCTCCGGGAAGGCCTCGGCGCGAATGCAAGCCACGCGCACACCCTTCGGTCCGAGCTCGTGCGCGAGGCAGCGCGAGAAGTTCTCGATTGCAGCCCACGCGCCGGGCATGCCGCCACATCCCGAGACCGCTAGGCGCGCGGGCGTCGCCGTCATGGAGAGGATGGTGCCGGCGCCCTTCTTGACCATCTGGCGACCCGCTGCCCTCGCCGTGACAAACGCCGATCGCGTGTAAACCGAGAATGGTCGTTCGTAGTTCTCGAGCGGCAGCTCGAGGAACGGCATCCCTTGAATACCCTTCTGCGAGACCGAAATCGCATTGAACGAGATATCGAGCTTGCCAGTCTTCGTCACGACGGCGGACACGAACTGCTCGACAGATACCTCGTCGAGCGCGTCCACGAGAGCCGCCTCGGCTTTACCACCCGCAGCGGTGATCTCTTTCGCTAGGGCCTCTACTTTCGCGAGTGTTCGCCCGCCCAGGAAGACCTGCGCACCGTGGCGAGCAAACTCCCGCGCCACGGTGCTCCCGATCGCGCCGCCCGCACCGTAGATGACCGCAACCTTGTTCTCGAGTGACGTTCCCATGTCTCTAAACCTCGGCCTTTCGCTCGTTTTCTGATCTCGAAGGTTAGGACGACGCAGCCCTCCAAATTTCATCGCGGTCGAACATGGAAATTCAGCTCGGGCCTCTAACCTAGGCAAACCTTCTTCGAACACTGCGAACGTCGAACGCGCATCGGCGTGCGCGTGACAAAGGCTTCTGTGCCATCTTTTCTCGATGGCCGATCCTGCGAGCGAGCAGTCCTTTCAGATGCTCTTGGAGCCGCATCGGAGCGCGATCACGGTGCACTGCTACAGGCTGCTCGGCTCGCTCCAAGACGCGGAGGAGATCGTCCAGGAGAGTCTCCTTCGAGCGTGGCAGCGGCAAGCCGAGCTGAGGTCGGCAGGTGCAACGCGTTCGTGGCTCTACAAGATCGCGACGAACGCATGTCTCGACCTGCTGAAGACCCGCCGCCGTCGAGCGTTGCCGCACCTCGTCGGGCCCTCGACGACCGTGGCGAAGCCATTCGGTCCTGCGAGCCAGATCGTCCTCCTCGCGACCCGCGGTGGGCTCATTTCGCAGGTGACGCGCTTCATGTCGCCGAAGCTCTTCGCGCTTTTCGGGCTGGCGACGTCCCTTACCGACGGCGGCGCCGTTTGAAGCGAGCCTGAAGAGCAGCCTACCGCGCGCCGACTGCGCGGAGAGGCGGCAGCTCTGCCATCGACAGCGCCCTCGCCTCCTCGCGACGGAGGCCTAGGGCTCGAAGGACCAGCTCGGCAGCGTCGGCGCCGGCGTCGCGCCACGTACGGTGGCCCTCCAGAACCAAAAACATCGCGGCCAGGACCGTCCCGGCGATCAAGGCAATCACCGATTGGACCTGGTCGGGACGGAGCTCGAACCGACCTCGAGCCGCGCCGTTCATGACCTCCTCCATCGGTGGCCCGTTCCAAAGCGCTTGGAGGGCGGGATCGCTGAAGGCGAAGCGGTTGATGAAACGGCCCCAGTGCGGCTCCTCGTGGGCGCGGCGCACGAAGAATCGGATGCCATTCGCTACCCGGACCGCAGGGTCGTCTTTGTCGGCGTAGCTCGCGACGACGCGGGCATGCATCTCTTCCGCGAGGCGCCGCGCGACGTCGGCGAAGAGGGAGCCGAGCGACGCGACGTTGTTGTAGACGGTGCCGCGGGCGACCCCGGCGGCATCGGCGAGCTCGCTGATGGTGAGCTGCGTTGCGCCTCTTTGGGCGAAGAGGCGCAGCGCCGCGGATTGAAGTCGGTCCTGCGTCGAACCCATCGATTTGAACAATGCCGTTCAGAATCGTTCGCTTCAATCAAATGTTGCGCACTTGAGCCAGCCAGGCCCCGCCGGGCGCGAACCCGATTTGAACAGCTATGTTCAATTCAGGTCGCCTTGACCGCTGCCAGGCCCCTGGGCCTCGGCTCAGGCGTCGCGGAGCGACGCCATGTCGATCACGAAGCGGTACCGGACGTCCCCCTTGAGGAGGCGCTCGTAGGCTTCGTTGATCTGTTGGATGGCGATGACCTCGACGTCCGACGTGATCTCGTGCTCGGCGCAGAAGTCGAGCATCTCCTGGGTCTCGGCGATGCCACCGATGCCCGAGCCTGCGAAGCTGCGGCGGGGGAGGAGCAGGTTGAAGGCTGCGACCGGGAGCGGCTTCTCCGGCGCTCCGACGAGCGTCAGCGTCCCGTCCAGGCCGAGGAGCGACAGGTAGGCGTTGATGTCGTGGTCGGCCGAGACGGCGTCGATGATGAAATCGAAGCTTCGTTGGTGCTTCGCCATCTGGTTCGCGTCGCTCGAGACGACGACCTCGTGCGCACCGAGGCGCAACCCGTCCTCGACCTTCCGGGGCGAGGTCGTGAACAGAACGACGTGTGCACCGAAGGCCCTGGCGAATTTGACGGCCATGTGGCCGAGGCCGCCGAGGCCGACGACGCCGACCTTCTTGCCCGGGCCGACCTTCCAATGGCGGAGCGGCGAATACGTCGTGATCCCGGCGCACAGGAGCGGGGCCGTCGCGGCGAGGTTCACCTTGTCGGAGATGCGCAGGGTGAACGCCTCGTCGACGACGATCGCGTCCGAATACCCGCCGAAGGTCGGACCGCCGAGGTGTTTGTCCTGGCCGTTGTAGGTCCAGGTCGGGAACGCTTCGCAGTACTGCTCGAGGCCGCGCTTGCAGCTCTTGCAGACCCCACACGAGTCGACCATGCAGCCGACCGCGGCGAGATCACCGGGCTTGAAGCGCTTCACCTGCGCGCCGACCTTGGTCACACGGCCAACGATCTCGTGGCCGGGCACGCAGGGGTAAATGGTGCCGGACCACTCGTTCCGGGCTTGGTGCAGGTCGGAGTGGCAGACACCGCAGTAGAGGATTTCGATGGCCACGTCCGTCGGGAGAAGGTCGCGACGATTCAGCGTGAACGGCGCGAGCGAGGACGTGGGGCTCGAGGCTGCATAGGCTTTCGTGGGCATGCCCGAACCTTTACGTCTCGGAGTTGGTCATCGACAGCTCGATCCTCGACGGTGCTTGCCCAATCCTTCAGAATCGACCGCCATCGAGGACCCGACCCACCAATGCAAGTGGCGCAACATCGCGTGACGGAGCTCGCGAACCTGATCGAGCGATTCACTGGAACCGACGGAACACATCCGACGGCCGTGCGCGACCTCACGCTCTACCGCGCCACGGAGCTCATGGATCCGACGCCCGTTCTGTACGAGCCCGCGCTGTGCATCATCGCGCAGGGACGCAAGCGGGTCCTCCTCGGCGAGGAGGCCTACTACTACGATCCGGCGCAGTTTCTGCTCGTCGCGGCGGATGTCCCGGTCGAAGGCGAAATCATCCAGGCGTCCCCCAGCCAGCCTTACCTCAGCGTACGCGTGCGTCTGGATGTCGGCGTCGTCGCGGAGCTCATCGCCGAAACCCGCAAGCTCGACGCGCTCGATCCGACCACCGGGCGGGCGCTCGCCGTGAGCCCCGTCGAGCCTGCGCTGCTCGATGCGGTCACGCGCCTCGTCGCGCTCCTCGGTGCGCCGGACGATCGGGCGGTGCTCGCGCCGCTCGTTCTGCGCGAAATCACCTATCGACTGCTCGTCGGGGCGCAGGGAGCACGCCTGCGGCAAATCGGCGCCGGCGATGGCCAGGCCCAACGGATCGTACGCGCGGTCCGCTGGCTGCGCGACCATTTCACCGAGCCTTTGCGAATCGAAACGCTCGCACGGGAGGTGCGAATGAGCCCTTCGGCGCTGCACCAACATTTCAAGAGCGTGACGGCGATGAGCCCGCTGCAATATCAGAAGCGGCTGCGCCTTCTCGAGGCGCGCAGGCTGATGCTGGGCGAAGGCTGCGACGCCTCCGAGGCGTGTTACCGCGTGGGGTACGAGAGCCCTTCGCATTTCAGCCGCGAATATCGGCGCATGTTCGGCGCGCCGCCGCGCCGAGACGTCAGCTCGATCCGGCGTGAGGAGCCGCCGCTTTCAGCCTGAAGGAGCGCCGCCGAGCGAAGACGAGCGCCGCGAGCGCGAGAGCCGCAGGCCATTGCGGGGACGACGGGTTCGGCACGACGCCGCACGTGCAGCCATCACCGCCGTTTTCACCGTCGCCAGGTGTGGAAGCGCCTCCTTCCCCCGACCCACCTGAAGCCGGATCCCCACCGCCGGCGCCTGCACCGCCCTCGCTTGCCACTTCAATGGAGGTTTGTGCGGAAGCAATGACGATCGGAGGCGCTTCGTCGGTAGATTCGTAGATCGACGACAGGACCTCACCGGCATCATTGGTCCCATTCTCGTCTCGAAGGAACTCGATATAGTCCCTCGTCATCGATTGATATTGAATGCGTGCTTCGAGCGTGTAGCCGGCAGCCGCGAGGCCCGGGGGCGCAACGACCGTGAATGTCGCTTCGTCGATGTTCGTCCAGGCGCCGGTGCTGTCTTGGAAGGCGATTTCGCCTGTCGGCATCGTGATGGCTGACGGGCCGAAGCCCAAAGGCGGAATGCGCGTATCCGAAACGATGGAGTCGTGCAAAACGAGGTGCTCGTCTCTCGAGGCGGCTCGGCTCGGGGCATCCCATCGGCCGTGGACGGCCTGGTACACGTGCGTCGGGGGCTCCTGTTGAATCGCGCCGGTCGCAGGCTCGTAGCCGCCGGTCAACACATGCTGCGCGCCATCCGCGTCGACGAGGACCAGGCTGATCCAGGCGCGTCGGCTCTCTGCGTAGCCGGTCGGGAATTTGTGCCCGGTGAGGTTCTCGACGCGGACGGTGACCTCGAACTCGACATTGGCGGAGATGCTCACCGGGGCGTCGAGGAGGGTGACGTCAACCGCGGTCTCGAGGTTCGCGAGCGTGCGCTCGAGGGCGAGGTCGAATGCAGGACCGTGGAGCGCGACGCGGTCCGGATTGGCTTCCATCACGGCGCGGATGCCCCAGTGATTGCCCCCGACGAAGCCGTGGTCGCGTGGATCGGTGCGCAACGGCGAGCCGACCGTTTTGGTGACAGGCCACTCTCCGAGCTTCTTTTGCATATGACAGTCGATGCACCCGCGGGTGCCGCGTCGACCATCGGCATAGTCGCTGTTCGCCCACTCTTCGTAGGTCGTATCGAGGGGGAAGTCGAAGAGCGTGTCTGCGCCGCTCGCGTCCTTCAACCGGCGGCTCGGGTTCGATACTTGGTGGCATTGGCCGCAGAACCGCGAGCTCGACAGCTGCGGATCGTGCATCGTCGAGTGCGCAGGGCTGCTCGAATCGGCGTAAGGCCCGTGTTTCGTCATCGACGAATCATCGGAATAGCGAAGCTGCGCATTGCCGATTGCGTAGCTGGCGGTCGGGTCCGCGGGGTTGCTGGTCTCGGCGCGGTGGCACGTGTCGCAGCCGATCCCTTGGTGATCGATCGCGTCGAAGGCGGTCGCGTCGGGCGGCGTCGCGTGACCTCGGACGAACGCGATGGGGCTGTGGCACCGCAGACAGAACGAGCCGACGCCCGGTTCGTCCTGGTTCGCAATGGCGAGCCCCGCGAGAAAGACGGGGTCGCGCGTCGCATTGGCCATCATCGTGCCGCCCCAGGTGTCGCTCGGCATGTAGTCGCGATCCATCGAGCCGGCGGCTTTATGGCAATTCGCGCAGGTGTCGGCGTCGGTGAAGTAGCCGCCGTTCGGTAGGTCCCCTGGCTCCGTGCCGATCGGGCCCCCAGCGCTCGCTGTGGCCGTCGCAAGCGCGAAAGCCGCGCTCAGCAAAAGCGTGCCCCGGCGGCGCCACGCTCGTCTCGCGCTCATTCCGGTTCGATCCGGTAGACGGTGCCACCATAGTCCACGACGTAGAGCTCGCCGTTCGCGTCCTCGCCGAAGGAGGAATGCGCGAGGAGGACGTCGGTGCTCTCGAGGTCCGCCGTGAGATCACCTTGAGCGGTCACCACGCCGGCGTCCCACGTCAATGTCTCGATTCGATTCGAGCAGAAATCGGAATAGAGATACGTGCCGCGAAGGGCAGGGATCGCCGAGCCGCGGTACACGTACCCACCATTGATGGAGCAACCCTGGTTGTGGTCGTACTCATGGACCGGCAACGTGATGGAGTCGGCATCGCAACCGGGTGCTTGGCCGGGCTTGAAGCAGCTGGTCCCTTCCATGACGCTCCAGCCGTAGTTGCGATTACCCTGGCCGGGCGGCTCGACGTCGATCTCTTCGATCATGCTCTGACCGACGTCGCCGATGTAGAGGTCGCCGGTGCAGGTATCGAAGCTGAATCGCCACGGGTTTCGTAGGCCATAATCCCAAATGTCGGGATCCCCGCCGGGCAGGTTTCCGGGCGGAGGCGTGGGATACGCGTCGACGTCGACGCGTAGAATCTTGGCGAGCTTGATGTCGGTGTTCTGTCCGTGGTTGTCCGGGTCGCCGGAGCCGCCCCCGTCGCCGACACCGATATAGAGATAACCGTCTGGGCCGAACGCGAGCATTCCGCCGTTGTGGTTGCCTTGAATGCCGTCGGTAATCGTGAAGAACACGCGAGCCGGGACGGGCTCGGCGACGTTCGGGTCCGACGCCGACCGCGAAAACTCGGCGAGACGAAGGCCGTCGGCCTGGCTGTCGACGTAATAGAGAAAGAACCGACCGTTTTGCGCATAGTCCGGGTGGAAGGCCAAACCCAACAATCCGCGCTCGTCCTGGTTGTATTCGATTTGTTGGACGAAGGAGCTGATGTCCAAAAACGGCTCGGGCGCGGCGACGCCGCCTTCGACGAGGTGGATCCGGCCGGGCTGTTCGACGACGTAGAGACGGCTCGCGTCCGCGGGCTCGCTGGTCACGAAGAGTGGATATTCGAAGCCCCCGGCGACCTCGGCCAGGCGAAGCGGGGGAATGGGGCCGCCGGGCTCGTCGCAGACGACCGCCCCTCCGCCCGTTCCTGGATCGCCACCGTCACCTCCGGTGCCGTTGCCACCGGTCGAGGAGGCGCCACCTCCCGCGGTTCCTGAGCCCGCGCCGGCTCCGCCGGTATTCGAGGAGCTCGGCGCGCCGCCGTCACCACCACCGGCGCCACCGGACGCGGGCCCGTCGTCACCACACGCGGTCAGAGCCGATGCCAAGAGGAACGGTGCACAAGTGCTGCAAAGAAAGCGCTTTTGAATGATTCGATTGAGCATGGATAAAGTCCGATCGATGCGTCTTCGAACGGACCACGCTGCGTTCGATCGCGAAAATCCCCCTGTTCAGGGCCCCCACGCGCCGGGGTCCGTCTCGCATCCGCGCCCCGAAGCACTATGCTCGTCGCGTGCGCGTCTCCGAGGTTCGTGATCCCGACGGATATCCGCTTTGGCCGCCGCTCCTCGCCAATCGCGGGGCTGGCGGTCACAGCGAAGGTCACGCGCATCACGCGATACACGTCGTCCTCGCCGTACAGGGAAAGCTTCGGTTCGAGGTCGCGAACGAGTCGTTCGAAGCCGCAGGGGTCGTCACGGCGCCCGACGTCGTGCACCGAATCGACGCGCGCGGTGTCGAGGTGCTCCTCGTGTTCCTCGATCCGGAGAGCGCCGCGGGTGCCGCCCTTTCGAGGGTCGTCCAAGGACCGGCGCGGGCGATCACCGAAGCGGAGCGCGACGCCTTGATCGAAGGCGCGGCACCGCGCGGCTTGATGCAGGGCGACGGCGTGGCTTGGGCCGAGCGCGCTGCGAAGACGCTCGGGGGTGGGACGTTACCCGCGCGTCGCGTGCATCCTGGCGTGCGCCGCGCGCTCGCTCATCTGCGCGAAACGGGCTTCGACGCCGACACGTCGCTCGAAGCGTTGGCCGGGGTCGCAGGCTTGTCCGAAGGCCGGTTCATGCACGCATTCACCGAGTCGGTTGGGATCCCGCTGCGTCCCTACCTTGCGTGGTTGAAGCTTCAGCGCGCGGCGGCGGCGATCGCCGCGGGGCGCTCCTTCACGGAGGCGGCGCACGCGGCAGGCTTCACGGATTCCGCGCATTTGACCCGCTCGTTCGTGCGGATGTTCGGGATGCGCCCCCGGGATTTGCGGGCAGCGATCGAGCAGCCAGCTGATACAAGGCCCGCGTCCTGAGGGCCATTAAGCTCCACTGCATGAGCACGACGCACGAGACGCGCGAAGGCGGCCTTCTAGAGTGGCAATTGACCCTCTACCCGGACAACCACAGCGACCGCCGGAACCTGATCCTGCACGTCCTCACCGTGCCGCTCTTTTGGGCGGGCACGGTCGCGATGGTGACGGCGGCGTTCTCCGCTTGGTGGCTCGCACCGGTGGGTCTGTTTCTCGCGGTGCTCGCGATCGCGTTGCAAGGCCGCGGGCACAAGCTCGAGTCGAACGCGCCGGTGCCGTTTCGCGGACCGCTCGACGTCGTGGCGCGCATCTTCGTCGAGCAGTGGATCACCTTTCCGCGTTTTTTGCTGAGCGGCGGGTTCGCGCGGGCGTGGAGGCGCTGACTCGGGGCGGCCCGCATAGGGCCGCGCCCGACGCCCGAAGCCGTCACGGAGCAAGCTCGAAGGAGCCGACCTTCAGCGACCCAGCGGGCTTGTAGGTCGACACCACGACGCCGGAGCTCGTCGTCCTGGTTCCGACGAGCGATAGCGCGGCAGGCACCACCCCCTCACCGAAGAGGCGCTTGCCCTTGCCAAGCAGCACCGGGAAGACCCAAACCCGATACTCGTCGATGAGGTTGTGGCGAATGAGGGTCTGGGCGAGGTCGAGGCTGCCGTGGACCTGAATCTCGCCGCGGTATCGATCCTTCAGCGCGGCGACGTCCTTCACGACGTCGCGGACGATGCTGGAGTTGTTCCAATCCGCTCGCTGGAGCGTCCTCGAAGCGACGTGCTTCGGAAGCGTATTGAGCCGCGTTGCGACCGGATCGTTCGGGTCCGTCACGCGCGGCCAATGACCCGCGAAGATCTCGTAGGTGCGGCGGCCGAGGAGGAACGCATCGGCGCGCGTCATGATGTCCGTGATGATGGTGCCGACGTCCGCGTCCGCGTGCGGCACGAGCCACCCGCCGTGCGCGAAGCCGCCGGTCCCGTCCTCGCTCGGGCCTCCGGGTGCCTGGGCGATGCCGTCGAGGGTCGTAAACGTGGTGATGGTCAGCGTTCCCATGTCGTTTTCTCCATGGATTCGACGGCTCACCGGCACCTTGCCGGCTTCTTTCGTCGCATCCACCC
>JABFXY010000149.1 GCA_013361525.1 Polyangiaceae bacterium | reverse complement strand
TCTAAGCCTCGATTCACTCCTGTCGATCGACGACCTGATCTCGGAAGAAGAGAAGATGGTCCAAGCGAGCGTGCGCCGCTTCGTGAAAGAGCGCTATCTGCCGCGCGCTGCGGAGCTCTTCGCGAAGGAGCAGTTCGCGAACGATCTCATCCCGGAGATCGCCGAGATGGGCCTGCTCGGCGCCTCGCTGAAGGGCTACGGATGTGCCGGCATGTCGCCCGTCAGCTACGGCCTCGCGCTCGAAGAGCTCGAGTACGGGGACAGCGGACTTCGCAGCTTCGCGAGCGTGCAAGGCAGCCTCGCGATGTACCCGATTTGGAAATACGGCTCGGAGGAGCAAAAGCAGAAGTTCCTACCGAAGATGGCGAAGGGCGAGATGATCGGGTGTTTCGGCCTGACCGAGCCCGACGCCGGCAGCGACCCCGGCGCGATGAAGACGCGCGCGAAGAAGGACGGCAAAGACTGGATCCTCAACGGCGCGAAGATGTGGATCACGAGCTCGCCCGTCGCGCACCTCGCGGTGGTGTGGGCGAAGACGAACGACGGCGACGCGAAGAGCATCCGCGGCTTCATCGTCGAGCGCGGGATGAAAGGATTCGAGACGCCGACGATGCACGGCAAGATGAGCCTGCGCGCGAGCCCGACCGGCGAGATTGTCCTGTCCGATGTGCGCGTGCCGGACGAGAACATGCTCCCCAACGTCGAAGGTCTACGCGGACCGCTTTCGTGTCTCACGCAGGCCCGCTTCGGCATCAGCTTCGGCGCGCTCGGCGCGGCGCGCGCGTGTTTCGACGCGGCCCTCGCCTACGCGAAGGAGCGCATCGTGTTCGGCAAACCGATTGCCGAGAAGCAGCTCGTCCAACAGAAGCTCGTCCACATGGCGATGGAGATCGCCAAGGGCAAGCTCATGGCTTTGCACTTCGGCCGATTGAAGGAGAAGCGAGACCTATTGCCGGCGCAGGTATCGCTCTGCAAGAAGAACAACGTCGGTATTTCGATCGAGATCGCGCGCAGCGCTCGGAGCATCCTCGCAGGCAACGGCATCCTGCTCGAGTACCCCGTCATCCGGCACATGCTGAACCTCGAGAGCGTCTTCACGTACGAAGGCACGGACGAGGTGCACACGCTGATCC
Organism: Polyangiaceae bacterium; assembly: GCA_013361525.1. Classification (GTDB taxonomy): domain Bacteria; phylum Myxococcota_A; class Polyangia; order Polyangiales; family Polyangiaceae; genus Xiheicaenibacterium. Next base: position 6,273 of record JABFXY010000149.1, on the reverse strand, counting down.
TCGGCCAGGCGCTCACCGGCCACAGCGCGTTCTGAGAGGGGTTAGCGGCGGCGGCGCAGGCGCGTTGCGAGGAGGCCCATCGCCACGAGCAGCCCCGCCGATCGCGCGTCGGACGTGCCCGGCGCCGCAGCACAGCCTGCGCATCCGCCGCGCGCGGCCGGTGGCTCGTTCGCCGTCGTGACCGTCTCGAGTCCGCCGCTCGATGGGCCCGCGGAGGCGGCGGCGACAGCCGGCGGCGAATCGGCCGGAGCGGTTCCGCCGGAGCGGCTCGCCTCCTTCGTTCCGCCCTCGAAGCCGAGGTTCGCGCGTCCGCCGTTCGGCGCCGGCTCGTCCGCGAATGGCGACGCCGGATTGGCTGCGTCGATGGCGGGGCTCGAGCCGGCGGCGTCGTTCGTCCAAGCACCTGCGCTCGGATTCCACCGTCCGGCGCTCGATCGCAGGTGGAAGTCGAGCGACTTGGGATCAGCGAACAGAGGATCCTTCGCGAGCTGGCCAGCACCTGCGCGTACGCCTTTTCCGATACCGGTCCAAACCGAATAAGACGCGGCGATGAACGCGCTCGCCGTGTCGTCGACATTGAAGTCGTCGGTGGAGCCGTTGTTCCAGAAGATGGAGTTTTCGACGGTGACCTCGGCCCGCTCGGTCGCGTAAATGCCATTGCCACGACCGGGCCCGCCCGGCGCGTTCTCCGCAATCGTGGAGAAGTCGATGCGCAGCGTGGTCGTCTTCACGCCGCCACCGTCGACATAGATGCCGGAGCCGCCCATTCCGTCTTTGTGAGCAGGCCGGTTCTTGATGATGCGCTCGTGCCGCATCGTCACGTTGGCGCCATCGTCGATGAAGACGCCGCCGCCGCACTTCTTTGCATAATTGTCGGTAACGAGATTGTCCGACAGCTCGGCTGTCGTGTCGACCACGATGATGCCGCCGCCGACACCACCGAGCCAATTGATGATCGTGCCGACGACCTCGTTGCCGCGAACGACGTTGCCGCGGACGACTGCCGGCTGGGAGACCCAGATCCCGCCGCCGTGATCGCCCAGGGTAATGTTGTTTTCGACGACGTTCTTCTCGACGCGGGCATCGCCGCCGGTACCCGCGATCGCCATCCCCGCGCCGCGCCCCGACTTGTTGCGCCGGACGAGGTTCGCCTCGACGACGACCTTCTTGTATTCGGTGTGGATGCCGCCGCCGTATTCGTCCTGATTCGGCGTATCGATACCGTTGTCTTCGATGATGTTGTTCGAGATGACGAGCGGCTCGGCCGAGCCGCTGTAACGCGTAAAGATGCCGTGTCGTCCACCGGTAATGGTGAACCCGTCGAGCTTGCCACCGGCCGAGTCGGCATAAAGAAACACCGCGGCGGGGTCGCGTTTGTAGTCACCCGTCTCGCGCTTGCCGACCACGACGGTCGGCGTCTTTGCGTGGTCGCGCGTCTTGAAGTCGCCCGCTTTTCCTCCGCGGGCGCCGCCCTCGAATCCGCCGAGGAGCGTCAGACCCTTCCCCTTGATATCGATGTTGCCGTGCTCGTAGCGCCCTTGGGCGACGGCGATGGTGTCGCCTTCGTGCGCGGCATCGATGGCTTCTTGGATTTTGCGATAGGGCCGCTCGGGGCTGCCGTCGGATTTGCCGCCGTCATAGCCGACGTCGACGCAGAGGGTCCTTTTGCTCCCGCTCGCGAGCGCGGCGAGCTGCGAGCAACCCGTGAACGACGATCCGAGCGTGACGAGGCCGATGGTGGACGCGCACAGGGCGCCCAGCGTGGCTCGCCCCAGCCTGACGCGACGGAACGTCACGACGCACCTTCCGGCGCGTGAACGGCGGCCTCGCGCGGACGACCTGCGGCGCGCTCGAGCTTCATGCGCAGACCGAGAAAAGGCTTCTCGACGAGGTAGTAGGACACGAGCGCGGCTCCGAGGACGAATCCGAGGTTGGCGGGGAACGACGCCCACCAGGCGTGGTTGTCGCGGTAGAGGAACGGCTGCTGGACGAGGTAAATCGAGTAGCTGAGCGTGCCGGCGAACACGAGGGGCTTCTGCTCGAGGAAGCGGCCGACCAAAGAGCCGGGATTGCGCGCGCAGGCGTCGATACAGAGCGCGATGGAGATGTTGGTGAGCGTCTCGCCCAAGGTGAAGCCGAACGAGGCGTGCGTGTGCAAGTGGTGCATCGCGACGGCCGTGGCGAAGAGCACGATGGGCGCGGCGCCATGGGACTGCGCGCGCGCGAACCAGCTCTGCGCGTTTATTCGATCACGCACCAAAGCGAGCACGGCGCCGGTTGCGAGGGTGTCGGCGACCGTCTGGAACGTCTCGCCGATGCCGGCCCGGTGATCGGGAAAGAACTTCCACGTTGCCACCTTCACGATCGGCGTGACGAGCATCGTCGCGGCGGCGGCAATGAGGGCGCCCCGCGGCCGCAGGTAAATGAGGAGAGCGGGCCAGACCAGATAGAACTGTTCCTCGACGGCGATCGACCACACATGACCGAGCTCCCAAGCGCGGTCGTGGTGGTAGTTCATCGTGAACGTGAGCGCGTGGAAGACGTCGCCGACACGCAACTTGATCCAACCGAAGTGACCGGCGATGGCGATGGCCCCGACGACGAAAGCGAACGCCGGAAAGATCCGAAATGCGCGCCGGAAATAGAACTTCTGAAGGGAGATCGTGCCGGTCCTCGCCTGCTCCTCGATCAAGAGCTTCGTGATCAAAAAGCCGGAGATCACGAAGAACACGCGCACACCGAGGCTGCCGAGATCGACGAAATCCCCCATGGGCAGGTCGTCGGACAGCGCCATCGGGCCGGTCCAATCGTGGGTCATCGTCCCCTCCATATGGGCGGCGATGACCATTGCGATCGAGATCGCGCGCAGCCCGTCGAGGCACGGAATGCGCTCCGACCGCTGCGTGCGCGGAGAGGTCATCGCTTCGGCCTCTCGGCATGCACGGCATCGAGGCTTTGACGCACGGCGACCGCGAGCATGGCGAGGTGAGGCTCGTGACCGACGGAGTCGTGATCTCCGGGCACGACGTGCAGGTGCTTCGGGCCCGTGACGGCCTTGTCCCATCCGCATGCGCGGAAGCCGAGCCGTGGGAGCTCGGCCCAGGTGCCCTCGGTGAAGAACAGGTCGACGCGTCCGGCATACGGCGCTCGAGGCCGATACGCATTTCGTGACGCGAACGCCTTGCGACTGTTGAGCTCTTCCTCGCTGAGGGTAGCGACCTCCGCCGCGTCCGGTGCGTGCCCCTGCTCGCGACGGCGCAACGTCAGGAAGGACCGAGGCAGGCGCGTGAGGCGCTCGGCGATATAGCGGGCCCGATCGAGCGGCTCGAGCTTCCGCAGCTCGTGCTTGTGATAGTGGAACAGCGACGAGAGCGCGCGCAGGCGCTTGTAGGTCGCGTCGGGACCGTCTCGCTCGACGATCGCGACGAGGGGAACGTCGTGGCCCCGCTCGCGAAGGAGGTGCGCGATCTCGAAGGCGACCAGGCCGTCGATACAGAAGCCGCCGAGAAGATACGGGCCATGGGGCTCGACCTCGAGGATCCGATCGACGTAGCGCTTCGCGACCTCGTGCACGTGCGTGCGCGGATCCTTGATGTTGTAGAACGTGGACTCGAGGGCGTAGACGGGCTGGTCGGCACCCGCCCGCTCGGCGAAGAGGCGCACCTGGGGGAAGCTCTGCCCGCACCAAAAGAGCGGATATCGGGCGGGGTTGGGGGAGTTCACGCGGATGATCTCGCCGCCGATCCGCTCGCGCCCGAGGAGGCTCGCGGTTGCGCGCGCCGTGGGTGCCGCCAAGAACGCCGGCAGCGGAATGCGACGGCCGAAGGCGCGCTCGATCCTCGACATGAGGCGCACGGCGAGGAGCGAGTGGCCTCCGAGCTCGAAGAAGCTGTCGTCCGCGCCGATGGTTTGGGGAGCGACATCGAGAACCGCACCGAACAGCTCGACGACGGCTTCTTCGGCCGCGCCGCGTGGCGCCTCCCTGGTCGGGCTCGCCTGCGCCGCGGCGGGCGCGGGCAGTGCCTTCCGATCGACCTTGCCGTTGGGCGTCAACGGAAGCTCGGTCATCACGACGAACGCGGACGGCACCATGAAGTCGGGCAGCCGCGCCTTCACGTGGGCGTGCAGATCGTGCGCACTCGTCTCGGCGCGCGGCACCACGTACGCGACGAGGCGTTTCGGGCCGTTTCCATCCTCGCGGGCGACGACGACCGACTCTTTCACCGCGGGGTGCGTGCAAAGGACGCTCTCGATTTCACCGAGCTCGATGCGAAAACCGCGGACTTTGACCTGGTGGTCGATGCGACCGAGGTATTCGAGCTGGCCGTCGGGCAACCACCGCACGAGATCGCCGGTTCGGTAGAGGCGCGCGCCCGCGCCCTCGACGTGCCCCGTCTCTTCGGCGAACGGATTTTCGACGAAGCGCTCAGCCGTGAGATCCGGCCGGTTCAGGTAGCCGCGCGCGACCCCTTCACCGCCGAGGTAGAGCTCACCCGGGATGCCGATCGGTACCGGCTGGCGGCGCGCATCGAGGACGTACGCTTGGCTGTTGGTCATCGCGCGACCGATCGTGACCGGCGTCGTTTGCCCGTTTTCGATCTCGGTCCACGTCGAATACGTCGTGTCTTCCGTCGGACCGTACAGGTTGAGCACGCGCCGAACCGACGCTTGCGACCGATAGACTTGCTGTGAAAGCGCGAGGGTGAGCGGCTCCCCCGCGAGGTTCACCGTCACGACCGACGCCGGGATCGCATTCGCGAGCGAAAGCTCGTTGATCGCGGTCGGCACGGTGTTGACGAGCGTCACCCGATCGCGCTCCACGAGCGATGGAAGCTCGAGCGCGTTGTCCGCGATGACGAGCGTCCCGCCCGATGCGAGCGTGACGAACATCTCGAACACCGAGAGATCGAAGCAAATCGACGTCGAGAACAAGACGCCGCGGAGCTCGGCTTCGGAGAACACGGTGCGCGACCAGGCGATCATCGCGACCGCGCTGTGATGCTCGATCGCGACGCCCTTCGGTTTCCCGGTCGAGCCGGACGTGTAGATGACGTACGCGAGCTGCCCGGGCTTCACGCTGGTCCGCGGGCGTGCGGTGCTTGCTAGGTCGATCGCGGGTGCGTCCGCATCGAGCAGCACGAGCTCGGCGCCGTGCGTGGGAACCAGCGCGGCGACGGACGACTGCGAGAGCACGACCCGGGGCTGGGCATCGGCGACCACGGCGTCGATGCGCGCGGGCGGGTAGCTCGGGTCCAAGGGCACGTACGCCGCGCCCGCTTTCAGGACCGCGACGATCCCGACGACCATTTCGATGGATCGCTCGCAACAGATCGCGACGAGCGACTCCTCGCGAACGCCCTTGTCACGAAGGTAGCTCGCGAGCCGATTCGCGCGCGCCTCGAGCTCGCCGTAGCTGAGCGTCGCGCCGTTGCGCGATAGTGCGATCGCGTCGGGCGTCCGCGCGGCTTGGGCCTCGATGAGGTGGTGGATGCACCGATCGCGCTCGAGGTACGCACCCGTATCGTTCCACTCGACGAGGATCCTTCGGCGCTCTTCCGGCGCGAGCATCGGTAGATCCCCGATGGGGAGGTCGGGCGACGCTGCGAGGCCGGCGAGCAGCGCGCGGAGGTGCCCCAGCATGCGCTCGATGAACGCGTCGTCGAACCGCCGCTCGTCGTACTCGATCTTCAGGAGGAGCTCGCTGCCGCCATAACCCGCGAGCGTCAGCGGAAAGCCCGTCTGCTCGAGGAGTCGGAAGGATCGGTTTTGCCAGGCGCCACCTTGCGAGCGGAGCGACGTGTCGAGCAAGTACTCCTCGAAGACCAACAGCGACTCGAAGAGCGGCGCGCCCGGCGGGAGCTCGCTCCAGCTCCGAATCCGGACGAGGGAGGAATGCTCGTGGTCGCGGAGCGCACGCCAGCGCGCGCGCAGATCGGCGAGGAACGACCGCACCGTTCGATCCGGGTCCACGGGGACGCGGACCGGCACGGTGTTGATGAAGACGCCGACCATCGTGTCGGTCCCCTCCCCTCCGAGGGCGGATCCGCGGCAGGCGCGCGTCGCGCCGAAGACGATGTCCGTCTCGCCGCCGTAGCGCGAAAGCAGGAGCGACCACGCACCCTGGACCAGCGTATTGAGCGTGATGCGCTGCTCGTTCGCGGTTGCGTAGAGCGCCTCCGTCTCGGTACCGGAGAGCCGAAGCTCCCGCTCACGGAACGACGGTGCAGGATCGGACGCGGGGCGCGCGCCACCGAGCGGCGTCGGCGCGGTGAA
>JABFXY010000117.1 GCA_013361525.1 Polyangiaceae bacterium | reverse complement strand
CGCCGACCCCGTGACCGCCGGTTACTACTTCTTTGCGGGCGCGCTCGCGCTCGGCGCCGCCGTCGGCTCCGGCGTCGGCTCCGGAGCAGGCTCGGCCGTCTTCACCGGTTGCGTGATCGCCCTGGGGCCGTCGAGCGCCTTGCATTCGGCGGTCTTGCGCTCGCAGTAGCGGCCCTCGCCGCAATCGTCGTCGTAGCGGCATTGCACGCAACGAAGGTCGTAACAGAGCTTCGCGTCGCCCTTGTCTTTGCAGTCCTCGTCGGTGTCGCAGACCGGAAACCGAGCCGGGCTACAACCGACCATCGCGCCAATCAGCGAAGAGCCGAGGCAGAGCGCGACGACTGCGAGCACACGGGGCACGAAGACACCGGAGACCCTGGTCATGGGGCGAAGCTACAACGAATGAATCGAACGCGGGAGGAGCGAGTGGGGCAGGCCACGTCGAGCGAAGCGAGACCAGCCGGGGCGGCTCCCACGAGCTCGGTTCGCCGGAGGCGAACGCGAGAAAAAAAGGAGCGAGTGGGGCAGGCCACGTCGAGCGAAGCGAGACCAGCCGGGGCGGCTCCCACGAGCTCGGTTCGCCGGAGGCGAACGCGAGAAAAAAAGGAGCGAGTTCACGCCTAGTAACGCCGGCCGCAAAGGCGTGGTAGCTCCCCGCGCATGTCCCGCAAGCTCGTCGTGATCTTGGACTTCGGGTCTCAGTACACGCAGCTCATCGCGCGAAGAATCCGCGAAGCGCACGTGTACTGCGAGATCTTGCCGTGCAACGCACCGCTCGCGACCATCCGCGCGAAAGCGCCGGCCGCCGTCGTTCTCTCGGGCGGTCCCTCCAGCGTCTACGACACCGGCGCTCCGACGCTCGATCCTGCGGTTCTCGAGCTCGGCGTGCCGATCCTCGGCATCTGTTACGGCATGCAGATCCTCGCGCACGTCGGCGGAGGGCGCGTCGAGCGATCCGATCACCGCGAGTACGGCCCAGCGACGATGAAGGTCGAGCGCGCCGAGGGAATCTTCGCGCACTTCGAGGCGGGCGAGAGCCTCGACGTCTGGATGAGCCACGGCGATCGCATCGTCGAGATGCCGAAGGGCTTCGTCCCGATCGGCAGGACGGACAACTCGCCGCTCTGCGCGGCGGCGAACGCCGAAAAGAAGATCTTCGCGTTGCAGTTTCACCCGGAGGTCGCGCACACGCCGCGCGGTCGCGAGATCCTCGACGCGTTCCTCTTCGACGTCGCGGGCCTGTCGCCGGATTGGACCGCCATCTCCTTCGTGGAGGAGTCGGTCGCCGCGGTGCGAGCGAAGGTCGGCACCGAGCACGCGATCCTCGGCCTCTCCGGCGGCGTCGACAGTTCGGTCGCCGCGGTCCTCTGCTCCCGCGCGCTCGAAGATCGCCTCACCTGCATCTTCATCGACAACGGCCTCCTGCGCCTGCACGAAGCCGAGCAGGTGGTCGCGATGTTCGAGGGACGCTTCCACCTCAAGCTGGTGCACGTCGACGCCTCCGAGCGGTTCTTGACGGGCCTTCGCGGCGTCACCGATCCCGAGAAGAAGCGAAAGACGATCGGCCGCATCTTCATCGAGGTCTTCGAGGAAGAGGCCAAGAAGATCGAAGGCGCGAGCTTCCTCGTGCAAGGCACGCTCTACCCGGACGTCATCGAGAGCGTCTCGTTCAAAGGCCCGAGCGCCGTCATCAAGAGCCACCACAACGTCGGCGGCCTCCCCGAGCGCATGAACCTCAAGCTCTGCGAGCCGCTGCGCGAGCTCTTCAAGGACGAGGTGCGCGCCGTCGGCGAGGCGCTCGGCATGCCGCGCGACGTGCTCTATCGCCACCCGTTCCCGGGCCCGGGCCTCGCCGTTCGCTGCCTCGGCGAAATCACCAAAGAGCGACTCGATATCCTCCGCCGCGCGGACGCGATCTTCATCGAGGAGATCAGGAACGCGAACCTCTACGAGGTGATCTGGCAGGCGTTCTGCGTACTTTTGCCGGTGCGCACGGTCGGCGTCATGGGCGACGATCGAACCTACGACGAGGTCCTCGCGCTCCGCGCCGTCAATTCGACTGATGGCATGACCGCGGACTGGTCACGCATCCCCCACGAGGTGCTCGCGCGTGCGAGCTCCCGCATCATCAACGAGGTGCGCGGCATCAACCGCGTCGTCTACGACATCTCCTCGAAACCCCCCGCCACGATCGAATGGGAGTGATGAGCCCGACCCGCGCCGCTGTCGCCCTCGCTCTATCCTGCAGTCTCACGTGCGCCCTCGGCTGCGTCACCGCGCCGAGGACGACCTCGTTGCGCCTCGACGCGAACATCGACGACGCGACGGTGACCGTCGACGATCAGGTGCTCGGCTCGGTGAAGCACGTCGAGAAGCGTGGCGTCGCGCTGCCGCCCGGCAAACACCGCGTCACCGTCGAAAAGGCGGGATTCTTCCCGCACGACGAGCTTCTCGAGGTCAAAGAAGGAGACCCGCTCATCCGACTCAAAGTCGTGATGGAGCGGGTCCCGGATTGATCGCCGCCGAGCCGTTCAGGCTCGGCGACCGATCCGTCGCGCCAAGGGCGCGCTCAGGCACCAGACGGGGGGGGCGGCTGGCCAAACGCCTTCTGGTAGATGTTGCGCAGCGTGTTGCCGCTGTCCGTCGTGAGGCCGTTGTTCGGGTAAGGCCACTGGAAGCCGTTGCCGACAGCCTGGTTGCAACCGAACGAAACCATGAGCTCGACGTTCGGGCTCCCGTCGGCCGGCGTGAACACGAACGCCATGCCCGGGGTGAAACACTGCCCGCGGTTCTGGTTGAAGCTGTCCTCGTCGCCGAAGAGATCGAGAACCTCGTCCTTCATGTCATCGTCGCCGTACGACGTGCCGAGGATCGTGTAGCCGTTGAACTTCGGCGCTGCAGGCTGCGAGCCCGGCAGGCCGGGGATCTGCGGCAGGCCCGGGATCATCTGCTGGAGCTGCTGCGGAATCTGCCCCAGGCTCTGCTGCATCTGCTGCTGCTGCTCGGGGGTCAGGCCCGGGATCGGAATCGGGAACCCACCGCCGCCCGTCAGAGGATTGGCGGCCGCCTGGTTACCCTCGAGCTTCAAGATCGTCATCGAAGCGTCGTCGAGATTGTTGAACGGTGCGGTCCGAGACGCGCATCCGGTCGCGAGGGGGAGCGCAGCGAATACAGCCAAGACGGGGATAGAGCGAGCGTTCATCTTGCCTTTCAGACGTAGCATGCGCCGGGGTTAGAAGGAAAAAACAGCCGGATTCTGTCGTCGGCTTCGTGCTCGATGCGACGCCGAGGGGAACTGAGGCCAGCGCAAAAGCGCGCACCGGCTCAGCCCTGAGGTCTGCCCCCGCACGTGCTCGTCAGCCCACCCGTTTTTCCGCGGTCGTGGCGACGACGACGGAAACGAAATCGTGCAGTCGCACGATCGAGAAACACGATGAAGAAGCGAGAAAGCGACGATGCCCCGATCGCCGCGATTGCATCGCGTGCGATCGGAGCGGAGCTCAGCCTTGCGGCTTCTCGGCGGCGCCGGGCTCCGTCTTCGGCTGCTTGCGAGCCTCTGCGTCGAGCAGGCCGATACGCGCCTTCTCGGATCGCTTCACACGCTTCTTCTTGAGGGGGGACTGCAGCCACTCGTGGCGCAGGCGGATGTTCCACTTCGCGATGTTCGCCATGACTCTTCGTTGATCCTTCGAGGCTCGCCTCACCCGACAGCGACGGAGCCTTCGAGGCTCCGCCAGCAGCCGACGAGGTCAGCTTTGGGGGAAGGCACGGCTATTGTCCCGAGCCCACGCGCCGTCAAGGCAGATGCGTCCGAATCCGCGACAATCCGACCCATTGCGACCGCGCGCGGAAGGTGTCGCGGACGTGCCGCCGCGCGCAAAAATCGGATACGCTCTACGCGCTCCATCCCGGACGCGCGTTCTTCCGAGATTCTCGAGGGGTACGGACGTCGTTGGGGGGCGGACCGCGGGGCCTTGTCATGAAAACTCACCAGCTCGCGCCCGGCACCGTATTAGGGCGCTACGAGTTGCTGCTGCCCATCGCTTCGGGCGGAATGGCCACCGTCTGGGTAGCGCGTTCGCGCGGCTCGCGCGGCTTCTCGAAGACGGTCGCCATCAAGACGATCCTGCCGAACCTCTCGGACGATCCCACGTTCGAGCAGATGTTCCTCGACGAGGCCGCGATCGCCTCGAAGATCCAACACCCGAACGTCGCGCAGATCATCGATCTCGGCGAGCAGGACGAGGTCCTTTACCTCGTGATGGAGTGGGTCGACGGCGAGTCGCTCTCGACCGTGTCGAAGTTCGCGCGCAAGAACCACAACGACATCCCACTGCGCGTCGGGCTGAAGATCATCGCGCAAGCGTGTGCGGGCATCCATTCGGCGCACGAGCTGCGCGACGACGACGATCGCCTGCTCGAGCTCGTGCACCGCGACGTGTCGCCGCAGAACATCCTGGTGTCGTCGGGCGGCGTCGTGAAGATCGTCGACTTCGGCGTCGCAAAGGCGCTCGGGCGCAGCGGCGAGACGTCCGCGGGGCAGCTGAAGGGCAAGGTCCCGTTCATGTCGCCGGAGCAGGCGAAGGGCGGCAAGCTGGATCGCCGCACAGACATCTTCGCGCTGGGCATCATCCTCTATCGGCTCGCGACGGGCACGCACCCGTTCCTCGACGAGAACGACATCAAGACGATGCGCAACATCATCACGCGGCCGGTCATGCCTCCGCGGGTGAAGACGCCGAGCGTGCCCGTCGAGCTCGAGCGCACGATCCTCCGCGCGCTGCAGAAAGATCCCGAGAAGCGCCACGCCACGGCCGCCGAGCTCGAAGCCGAGCTCGAGGGCATCATGGCGAGCGGCTTCGCGGGCGTGACGATCGACGAGGTCGCGACGTTCGTGCGCGCGACGCTCGGTGAGCGCAACCAGCGTCGCCGCGCGGCGATCCGCGACGCAGCCCTGAAGATGGACGAGTCGGCGAGCGCCACGATGGTGACCGCCGCGCCCGAGTCGCTCTCGGGCGTGATGTTGACGAAGACGCAAACGCCGGCATCGGTCATCAGCGCGCTCGACGGCCTCAACGAGGACGCTGACGCGGCCTCCGGCAAAGCGCCCCCGAGCAAGGCACCCGATAGCGGCGACGGCGACGAGGTGACGCGCGCGCTCGACATCCGAGCGAGCCAGGCGAGCCTCCCGGCTGCAGCAGCTCCTCCCCTGCCCCGCCCGCCGATGAACAGCGACCTCCAGCCGGCGAGCTCCAACACACTCTCCGCGCTGTCGAGCGCGGACCTGCCGGCGCAACACGCTCTCAGCAGGCGCAACCGCACGATCGCGATCGCGTCGGCGATCACCTGCGGCGTCGGGCTGGGCGTGCTGCTCGTTGCCAAGCTCGGCGCGTCGAACGGCGCCGCCGACGCGCAAGCGGCTCCTCCGCCGATGACGGCTACCCTGACGAAGACGAGCGCGCCCGCGGCCGAGCTCACCGCGACGCCATCCGAGGGGATCGCTGCCGTTCACAACGAGACGGCCAAGGTCACCTCGACGTCGGAGGCCGAAACCGAACCGAGCGCAGTATCGTCCGCAGGACCGAGCACGGGACCTGCGGTCACGCGCATCGTCCGAGGCCGACCCCAAGGCGGAGCATCCCCGTCGGAGCCTGCGAAGACAGCGGCGCCGAAGGAGACGAGCGCCGCCACGCCTCCACCGAGCAAACCACCGTCGCCGAACGTGCCCACGGTCCAAGACCCCGGCTTCTAGGGGGTGGCTGGCGTTTTTCGCCGATACCTGCGCGATCTCGGCAGCTCGCGTGCTCGCCTACGGGAGTAGGCTCCGCGCGACGAGCCGCCGACCTCGCTTGGTCTCGACGAAAACCATCCAGCCCCCCGTGGAAGGTGTCGCCTGTCCGCCGAGTGCCTGGGATCTGCTTTTTAAGTGCGAGGGATGGCCATTTCGAGCTGGTCATCAGCACTTTTTATGCATTTGACGACGATCGGGTCTCTGAGAACAGCTCAGTTAGGGCAGAATTAGGCTGCTACCCACGCTGGTTAACCATTTTAGATGGTCAGTGCGTGAACGTTTCAGTCGTCAGAGCTATTTGAGCGCTACGATTGCGACGGCGCACCGCAAAATAGAGCACTTCAAGAGCAATGATGGCGCGTCCGTCATCTGCGGCGCTTAAAGGGCGAGACTTCCACCAACTGCTCGCGCCATCAGCGCGATGGCTGGGGACGACGCCTACAGCGAGACCGGGGGGTACCAGTGTCAAAGAGCAATTCCGACGACGACGGGGCTTCGGTGAAAGCACCGGCGCTCCCGAGCGACGCGGAGGGCAAGGCGTTTGCGCTCGATCCGCAGATCGGTGAAGAGGCGTTCTCGAGGCGGGCGCCCTCGCTGCGAGCGATGGATCCGGCTGGCGTTACGGCACCGAACTGCGACGCGACGCGCGCCGCGATGATCACGCTGCAGGTGGTGAAGGCCGCGGAGGAGCCGTCCCGCGCCCAAGCGTTCGCGAAGGTCGGGGAGTTTCTCGGAGACGACACGATCGCGACGCTCAAGGACCAGGCGTGGGCGCTCTGGTATCTCGACTCGCGCGTGCGGACCATCGACGCGACGAAGTCGGACGTAAAGGTCGACGCCACGCTCTTCGAGGAGGCCTCGAAGGCGCGGGCACGCGTGCTGAAGCTGGTCGACTACTACTTGGGCGAGAACCCGAAGATGGCAGCGGAGCTCAAGGACATCGGGATCGGCACCGGCTACATCGATCTCGCGGGCGATTTGACCCGGCTCGCCGGTCACCTGAGCGCGCACAAGGACACGCTGTCGGCCGACAAGATGAGGTACCGAGCCGATGACGAGGTCACGCTCCGCGGGATGGCCAACGCGATCATCGCGCAGCTGAACGAGGACCGGACGAACGAGACGCCGGACCTTCGCAACCGCGCGTGGACCCAGATGAGAGAGACGTACGTGCACCTGAAGAAGGCGGCGGACTTCATCTTCCACAAGCGCCCGAGCGACCTCGCGCGCTTCCCCGGACTACGGGCCGCGTTGATGTCGAACTATTCGCGCGTGGGGCGGCCACCCAAAACGAAGTCGCGCGACGCGGGCAACGACAGCTAGGCAGTTGCTCGTCAGCCTCGGTACACCGGCGTCGAGCCCGAGTGGATCAGTCGGATCCGCAGGTGGCGATCAACGTGATCCCGAGCGTGCTGGGTTTCTGGGCATTCGGATCGAATTCGCGGACGGCGCGTCGCTTGCCTACCGGTCGCCCGCGAAAGGACGAATAGGTATGAGACGTTCTTGGATGGCGGCCGCGCTCATTGCGATCGGCTGCAGCGATGCGGCCGACGATACAGGCGCGACGTCGACCTCCGGTACGGGCGGCGACGGCTCGGGCGCAGGGAGCGCCGGCGGTGAGAACGCAAACGGAGCAGGCGGCGCAGGCGGCCCCGGCGGTGC
>JABFXY010000158.1 GCA_013361525.1 Polyangiaceae bacterium | reverse complement strand
GGTGCCTCCGGCGCCGCGACCGGGCTTCATGCCGCCGCCGTCGAGCATCACCGACGCGCCGCCGCCGTCGCGCTCGCCACACGCCATGGCACCGCAGCCCGTAGCGCCGCACGCCGCAGCGCCGCACGCCGCAGCGCCGCACGCCGCAGCGCCGCAGATGGCCGGTCCGCAGGCGATTCCGCTCGCCGAGGTCGACATCCCGTCGATGCACGGCGACGACGACGATGACGGCGGGCGCACGGTGATGCGCGAGTCACCCGGTGTGAGCGAGATCTTCCGCGCGCCGGGCGGCATGCAACCCGGTCCTGCGCAGGGCGCTCCGCAAGCCGCGTGGAAGCCCGCGCCGCCGCCGATGCAACCGTTCCAGGGCGCGAGCTCCACCGAGCGACCCGGCCCTGGGCCAGCGGCTCAAGGGGGCGTTTCGGCGCTCATCCAAGAGACACTCGAGAACATGGGTCCGTCGAACGCCGGCGGGTTTCCGGCGCCGATGGGGCACGAGACGACGGGCAGTGCTCCCGGCGGCATGGGTGCCGCGGGCGTCAGTGCTGGCAGCATTGGTGCCGGCGGCGTTGGGCCAGGCGGAATGGCGCTCGGTGCGCCCGCAGGTCCGTTCCAGCCGCTGGGACAGGCTGCGCAAAGCCCCGCTTTCAATGCGGCGCCCTGGACGAATCAGGGCGGCCACGAGGTGTCGGGCAGCTACGCGTTCGGGGCGAGCGCGCAAGCGCCGCAAGGCTCGTTCGGCGGCATGGGCGGCCCGCAACAAGGCGCGATGGGCGGCGCCCTTCCAGGATTCCCGTCTCCGCAAGCTGGTCTCGAGAGCGGCGCGCACCTTCGACCGGACATGGGCTTCCCGCCCGGTGGTGGGCTCGAGGGCGCACCGCAGGGCGCGATCGCGATGCCGGGTTATCCGCTCGGCGCGGCTCCCGGCGCGATGCCCGCGCCAAAGAAGCGCTCGCGAGCGAGCCTCGTCATCGTCTGTTTCCTCGTGTTGATCCTCGCGGCCGCGGTGACGTTCTCGGTTCTTCGCTTCCGCGCTCAGCTCGGCTTCTGAGCGGCCCGCTCGCACCACGCTTGTCGAAGCGCTGAAGGACGGCGTCGAAGCCGCCCATGTCGACGCGACGATCCAATGTCGTCTCGAGCCCGGCGCGCTCGGCCTCGCGCTCCGTCGTCCGCGGGTGCGGCGACAGAAGCACGATGCGGCCGCCCGGCTCGAGCATCCGCGCCGCGTGCGCGATCACTTCTCCCATGAGCGCGGGAAGATCCGTCTGTGCGAGCACGCGCCGGCCCATCGGCGGATTGGTGATCACCGCCGTGAGGCCCGGGACGCGGGCCAACCGCGCGTCTTCGCGTCGTAGATCCACGCGCGCGACGCCGGCCGCGCGCAAGTTGGCGTCCGCGCGACGAAGGGCCGCCTCGTCGACGTCCGTTCCGACCAGCGAGCGAAACCCACCGAGACGAGCGCGCTCGCAGAGCTCGAGCCCGCTGCCGACGAACGGATCCCACACGACGTCGTCGTCGCGCACACCGGCTACGCGCGCGAGCGCCGCCGCGATCGTCGGGTGAGACGCCGCAGGAACGTCACCGCCGCGATAGGTGAAGCGCGAGTCTTCGAACCGTGGGAACAGATCGATCGCGACCCTCGCTTCGTCGATGTGTACGACGACCTCCCAATCGCTTTCCGTCGGGTCGTTGACCAGCTCCGCGGCGCTTGCGCGCACCGCTTCGGCGACGCTCCATGTCGCGCCACGTCGCTTGCCCCCGTCGGCCCACGCCAAACGAAACCGGATCGGCGCCTCCGTCATTCGGCGGAGCACGTCACGGACATCGGGCGAAACGAGAAGATCGGCGATCGCCGCCGTTTCTTCGCGCGCGGCGCGCGGCGCTGCGAACGTCACGCCGACGCGGAGGGCCGTTCGTACGGCGGCGAGCTGCGCGAGCGCGCCGCTCCACGGAAGCTCGACGCGCCCCTCCGAGCTCGTGATGCGTCCGCGCGCTCTCGGTGCGAGCGACTCGACCTCTTCGGCGACGAACGGCTCGAGGCCTCGGCGACACGCGAGCACGATTCGGCGCTCCACCTCGAGCGCCGCGCCGACGTTCGCGCCTGCCGGCCGAGCGCCTCGAAGCCCCATTCGCTCGGCGATCAGCCGAGCGCGCGCGAGCGACGGGTCGTTCACGTCGAGCGCAGCCAGCGCTGCGCGCGCCCGCTCACCACCTCCGGTCTTCGCGAGCGCGCGGGCGAAGGCGGCCTTCTCCGGATCGGTCGTCGCTCGCCCGAGTGCATCGGCGAGCGCGCGCTCGGCGTCTTCACCACCGAGCTTGCCGAGCACGCGCGACGCCGCGGCCCGCACGCGTGCATCGGCGTCGCCGAGCGCCTCCGTCGCCAGCTCGACGAGCTTCGGGTCGTCCGTTCGAGGTCGGCTCGCGAGCGCGATCAGTGCCTTGCGGCGCTCGCCCGCGTCCATCCCCTCCATGGCCCGGCGCGCGACCGCGCCGACCGGGCTCTGCACGCGCCCGAGCGCGACGGTTGCACGCCCGGCGATGTCGTCGTCTCCCCGCGCGACGCGATCGAGCAATGCCGAAACGAGCTTCAGCCCCGGTGTGAAGCCGGGATCGCGCAGTCGCTCGTCGAGCTCGTCCGTCATGGCGCACGGCCTACCGCGTTCTGCTTGGAGGAGGAAGGTGACCTTCAGGGGTCCGCGGCGCGCCCCCGAGCGCGTGGTAGGCTCGCGAACAAGCTGATGGATCCGGGCTCGATTTTGCCGCGCACCGCAGGCCCCGCCGAGGCTCTGCGCGAAGCGCTCGCCGCCCTCGAGGCGGGGCACGCCGCCGCCGTTGCCACCGTCGTCGAACGTCGTGGCTCCGCTCCTGCGACCCCGGGCCAGAAGCTCGCGCTCGTTTGGAACGCACGAACGAACGAGGCGCTTCGCGCGGTCGGCACCGTCGGCGGCGGCGCCATCGAACAGGCAGTCGTCCGCTTCATGCTCGACGCCCTCGCCGATCCCACGTCGCAACCGAAGGTCCACACCTTCCGCCTCGGGCCATCGCTGGGCATGTGTTGCGGGGGCTCGGCCGACATCCTGATCGAGGTCATGCGGCCCGGTTGTGGCGTGCTCCTCGTCGGCGCAGGTCATGTCGGGCTCGCCACCGCACGTCTCGTGGCCGAGCTCGGTTTCAGCGTCGTGCTGGTCGATGCGCGTGACAGCGCGGCCGATCCGGCGCGCATCTCGGAGCTCGTCGCCCGCGGCGTGCGCTTCATCGGTGCCGAGCACGACGATCCCGAGGTCCTCGAGGCGCTCGCCTCGCCGACGAGCTCGTCCGCGCTCGTCGTGATGACCCATGATCACGCGCTCGATCAGCGCGTCGTCGAGTGGGCACTCACGCGAGGCTTCGCGTTCGTCGGCGGCGTCGGCAGCCGAGCCAAGGCCGAGCGCACGCGCCAGCGCCTGCGCGCCAAGGGCGTCGCGGAGGCCGACGTCGAGCGTGTCAAAATGCCCGTGGGCACTGCGATCGGCGCGCGCCGGCCGCTCGAGATCGCCGTCGCGATCGCAGGCGATCTCATCGAGTTCCGCGCGCGGCGCGAGCAGCTGGTTCGTGGCTCCGGCGGCGATTCAATCGAGCGCGCCGACGCAGAGCCGCCGGAGCCGGCGCATTCTCGCCCCATCGACGCGTAGGGCCTGTCCCAAGTTCGGCCCGGCCCGCGCTGACGCGCGCAAGTGAAGGCCGGGCCGAACGCCGAGGTCTGGACAGCCCCTTCGTTGTCACTTGGGCGCCTTTCGGGCGGACGACGACAGCCAACGTCATCGTCGAGCTGCCGCGTAAAGTTCTTCCCCTCCGAGCATGGCGAGGTACTGTCCGGTCAATGCACGCGTCGTCGGTCGATCGCAGCCTCCCCTACGTCGCCGTCGTCACCGCGGCCGGTCTCGGCGAGCGAATGGGCGGGCCCAAAGCCCTCCTCGCGGTTCGTTGGGGTGACGGGACTGGTGAGCTTCCTCTCGCGATCGCGCATGCGCGCGCGCACCTCGAAGGTGGCGCCGACCGCGTCGTCGTCGTGACGAAAGCGGAGGTCGCTCGAATGCTCGCGCGCTTTTCGCAACGAGCGCTCGACATCGTCGTATCGTCCGCCCCACACGAGCTCGGCCCCGCCGGCTCGATTCGCCATGCGCTGGCGATGCTGCCCGAGGATATCGACTGGCTCATGATCGAGCCCGTCGACATGCCGCCCTCCTCCGCCGCGATCCGACAAGAGCTGCTGCGCGGGGCCCTGCGCTCGCCCGCCCCGGACGCGGTTCGTCCGGTCTTCGAGGGGCGGCGCGGCCATCCCGTCCTCGTCAAGCGGAGCGCGCTGGCGCGCATGCTCGTCAACGATCCACCGACTTTGCGTGAGGTGCTCGCCGCGCTCGGCGATTACGACGCCTCGAAGGGCGGGGGCGCGCTCGACGTCGACGTCGTCGACGTGCGCGCGGTCACGGGGTTCGACGTTCCCCCGGACGTTCAGAAGTTCTACGGCCATGAAGCGCGCTTCTTCGAGCCCGAAGAGCCGACCTTCGCGTAGGGGCTGTCCCAAGTTTCGGCTCGTCGCTCGACCCGGCCCGCCCTTCGGGCGGACTAGCGCGACGCGCGCTCCTGCCGTACAGCACGAACGAAGCAAGTGAAACCGCAGAAGCTCGAAGTCACCTGCGAGACGTGCGCAGCGTTCATCAAGGTTCGCCAGGACGATCGTCTCGGCAAGGTCGGTGAGTGCGCCCTCGAGGTGTACCGGCCGCCGCTGTCCGCGGGCTCCACCTGCTCGCGCCATCGACCGAAAGGCGCGCTCGCTGCAGCGCCACGTCCGCGCGCGGCCGGTGAGCCTCGACGCGCCGGTGGCAGCGCGTACACACCGCGCAGCTCCACCTCGTCCGATAGTTCCTCCACTGCCCCCGAACGAATCAACCTTCCTCAGGAGATCGACATCGATATGGACATCGACGAGTTCCGCCGCGTCCTTCGCGAAGTCATCAGCGACGAGCTCGGCATCAGCAGGCCTCCGCTCGGTGCGCGATGGCAAGGTGGCGAGATCATCCTCAAGCCCGGCAAGGAAGGAACGCAGGAGAAGCGCGTCCCCATCGAAGGCTTCTTTCACAAGATCGTGATGATCCGCGACAAGCTGCGCGTGCTCGAGGCGAAGCTCAACGCGCACGACGGCCTCTCCGACGAGGACAAGGTCCAGCTGCAGGCCTACATCACGGGCTGCTACGGCTCGCTCACGACGTTCAACATCCTCTTCGCCGACAAAGACGATCAGTTCTCCGGCTCGGCGAAAGACTGAGCGGCGCCTACGGCGGCGTGCACAGGGGGTCCGATTTCGGGTCGCACGGCGGCTGCCCTCCGGCGAACGAGAGCGGAATCACGAGCGTTCCTCCTTCGGGCGCATCGAACGTGCGCGAGCGCACGACATCGGTGATGCAAAGGATGACCGGCTGTGGCAGCCCCTTCGCTTCCGTCGGCGTTGCGCTCACGACCTCGCCCTTCGGGCCGATCTTCGCGCTGATGCGCACCGAGCCCTTCGCGTTCGGATCGTCCTTGAGCGCGAGCTGGTAACAGCGTCGGAAGTCTTTCGCCATCCCCGCCACCACGGAGCCCGCGTTGGCGACGGAGCCTCCGGACGTACCCGTCGCATCGGGCGTCCCGATCGTCGCCCGCGCCGTCGCGTCGGAAGGTATTGGAGCAGCCGACGCTGCCGCGTCGCTCGATGCCTGCGCGCTCGTCGTCTCGGCCGGCGCCGCCGTCGCGTTCGCCGTCGGCGCAATCGTCACGTCCTCTTGGGGGACCTGCGCCTCGGGCGAACAAGCAACGATACACAACAGGGTCGCGCACAGCGCCGAGGGCACCTTCAACATAGCGCCGGCCTTAACACGGCGAGCGTCGAGCGAGCTGACCGCCGCGGCGTCCACTCAAAACACGATGCGTACGAGGGCGGGGTGGGGCTCTTCCCCGGCGAGCAGCGCGCCGAGCGCGAAGCTCGTGACGTAGAGCGCTCGCTCGTCCCCTTCGCCGGCGAGCTCGACGCTCGCAGGAAACTCGAGCGGCGCACCTTCCGCGAGCACCTCCACCGCACCGTCTTCGCCGATACGCACGATTCGATTGGAGCGGTTGATCGCCGCGATGATCGTGCCGTCGTCGTCGAGCGTCATGCCGTCGATCCCCGCGAGCTCGTCGCAATTCGCTTCCCCGACCACGTTGAGCACACCCGCGCCGCCGTCTGCTTCGAGCGGTATCCGTGCGAGGAGCGCCTTGTCCGAGCTCGCGACATAAAACGCTCCGTCCTTGAACACGAGCCCATTGGCCCCGACCGCGAGATCGCCGTGGGGACCACACGCCTCGAGATCTCCTTCGAGGAGTGGGTCACTCGCCCAAAGCTCGACCTCGCCGTCCGCGTCGATTCGAAAGACCCCGCCTACCGACGAATCGGTGACATAGAGGCGCCCGTCGTCGTCCCACGCGAAGCCATTCGGGAACACCATTTGCGGATGGGTCGCCCATAGCGTCGCCTCGCCGCCCGCCGCCGGCGCTCGATAAATGCCCGGCGCCGCATCCGCGGTGAACGACACATAGGCACCATAGAGATTGCCCGCCGGGTCGAAGGTGAGGCCGGTCAAGAAGCTCGTATTCGGTGGAGGCGGCGGTGCATTGGCGAACGCCGACCGCGCTCCGCTCGGCAGCTCGAACCGATCGATGGCTCCCGTGAGCGCAAATCCCAGATACGCATCCCCATCTCGGATCGCGAGGCCTTCCGGCAATTCGAATGCGTCCGCGTCGAATGCAGTGACGACTTCGACGCTCGGCGCTGCTCCTCCAGCGCCGCCAGTCCCGCCGCCGCCAGCCCCACCGCCGCCGCCGCCGGCGCCGGTGCCGCCGGTCTCCGTGTCGTCACCGCAGGCGCCGGCCACGAGGCCGGCCAAAGCCAACGAGAAAAGCGCCGTCATCGATTTCATGTTCGATCCTCCGCGGGCCGAACCTAAGTGCGGGGTCGGATGCATCCACTGCAAGATCTTCACAAACGATCATGCACGTGGTGCATCCTCTCGAAATGCCGCTCACCGATCGCAGCGCGCTCGCAGGCATCGATGCGAATCTCCTCGTCGCGCTCGACGCGCTGCTCGCCGAAAAGAACGTCGGCCGCGCGGCTCGCCGCGTCGGCCTCAGCCCCTCGGCCATGAGCCACGCCCTCGCGCGGGCGCGGGAGCTCCTCGACGACCCCATTCTCGTGCGAGCCGGCACGACCATGGTCGCGACGCCACGCGCCCGCGACATGCAGCCATTGTTGAGCGACGCCGTGTCGCTGTTTGCAAAAGCCTTGGAGCGAAAGTCTCGTCTCGATCTCCTGAACGAGCGGCGAACTCTGCGGATCGCCGCGGTCGATTTCGCACAGATCCATTTGCTTCAATCGCTCGCCATTTGCCTTCGAAAGGAGGCGCCGCTCGTCACCCTGGTGATCGTTCCTTTCGGCGCGACGACCTTCGACGAGCTGAAGTCCGGCGTAACGTCGCTCGCATTCGCGGCCAACCGTGCGGCCGGGATGGCGACGCAGACCCTCGCGGAGGAGCCTTTCGTCTGTGTCGCCCGCAGCGGACACCCCGCATTGAACAAGCGACTCACGGCGAAGCGCTTCGCCGCGCTCGATCACGTGATGATCGCGCCGCGCGGTCAGATGGCGGGCGCCTCCGACGCGGCGCTCAAACGTTATGGACTGCGTCGGCGCGTCGCGCTGGTCGTCCCGACCTTCCTCGCGGCTGCGCTCGCCGTCGCCGAAAGCGAACTCATCCTGACCTGCGCCGAGCGCTCCGCGAGGCAATGCGCGGGATGGCTTTCGTTATCGATCTTCCCGCCGCCGATCAAACTACCGCCGGCGGCGCTCACGATGTTTTGGCACCCCCAGACGGAGGCCGACCCGTTCCTCGCCTATGTCCGCGGGCGCGCCGTGGAGCTCGCGGCCGGCTGAGCGCAGTGAGCGTCGAGCCACCGCGCGAGATCCGCGAGCACGCGCTCTTTCTCGGGCTCGTTGAAGACCTCGTGATAGAGGCCTTCGTAGACTTCGAGGTGCTTGTCCGAGGAGCGGGCCCGCCGATAGAGGTCTTTGCCCCCATTGGGATTCACGAGCTTGTCCTCGGACCCTTGGAGCACCAAAAGCGGCACCTCGACCTCTTCCATTCGGCGCTCGATCTCTTCGGTCGCGTGAATGAAGGCGAGGCCGAATCCGGTCCTCACCCACCCGTGATAAACGAGCGGGTCACGCTCGTACGCGCGGACGACGGCCGGGTCGCGGGAAACGGAGCTGCTCGAGAGCTTCTCGATCGGAAGCTTCGGGACGAACTTGCCCAAGAGGCGGCCGGCCGCGATCTTCGCGGGCGAGAAATCGGCTCCGAGCTTGAGCGCCGGGCTGCTGAGAACCAGGCCGGCGAGGGCAGGGCGCTCGCGCAGCGTGTAGAGCGTGCTGATGCAGCCGCCGAGGCTATGCCCCAATAGGAACAAGGGAACCTTGTCCGCGCGCTCGCGGACGAATGCCAAATAGGCGCGTACGTCGCGGACGAATTCATCCATCGATTCGACGTAGGCGCGTGGGCCTTCCGATCGGCCGTGGCCGCGCAAGTCGACAATCCACACGTCGAAACCGCGCGCCTCGAGCGCCTCGGCGACGTGGACATATCGACCGCCGTGCTCGCCGAAGCCGTGGACGATCGCAATGGTCGCCCGCGGGTTCTTCGCTGCGAAATGCCGAACGTAGAGGCGCAGCCCGTCCGCCTCCAACCAATGTTCTTCGACGACGTTGGCCATGCCCCTCTGTATCACGGCTTTCGTCCGCCAGCCGACAACGCCTACCATCGTCCCCCATGCCCGAATCGAGCGGCGCTTCTCCCATCGACGGTGGAACCATCTTGGTCACGGGCGCATCGAGCGGCATCGGCCGCTCCATCGCGCAGCAGGTCGCTCACCGAGCGCGGCGTCTGGTCCTCGTCGCCCGGCGCAAAGACCGCCTCGACGCCCTCGCCGAGGATCTGAAGAGCAAGCATGCAGGCCTCGCGGTGAGCACCTTCTCTTGCGACGTGTCGGATCGAGCGGCGGTCGCCGGATTCGTCGAGGAGGTGCGCAGCGGCGTCGGCGACATCGACGTCATCGTGAACAACGCCGGCCTCGGTGATCTCGGCGTCTTCGAGCGAAGCCGGCTCGAAAAGCAGCTCTTCCTCGTCGACGTGAACATCGCCGCGCTCGTCACGCTGACGCATGCGTTTCTGCCGGGCATGGTCCAGCGCGGAAAAGGCGCCGTGTTGATGATCAGCTCCGGTTTCGGCCTTTCGTACCTTCCCGGCGTCGCGACCTACGCGGGCACCAAACATTTCGTCACCGGGTTCACCGAGGCGCTCCATTGCGAGCTCGCCGGCACGGGCGTCTTCGCTTGCCAGATTTGCCCGGGTCCGGTTGCGACCGAATTCGAAGAGAACATGGGCAACTTCACCGGAAAGAAGGTGCCCGCCATGCTCGAGATCAGCCCGGATCGCTGCGCCCGCGAGGCCATCGCCGCCGTCGACCGGCGCCGGGCGCTCGTCGTGCCCCATCTGTTCTTCAAATTCGTGATTTGGCTCTCGCTGCGTTCACCTCGCTGGATCACGCGGTTTTTCATGCGCATCCTGGGCAAGCGCGTTCGCGCGGAGCAGCTCGCGAAAGCGTCCGGCTGATCCCACGCCGGCTGCTACGCTGCTTCGCATGAAGCTCCGACTCGGCCTCGCTGTCTTCCTGGCCGGAGCCGGGTGCGCTCGTCCGCCCGCACCATCGGTTACCCCGCGAGAGGAGCCGGCGGTGTCCGGCGCCGATGCGTGCGCGCGGTGTGGTGCCGAGCCTTCTTCGAGTGAAACGGCGGACATGCCTCGCTACGCGCCGAGCCGCACGCTCGCGATTGAATCACCCGAGGCCGAGCCGCGGTCCGATCGCTGGTCCGTTCGACGAATCGGCGGGGACTCGGCATCGGATGACGCCGCCCCGCGGCCCGGACGTGCACGCAAGGTCGATATCGATCTCGTCCGCGCGCCGTTCGAGGACGTCGCGCGTTTTCTCGGCGATACCGGGCGTTTCAACGTGGTGGTGGAGGCTCCGTCGGCCCGGCCGGTGACGGTGAAGCTGCGCGACATCGAGCCGTACGATGCGCTCGTCGCAATCGCCGAGGTCCAAGGGATCGGCGTGACTTATCGGCGCGGTGTCGTCATCGTTTCGAACGGCGCGAAGTAGCCCACCTCACGAGCCCGCGCGTCGCCGCGAGATCGGCGCCGTTTCGTCGAGATACTTCTTCGCCGCCTGCATGCCCGAGACCCCGCCCGACACGATGAACGTCACGAACGATGCTCCGTCGGCGTTCACAGGAATGACGCGGTCCTTGGGCACGACCAGGAGGTTTCCCGCGAAGTTGTACGATTGCGGCAAGTAGACGGCGACCTGGCCGGCGAGCGCCGGATCGTCGAATTGGTCGCAGGTGACGAAGCCCAGCGCGCCGACGCTGCCCGCCTCATCGAGCTTCACGACGACCGGCCGATCGAAGCTCTGTTTGCTGCCGACGAACGCGCCGATCAGGTCCTTCAACGACGCGTACACGAGCCGCACGATCGGCATCTTTTCGAGCAAGTGCTCCACGAAATCGACGACGCGCCGGCCGATCACGTTGCCGGTCAGAAATCCGATGACGGTTATCGCAACCGCGGCGAGCACGATCCCCAGGCCCGGCACCGGGGAGGGGAGGAGACGGTCGAGCGTCACGAACACCACCCAAACGACGTAGACGGTGATCGCCAGCGGGACGAGCACGAGACAGCCCTTGAAGAAGTTGTCGACGAACCACTTCACCGGCGACCGACGCGTCTGCATGCCGGCCATCCTAGAAAATTGCGCGAACCGTGGCTTGCCGAGCCGCCTCCACGCGATCGATCTCAAATCCGGTCCTCGCTGATAGCCTCGGGCCAGGGCTCATGGCCGGCGCGATCCTGATTGTCATCGACGTCCTCGCTTTCATCCTCCTCGTGTGGCTCGGATGGCGTGTCTACGAGACGGTGGCGCCTCTCTTCTTGTTTCCGCGCGGTGAGTTCGAGAAGGCTCGCGCGCTCTACGAGAAGACCGAGCGCCGAGCGATCCTCTCTTCGACACGATCGACGGCGCGTTATGGCGTCGCGATTTGCGACCTGCAGATGGGGCGCGTCGACGAGAGCCTCAAGCGGCTCCGCGCCCTCCCGTACGACACCATGAACACGCCGATGCGCTTCGGGATCGATCTCGCGATCGGCTCGGCGCTGCTGCAGCTCGAGCGAAGCCACGAAGAGATGCGCCAGCGTTTCATGCGCGCCGCCGCGGTTCAAAAGCAGCCGGACATCGTCCTCGGCGTCGCACACGCCGAGCTCTACCTCGACAACGTGGAGCGCGCCGAGGAGCTGTACGCGGAGGCTCTCGAGATCCCGCCCGAGGGAAAGACGATGTTCAGCCTCGACACGCTCGTCCGGCGCTCCGGCACCATGGTCGAGTATTCCGCGACGTTTCTTCAGGGCTGGTACCTCGCGCGTACCGGAAGGACCGACGAAGCGGGGCCGCTTCTTCAACAAGTCGCGGCGTGGCCCGTTCGCTCGTGGATCACGCAGAAGGCCGAATCGTTGCTCGTCGCGATGTGTGTGCCCACCGGCACGGGTGAGGTCGATCCGGCGTCGACCGCGCCGATGATCGTCGATGCGCGCGACGATTGAGCCCGGCATCCGTCGACTGTGGGGATCCGACCCGGTGGAATCTCGGCGCTGATTTGCCGTAACCTGCTGGGCCTCTCGCATGACGGCCCCGAACGAAAAAGAGCCCAAAAGCGCGGGCGTCGTCGGAAAGAGCATCAGCCGTTCCGACGGCGTCGCCAAGGTCCTGGGGACCGCGCGTTACGTGGACGACCTGCCGGCGCTTCCGGGGGAGATCCACGGCGCGACGGTACGTTCGCCCGTTCCGCGCGGCCGCATTCGCTCCGTGCGCTTCGATCCGAGCTTCGATTGGTCGGACGTGATCGTGGTGCAGGCCTCCGACGTCCCGGTGAACGTCGTCGCGCTCATCGCCGACGATCAGCCGGTGCTCGCAGCGAAGCAGGTGAACCACGCCTACGAGCCGATCGTGCTCCTCGCCTGTGCCGATCGTCGAAAGCTCACCCTCGCGAAGCTCGCGGTGCACCTCGATATCGAGCCGCTCGTGCCGGTGCTGGACGTCGCGACGGCGCTCGAAGGGTCGAACGTCGTTTGGACCGCGCCCGCCGGTTTCGGCGAGCCGAACACCAACGTGGTGAAACGTTACGTCCTCACGAAGGGCGAGGTGGACGTCGACGCGGAGCTCGCGCGGTGCGCGCACGTGCTCTCCGGCGCGTACTCCACGCATCACCAAGAGCAGCTCTACATCGAGCCGCAGGGCGTGCTCTCGTGGTGGGACGACGACGGCGTTCACCTCGTCGGCAGCATGCAGTGCCCCTTCTACGTGCACAAAGCGCTGGTGAAGGCCTTCGCGCTCGAGCCGCATCAGGTGGACGTCGCGCAGGCGGTGACCGGCGGCGGGTTCGGCGGCAAAGAAGAATATCCCTCGATCCTCGCGATCCACGCTGCGCTGCTTTCGAGGAAGAGCGGGCGGCCCGTCCGCATGATCTACGACCGCACCGAAGACATCGAGGCGACCACCAAGCGTCATCCGTGCCTTTGTGAGATCACCACCGGTTGTGATGCCGACGGCACGCTCCGCGTTTTGAAGATGCGCGTCGTGATGGACGCGGGCGCGTACGTCACGCTCACCCCGGTCGTTCTTTCCCGCGGTCTGTTGCACGCCGCAGGGACGTACCGCTGGCCCAACGTGTTCATGGAGGCAATCGCCGTCGCCACCAATACGCCGCCGAACGGCGCGTTTCGTGGCTTCGGTGCGCCGCAGACGATATGGGCGATCGAGCGGCACATGGACGCGCTCGCGGCGTACCTCGGCACCGATCCGATGGTGCTCAAACGAAAGAACGTCCTCGTCGAGGGAGATACGACGGCGACCGGCCAGCTGCTCCGCACGAGCGTGTCGAGCCTCGAGTGTTTGGACAAAGGTTCGAGCGCGAGCCGATACGTCGAGCGCCGCGCCGAGATCGAAAAGGAGAACCGCCGGCGCGCGCAGCGCGGGGAGCGCAAGCGTCTCGGCATCGGCGCGAGCATCTTCATGCACGGCGCCGGCTTCACCGGATCGGGCGAGCGCGTCCTGCAAGGAAAGGCCGCGGTCGATCTATTGCCTGGCGGCAGGCTGCGCATTCGCACGGCGTCGACCGACATCGGGCAAGGAACCGAGACCGTGTTTCGACAGATCGCGAGCGATGCGTGCGGCGTCGCCGTCGAGGATATCGACTTTGCCGTGCCTTCGACGAAGGTGGTCCCCAACTCGGGCCCCACGGTCGCGTCGCGCACCGTCATGGTCGTCGGATCGGTCGTCGAGGCGTGCGCGCGTGAGATCGGCGATCGCGTGAAGACCGAACAGGTCGAGCAAGGCGGCACCTTTGCCGAGGCTGCCGATCGGCTCCTCGTGAAAGAAGGCTCGGTCACGGCGCTCCACCAATACGAACCCCCGCCGTTCGTGCATTGGGACGACGAGGCTTACAAAGGCGATGCCTATCCTTGTTTCGCGTGGATGTGCGACGTCGCAGAGGTCGAGGTCGATCTCGACACCTTCGAGACGGATGTCAAAAAGCTCTACCTCATAGGCGACGTCGGCAAAGCGATCCACCCGACGATGTGCAAAGGCCAGCTCGAAGGTGGCAGCCTGCAAGCGATGGGTTGGGCGCTATTCGAAGAGGTCGTGTGGAAAGACGGCCTCATTCAGAACCCGCGCATGACGAACTACATCATCCCGACCGCGCTCGATGCGCCCGTGTTCGACACCACGCTCGTCGAGTGCCCGTTCCCCTACGGGCCGGGTGGTGGCGCGAAAGGCATCGGCGAGCTTCCGATGGATGGAGGCGCGCCGGCCATCGCCGCCGCGGTCGAGCACGCGACCGGGATCGCAGTTCATCACCTGCCCCTCACGCCCGAGCGCCTCTTCGAGGCGAGCCTCGGGCGGCTCTCACCGACGTCCACCTTCCATCCCGCGGCTTGATCGAGTCTCGTACCGACGACGAACAGGAAACCCGTGCTCATCCGATTCAGGCTCAACGGTGAAACGCGCGAGATCGATGTCGCGCCGATGCGCAGGCTGCTCGACGTCCTGCGCCTGGATCTGCGTCTCACCGGGACCAAGGAAGGGTGTGGCGAGGGCGAGTGCGGCAGCTGCACGGTCCTTCTCGACGGCGACGCGGTGAATGCCTGTATGGTCGTCATCGGCCAATGTGACGGGCGTGAGATCACCTCCGTCGAAGGCCTCGGATCGGAAAAGCACCTCGCTCCGATCCAGCGTGCCTTCGTCACCGACGGCGGCGCCCAATGTGGCATTTGCACGCCGGGCGTATTGGTCGCGGCGGAGTCGCTTCTTCGACGCAACGCCGCTCCCAGCGACGAACAGATCCGCGAGGCGCTCGCCGGTAACCTCTGTCGCTGCACCGGCTACGAGCGCATCGTCGAGAGCGTTCGGGTCGCCGCCGTCGAGCGAGCCACGCTGGCACGGTCGAAGACATCGAATGGGAGCCCCGCATCGCAGCGCGGAACCAAATCGGGGGCGCCGCAATGACGATCGCGGACCTCTCCTCGATGTTGTTCGACCGCGTTCGCGACCTATCCGCGCTTTGTACGCGTGTCGGCGAGCTCAGCGACGAAGGCATCCCCTTCGTGTTGCTCGCGGGTGGCACCGATTGGATGGTCGAGCAGGAGATGCGCGAGCCGCTCGCCTCCGATGTCTTTCCGACCGTCATCGACGTCTCGCAAATGGGAGAGCTTCGTGGAATTCGCCTCGACGGCGACATCCTTCGAATCGGCGCGGCGACGCGCTACCTCGAGATGCGGCGACACCCCGCCGTCTTGGAGCGCGCACCCCTTCTCGAGCGAATGGCGCGCGACGTCGGTGCCATTCAGATTCAGGCGCGCGGCACTTTGGGCGGAAACATCGCAACCGGCTCTCCGGCCGCCGACGGCGTGGCCGCGCTCGCAGCCTTCGATGCGCTCGTCGTCGTGAAGAGCCGGCGAGGCGAGCGCCACATTCCGCTTTCGGAGCTGCAGACCGGATACAAGACGTCGACGCGCGCGCCCGACGAGATCATCGTCGCGATCGAGATCTATCTACCTTCGCGCAATGCGACTTGGTTTTGGCGCAAGGTCGGCACGCGCAAGGCGCAAGCCATCAGCAAGGTCGCGCTCGCGGCGATCGCCGAGGTCCAAGGCGGGCAGGTGGTCCGCTGTGGTCTCGGGATGGCGTCGGTCGCGCCGGTCACGGCCCTTTTGCCGCGGACGCGCGAGCTCTTCTTATCGACGCGCCTCGACGCAATCGACGACTTCATGATCGACAAATGCGTCGAGAGCGACATTCAACCGATTACCGATGTCCGCTCCACTGGGCCTTACCGCCTTCACGTCGCGAAAGCCGTCGTTCGCGAGTTTGCGAGGTCGCTCGGCGCTGCATAGCGCCGATAGCGAATGACATATGGGACCCTCGAGCTTCCACGGGCGCGCCGAAGAACGAGCGAGGTCTCTCGTCGGCAAGACCATCGACGAGCGCTACCAAATCGACCGCATCCTCGCGATGGGGGGAATGGGCACCGTTTACCTCGCGCGCCACCTCAAGCTGAAGAAGCGTGTCGCGCTGAAGGTCCTCCACCCCGACGCGGAGGATCATCCCGAGCTGTTCCTTCGGTTCGAGCGCGAGGCGCTCGCCGGCGCACAGGTCAACCATCCCCATGTCGCCGCCGCGACCGATTTCGGCGAGCTGCCCGACGGGACGCGTTACCTCGTCATGGAATACGTGCGCGGCACCACGCTGCGTTCGCTCATCGATCAAGAGGCGCCTCTTCCGCCTGCGCGCGCCGCGCGCATCGCCCGGCAGATCGCGCTCGCGCTAACCGAGATTCACAAACGGGGAATCGTCCACCGCGATCTCAAGCCTCGAAACATCATGCTCGCGGACGGCGACGCGGTGAAGATCGTCGACTTCGGTCTCGCAAAGATCGATGGGGCGCGCGTCTCCACCATGCCGAAGGACGAAGAAGACGAAAACAGCCGCCTCACAGCGGGTGGCATGATCTTCGGCACCATCGAATACCTCGCACCCGAGGCCGCCCTCGGCATGGAGCTCGTCGATCTGCGCGCGGACCTCTATGCGCTCGGCGTGCTGCTCTACGAGATGTTGAGCGGCAAACATCCATTCGACGCACCGAACGAGCTCGAGCTGTTCGCGATGCAGCGCCTCAAGCCCGCGCCGCCATTCAAAGAGCGCGCGCCGGACGTCGCCGTCCCCGCGGTCCTCGAATTCATCGTTCAGAAGCTCCTGGAAAAAGACGTCGACGCGCGCTTTCAGACGGGGACGGATGTCGTCTCCGCGATTGACGCGGCGGTTCCCGAGGCACGCGTCCCGGCTGAAGGCCAACCGCCCCCGTCGGATCTGGTCTCGTCCAGGCCGCCCGCCAAACCGAGCGTCGCGCCCGTCACCATCATCACCTCGACCGAAGAGGCCAACGTGTCCGTCAAGGAAGAGTCGCGCCCCGCGTCGTCGCGTCGCGCGACCGAGCTCACGAGCGACCGGCCGCCCTCCACCCAGCGGTCCGGCGACAAGCAACCCGACGAGCGGCCCGCGGACCGGCGGGAGGAGCGACCCGACGAGCCCAGCGCGCGACCCGTCGAAAAGGTCGACCCCTCACTCATGGTTTGGTCGCCGACCAAGCGCGAGCCGAATCGTGCCGTCTATTACATCGTCGGTATCGGTGCCGCGCTGGCGTTTGCGATCTTTGCGTGGTCGCGATCCCAATCAGGAGGCTCCGCGCCAGCCGGCGATTCGACGAGCCCGTCCGTGGCCGCCCCCGTCGAGACCGCCATTGCGACGGCGACCGGGAGCGCGGCTCCTACCATTGCGACGTCCGCGGCCGAGCCCTCCGCCTCGGCCGTCGATTCGGCAGCGGTGACGACCGCGTCGGCAAGCGCCGTTTCCACGGCGAGCGACGCACCGCCCGACCCCGCGGCGATCGACGCCCTCAACAAGCTCGTCAAAGACAAGAAGCTCGACGACGCCGCCGAACGCGCCAAAGGCCTCCTCGAGGCGCACTCCCGGCTATTTTCGGACAAGGCCGCGAAGAGTGCCATTCGCAAAGTCCTCACCACCCTCGTGCAAAAAGAGCACCCGCGGACGCACGAGATCTACCTCGCCGTCGCGACCACCCAAGGCCAGGCCGGTCCAGACTTGCTCTACCAAATGCTCGAGTCGAGCGGGACTTCTCCGTCTGCGACCGAGGCGAAGAAGACCCTCGGTGAAGAGGCCGCCCTCGAAAAGGCCTCACCCGCACTTCGAGTCGCGTTCAAGCTCCGCTTTGCCCAATGCGACGAAAAGGCGGAGCTGCTCGACAAAGCGGCCGAAGAGGGTGACGAGCGCTCCATTGTCGTCCTGGATATCCAAGCGAGGGGTTGTTTCAAAGACACGCGCAAAGTGGATGGGGCGTTGGAGCGGTTGCGGAAGCGGCTCGACGCGGCGAAGAAGAAGTAGGGGCGGGGCGCGCTGCGGAGGCCGTCGCTGCCCGCCGCGCCGCCCGCCGTGCAGCTTGCCGCCGAGCGGCTAGCCGCCTTTCTGCCGAGCCAACCCCCCAAATCCTTCCGGGCATGACCCGACATGTGGGAGCGTTCTCTTCGGCATGTCTCCAAGACGTCTGCTCTCGGCCGGCTCCTTTACCCTCCTCGTCGCCGGCTGCGCCTCCGCTCCCGCGACCTCCGCCACCGAGACTCCCGTCGCCACCGCCGAGCTGCCTGCTCCGGCCGCAGAGCCTCCAGCGCTCGCGGAGCCACCATCTTCCCCCGTCGAGATCCGCCCCGCCACCGGCGCCCCGCCGCCGTCGTTTCGCGCAGACGGCGACCTCGCCGAATGGGTTTCGCCGCCGAGCCTCGAGACCGAGGGAGCGCGCGGTTGGCTCGCGTTCGATGCTCGCGGCCTGGTCATCGCCCTCGAGTTTCGCGACGCCTCGCAATCGCGCGATCCCATCGACGTTGTGGTCCGAACCGAGCCGCCCGTTCTGCCGCCGGTCGCCTTTGCGAACCAATTCGGCGAGACGGAGGTGCCGGACGACCAATGGTGCGTCGACAACATGCAAGACGATGCGGCGCGCGCGAAATGCAAAGAATGGCGCGCCGATCAAATTCCGCGCCGCAATGAGCTGCTCGCCTCCTTCGCGCGCACGTTCTGGTCGGGCGCACACGACAGCATCTTCGTCGAGCAGCACGCAGACGGGCGCCGAACGCTGGAGGGCATCGTCCCCATCGAGCGGTTGCCCGCGCTGACGACCGCCTCCATCGAGCAACTCCGCGTCGAGGTGCCGCTCCCCGGGCGGCCGCACCGAACCGCCGTGATCGACGCGAAGATGACGACCCCGCTGGCGATGGCGAAGCCGGGCACGCTCCTTCGTCACCTCCTGGATATCAATACCGACCATATCGTCTATTACGAGCCGGACGCGCCGAGCACGCTTCACTACCTGCTCAATGAGTGGATGGGGTATCAATGGGAGCCCGAGCTCCCCAGCCCGAGCGACGTGGTCGTCGACCTCGCTGCGAAGATCCCGGTCCTCACCGACGGCGAGACGCTGATCGAGCAGGTCGTCGCCGGTCCAGGCTTCGGTTGGCAGACGGGGGACGTCCTCGTCTCGAGCCGCAATGGCGTCGTCGTCGATATCGCGCCCATCGGCGGTGGCCGAATCGTCGGCAAAGCCCACCGCAACAAGCGCCTGGAGCTGGGCATTCAATATGAAGGCTCGGCCAGCATCCTCGGAACCGGCCAATGCGGCGCCTGCCCGATGATCTCCGTTGCGATCCTCGGGGTGGAGCCGGACGGCCACTTCGCGCAAGCCGTCGAGGTGGGAGCGCACGGCGGCTCGGGGCAGGAGACCGTCGACGTCCAGGTGTCGTCCGACCTCGCGCGGGTCGTGTTTCGCTACAATCTAATGGAGGATTGGTCGGCGCCCGACAAAGTCGTCGGCCTGGAGCAGTCCTTCGTTTGGAATGCGTCCGCCGCGGCCTACCGCGAAAAGACCAAGTCGATCAAACCGCTACCGGTTCCGTAAATGGCAAAAGGGCGCGAAGCGTCGCCTCGCGCCATTACCCCGCCTGCTCCGACTACTTCTTTTTCGCGGCGGGCTTCTTTGCCGCAGGCTTTTTCGCCGCGGGCTTTTTGGCAGCAGGCTTCTTCGCTGCGACCTTCTTCGCCGGCGCGGCCTTCTTGGCCGCAGGCTTCTTTGCCGCGGGCTTCTTGGGAGCAGCCGCCTTCTTCGGCGCGGCCTTCTTCGCGGCGCCCTTCTTCGGCGTCGCGTTCGCCGCGCCGAAGCCCATCGGCACTTCTTCCATCTCGCCGAGCGGCGCGCCCAATTGCGCGACGAGCTTCTTCGGTGCCTGTGCTCGATAGCTCTCGTCGATCCACGCTTTGAGCATCTCGATCGGCGGCATTTCGTCCCCGCCGAACTTCGCCGATACCCAGCCGCTTTTTCCCAGGCCGTACGCGGTCGGCGATGTGAAAGGCAGCATCAACGCGGCCGAGCACGATTGCGGGAGCTTGCACGAGATGCCGAAAGGCTCCCCCTCGACGCTGAGATACGCGAAGGTCTTGTCTTTGACGGCCAAATCCAAATGGCCGGGCCACGGGCTCTTGGTGTGCGCGCCGGGATAGGCGAGCCCGAACTCGCGGAGCTCTTTGAGGAGGGGGTCCGTCGCGCTCTTCGATTTGGCCATGACTACTTGAGGAGCCCCAGATTCTTCTTCGCGCGCTCTTCGGCTTGCCCGATGAGGGCGTTTGCTTCTTGGTCGGGGATACCGACGTATCGCGCCATGGACGCGACGAACTCCTTCTCTTTCGGATCCTGCGTGCCGTCGATGAACGTGAGCAGAACCGCGTGCTGAATCAGCACGCGTAGATCATCCGACGACAGCTCGTCGATCGGGATGTCTTCGAGCGCGCGCCTGGTCTCGGCATACTTGCGGAGCTCGCCGGCCTGCGCGTCGCTCGCGTCGAACGCGACGAGGAGGGCATCGAGCATTTCCTTCTCTTGCGGGCCATAGCTGCCGTCTGCCCATGCGACGCTGACGAGCGACTTCAAAATCGCGACGTTCTGCGGATCCATGTCGGCCATGATCTCGTCGCCGTGGGCGCTGTCAAGATGGGCGATCACGGAACGCAACGAACGCGGGTCGCGAGCACGCTTTGTCGCTGCCCTGTGAGCTGCGTCCACGCGACCAGCGCGCTCGAGGCGTCGGGGGCGGCGACGCCGAGGGTGCGCCCCGCCGGTTGCGCTGAGCGCAGGGGCTCGGAGAGCGTCGCGGTCACCTGCCCCGAGGTGTCGATGAAGCGAGCCTCGAACGTCGACGTCGATGTGACCCACGACAGCACGACCCCGTCACCGAGCGGCGTAAGCGCGAACGAATCCGCAGCGAGGCTGGAGATCTCCGTGGGCTCCGTGGACGAATCCATTTCAGGCGAGACAGACGTCGACCATATCGCCGAGCCCGGAATCTCGAGCCCGTAGGCTGCGAAGAGCCGCCCGGTTTTCGCCCGCGCGACGTGCACGGTTCGGATCGAAGCCGTCGCGTCCCAGCGAAGCCGCTCCGTCGTGCCGTTGTCATCGACGAAGGCCAGGGACAATGTGCCCGGTGCGCCTGCGGGACCGTCGATGAGACACGGGTTCGGAACGGACCCACCCGACGACGCGACGACCGCATAGCCACCGGGAATCGACACGGCGTCCGCCGACGGGATACCCGACGTGCAGCCCAGCGGCTGTGCTTGGTCCACCCAGAAGTCGGGACCAACGCCGCCCGCGCGAACGAGCAGGGATTGCCGATTGAAACCGTGCAGCAACAATCCGAAGAGCAGCTCGCCTTGGCCATTGCCGGTTGCGAAGAGCGCGGCCGACGGATCGTCTTCGAGGACGGCCAGGGTCCCCGTGGTGAGCGCCCCCGGCGTGAGCGGCGATTCGCCCCAAGTCTGAGCGGTTCCAAACGAAGGCGAGCCGCCGAAGATTGCGGCGAAGTCACCATTCGCGATCGACGTTGTCGCCAATGTCTCGAACAGCCCTCCCTCGAGCAGCGCGGCACCGGTGCGCCCCGGCGGCCACTCACCAATTGCGGAGATACCTTCTTGGTATACGCCGTCCGGACGAACGGTCCCGAGGACGCTGTTGGATTGTCCGGCCGAGAGACTTCCGAGCTCGATATCGACAGTCTCGTTCGGATAGAGATCCACCACGGGGTCGATGGTGAGTGCAGCACATGGTCCGGTGGCGCCGCCGCCTTCGCCCCCTCCGCCGGTGAGCGACGAAGTCGAACCGCCGGTGCCGCGACCGCCTGCGTCAGCTCCGTCGTCGTCGCGCACCGTCAGCTCCGTACGGGCCCCGCATGCGCTCGACGCCACAATCGCAACAACCAGATAAGAGCCAAAAGCCAAGATTTTCACGACCCGAGAGATGCCACGGTTTCGTGCACGTGGCAAAAGGCCCCTCGTCCAACTCGAGCACGCCGCCCCTTGGATTGGTCAAGAGCCCTCCGGCTCGACCCGGCTGGCGACCGACTGCGAAAGCCCCAGAAGCACCAATTGCGTGCTCGTCGCTCCCGCCGTTCGGAACATCGTCGACCACTCACGGAACACATCTCGAAATACCTCAAAATGCGCTCGCAGCTCGCGCTGTGCCGTCACCGCCCGCGCGGTGGCCTCCCTCGAGCCGGGGACTTCGGTGCCGAAATCTCGACCCTGGACCTGGGCTATCACGTCGTCCACGCGAGCCAAGAGCTCCGGCGTGAGGCCGCGCTCTTCGAGCGCCTCGGCGACGTCGCGCGCGAAAGGCTCTGTGCTCGTGCGGAGTTGCCGAATCCGATCCAAGAGCAGTGGAACCGAAAACATCACACGTGGCCCGCGCGGCTGCTGCTCCAGCGCCGAAAAGAAGGCACCGACGAAGCGCGCGCGCCGATCGCGCGGCACCACACGCTGCATGATGACGCGCGTACGCGGCAGCCACGTGTTCTCGAAGGCGTCGAGCTCCGCGAGCCACGACCGCATTGCCCCGTACGGCTGCGCGTCGGTCACCTGGCCGAAGAAATGCTCCAATGGCCGGAAGCCGCCGGACGCCTTGCGGTACAGATCCCACAACTGCTCGTGATCCTTGTCCCGGTACCCGGCCCGCCGGCAAAGCAGTCCGAACATCGGAGACGGCACCATCGCGAGAAATCGCGCAGCCCGTGACAGAAGCGCCCGCGCCTTGTTGTCCAGCGCGACCTTTCGCACGAATTCCTCGGCGATCGAGGTCAGGACCGCTCCGGCCTCCACCTCGCTGATGTCCGGGCCTCTCCTCACCGACACTTGCCGCTTCCTTCTCACTGCCACGGGGTCACCTTTTACGGCCTGGAGGTGGCCCGATCCCGAACGAGCCACACCACGCACGGCCTCTATTCGCCGCCTCGCGGCCAGCGTGGACAGGGTTTCTGGCTCCGCCTACCAGAGGCGCTGCTTCGGGCAGGGTGGTCAGCGGGACGAGTAAGGGAGCATCGAGCGCGGGAAGGTGCGTGTCGGGGTTTGGGAAGGTGGTCGCCCGACCATCGCAGCGGGCGCGGTGTGTGCGAAAGAACAGCCTACCTCCCACCGGCAATGTCATCGGCATTCATCGTGAAGCCAGTGCGCACGAAAGCGGGCAGGCTGCCTCGCAGATAAGACCAGCGCCCGGTGCGCATCGTTCTGTACGCTCGGTTTGCGTCGTAGCTCGCGGCGGACGCTGCGGATCGGAGGGGATCGGGATGGAGGTCGGCGCGAAGGTCTAAGCCGCGAGAGCGCAGCGGAATCGTCAGCGCGGTGCGCCCGAACGTGCGTATCCCACCGACAACCGATACGCGTCGGACACGTTCTCATGGACGAACGCCGCGCCTCCCTCCTGCGCCGCGACGTTCTGCTGGATTTCGATGTAGTGCCGCCCAGGCGATAACGATAGAGGGCCAGGCGCGATGACCTTCCCGGGCCCGCCGCCGCAAAAGCGCCCTGTCGGCTCCGGCCAACCTCGGTCGTAGACGACGGCGCAGAGTGCCATGTTGGGAAGTGGGGTAACGTGCAAAGTGACACGGTCGCGACCGTCGTCGCTCGCTGGAACGTCGACGGCGTAGAAGTCGCGGTCGCCTGTTTGCGCATCGACGCGCTTACCGAGATAGCCCGTCACTTCTGCGCCGAACGGTAGGTACGTGGCAGTTGCGGGGGTGTTGTTCGGCTCGGCCTCGCGTCCGTCGAAGGCGCGCTCCGCCATGAACGACCCGACGGCGAGCGCCGTTCCGACGATGGCACAGGCACCCAAGACGAGGAGCGATCCGTAACGGCTTTTTCGGAGTCGGCGCTCGTAGGCGTCGACGTCGTCCCGGGTGGCGAGGCCGACCTTTTCACTGTGCGGGCCGTCGGTAAGGCTCGTCCACCGTTGGACGCGCACCGGGTCGAGCAGCGCTTCGACGCTGGATGAGCCCGCGCAGCGCAGCTCGTCCACGAGGAGCGACCGGAGCGCGGCGGCGCTCGCGGGGCGTTCGCGCGGATCTTTCCTCAGGGTCCGCATCACGAGATCGTTCGCGGCGGCGTCGATGTTGCGATCTCGGGCTCGACGCGAGAGCGGTAGAGGTGGCTGCGACAGATGTTTGACGAGCACCTCCGTCGGTTTGCCGGAAAAGGGATGATGACCGGACAAGGCGACGTACATGAGCGCGCCGACGCTGTAGACGTCGGCGCGGCCGTCGAGGGGGTCGCCGCGGATCTGCTCCGGTGACATGTAATTGGGCGTTCCGAGGATGACGCCCCGGGTCGTCGCCTCGTTGAGGCCGTCTCCGTCGCGCAGCAACGCGAGCCCGAAATCGACGACTTTGGCGATCTCCGCGCCGTCGGGGCCGGGCATCAACATCACGTTGTCGGGTTTGATGTCGCGATGGATGATGCCCTTGTCGTGGGCTTCGGATAGCGCATTACAGACTTGTACGACGATCTTGGCGAGCCTGCCGAAGGTCATGGGGCCTTCGCGGCGGAGCACCGCCGACATCGATTCGCCGGGCACCAGCTCCATGACGAGGAAGGTCAGGCCGTCGGATACTCCATAATCGAAGACCTGGACGGTGTTGGGGCTGTGGAGGCGTGATGCGGCGAGGGCCTCCCGCTTGAATCTGCGCACCACGTCGGGGTTCGCCGCGATGTCGCCGGACAAGAGCTTCATCGCCAAGAGCTTGCCGATGGCTGCGTGCTCGACCTCGTAGACGACGCCCATACCGCCACGTCCGATGCGGCGCAGGATTCGGTATCGATCCGCGATGAGGCGGCCTATCAGCGGATCGGCTCCCGCCTCGGGCGCCGGCGCGGACGAAGCATTCGCGCCCGGCGTCGGCCGGATGCTGACGAACCCATCGGTGTCATGGACGACAATGGTGACCGGGCTCGACATCGACATGTCGGTTCTCGAGATGGCGCCGCGCGCTCCTTGTTGCGCACTCGGGATGTTCAATCGGTCGTCACACTTCTACCGCCACGATCAACGTCGCGGTGTATCCCGACTCGACGTCGCCGCTCACCGTGGCCATCTGCAGGCTCACGCCGTCGCTGAAGACGTTGTCGCTCTCCAGCGAGATCTGCGACAGGTTGTCGACGCTCTGTTCATATCCGTCGACGGCGTAGACCTCGGCGCAAACGTCTTCGGGGAGCGCGAGCTGCGACGTCGCGTGATCGCTTTCGGAAGAAGTGGCCTCGTCGAGGCTCGAGTAGACCTCGAAATGGATGTGCGGCCAACGGCCGGAGTAGCAAGCCGGGAAGATGGTCGTGAACGTCACCCGTCCCTCGCCGTCGGTCTGTTGCACGCCGCGAAGGTAATTTTCACCGGCGGCGTCTCCCGTGTAGAGCGAATAGTCACCGGCTCTGTCGCAATGCCAAATGTAGACGGCGCGTCCGGTGAGAGGCTCGCAGTCTCCACCCGCGTCCACGATGGTCAGCGTGACGGTGAGCACCACGCCCTCCGCGACGCCGGAAGCGTCACCGACGCTCGAGCGAATGTCGCTGCGGACGATGCCGCTCAGCGCGAGCGCGTTGACGCCGTTCGAGCCGTCGCCGGGGTAGGGGCCCTGCGTCTCCTCCGGAATCTCGGAGCATTCGCCTGATTCGCCTCCGTCCGACGTTTCGGTGCCGCAACCCACCAAGGCGATCACGCTCGTGCCGGCCGCCCACCGAAGGACGCTGCGCCGTTCACGCTTCCGCTCTGCGAGCGTCAGCAGATCGTGGAGTAGGCCCTTGTCGTGATCATCGTGCGCCATTCCGTCTCCCATCGCCGGCTCGAGGAAATGGGCCGGCCCGAAGGGACGTTCTGCATAGGCCGCGCCGGGCTGGAATCGCTCAAAGGCGCTCGAATCTGACGGGAAAGACGCGGGCTCGGCATTGGTTATTCGAGCGAGTGCTGCGGCTTCCGCATGTCGGGAATGCAGTTTTCGCAGCTCGGGAGCCGCGCTCGTAGAGCCGTGATTGACACCAACCTACGGGTGCGGCGTTGCTACCATCGCGTCGATGCATCTCCGTTTGGCGTTCGGAACATTGCTCGTCGCGGCCCACGCGGGCTGCGCGGCGCCAAGACCGTCGGACGACGCCCGTGGGGAGGTGGTGCCGCCGGCATCGAACGCACACCTATCGACATCGAGCGCCGACGCGCTGCCGTCCAGCTCGTCGCCACTCGATGCGCAAGCCGCACTCCCGACCGCTGCAGAGCCCGCAGTCGAGGCTTCCGTTCAACCGGTCGTCATCGACGAACCCGTTCCGGGACCGGCGACCTCGGCCGCGCGCATCGCGCGGCCGAGTAAGAACGGCAATTGCTACATCGTGAGCTGTCTGCAGAAGATCGCGGGGAAGCTTCCGGCCGAGGCGTGCCTCGAGGGGGACGGCGGATACCTCACCGATTGGAATGGCCGCACCGTCTGCCATCCGCAGGATCCGGTGTGCCCGTGCCTCGACGTGCTCGAGCCGTGTAAGCAAGCGAAGAAGTAGGCTCGTTTCAACGCGGCGCGGGCGCGACCGCCTTCACCTGTCGCACTTCGATTTGCGTGCCATAGGCGAGACCCGGGTGGCCCTTCGCCAGCTCGATCGCGCTATCGAGGTCTGCAGCCTGGATGATCAAAACGGACGCCACGGCTCCCTCGGGCTCGATTGGGCTGGTCCCATCCTTTCCGACGAGGGCACCACCGCTCTCGAACGGGTGTGCGCCCTTCACGACGCCGGCTTTCTGATGGTCGATGGCCCACTGTCGAGCAGCGTTGTTGCGCGTGGGCAGCTCCTCGGGCGAGAGCGGACGGGTCGGGCGAAACACGAATGCGAAGTCGTGCATGGTCGGTGTCCTCGTGGAAGAAGGCGTCGTCGCGGAGGTGCCGGTAGCGGTGCAAGCGGTGAGCATCGCGAGCATGGCCACGCGGCGGGGAACGACTGTCATGCTCCAGAAGATGGAGGCGCCCCTCGGTCCTGAATTGGACAAATTCAGTGGCGGCGCGTCGAAACGTCAGAACAACGAGGCTGCGCTCTGTCCGCCCAGCCATTGCGGCACGTAATGGCCGAGCAACCCGGCGATCACGAGGCCCAACGCGACGAGCGCGACGACCGCCCACCGGCCTGACGACTTTCGCGCCGGCTCGGCCGACCGCCCCTTCCGCTCCGCGCGCAGCTCGATGCGGACGGGAGTCGACACCGCAGGCGGTTTCTGCGTCAGCTTCTTCAGCTCTTCGACGCTCGGCGGAGGCGGCGTCGGATCCAGACCGGCGAGGCGCTTCAACGATGCGCGCGCCGAGGACATCGATTCCGCGCTCGAGAGCTGAGAGACCTCGAACCGATTCAACAGCTCGTCGAGGTCGCTGCGCCTCCCCACACCTTGGAACGCAGTTGCCACGTCGACCGGCTCCTCGTGCGCGACCTCCGTATCGATGGTCGTCGCCGCTTCTTCCTCGGGAATCGCAGGAGGACCAGGGTCGAACGGGGTCTCCTCGGCGTCCTCGCGCGGGTCATGCGCTTCGACGGCGCTCGCTTCGACGACGGCTGCCTGCGGCGCCGCGCTGATTTCGATATCGATGCTCTCGATCTCGGGCTCGGCGTGCGCGACAGGCGGAACGGACGGTTTTCGCTGCGGAGCCGGCGGTGCCACCGGGGCCGGAGGCGCGGCGACCTGTACCGGCGCCGGGGCGGGGGCAGGTGCCGTCGCAGGCGCAGGTGCTTCCGGTGCGACATCCTCCGGTTTGCGAACCTTTCGGCGACGGAGCTTTCCGCTGTCCTTCGCGCGCACCGTTTCGCGCGCGAGGCGGGCGAGGGCGCGGCGCGCAGCGGCTCGATTCACGGGAACGAGCGCGGCTTCGAGCTCGCGAATGAACCCGTCGACCCCTTCGTTCGCCTCGTTGCGAACACGAGAAGTCATCGCGAGCGCGGGTGCCGATCCGATAGAGTGGGCGAGCAGGCGCGCGAGCACGTCGCGCACACGCCGCGCCGACTCGTCGGGCGGAACGATCTCGCTGCCGCGCGCGACCTTGACGGTGCCTTCCGTGGTCAGCGAGACCAGCGAATCCTCGAGCCGGAAGGGCAGGCGTGCGCTCGCATCGGCGATCGCCAGCGCGAGGTAACCGGACGTCTCCGGGACCAACGAGGCTGCCCGCAAGCTCGAGGCTGCAAGCACCTCCGAGAGGGAAACCGAGGTTACGTCCATGGCTCGCAGCGGCCATACCGGCGCTCGGGGACGTGGGCCAACAAAGGGGGCGTGCGATCGGAGGTCGCGCCGGCCGTGTACGGTGGAAGTGGCTACGTCGCGCACGTGTCCGTCGAGGAACGGTTACCGGTCCAAACGTCGCTTGCGCTAGCATCGGAAGCTCGATGGCAGACTGCCTCGTCTGCGGGAGCCAGGTTCCCAGCGCAGCACCAAACGGGGCATGCCCTCGATGTGGAGCCTTGCCCGGAGGGGCAGGGGCGCCGGTTCGTCCGCAGAGGACGTTGATGGGCGGGATGGAGGTGCCGAGTGGGGCAGGCTACGTCGAGCGTAGCGAGACAAGCCGGGGCGGCTCCCACGAGGCACGGTTCGCCGAAGGCGAACGCGGGAAAGTACAGCCTGGAGCAAGTGGGTTCTCCGGGCAGCGGACGACGCCTCCGCAGCGGACGCTCATGGGCGTTGCAGCTCCTTTCGGGGCGATTCCGGCCTCCAATCACGTCTCGCCGGGAGCCGACGCCTCGCAGGAGGATCGGCTCGTCCGCACGCAGCCGGCCGGCACCTCCGCGTATGCACACGCCGCGCACCCGTCGCATACCCTCCAGTCGGGCACGGCCCGACCCGCGTACGACCCCCTGACGGACCCGCATTCAGCGACCGCCACGATCGTCGACATGCCGGTGTTCGATGCTGAGCATCGGTTGGGAGGCACGCAGCCGAGTGGGGCAGGCCACGTCGAGCGAAGCGAGACCCGCCGGGGCGGCTCCCACGAGGCTGGGTTTGCCGGAAGCGAACGCGGGAAAACACAGCCGATGGCGCCGGTTGCCGGTTCGAAAGAAGCCCGCTCCGGCGGGACGCTCATGGGTGTCGCGCGGCCGGGCATCGCACCGCTGCGTCCGGGCGTGCAGAAGACGCCGATCGATGACCGTGACGAGCCACCCCCGAGTTACCGCCCCCTCGAGGAGCTCGGTGCGACGCAACACGTGCCGAGGCAGCGAAATGGGCCTGCTCCTGCTGCCAATCTCGCGAAGGCCCACCTCCAGAACACACATCCGCTCGGCAAGCGCCGTTTCGACAAACGCGCGGAGCTGCGCAAGCAGCAGATGGTCGTCGGGGTGGGGCGAAAGAAGCCTTCGTCGTCCAAGCGCGCGATCTTCGTACTCGCCGCCGCGGCGGTGCTGGTGATCGGTGCGGTCGCGGTCGTGATGTTGTGGCCGAGCCAGCCCCCGCTCAAAGCGCAGGTTCGTGCGACCGACGGCGGCGCGGAGGTCCTCGACGTGACGTGCGCGAGCTGCCCCGACGGGACGACGCTCGCGCTGCGCGGAGCGACCGAGACCGAGGTGAAAGGTGGGCGCGCGACGCTCTCGCTCGAGACCCCGCTCCAAGTCGGCGATAACTCGATGCGGGTGACGATCGACCGGCCGGGCTCCGGCCGCGACGAGGTCGTGACGCTTCCCGTTCGTGTCGCGTATCGGATCCGCCCCGATCTCACGATGCTCGAGGCCGATCGACCGAGCATTCAGATCGTCGTGGAGGCGATGTCCGGCGCGACGATCGAGCTCGACGGCGAAGAGGTTCAGCTGCGTGACGGACGCGCCGTGAAGACCGTCGACGTGTCCAAAGAGGTCACCGGCGTGTCCAGCGACACCGCGACGCAGCTCAGCCGCCGCATCAGCTTCGTCGTTCGT
This sequence comes from Polyangiaceae bacterium, assembly GCA_013361525.1. GTDB lineage: Bacteria > Myxococcota_A > Polyangia > Polyangiales > Polyangiaceae > Xiheicaenibacterium. The sequence goes on along the minus strand of JABFXY010000158.1, from coordinate 52,963 downwards.
CCCCCCGACGCACCCGAAGAAAAGGGCGTGGTCGCAGTCTCCGTACCGGTCTTGCCGCTGACGATCGAAGCGCCCGGTCGCTCCATCATCACCGAGAAGCAGACGTTCCTCCTCGCCGGACGCTCTTCGCCGGGCGCGGAGATCGTCGTCGCCGGGCGCAGCCTCGGCACGATGAAAGACGGCGCTTTCAGCCAAACGATGAACGTCTCGAGCGTCGGCGCGACGGAGATCGAGGTCCGCGCGAAGATGCCGGGCCACGCCCCGCGCCTCGTTCGAGTTGGTGTCGAGCGCGTCACCAGCCTCGAGTCTTCCATCGACTCCTTCTCGAAACGAAGCCCGCTCGATTACGCCGCCGTCGTCGCCGATCTGAACGGCTCGTCCAACAAGCCCGTCGCGCTCGCGGGTGAGGTCATCGACATGCGCACACAGGACGGCATCACGACGATGATCGTCCGGGTCGCGCCCCCCGCGTGCCGGTCGACTTCGTGCCTCGTTCGTCTCGTTCAGGGGCGGACCGACCTCGGGGTCGATCGCGGCGCCAAGATCCGGGCATATGGTGTCGTGGCCGGCTCGATCGCCCATGAAGGTGCGACGATTCCCGACGTCGATGTCGCCTTTGCGATCGTCGACCGCGCGCCGGACGCCACCTCACCGACGGGCGTCCTCACACCCAGGCCGTCGACGTCCTCGTTCATCGCGCCACCACCTCCATCCCATCCGGCGCTCCCGAGCTCCCCATGAGCGCGACCGAGCTCGACGAGGCCGAGGCGGGGAGGGAAGCATCGGAGTCCTCGGGCGCGGGTCCGGTGAGCGAGCGCGCCGCGATCGTGCGTTGTCCGCGGTGCGGCAACGAGGCCGCTCCCCTCTCGGACGGCGGCTGCGCGCGATGCCGCTCACTCGTCGCCGCGCGAACACTTCCGCAGGGCGTCTCGCTCGATCTCGATCGCCTCGCCATCAGCAAGCTCGGCGATGCGCCGGTCGAAGCCGAAACGCCCGCGCACCGCGTCGACCCGCTGATCGGTCTGGTCATCGCCGATCGCTATCGGATCCTCGAGCCGCTCGGTCGCGGCGGTATGGGCATCGTCTACAAGGTCGAGCACGTCCGTATCGGCAAGCTGCTGGCGATGAAGCTCCTCGCCGGTGAGCTCAGCCGCAATCAGGACGTCGTGCGCCGCTTCAAGACCGAGGCGCTCACAGCCTCGAAGCTCTCGTCGCCGAATACCGTGCAGGTCTTCGACTATGGCGTATCCGAAGGCCTCACGTACCTGGTGATGGAGCTCGTGAACGGCGATGATCTCGGCCGCCTGCTGAAGGTGCACGGGCTTTTGCCTGCGTCGCGTCTCGGCCGCATTGCGGTGCAGATTGCCAATTCGCTCGCCGAGGCCCACGCAACCGGCATCGTTCACCGGGACGTCAAGCCCGAGAACGTGATGATCCTCAAAGCGAGGGACGGAACGGATCTCGCCAAGGTGCTCGATTTCGGATTGGCGAAAATCCGCGAAGGCTCCGAGCTCTCCGAGCTCACGAGCCAGGGCGCCATCGTCGGGACGCCGTACTTCATGTCTCCCGAGCAGATCCGCGGCGAGCAAGTCGACCCGCGAAGCGACATCTATTCGCTCGGCGCGCTGATGTACCGCGCATTGACGGGTACCTATCCATTCAATGGCCCGTCGCCGATGAGCGTCTTCGCGAAACACCTGACGGAAGAGCCCCAAGCGCCTCACCTCGTCACACCGAGCGTTCCAGTCGGGTTGAGCGACATCGTGATGCGCGCGCTCCGCAAAGATCCCGGGGAGCGATTCCAGCGCATCGAAGATCTGCAGACGGCCGTCGTCGCCGAGCTGTCGGAGCTCGGCACCTCCGGGATCGAAGCGCTCCTCGATTCGGGTGCCCTTCGCAGGCTCGAGAAGCCCGCGCAGGCGACCTCCGACAAAGACGCGTTCGCGACGCGCGACGAAGTCGAGGCCTACGAACGAAAGCTCCGGCGGACACGGCTCGGCATTTCGGTCCTCGTCGCGACGCTACCGCTCGCGGGTATCGGCGCAGGCGCCCATTACCTGCTCCAGGAGCGAGCGGTGCAGTTCGGCGGCGTCGAGATCGAGCCGAATGACGAGTTCGGGCAAGCCACGGAGATCCCTTATGGGGAGTCGATTCGCGCCATGTTGGGCAAGCGACGCTCCGCGAGCGAATCCGATCTCGACTTCTTCCGCGTCGAGATCCCCCAATCGCCCGCCGGGAGCGGGCAGAGCCCGGCGGACAAGCTGTCGCGCCTCACCATGACGCCGCTGCCGAACATTCCGCTTTGCTTGCAGGTATTCCGCAAAGGCGAGACCCGGCCTTCGGCTCAATATTGCACCGGCCGCCCGGGGCTCGAGCTCGACATCCCCGCCGTGAAGCTCGATTCCGGCGAGTATTACCTCGCGGTCATTCAAGATCTCGATGCGTACGGCGACGGGCGCGCGCCGTTCATCCACGAAAACGTCTCCGACGAATACACGCTGCGCCTCGGCCCGGGGGAGAGCGACGCGTCCCTCGAGGTCGAGCCCAACGACGAAGTCTCCAGCGCGCAGCCCATCTCGATCGGCGCCACGCTTCGAGGCACGCTCGCCTGGGTCAAAGATGTCGACGTCTATTGCCCCAAAGTCGAATCGACGAGCGCTTATCGATTCAGGATCGAGGACGAGCCGCGCGAAGCCGGGATCGTCCTCAGCGTGGCGCTCGCGCAGGGCGGCAGCATCGGCACGGGCGTGCGCGTGCATGCCGACAGCGAGCAGAAGCTGACCGCGACCGACGCGCCGTCGCCGTATACGGGCTTTTCGTTTCGAGGGTTTTCCCCGCCGTGCCTCGTCGTCCAGGCTGCCATCGACCCCTTCTTCTCGAAGGACGCGATCGTCACGAAGCGAGATGCCGTGCCGCGCGGCAGCCGTGCCTATTATCGCGTCACCTTGGAGCCCGCCCCGTGAAGAGAGCCTCGCGCGCCCTCGCCGCGCTCTTGGTTTCGTCGTCGTTGGCTTATGGCGTCGCTTCCCGCGCCGAGCCGGTCGACCCCGCCTTTCCGACCGTGGTCACCGTCGGCGCCCCGGACACTCCGGCGAGCGTCGATCGGCTCGTTCGCAATCGCACGAGCCGATCGACCGCATCGCTGCCGTCCCAATTCGTCGAGGCCGAGCGCCACAATCTCGGCGCGATTGGCCACCCTCCGGTCGTTCACCCCGACGGCACGCTCACCATTGCGCTGACCAGCCCGGAGCTCGTCCGGGTGGGTGCCGACGGCAAAGAGCTCGCGCGCATCCAGCTAGGCTCGGCCGCCGCCGTGCGGTCGCCGGTCGTGCTCCCGAACGGGTCGCTCGCCGTCCTGACGGGGGCGCCGAGTGTCGTGTTCGTCTCCACGACCAACAAGGTCACCGCGACGATTGCATTGCCTCGCGCCTCGTTCGGAGCAACCTCACCATCGAGCGGATTCACCGAGGGAATCGCGTCGATCGTGCCGACCGAAGACGGCGCCGTCGCCGTCGCCTCGAATCGCTCGCTCCTCGAGGTCGATGCGAGCTCGCGCGTTCGAATGAAGGTCACGCTGCCCGAGCGTCTCGCTTCGGACGTATTGCCGCACGACGGCGGTTATCTCGTGGCGGGCGAGTCGGGCACGGTGTTTCGCGTCAAACCACCTGCCGAGCCGCGGAAGATCGGGACCTTCGGCAGTTTGATCGGCGGGACCGTCGCGCTCGTGGACGATCGCACCGTGGTCGGTCAGGCGTCGCCGAATCGGTTGGTCGCCCTCGACTTGAAATCAGGCACGGCCGTCACGCGCGTCGGCGACTCGATCTTCGCGTTCTTCGACGCGCCTGCGGCGTACGGCGCGGCCGGCGAGACGTGGCTGACGACGGGTGAGGGGTTTCTCGTCGGCTACGACGCGACCGGCGCCGAGATCGCGCGCACCCCTGCGGACCGCTCCGCTGCGCTTCCCGGAGGCGGGCCGATGTTTCCTCCGTCGCGCCAGCCCATGCCGATGCCGATGCCGAACGGCAGCGCACGCGTCGCCCCGGTCGTCGACGGAGCAGGCCGCGTCGCGTTCGCGCGCCAAAATGGCCGGTTCGGCGTGCGCGACGAACAGGGAAAGGTCAACGCGACGGATCGCGGTTGCAGCGCGCCCATCGCGATTGTCCCCGTCGCCGACGGCAAGGTCGTGCTCGCCTGTCGCGACGGGACGCTCGTGACTTATCAGGAAGCGAAGCCCGCTGAAAAAGCGGCGCCCTGACCTTTCAGAGCTGGCCGGCCTTGGCCTTGGCGACCCAGGCTCGGATCTCGCGGTCGATCACCTCCAGCGCCTTCGATTTGAACGGGCGGAGCAATAGCGGCACGCCGAGGTCGAGCGCCACGTCGCGCTCCCCCACCTCGACCGTTCCCTTCAGATCGATCCCCTTCACGCTGAACGAAGCGTTCGCCGTGTACTCCCCGGTCCAATCCATGCGCGGTCGGTATTCGGAGTACTTCTGAGCGTAAGAGGCGAATGCGGCGACCGTGGCTTTCTTCGCCAGGTCGCGGCCGAGATCGTGCGGAACACGGTGATCCATCTTCCACCTATTGTCGTTTCTAGCGGGACGAATCAAGAAACAAACCAACCGCGCCCTGCGCGGCAGCTTCGGCCGATCTTCCTGGGCGCGAGCGAGGAAACAACCCCACGCTTTTGCCCCTCGCTGGACGTTTTCGCCATAGTGCGCGGCCATGCGCGCCTCTCTCTTCGCCGCTCTCGCGCTCGTATCCATCACCGCGTGCTCGTCCCACGACGTCTCGCACAACCTGTCCTCGGCCGAAGACGAGGCGAGATCGCCCGGCGTGGATGCCACGACCGATTCCGCCGGCGAGACGAAGACGTCGGCGACGACCGCCGAGGCTCCCCCGGCCGACCCTGCCGCGCCGCCCGTGCCGGATGGGCGACCGCGCATCGGAGCGATCGGTCCGCACACGTGGATCTGGAAGAAGGCGGAGCGCACCGGCCTGGCGATCGGAAAAATGCGTATGGGGACCACGGTCGCGCTGAAATCGACGCAGGCGATCGAGGGCCCCGGCTGCAAGGGCAAGTGGTATGCGATCGAGCCGCGCGGTTACGTCTGTGACGACGAGACGGCGACGCTCGATCTCGAAGATCCGTACTTCAAGGCGCTCGCGTTCTCGGCGCCCCAAAACGGCGTTTGGCCCTACCGCTACGCGCACTCCAACGGCGCGCCGATGTACAGCCGGGTGCCGACACCCGAAGAGTGGGAAAAGGCGGAGAAACAGCACGGTCCCGCGAATACCTGGAAGCCGCTCGGCGCGTGGGCGATCGGCCACGAAGAGAACATCGTGGACGAGCCGATCAAAGCGACCGACGAAGTCCCGTATTTCCTGAAGGACGGAAAGCGCACCGTTCGCGCCGGTAACTTCCACCCCGACGTGCTCGTCCTCAAGCGCATCCCGCCCGGGTCGATGCTGGCCTATTCGCGGGCTTTCGAGATGCACGGCCGCGTGTGGCTGCTCACGCCCGACGCGATGGTCGTCCCGGCGGACCGCGTCAGCCACATGAAGCGCTCGGCCTTCCACGGCGTGCATTTCGACGAGAGCGACATGCAGCTGCCGTTCGCGTGGAATCGCAGCAAGAAGCCGATACCGAAGTACGAGCGTGACGGCGCCTCGTTCAAGGCGACGAGCGCCACCCTCGCGCCGAAGTCCCCTATCGAGATCACCGGCGAAACGGTGAAGCAGGACGGGATGGTCTATTACGAGCTTCGCCGCGAGCCCGGGAAGTTCGTCGCCAAGACCGATGATCCCGACAAGCAGCTCGACGTCGATCTGGTCGTCACGCGCGCCGCGACCAAGTTGCCGAGCGGCGTGACGGAGAACGAAAAGTGGATCGAGGCGAAGATCGTCCCCGGCACCATGACGGCCTATGTCGGAATGAAACCGGTCATGTCGACGATCTTCTCCCCGGGCAAAGGCGGCCCGCCGGTCCCCGGCTACAAGTTCCCCGAGGACCATTCGAAATACGCGACCACCGCCATCGGCAACTTCCCGCTCGAGTGGAAGGAGCGCGTCGCCACGATGTCGAACGAGAAGGGCGAGCCGAAGGTGCTCTGGTTCACCGACGTGCCGAACCAGCAATACCTCAAAGCACCGCTCGCGATGCACGTGGCGTATTGGCACGAGGATTTCGGAAAGCGAAAGAGCGCCGAGTGCCTCAACGTGTCGCCTGTCGACGGAGAATGGCTCTTCGGCTGGACCCTCCCCAACCTCCCCGACGGCTGGAACGCAATCGGCGCCGGGCAGGGTAATGGCGAGAGCACGCCGGTCTACGTCAGTGTGAACTGACGCCGCGAGCGTCCGTTCGGGCCAATCCGCTCCGCGGGCTTTGAGCACTCCTGTGGGTGTCGCCGGCCGGGAGATCGTTGCGCCGGGTCATGCGATCGTCGCTTCGCACGCCCGGCGCTCGGCGTTTTATGGCCCCGATCCCCTTCGGCGCAGGGGTCCGTCGATTGCTTGGGCCGGCCCCCATGCGAAGCAAACCCATTTGCAGGATCGTGGGCGCCGTCTATCTCGCCGCCGCAGTGACGAGCTGCGCCGGAGAGCAGACCGGCAATTCGAGCGCCGCGCTGACGGGGGCGATCTTCACCAGTACCGTCGACGGCGATCGCGTCAACCAGAATATCTACGAGGCCAAGGAGGACGTTTATCTCGACGGCGGCCCTGGGATGAACGCGCCTCCCGGTGCAGCCGGCCTCCCCGAGGGTGACTACTACTTCCAAGTCACCGACCCGAGCGGCCAAACCCTCCTCTCGAGCGACGCCGTCGAGTGCCGCGCATTCCACGTCAACAGCGACGGTCTGGTCGACGCGGTGATCCCGGGGCCCGGCGGTTGCGTGCACGCGACGGGTACCGACGACAACGACTATCCGAATCTCGGTGCGATTACCGTTCAGCTGTTTCCGTACGACGACACGCCGAACCCGGGCAACGTCTACAAAGTCTGGGTCACGACGATCGACGACTACAACGAAAACGGCGGATTCGATCCCAACGACTCCAAAACCGACAACTTCAGAGTCATCGCCGAAGATGAACCGTATTGCGGCGACGGCGAGGTGAACGAAGAGAACGAGGAGTGCGACGACGGCAACAACGACGACGGTGACGGCTGCTCCGCGGATTGCCTGGACGAGCCGGCTCCCCCCGATTGCGGTGACGGAGACCTGGACGGCGACGAAGAGTGCGACGACGGCAACAACACCAACGGCGACGGCTGCTCCGCCATTTGCACGGAAGAACCCCCGCCCCCCGTCCCCTGCTGCGGCGACGGCGACAAAGAAGGCGACGAGGAGTGCGACGACGGCAACAACGACGACGGTGACGGCTGCTCCTCCGACTGCGAGCTCGAGTGCCCGCCCGACCCGCCGGTGTGCGGCAACGGCATCATCGAGATTGGCGAAGAGTGCGACGGAAACGTCACACTCCTTCATATCTGCATCGATTGCTTGCTGATTTCCGTCTCGATCTGACGTCCGGCTCGATCTGCCCCGACCGTCGGGGGTGACAGGGTCCTTACCACATGGTAAGGACCTGCCAACCACATGGTCGGGGCGGCTGACGTCGACGTGCGAACGCAGATCCTCCGGGCCGCGACGGACTTGTTCGCGGCCCGGGGCTTCGATGCGACCGCGCTGCAGGCGATCGCCGACGAGGTCGGCGTCTCGAAGCAGGCCGTGCTCCACCACTTCCCATCGAAGGAGCGGTTGCGCCAAGCCGTCTTCGACGAGATCCTCGCCCACTGGACGGACACGCTGCCGCGGCTTCTTCTCGCGGCGACCGCGAGCAACGAGCGATTCGACGCGGTGTTCGCCGAGACGTTGCGCTTCTTCACCGCGGACCCCGCGCGTGCGCGGCTCCTCGCGCGCGAGGCGTTGGATCGGCCCGACGGCTTGCGCGAGCTCGTACGCGGCCCCGTCCGCCCATGGATCACGGCGATTGCTGCCTACATTCGCGCCGGCCAAGAAGGGGGCAGTCATTACGCGGACGTCGACGCCGAAGCGTACGTCGCGCAGATGTTGCTCTTCATCATCACCTCGGTCGCGTCGCAGCCGGTGCTCGCCGCGGCGCTGGACGGCAAAGGCGCCGCCTCGAGGATGGAGGCGGAGCTCACGCGCATTGCGCGGTCGAGCCTATTCGTCAATCGGCAGGTCGAGGCGCGCGCAGCGCGCAAGAAAGGGGACAGATCGTGGCGAGCTTCTTCCGAGACAACGACGACCTCCAGTTCTGCTTCGAAAAAGCCATCGACTGGGAGACGCTCGTCGAGCTGACCGAATACGGTTATCGCACCGAGGGCGGCTTCAAGTCGAAGGACGAAGCGATTGGCTTCTACCGCGACGTGCTCGACTCGATTGGACAGCTCGCCGCCGAGGAGATCGCGCCGCGCGCCGCGGTGATCGACCGCGAGGGCGCGACCTTTCGCGACGGTGAAGCCTCCATCGGCCCGACGATGGCGAAGATCTTCGAGCGGATGCGCGAGCAGGGCCTGCACCAGCTGTGCCTCCCGCGCGAGCTCGGCGGATTGAACGCGCCGCTGATGCTCTATTTCATGGCGGGGGAGATGCTTGCGCGGGCCGATGTATCGACCATGGCTCATTTCTCCTTTCACGGCGGCATGGCGATGGCGATGCTCGCCTTCAGCGTCCACGAGGGCTCCACCGTCGTGGACCGCGACCGCGGCCGGATCGAAAATACGCGCTTTTACGACGCCATCGCCGAGATCGCCTCGGGGGAAGCGTGGGGCTGTATGGATATTACCGAGCCCGACGCCGGGAGCGACATGGCGCGCCTCCGCATGCGAGCGGAGGAGGGGGCCGACGGCGTCTGGTACCTCACCGGCCAGAAGATCTTCATCACCTCCGGCCACGGCAAATGGCACTTCGTCATCGCCCGGACGGAGGAGGCGAAAGCGGACGGCGATCCCTTCGCGGGTCTCGCGGGCCTCTCGATGTTTCTGGCCAAAGCATACGAAGATGCGCCCGGCGGCACGCGCAAACGCTTCGTCACCGTGGATCGCATCGAAGAGAAGCTCGGGCACCACGGCTCGGTCACAGCCGCGCTCGGCTTCGACAAAACGCCTGCGGTTTTGATTGGCAAACGCGGCGAAGGCTTCCGCCTGATGCTTCTCTTGATGAACAACGCGCGCGTCGGCGTCGGGTTCGAGGCCCTCGGCATGGCCGAGGCGGCGGTCCGTCTCGCGGAGAGCTACGCCGCCGAGCGCAAGAGCATGGGCAAGCCCATCGCGCGCCACGAGATGATCGCCGACTACCTCGACGAGATGCGCACCGACGTGCAGGCCATTCGGGCCCTCGCCGTCACTGCCTGTTATCACGAAGAGGTCAGTCAGAAGGCGCGGCTGCTCGGGCGTTTCGCCGACGTCGCCACGGAAGACGAGCGGAAGCGGCTCGCCCGCGAGCTCTCGGCGCACGCCGCGAGATCACGGCGGCTCACTCCGCTATTGAAATACATCGCCTCGGAGAAGGCGGTGGAGATCTCCCGTCGAGCGCTGCAGATCCACGGAGGGGTCGGTTACACGAAAGAGTACGGCGCGGAGAAGCTCGTTCGCGACTCGATGGTGATGCCGATCTACGAAGGGACGAGTCAGATCCAGGCGCTCATGGCGATGAAGGACACGCTCATGGGTATTTTGAAGTCACCGGGCGACTTCGCTCGTCGTGTCGCGCAGGCACGATGGCGCGCGCTCTCCTCGCGGGATCCGCTCGAGCGGGGCGTCGCGCAGATTCAATCGTCGTCGCTCTCCGCACAGCAATACCTCCTGACCCGCACGGCGCTGCACAAGGTGAAGGGGCTGGGTGAGGTGCCGGCGCGCCGCTGGTCCACGGCGCTCGCGAAGGATTGGGACCCGAAGCGCGACTTTGCGCTCGCCATGCTGCACGCCGAGCGGTTGACGCGGATCCTCGTGGACGAGGCCATCGTCGAGATCCTCCTCGAGCAGTCCAAGCGTTTTCCGGAGCGGCGCGATCTGCTCGAGGCGTACGTCGAGCGCGCGCAGCTTCGTGTCCGCGGGCTACACGCGGAGATCACGACGACGGGCTCTCGCATTCTCTCGGCCCTCGCGGGCAATGCACCCACCGCGCTCGCGGCGGAATGACCATGAGCTCGCGCTTCGTTCACCTGTTCGAAAACAGGAATACCGTCGGCGCGCTCGTCCGCGCCGTCGCGACGAGCCGGGCGTCGGGGGCTTCACCCCTACCCGAGGTGCCGGGCCCGTGGATCGAATACGAGACCAGGGCACCCTCCACCGCGCTCACGCACGACTTCATTCGAGCACTGCGCGGAGAGGTCGGTTGGTTCCAATCGGAGGTCCCGCTGCCGATGTTTTCGCAATGGGCGCTCGCGGCAGCATCCAAGGCGCTCGTCGGCGTTCCCTGGCCGGTCTCGCGGGGGCTCAATGCAGGCTGCCGAATCGAGCGGCATGCGCCGATTATGCCCGGTGAGCCGATCGGTGTTCGCGTGCGCATCGAATCTGCCGACGTCGACGAGCGTCGGGTGTTCGTGCGCCAGACGATCGAGACGAGCACGAAGGACGCGCCCATTGCATGGGCAGGCGAGCAGCGCACGTACATCCCGTTGAAGAAGCGTGGCGGCGGTGCCGAGAAGCTGCGGGAAACGGTGCCGATGCGCGCGAAAGAGATCGCGGAGATCCCCTTGAGCGCCACCTCCGCACGCGACTTCGCGGTGCTCACCGGGGACGTCAACCCGATTCACTGGTTTGCACCGGCGGCGCGCGCGGCGGGTTTTCGGTCCACCATCCTTCACGGCTATGGCTCGCTCGCCTTCAGCCTGATGGCCTTCATTCGCGCGCGGCTGTCGGGCCGCGCACGCTCGCTGCGCAGCGTCGACGCTCGCTTCGTTCGGCCCGTCGTTCTGCCGATGCGCGCCCGTCTCTATGGGTACGAGGATCGCCTCTTGCTCGCCGAGGGGCCCGGCGGCGTGCCTTTTATCGATTCCACCATTGGCGAGGCGTGATCATGAGTGACTTTTTGCTCCAGCTGTCGAAGAACAAAGCCGCACGGCGTGTCGTTCGCTCGCTCCCGCTCCCCATTCCGCTGCCCGAGGCATTGCGACGGGATTCCGGTCCACTCGGGGACCGTCCGCTCGCCGATCGCGCGGTCGCCATAGGTTTCGCCGACGGCGCGGAGCTGGCGGCGCTGCTCGCCTCGACGCTCGGCGCTGCCGGGGCAGATCCGTACCTCGCCGGCGAGGCACACGTGCCCGCGTTTCGTGACGCGGGTGAAGCCTACGGTCGTCCGGCGCGCCCGATCGACGCATTGGGCTCGCGCGCGTTCGACGCGCTCGTGCTGGACGCGACAGGTGTGCGCGATGTCCCGGGGCTTCGAGCGCTGTTCACGTTCTTCAATGGTCATGGGCAACGCCTCGCCCGCTCGGGGCATGCGGTCGTGCTCGTCCGCATGCGACGCGACGCCTCCGCGGACGAGCAGGCGGCTCGCGCCGCGGTGACGGCCTTCATGAAGAGCCTCGCGAAAGAGATCGGGCGAAAGGGCTGTACCGCCAACATCGTCGAGGTCGAGGACGGCGCCGACGCGCGCTTGGGCGGTGTCCTTCGATTTTTGCTTTCGGGGCGCGCCGCGTTCGTGACCGGCCAACCAATCCGTGTGTCGTCGCTCGCGTCTTTTGCCGAGGAGCGCGTCGTACACGGGCCGCGTCTAGAACGCAGGGTTGCGCTGGTCACCGGCGCCGCGCGCGGAATCGGGGAGGCCACGGTTCGCCGCCTCGCGCAAGAGGGGGCCCACGTCGTCTGTCGGGATCGACCCTCCGATTCGTCGGCGACCACCCAGCTCGCGCGGTCGATCGGCGGCACCCCGCTGCACGTCGATCAAACGGAGGCGGACGCGCCTGCGATGGTGGCCGATGCGCTCCGCTCATTCGGCGGGGTCGACGTCGTCGTGCTCAATGCAGGGATCACCAAAGACCGCACGCTCGCCAAAATGAGCGTGGAGGATTGGGACCGCGTGCTCGAGGTGAACCTGGCGTCCGCCATTCGATTGGTGCGCGCGCTCGAACCTCTGCTTCGCACGGGGGGCCGCATCATCGGAATGGCGTCGATCGCGGGGATCGCCGGCAACGTCGGGCAAACGGCCTACGCAGCGTCGAAAGCGGGGTTCTCCGGCCTCGCACGAGGACTTGCGCCGGCCCTCGCCGCGCGTGGCATCACCGTCAATGCGATCGCCCCCGGGTTCATCGAGACGCGTCTCACGGCCGCCATTCCGGTGGCCGTTCGTGAGGTCGCACGCCGTCTCTCCGCGCTCGGACAAGGTGGTATTCCCGACGATGTCGCGAGCCTCGTCGCATTCCTCGCGAGCGGGGATGCACAAGGCATCACCGGACAAACAGTGCGTGTCTGCGGCGGGTCTTTCGTCGGAGCCTGAGCGACAACCGAGCTTCCAACCCATTCGTCGAGAGGTATCCATGGCACGTCGAGCAGTCGTCGTATCCGGTGTTCGGACCCCCTTCGTGAAGGCCTTCGGCGATCTCGTGAAGGTCGATACGATTGGCCTCGGGGTGGCGGCCGTGCGCGGTGTGCTCGCCTCTGCAGGTGTCGGTCGCGCCGACGTCGACGCCATCGTTTGGGGCGGTGTCATTCTCCCCTCCGCCGCGCCGAACGTCGGAAGGGAGATCGCGCTCGATCTCGGCCTCGATCCTCGATGTGAAGCGATGACCGTGACGCGTGCCTGCGCTTCAGGGCTGCAAGCCGTCACGTTGGCGGCGGCGGGCATCGAGCGTGGTGAATACGACGTTGCGGTCGCCGGCGGGAGCGATTCGACCAGTAACGCCGAGATCAAGCTGCCCCAAAAGGTCGTTCACGCCCTTGCTCCGCTCGCGCTCGGCAAACCCACGGCGAGCGACATGCTCGGCGTCGCCGCGCAGCTATTGCCCATATCCGAGCTCTTGCCTCAACGGCCGCGGATCGCCGAACGCTCCACAGGCGAGACGATGGGGGAGTCTGCCGAGCGAATGGCGCGCCGAAACGAGATTTCGCGACAAGCGCAGGACGAGCTCGCGCTCCGCTCTCACCAGCGAGCCGCGGCGGCCATCGCGTCCGGGCGCTTCGACAATGAAATCGTGCCCGTGACGACGCCCGACGGGCGCACCATTTCGGCCGATGGCCTCGTCCGTGCGGACACTTCGCTCGAAAAGCTCTCCAAGCTGCGACCCGTATTCGCCAAAGACGGAACGCTCACCGCCGGCAATTCGAGCCCTCTCACCGACGGCGCCGCGGCGGTGCTCCTCATGGAGGAGGAGCGTGCGCGCGCCCTCGGCCTGCGTCCTCTCGCGCGGCTTCGTTCGTGGTCCTACGTCGGCGTGGACCCAACGGATCAACTGTTGATGGGGCCGGCGCTCGCGGTGCCGAAGGCGCTCGAGCGAGCCGGCTTGACGCTGGACGCGGTCGACCTCGTCGATTTGCACGAGGCGTTCGCCGCGCAGGTGCTCGCCGTGTTGAAAATGATGGCGAGCGACGGGTTTGCCCGTGCGCGGCTCGGGCGGGATCGCGCGGTCGGGACGGTCGATCCGGCACGTCTCAATGTCCATGGCGGCTCGATCGCGCTCGGCCACCCATTCGGCGCGACCGGCGCGCGTATGGTGACCACAATGGCGAACGAGCTCGCGCGGACCGACAAGCAAACGGCCGTTTTGGGCATTTGCGCCGCAGGCGGGCTCGGGGCCGCCGCGGTTTTGGAGAAGGTCTCTTGACCGACGAACGGCGTCGCGACCGCTCAGCGGCGGCGATGCAGCGCTCGCTCCAGGCCCCGTATGGCTTTCGACGTCAGGGGCTCGTGCGCATACGCACCCAGCGGTAGCTCGCCCCCTCGGTTGATTGCCAAATAGAAGGAGCCTGCATCGAGCCCACTCACTGCGTCGCCGCCGCCGGCGTCGCTGGGATCGAACGAGCACCCCGGAGCCTCCGACGGTACTTCGGCCGACCGCTCCGAGCGTGGTTCGCGCTCGTCGATCTCCAGTACCGCCGCGAAGATGTTCGTCGGACCCATGTTCGCTTGCCCTTCCGCGCTCGACACAAATGGCTGCGAAAGTCGTACCAACGAAGTGCGGCCAACAGGTCCGTCGAGCGGATCAGTCGAAGCAGAGATTATCGCGGTCGCAGACACTCGCGACCATCGCGCTATCCATGTCTCGCCCGATCTCTTCGCAGCTGTGCGAACGAATGTGCGATAGACACTGGTCCAGGCCGGCCGACGAAACGCCGACGCGGCAAGGCTCCGCGAACACGCGCTCGACATCGACGTCGGAGCGCTCGCGCGCAGAGCACGGATCCATTCCGTCGTACTGCGGCGTTCCGGTGACTTCGCAGCGTTGCCGGCGGTCACACATGGCCTCGACGATCGATGTCGCGGCCGAGAGTGTCGAAACCGGTGCGGCGGGCGCCGGTGCGGAGGCGGGTGTCGGCCGCACCGCCGCGCAAGACAGAGCCGCACCGTATGTGACCAACAACCACGGAGCGAAGCGAGCCATGCGAGCCGTCCTTGCGAGGAGAGTCCGCAAGCGGCGAGCCAGCCGCCAAAGCTCACTGCCCGCGCGCGAACGCCTGGACGCGTGCGAGGAGATCGTCGCCACCGCGCGCGAAAAGATCGCCGTGATTGCCGCCCTCGATCAGGACGAGATGCGCATTCGGGATCTCGTCGGAGAGGCGGGCGCCCATCCAAAAGGGGACGATTTCGTCGGCATTGCCGTGGATGACGAGCGTCGGAACGTGGATTTGTCGCGCCTTGGCGAGGGTGTCGAAGTGGTCTGGAACCAGCAGACTCGCGGGTAAGACCGGCACGGCCTCGGTCACGAGATCGGGAATGGAGGTGTAAGGCGTCATCAACACCAGGTGAGCGCCCCGGCCTCGGCGCGCCATCTCTGCCGCGACACCCGTCCCGAGGGATGTGCCCCAGAGCACGATGCGTTCGCTCGTTTCGCCCCGTGCCTCGAGCATGTCGAGCGCAGCCTCCGCATCGAGGTAGAGGCCCTCCTCACACGCGGATCCATCTGCGGAGCGGCCATAGCCGCGGTACTCGACGAGCAGCACGCCGAAGCCACGCTTCCGTAGGTTGCGCGCGAGATCCGCGCGTACGTCGATCGTCTCCCGGTTGTTGTGGAAGTACACGACCGTCTTGTCCGCCCCGGGGGCCGGCAGCTCGAGGGCGTGCACCTTCACGCCGTCGCTGGCGGTCAGCTCGTGTTCGACGAACCCGGAAGGGCACGGCCCCGGTGCGCAATCACCGCCCGGAAACAGAAAGTGTCGAGCGGCCACGCGCGCGCCTACGACGACGGCCACGAAGAGCGCTGCGGCAGCGATGAGGAAGGATGGACGAACCAGACGCATGCAATCGGCGAAACCCGCACTATTGCATGCTGTCGCTCGTGCGCCAGGCGTGCGCCGTCGGCGCAGTCACCGCGCCGCGAGCTCGATGGCCCGCTCCGGACACGCGACCACGCAAAGCCCGCAGGCTTTGCAGGCGTCGGCGCGCGGCGTGAAAGCCGTCTTCTTCCCGTGCGCCCAGATCTTCAAACGAACGAGCGTCGGCATCGCGCGGTACTCGTCCTCTGCAATCTTGCCGATCTCGAATACGTCGTAAGGGCAGACCTCGACACAGTCGCCTTTCCCTTCGCAGCGCCGGCGATCGACGACAGGCTCGTAGCGCCCAGATTCTGCGTTGCAGCGCTCGCCCGGGCGGTCCGGATGTGCGGCCGCCCGTCGCGCTTTCTTCGAGTCGAGTCGTGGAGCCTTGTTCGTCATGGGCCTGGAGCCTCGCAGAGTCGCGGACTGGGTAACGTTGAGTTGTGTTTCGTTTCGTCGTGAAGGCCGCGATCAGGCAAACCGGAGGCTGGTCCTCTTCTTGCTGCGCTCGAATTCCATGTGGCCGGTCCTCGGCGCCACGGTGGATTTCCTCCACGCGCTCTCGATGGCCGTTTGGCTCGTGGGCTTGCCGCTCATCTTTTGGAAGAGCCGGCCGCGCCTTCGTCGTGCTTATGCGATTTACGCAATCGTCTTCATCGTAATGAACCAGCTTTCGCACTTCGTGCTCGGCGAGTGTTTCCTGACGACCATCTCGCGCTTTTTTTGGGAGCGAACACCCGAAGGCGGCGCGAAGAATGTCGACGAGTGGTTCACCGTGCGTATCGCGCAGGCAGTCTTCGACATGACCCCATCGCACCGCACGATCAACATCCTCACGCAGATCCTGGTGCTGCTTACCGCGGCCGGTGCGCTGTATTCCCTCGCCGGCTCGGGTGTGTTCTCGAAGCGAGGGCGGCAGCCCGTTCGTTCATGAGGCCGAGCAACCGCTCACGTTCGTCGTGGAGCGCATTGCGGTCGCGCTGCGCCCGCCGAAACGCGCGCACGATGTCCTTCGTGCTCGTTCGCCCGTCGATTTCGTAGGTGAACCACTGATCGCAAAATGTCAGATCGAGCCGCAGTGCACCGACCCGCATGGCGAGCGCCTTGGTTGCGCGAACCAGCAGAGCCGTATCGTTGTAAGAGGCCTCGAGCGTCTCGGTCGGGTCCGCGTCTTCGGTGTCCTCGCCGGAAGGATCGTCGTGGACGACGAGGTCGACGACCGACTCACCCGACAAGGTGAAGAAGCCTGGCCTGATCCGAAGCAATAGGCCATTCGACGTGTGACCTCGGTGCTCCACGCGGAACGATTGTTGGACGAGCGCGCGTGCAATCGTCTCCATCGGTATGTGCTGGCTTCGCGGCGCCGCGCTCCGATATCCGACGCCGCCGTGCGCACGTACCGGCGTGAGCCGTGCTTGGAGGAACGTGGTTCTCTCCGGCCCCGAGAGCTTTCGCCCAACGACGACGACGCCGGCGAGGAGGCCCGTGGTCAGAAGCAGCGACGCGTTCGTTCCGACTGCGAATCCGAACGCTGCGATGATGGCGAGCGAAGCCGTGTAATGCGTGAAGAGGAACCCACAACCGACCGCGAGCAGCCAAGTCAGCCCTGCGGTGGACGATGCGCGTTGATTGCGTCGCGTGCGTAGTGGCATCCAAAACACATGCGAGCCGAACAGCACCGCGAGTAGCCACGCGAGCGCGCCGCCGAGCGCAACCACGCGCCGGAGCCCACGCTCGAGCGGCGACGAGATCGGCAGAGCGAGCGTTGCCCGAACCGAATCGGGCGCGTTGACGAACGTGGACCCGCGCCGCTCGGCGCGGACGACCGCGAGATCCACGGTGAGGGGGATCGCCGCGCCGTTCGCTGCCTGGGAGGGCAGCTCGAAGCACAGGGCTTCGCTCGTGTCGGCGTCGTCACCATGGTCGTCGATGGACGTGCCCCACGACGGGCCCTCGCCAGGGACCGTCTCGTGGATCCCGGGACCCTCGATGGCGACGCTCTGGATGGCGATTCGCGCGCCCCCATAGGCGTTGACCTGCAAACAGACGTCGTCGCCCGTTGTGACCCACGGCGTGAGGAGCCTTACGGAGCCGCCGCGGACGTGCACGACTGTCTGAACGGATTCCACCGAATACGATTGTCCCATCGCAGCCAGTGCGACCGCGAAGACGAGCCAATCCTTTCGCGATTCATTCCTCATTCGGTGTCGCCCCCACGGCAGCCTCTAAGGTCCGATCGGCTCGAACGCCGCGAGGATCGCCTCGAGCGTCGCTTGTCCTTCGGCGCTGTCGGGCTCGCGCAGCGTGTGGAGCTGCTCGAGGTGTACGAACCGCCCGTAGTCGTCGCCGACCTCGTGGCATGCGTCGGTCGAGCCTGCCGAATACCTCGCTTCGACGTTGGTCTCGCCGCAGGGACAGGCCGCCCCGGTGTCGTCCAATCCGCAATGGAAGACGCCGATGTCACGCGCCTCCAATTCGGTCGCCAGCGCTGCAGCGGGACCGGCCCCCGGCCACGTTCCCGATGAGTCGCTCACGACGGCTTGGAAACATCCTGTCGAGCCGAACCCGTGCACTTGGAGGAACGAGAGGTCTGGCAGCTCATCCGACAGTCGTGCGTGAACCGCATAAAACGGCGATTCGACTGCGTGCGCGGCGTCCGAGATGCGAAAGGGCATCGGCGTGTCGTCGACGTCGTTGCAGACCTCGGTTTTGCCGTCGCAATCGACCTCCGCCGCATTCGAGCAGCGATGGGCGCCCGCGACGGCGAGAAAACGCGCTCGCCCGCGTGAGAAGATGGTGGCGGCCTGCATTTCGGTGAGGTCGTCGAAGAGGGGGTGGGGAGCCGCCACAGCAACGGGACGATGCGGCGCTTCCTCGAGATCGGATAGCGAAGCGAACGTTCCCCAATGCAGCGAGGGTGAGGGGACACCATCCGCGTCGACCTCTGCGACGACCTCGACGCTGCCGGCGTCCGGATCGGTGAGACGAACCCATCGATACGACGGGGGGAGCATGCAGCCGGCCTCGTCGTCTCCGAGAAGCGCCGCGACGACCGCGGCAGCGAAGGCCTCTCGCTCCTTCGACGACGGAACGACGAATGCCTCCGAGCCCGCGCCGGCGCTCTCATCCATCTTGTCGGCGATCGATTGCACGAGGGACGCGACGTCGCCGCCGATCTCGATGGGGACACAGCCGCTCGCGCCGCCATTCTCGCCATTTGCACCCCCGCCCGCGCCCGGCGCTGCGCCGCTGCCGCCCGCGCCGTCTTCGACCGGCGCACCGCCGGCTGACGACGTCGACGTCGACGTCGAAGCCCCGCCGTCTCCGCAGGCCGCGAGGGCCGCCGCGATCGCGAGCAGCAGGCGTTTCATGGCTTTCAGGATACGTCGAAACGCAGCGGAAACATGGCTCATCCCATACTGCCCCGCATGATCGCCAGCGACGTCTCTCTTCGGCCCGCGCGCGAAGGCGACATGACCGACGTGCGCGCCATCTACAACCATTACGTGTTGACCTCGACCTGCACGTTCCAGATGGAGCCGGAGACGAGCATCGAGCGCCAGCGCTGGTACGAGGCGCACGGCCCGTCACATCCGATCCTCGTCGCCGAGACGAAAGATCGCATCGTCGGTTGGGCGTCGCTGACGCGGTTCAACCCACGCTGTGGTTATGCCTCGACCGTCGAGAGCTCCGTCTACGTTCACCATGAGGCGCATCGAAAGGGCATCGGGCGCGCGCTCATGACGGATCTCGTCGGACGAGCCGCTTCGCTCGGCTACCACGCGATCATCGCGGGCATTGCGTCCGATCAATCGGCGAGCATCGGATTGCACGAACGGCTCGGGTTCACGCAGGTGGCTCGTCTGCGCGAGGTCGGCAAGAAGTTCGGCCTGTGGCTCGACGTTCTCTATCTACAGAAGATGCTCGCGTGACGTCCCGGGGCTACGAGCCTTTTCTCACGTAGCTCCGGACATTGCCCAATACTGCGAAGAGGCTCGCGTCGGCGCACAAGATGGCGACGGGCGCGCCGCGCACGATCGTTTGCGCTCCGAAATGGGAGCCTTTCACGTTGTTCGGGAGGGCTCCGAGCTTGCCGATGGTAAAGCCCTCCGTGATTGCGGTGCAGGTGTCGTTGTTCTCCGTCTCGAAGCGGACGAGCTCGTGCGGCGAAATCGACAGCTCGCCCCGTTCGACCGCGAGCCGCTGCAGATACATCACTTGGCCGATGATCTCCGCTTCGAGCGTGTGATCGCGCTCCCCCGCAGTGTCGATGAGCCGCGCGAGCAGCGTGCGTAGCTCGGCGCGCGCGGTCTCTTCGAGCTTCTTGACGTGGTCTCGCTGGCGCTCGTTGTGGAGCACTTGGACGAAGACGCTGGGGATTCGATTGTCGGATGTGATGGCGACCCCACTTCGTTGTTGAGGACGGGCCGGCGGTTCGTCCGAAGGTTTCGCGCCGAGGACGCCGGCGGGCGTCCCCTCCACGAGCGTCTGCGCGAGCTTCGGGCTCGCGGCCTCCGCCTCGGCGGGGCGAACCGGTGCTTCCGCCGATGCCTTCGTTGCTCGATCGCCGGCGCGCACGTCGTTCGGCGAAGCGACGGGCGCGAGCACCAGACCACCGGGCGTCGCGGCTTCGTTCAGCGTGCGGTGCAGTCGGAAGAAGGTCTCGCGGTAGCGCTCCCACTCCGGTCGCGCGTCGCGCGAGACGCGAAGCTTGCGCACGGGGGAGGTCTTGATGCGTGTTCCCGCGACCGGGCGATTGCGGCGTATCGACTCGAGCAACCCGAGCGATCCCTCGGTCGGCAAATGACCGGCATAGATGCTCTGGTACACATACCGGCGACGAAAGTTCTTCGCCTCGATCGGCGCCGACACCAAAAGAAGTGAGCCCGAATAGGTGAGAACGACGGCGCTCTTCGCCTCTTCGGAGAGGAGCGTCGTCGTATCCACGAACCCGCTGTCTTCGGTGATCTCGTTCCAGAGCGCGTCCTGCTCGAGGTATTCGGCCGCCTTCACTTCGAAGAGCGCGCGGTATTGGCGCTCGAAGGGCACGCCCAAAATCTGCGCGAGCGCGAGCTTCTCTTCGTCGCCGAGCTCGTCGAGCGCGGTGCCGTATTCGGCGCGCTTGCTGGGCGGGCCGGGGTCGTACGCGTCGGCCTCCGCGAGGAGCGCGTTGAAGTCCCTGCGCATCGAAGACAACATCGACAACGCGCGCGTTCGTTCCTCCGTCGGCAGGTCTTTGCGCGAGGCGTACCGCGCCCACTCGTGGATCCAGCCGTCGAGGGTGCTCGCGTACTCGAACACGCGCTCGCCGTTGGGGTGGTGCAAAAGCCTTTTTCTGAGCGCTTGAACGCGGAGCGACGCCTTCGGCTCGGAGCCCATCCGAACAACTCTATCAAGCCGCCGCGTCAATCGGGACGGCTTGGTTCACCTGACGGAGGAGGAGGAAGATCGCCGATTGGTGTCCGCTTTCGGATGATGTCGCGAACCTTCTGCATCTGGTCCGCTGTCTCCTTCGGCTGTGAAGTGATGGGAAGCGGGTTCGGCGCGCCGTCTTTGTTCACCAGATCCGGCGCCGCCACGAGGGTCGCATGGTCGACGAGGACGGCTTTGTCCCGGATGTCGATGTACATGCAGAGCCCTACCCGCGAGCCCGGCACCTCGCCCGAGAACTGGCACCACCCGTCGGCATCTGGTTTTTCGGCGGGCTCGAGGCGCTCGACCTGGTCGAAGCTCGAGCAGCGGATCACGCGCACGTTCGCGAGGTCGCAGGGCGCCTCGTCTTTCGGATCGGGCGCGTCGACCGGCTTCATCCAGATCGATGCTCGGTGCGGGATCTCCTCGGCAGCGGCCGTCCCACGTGCGAACAAAACGGTCCGATCGGGAACACGCCCACAGCGCAGACCCGAGCGACAAAGGCCGCCCGTCTCAGCCAAAATGGACTCCGGCTGAAACGACGGCGTGAACGCGATCCAACCGTATTGGCCCGAGGCGCCTTCAGGGACGATCGAGAGCTCGAAGTCGCCGTCGGCGAGTAGGTTGTCGAAGGGACCGCCGAACGGATTGCGCGCGTAGACCTCGCGCACGCGTGGGTTGGGGGCTTCACCGCCCTGGCCGCCGCCGCCGTCCGTCGGCACGCTGCTCGTCGGGGTGGCGGTCGGGACCGGCTCGATGGCTTCGTCGGCGCAGGCCGGGAGGCCCTGCGCCACCAATGCGCACGCGAGCACGAGCCAACTGCGAGTTAGAGTCGAATTCATGGCCGGAGCTCCGATCGCACCCACGCGAGGGCCGCCTCGTGAATCGAATCGATGCCGTCGACGAGGTCGCTCTGTTTCTGCTGCACCACGACGTCCGGCATGACGCCGTGACCGATCATCGATGCGCCCTTGTTGGTAATGGTGTCACCCGAAGCGAGCTGGAATGCCACGCCGCCCCAATAGCTGAATTGGATGAACGTCGAGAACGCGCCTGCGGTCGGCCCCGGCCCGAAGATCTTCGCCTTTGGTGATCCCTTGAACCCGAGTGGTAGGTAGTCCGATGCCGAGCCGTCGCGGTGAATGATGAGCGCGACGGGGAGGTTCGCATCGTAGGTCTGCGCCCCGATCGTGTACGGTGGATCGATGTTCTTCAGATAGTTGAAGAGCGACACACCTTCGGTATCCGTGTCCGGACCGAGGAAGCCCGCCGTGAGGATCGCCGGCGGTAGAATCGCGAGCTCCTCCCGCGGGCGAACGAGCTGGGTGAGGTACTCCGGCGAGTCGATGGTTCCGCCGTTGCCTGCACGGTGGTCGAGAATGACGCCGCGTGCGGCGGGGATGCCCGCGACCTCGCCTTTCCACTCTTTGACGGCGTTGAGAATCGTCGAGTTGACGTAGCCATTGGGATCGCCGCCTCCGTAGAGGGTGTCCCACACCATTCCGAAGATTTGCTCTTCCGGCGCAGTGTTCGCGATTCGGCCGCGGTACATCGTATAGGCGACCCAATGATCCTCGGTGACGGTCGTGTCACTCAGGTGGTAGCTGGGCCGGTTGTCACAAGCCACGTTGAAGCCGCCCGGCTCTTCCGGCAGCTCGCTGACCGTGAGTGTCTCCACGGTATCGGCGCAGCTGTCCGTGGCGCCGTCGCAGCGAATGACGGAGATCGTCTTTGCGTATTGAAGAATGAGGCCGACGCCGCCGAGATCCTCGGCGAAATCTGCGAATGATTCGGCGTCACAGGGCGCGTGATAACCCCAATTGACGTCGATGAGCTTGCGCGCCCACGCAATCGGGTGTTCGCCGTCGATCGCGACGAGCCTGTCGCCGGACTTGAGGCCGGCGGTGCCACCAACACCCGTGTGCGAAACGAGAATGTCCTTGTAGACGGGGTCGCTCGGAAGGACGTCGTGCGACAGGTCGGCGTCGCCCTCGATGAAGCAGACATTGAGGCGTCCGCGAATGCTGCCCTCCGAAATCGGGCTTCGCGCGCTCGTATGCCAGTCGTGCAGCTGGCGGACCGCGAGGCCCCAACCATTCCAGAACTCCCACGGCGACTTCGCGAGGCGCATCGCTTCGACGGTCTCGAGGGCGAGGGGCATGTCCGCGAGGCGCGTCTTTCGACCACCGAAGAAGGTCTGGATCTTGTGGGAGAGTGCGTCGACGACCTCGTCTTTGATGTCGTCGCTGGGGAGCGGTGGCACCGCCGCGTTTCCGAGCCGGCATTGCCCGCCGATGCAAACCGCGTCGTCCCCACAGACCGGATCGCGCGCACCCTCACAGGTCGGTAGATCTCGGTATTCGCCGTTGGGTACGACCTCGAGGGCGTCGAGGTCGACGCCTTCCTCCGACGCGAAGTCGCTGAATCGTACGTAGACGACGGGCTCGAGGCTGGTGTCGATGGGCAGCTCGTTCGAGGCGAGCTCGATCCATCCGTCGCTCGTCGCTCGCCCCGTCGGCGAGAGGCGCGCGGTGAGCTGCGGAATGCCGACCTCGTCCGGATACTTCACGATGAAGCGCGCGCCGGCGGCGCCATGGCGGATCCACAGCGATACGCTGTACGAGCCTTCGCCGTCGGGCACCGTGACGAGAAAGCGCTCTGCGCAATCGTCGGCGACCTTCACGCGCACGAAGGAATCCCCCTCGAGCGCGAGCGCCGGATCCTCCATGACCGTGAAGCTGACGTCCTGACAGGTGGCGTCGTCGTCGTCGGGGACGTAGCGCTCGGGCTCGTCGAAAGGCTCGAAATCGACCGCGTCGTCGGAGGGCTCGAAGACGCCCTCAGCGTCGAACGTCCCCGCCGACGCCGGCCGAGCGGGTAGCAGAGCTGCCGAGAGAGCAGCGGCTGACAGAAGCAAAGCTATCGGTCTCACGGTTCACCTCGTCCCCGGCGGGAGCGCTGGAAGGCTTCGCGCGCCGCGTTCGGCGCACCGTCGGAAGGTCGTCGCGTGGCTGCGATCGCCGCGCGAGCCCGCGCGAGCATTTGGGTGGTGTCGGCCGAGGGCGCGCGCTCGGAAAGTGGTTTCGCGGGTGGAAGGGCCGATGGAGCCTTCCGTGCGAGGACGACGGCGTCGTCGACCAACATCGTGACCTTCGAGCGGTTCGCGACGACGAGGTAGGGCTTGTTCTTCCGAACCGGCACGCTCGCCGCGAGCTTGCACCAGCCGGTTTCGTCGGGCATCTCCGACGTCGGAAGGAGCGCGAAGTCCTCGTCGACCTCGTCCATCATGCCGACGTCCATGACGTAGGACTCGGCGTCCGCGCACGTCGGTGCCTCCTCGCCTTCGGGCACCTCGAAGCGGACCCAGACGGACGCGTCGAGCGGCTGCGTCGCGGACCCGACGCCGATACCGATGATTTGCCGGTTGTTCTTCACGCGCGCGCATTTCACGCCGCTCTTGCAGGCCGGCCCGGTGACGACGTCCGACAGGACGGGGTTCGTCGGCGGCTCGATCCAACCGTATTGGTCCGTGAACGGCGAGGTCCATTCGAAGTCGCCGTCCCAAAGGAGGTTTTGCGTCGCAGCGACGTTTCCGAATGGATTGCGCTCGATGACCGTGCGGGTCTTCGCTTGGAGGCCGGGGATCTCCGGCGTCGAGGGCGGCGGGTTGCCCGTGGGATCGCCGCCCGTGCCCCCCGGCCCGCTGGCGGCGGGGTCGTCGTCCGAGCAGCCGGCGAGGAGCGCCGCCGCGATGATCGCAACCGTCAGTCTCATTGCGAAAGCTCCCCGCGCACCCACGCGAGCGCGGCCTCGAAGACGGTGTCCTTGTTGACCAGCAAATCCGATTGGCGCGGGTGGACGATGAAGTCCGGTTCGACGCCGCGCCCATTGCGGGTCGTGCCGGTCGCATCGACCGTGTCGCCGACGGCAATGACGTAGCTGAGGCCGAGCCAATAGCCGAACCCATAACGGGTGGAGAAACCACCATTGGTTTGGTACGGCGCGAAGATCTTCACGTTCGGGGCCGCGCCTTTGAGGCCGAGCGGGAGCCAATCGCTCGCGGAGACGTCCCGCGTGAGGAGCAATGCGACGGGCATCGTCGTCGGCGCCGCGGAGCCCGCGTAGTCCATGAAGCCGTTGTCCGCCCCGAGCTGGAAGAGCGCGAGCCCGCTCGCTTGATCCGGCTGCTTGTCCTCCGCGCGCTGCCGGTCGAGGTACACGCTGATCGGGCGCCGCGGGACGGCGAAGTCCCAAATCGCTTTGGGTCCGAGCATCGTGCCGCCGTTGCCCGAGCGGTGATCGAAGATCACCCCCCGTGCGTCCGCCTTGAATTGCGTGATTGCCGTCTTCAGCGCGCCCGCGGCGTAGTCGTTGCCCGTCGTCGAATACAGCGATTCCCACTCCGCGCCGTAGATCCGCTCCGTCGCGTCGGACTCGTTCACGATGCCGAAGAACACCTGATCGGAGGCGGCATTCGCGTGATTGGCCGGCGAATCGGGCAGGTGGCGGAGCGGCCGGTTGTCGCATTGGACGCTCTCGAACACCTCGTCCGGCGCGAGCGGGGCGACCTCCGACAGATCGATCGTCTCGAGCTCGCCGCACGATTGGAGGAACGTGTCGCAGTGAACGACGGTGACAGTATGGGCATACCGGGCGAGCAGCGAGCGAAGCTGCTCCGCCGTTTCCGCGAATGTCGCGTGGTTGGACGTCGGGCTCATGCCCCAATGGTGCTCGGTTTGTGCACGGGCCCACGCAATGGGGTGCTGTCCGTCGACGGCGACGAGGCGGTCGCCGCGTTCGAGGCCGAGCGTGCGGGAGCCTGCGACGTGCGACACCAAGACATCGAGATAAAACGAATCAGCCGGCGCGACGTCGTGGGAGAGGTCTGCGTCCCCCTCGATGAAACAAGCCCCGATCGGCCTCTCGTTCTCGAGGACGAAGTCGGCGATGCTGCTCGTCGTCGTGTGGCCGTCGTGCAAGCGTCGAACGGCGAGCGTAAAACCGTTCCAATACGTCCACGGGTCGCTCGTCGCTTCCATTCGCTCCAGCGCGAGCACGCTGTTCGGCAAGTCCAAATCGCGATTGAGCAGCGGCCCGAACAAGAGCTCGAGCCGGGCTCGCAGATAGGCCGTGACGTCGACGCGATCCTTCGGGATGTCGGGGACCATGCCGCCCACGTACCGGCATTGCGAAAACACGCAGGACTGGGATTCGCCGCAGACCGGATCCGCGGACCCGTCGCAGCTCGCGCCGGATCGCTCTTCGAGGAGAAGCTCGCCTCGCGGAACGACCTCGACCGCATCGACCGAGCTGCCGTTCGTCGAAAAGAACCCGATGCTGACCTCGGCGCCGCGGGTCATGTCGATTCGCACGTGCTCGTTCGCGACCTCGATCCACCCGTCGCTCGTCATTCGACCCGTCGGGTAGAGGACCGCGATCTCGTCGACACCCTGGTGGGGGTTGTCGCCGTAGCGCACCTCGACGTCGGCGATCGTCTCGCTGCCGCGAACCCACGCGCTGACGCGGTATCGGGACGCCGATTGCGGCAGCGTGAGAGGGACGTCGAAGCCTTGATACGGCCCGAGCGTGAGGACGCGTCTTCCGCTCAATGCATCGGGGTCTTCGACCGTGAGGGAAGGGGCGTCCTCCTTGTCGAAGAGGTCCTCCTCGAAATCGACGAACCACGTCGCCTCGGGGTCGACGACGAATTGTCCTCGCTCGTCGAAGGACGCGGCGCCGGCCGACGAGGCAAAAGCCCCCGCGACGAGCGCACAAGCGAGGGACGCGGAAATACGAATCGCCGTCGCGCGCATGAAGCCGAGGTCTTTACAGCCCGATCCTTCGCGCGAAAAGAGGCACCGTCAGTTGTTTTTGCGCAACGGCTCTCGTCCGGGCTCGTGGTCCGATTGAAGCTCTTCGCGGCAAGCGCCGAGTATCTCTCGGGCGGTCGATCGATCCCCGACGGCGCGGGCCAGCGTCATCGCGCCGACGCAGGTCGAAAGCAGCGATATCGCTCGTTGGCGAGCGGTCGTCGGGTCGCCGCCCATGCGACGCTCCAGCTCCCGGAACACGCGCTCGACCTGTTGGCGCATTGCGTCTCGAACCGGCTGGTCCGACCGCGCCGCATCGGTCCCGAGCGACGTGGCCGCACACCCGTCCCCCGGATTGTCGAGGTGCCGTTCCGAGAGGTATCGGCGGACGGCTCGCTCACGCCACGCAGCCGGCTCGGTGGGCATGTCCGGCCCGAAGAGGTTCTCCACGGCGCCGTCGAATGCGTAGCGAATGGCTTCGGCGACGAGCTGCGTCTTGTCCTCGAAATGGGCGTAGAAGCCGCCGCGCGTAAGGCCGGCGGCCGCCATGACCTCGTCCACGCTCGCGCCCTCGATGCCGCGCTCGCGGAACAGCCGTGCCGCCTGCGCGACGATCAATGCATGGCTTCGCTCTTTGCGAACGACACGTGTCGTCCGACCCGAATTGGATCTGCGGCGCGAAGCTCCCATCGGAGCGCACGCTAACACCAAAACGGATACCAATCGAATCAAGAAGGCGGCTGTGCCACCCGCTCGAGGACATCCTTCACGAATTGGGGCGGGGGCGTTACGTACAGAGTCCCATTTTGCAGCTCCCACGGGATGGGGACGAACCGCGATTCGCTTTTCTCGGAATCGTTCGACGCCAGGCCGTCGGGCCGGATCCAGAATACGGAGTCTGAAATCGAGCCGGGGCCTCGCTTGTAGGCTTCGATGGCGAGGCTGACGAGCGCGTTCACGGCGACGATCACGCGGCTGTCTTCGATCAGGTGATAGAAAAAGACGTGCCTGCTCGGCACGATGACGAGCGCACCGTACGGATGCCCTTCCGGGACGACCTCGCGCTCGAGAAGAAGCGCGCGGGACGCCGTGTAATAGGAGGTGCCTTCCACGACGACGATGGGGACCTCTTCCGGCCCACGGATTGTCCGCGCTTGGTCCGGCTCCTCGAGGGCGAGGTTCGCGAGCGCGCAGTCGAACACCTCCGCGTCGGTTCGGTCCCAGACGGCCGCTTCCTCGCGGGTCAGGTTTCGCATGGCGCTCGCGAGATCGAACACGACGCCGGCCGCGAGCCCTTCGCCGATCGGACGCATCAGCTGATCGGGGTGGCACGCTTCGTAGAGCCGAACGCGCAACATCGCGCGTACCCGCTCGAAATCGTGCGCGAAGCTACGAAGCTCGATCTCCTCGCGCGTGCTGCCGATGACCAGCTGGAAGTGTTTGCGCACGGCATCGGGCCAACCTGCCGCCGGCTGCGCGGCGCAAACCTGCGCGAGATTCGAGAGGCCGAGGCTCTGCGTCCCGTCTTCAAGGTCGACCTCGACGATGCCTTCACCGAGGCGGTACGGCACGCCGAGATCCCGCACCTCGGCCTCGACCAGGGTGAGAAACATGCTGAGCTCGGCGGCGTTTAAAAACGGCGCCCACGCGGCGGAGCTCGTCATCGGTCATCGAAGCCTAGCAAATCATCGGCGCTCGATCGAAAGGTCGAGCCGCGTCTGGGCGCTTCTGTTCGAAAGCTTCTTTTCAGGAGGTCGGCGCGGGCGGCAGCACGAAGTCGCGGTCGTGCCGAACGAGCTCGTCCCGAAGGTGGACCCAAGCCACCTTGGACCGGATCCAGAGGTGGTCGCGCGGGGCGACCGCGTCCGGGTCGTCGAGCGTCGCGATCGTGATGTCGACGTAATCGGGCTCGGACGGATAGCGAAAGCCGATCTGGCTGCCGCAATCGGGGCAGAAGCTCCGAAAGGCCCGTGCAGAAGAGGCGCGTTCTTTCGGCGGCTCGGTGAGCCATTCGACCTTCGTACGGTGGAACGCCGCCCACGCGACGGGGGTCGCGCCGCAAGCGCGCCGGCAGTCACCACAGTGGCAGAGCGCCGCGACGACGGGCCGGCCGCTCACGCGGTACCGAATGCGTCCGCACGCGCATCCGCCTTCGCCTTGAACGCGCTCGAAGGGTCGCTGCTCTTCGATCGCGGGAAGCGCCGGAGCATCGGTCGACGCATCGAACCTCGACTCCCGAAGGACGGCGCAAATCTGAAGGCTGTATGCTTCGTACCAGCGCGCTCGACCTTCGCCTTGCGCGGCACGATGCTCCGCGTGTTTTCGCCAGGCCGCGAGGTGCTCCGGCGAATCGAACTCGATGATGGCGAGGCGCTCCCCGTCCTCCGCCGTGAAGTCGGACGACGACACGAACCCCGGCATCTTCTCGGCGAGCTCGAAGATCTGCCCCGCACGAGCTCCGTATTCGTCGGCGACGTCGCTGCGGACGCGATTGCGGAAGATGATGATTCGAGTCTCGTCGCTCGGCATGGGGTCCTCCGTTGGATGAGCGGCGCGCGGCGGGCCGCGCTCCTTCGTGTCAATCGATGTCCACGATTACCGGGGCGTGGTCGCTCGGGATGCGTCCCTCGCGCTTCTTTCGGAAGTCACGGTCGATGGATACCTCGCGCACGCGCGAGACGACGCTCTTCGATCCGTAAACCAGATCGATGCGCAGCCCCTGCTTCTTGTGGAAGGCGCCGGCCCGGTAATCCCACCAGCTGAAGGATTGCAGGTCCGGGTTCTTCTCTCGAAACAGGTCTTGTAGGCCCAGCGCGCGGAGGCGTTCGAGCGGCCCGCGCTCAGCGTCGGTGTGGAAGATCGCGCCGACGTGCCCGACCGGATCCCACGTGTCGAGGTCGCCTGGGACCACGTTGAAGTCGCCCGCGAGGATCGTGTGTCCGTTGGGATCGAGGTTCTTCTCCACGAAGTCCGCGAGCCCGCCGAGCCACGCGACCTTCGCCTTGTAGTCGGGGTGGGCGACCGTCTTGCCGTTGGGCACGTACGCGCTCGTCACCGAGAGCCCCGCGGCTTTGACGGTGATGAGCCTCGATCCCATCGGCTCGTGACCCGGCAGGCCGGTCGACACGATGAGCGGCTCCGGATCGACGCTCTTACGAACGAGAACGCCGACGCCGTTCCATTGCGCTTGTCCGTACGTCAGCGCGCGAAACCCCGCCTGCTCGAAGGCCAGGTGCGGAAAGCCTTCGTCGGGCAGCTTCAGCTCTTGGACGCAAACGATGTCGGGGGAACGCGTCTGGAGAAAATCGAGGACGAAGTCGAGGCGCGCGGCCATCGAGTTGACGTTCCAGGTGACGATCCTCATGGGCGGCGGGAGGTAAGCACAGCCCCGGCGGCACGGAAACCAAACGAGCGCGTCGGAGACGTTCTACACTCCGTCGATGGCTCGAACCGCGCCTGTTCCGAACATTCCCCCGATCCCCGGCATGTGCCCCAGCATCGCGGTCTTGGGAGGTGGGGGGGACGGCGGAGGCGGAGGCGGAAACGGCGCAGGCGGCGGTGACGGCAACGGGCCGGGTAACGGCGACGGCAACGGCGAGAATGCCAGCGGCGATGGCCGTAACGGCGGGCAGGGGTGCGGAGACCCGGTGTGCCCGATCACCGGGCGCGTCTTCGTCGACGTCTACGACTTCGGGCTCACGGGCCTCGTGCCTCTGCGCTGGGTTCGTTCCTACAACTCGCGCACCAGTCAGCTTTCCGGCGAGCTCGGCTTCGGGTGGTCGTTCGCGTACGGCTGGGTGCTGCACGAGCGTCGGTTGGAGCTGGTGGTCGTCGACGACAGCGCGAAGGAGCAGCGCTTCGATCGCATTGCCAATCCGGGCGACAGTGCCGTCAATGCGCTCGGTTGGACGCTGACACGCGAGCAATCCGGCTACCGATTGCGCGTCGCCGACGGGACGCAATACGAGCTGGCGCCCGGCCCAGACGGCGTCCACCGCTTGGTCGGTGTCTGCGATGCGTGGAACAACCGTATCCGCTTCGAGCGCGCGGAGGACGGCGCCCTCCGCGGCATCGTCGACTCGGCGGGCCGCCCGTACCGAGTGACCACCGACGGCTCCGCGCGGATCACTTCGGTGTCCGTTCCGCTCGACGAGAAGCACCAGCAATGGGTGACCCTCGCGACATACGAATACGACGGCGAGGGCAACCTCGTCGCCTGCACCGACCCCGACGGATACGTCTGGCGCTACGAATACGACGGACATCTGCTCGTCGCTCACCGGACGCCGGGCGGGCTCACCTATCATTATCGCTACGACGGCTCCTCGCACGACGCGCGGTGCGTCGAGACATGGGGTGATCGACCGGGGCCCGATCCCGCGCTCGAGGTGCAGCCGGAGCCCGCGCCCGAACACGCGCCGGATCGACGGACCTTCAAAGGCATTCAGCACATTCGTCTCGAGTACATCGCGGCCCAGCGTTATTCGGAAGTGACCGACGCGCTCGGCGGCGTAACGCGTTATTTCGGCGACGAAGCGGGCCGCGTCGTCAAAACCGTGGACGCAGCCGGCGGCATTACCACGCGCGCCTTCGACCCGGTCTCCGGGGCGCTCGTCCAGGAGACCCTCCCCGACGGTACGCAACGACGCATCGAGCGAGAAGGTCGTGACGCGCGCGGCTATGCCGACGACCGCGGATCGAGCCCGCGCGTCTCGTTCGACGGCGAATGGGAGGTCATCAACGAGGCAATGACGGGGCAGACCACGCGGCGACGATTCGATCGGCGCGGCTCGCTGCTCGAGGTTCGTCACGACGACGGCACCCACGAGGTCTTCGAGCCGGACGAGCGCGGCCTCATGAAGCGCGAGACGAATCGCCTGGGCGTCGTCACCCGCTACGTCCACGACACGCAGGGCAACCTCGTCGAAGCGCAGTTTCCGGCTGGCGTGGAGCGATTCGAATACGATTATTGGGGTCGCAAGACGGCGCACGTGGATCTCTACGGCCGTCGAACACAATGGCAATGGGATCGGCGCGGCAACGTCATTGGGCGGAAGAGCCCCGATGGGTCGACGATCTTCATCGAGCGTGATTGGTACTCGAGCCCGACGACGGTTCAATCGGGCGGCGCCGTTCATCGAATGGTCTACGGCGGCATCGGTTGGCTCGCGCGATACGAAGCGCCCGGAGGCCGTGTTTGGGAGTATCGCTACGATCCGGAGGGGCACACGGTTCGTGTCGTCGCACCGAACGGGCAAGAGCATCGTCAGAAGTACGACCACGCAGGCCGCGCGGTCGAATGCGAGGATTTCGAGGGTGTCGTTCGCCGCGCGCGATGGGACCCCGCGCGACGCCCGACCGTTCTCATCGATCCGCTCGGCCGCGAAACGAGGACCTACGGCCCGGACGGGACGCTGGAAGCGGCGGAGACGAAGAACGGCAAGGTGGAGCTTCGCCGCGACCGCGGGGCCAGGACCATTTCGGCGGACAATGGCGACGTACTCTGGCAGCAGCAGTTCGATGCGATGGGCCAGGTCGTTCGCGATCGACAGGGCCTGCACGAGACCAACGTCGCGTGGCGCGGCGGCCTCGTCGTCGCAATGGCCAGTGACGTCGGCGTGCCCGTCGCCCGCACCCACCATTCGACCGGCACGGTGGACGAGCTCTCGGGCGGGAGCGTCACGCTTCGGCTGAATGTCCCGGCCCGAAAAGACGGGGCCGTCGGCAAATGGAACGAGTCGCACGATCGCAGCCCCGTTCTGTTCGACCAGCTCGCCGACAAGCTGGTGCTCCGCCGCGCCTACGACGCGGCCGGTATGCTCGTCTCCACCTGGCTCGCGCGCGCGACCCGCACCGAGCTCGAGCTCGACCCGCTGATCGCGCGGACGGACGCGCGGGTCATCGGGTGGTCCGAATTCGAGTACGACGCCGGAGCGAAGCTCGTCGGGGAGAAGCACCACGACGGCGTCGAGATTCGATACTCCCTGGACGTGGCCGGCCAGGTCGTCGAGCGCAGCCGGTACGACCGCGGCACCGTGACCAGCACCGAGACCTTCGCGTACGACGCGAACGGCCGGGTGCGCGTCGACGGCGTGACCCTCGATCGCGCCGGACGGCCCACCTCGTTCGGCGGCGAATCGTACGAGTACGACGCATTGGGCCGTATCACGCGCCGAAAGACCGACCGCGGCGAGTGGTCGTACGAATGGAGCGATACCGGTGAGCTCGTGCGCGTCGTGGCCCCGGATCGCGAAGTCACGATGATGTACGACGCGCGCGGGCGGCGGCTGCGAAAGCTGGTTCACCGGCAGCGCGAGCTCGTCAGAGAGGTCCATTACGTCTGGTCGAACAACGTCGTTTTGCACGAGGTCGACGTCACCGCGAACCGGAGCCGGACGTACTTGCGAGACGAGGACAAGTGGGAGTCGCGTGCCCACGTCGAGCTCGCGGCAGGGACCGAGAGCGGCGTCTTCTACATGCCGCATCCCTCCGGCATCGTGACCACCGCGGTCGACGCGAACGGGCAGGTCGTCTTTCGAGCCGACGTCGGGTTGTGGGGCGACTTGCGTTCCCAGCGGGGGACAGCGTCCGTCGACGTTCGCTACGCAAACCAGGTTTACGACGCGGACGTCGAGCTCACGTACAACTGCCGCCGCTGGTACGACGCGCGTATCGGCCATTTCGTATCGACCGATCCGCTCCTCATCGACGGCAACTTCAACCTCCGCGATTACGCTCCGAACCCACTGGCCTTCGCCGATCCGATGGGGTTGCTCGGCCCGGGAATGGGGCACCCGCAACCGCCGCGCCAGCAGGACGGGCGGCCGGGCGGGTCGGGCCCGGCGCCTCGCGCGCCCTCGGCGACCGGCGGTCATCAATGGGGAACGCCGGACGGCGGAAGGCCACCGCGGCCGACCCCACAGGACCTCGGCGACCGAAGCAGCAACCACCTCCTCGGCCCGGGCCACTATGCGACGGAAGGCACCCAGAACTCTCAAGGTCAATGGGTGCCGGGTTATGCGCAATGCCCTCCCACTTGGGATCCGACCCGACAGAGTGGGTGGCCGCGGGATCTGCAGCAGCAGGTCGACAATGCGGGATACACGCACGGCTGCCATAGCTGCGGCACAACCGACCCGGGGCCGAGCGGCCATTTCGTTCCGGACCACCAACCGACGGTGAGCTCACAACGAGCGGCAGCCCGCGAGGCCGCCGCCGGTCGCGGCAGCGCGATTCCCGCGAGCCAAGTCCGCTTTTATCCCCATTGCCGAAATTGCGCGGGCAACCAGGCGAATGCGCAGTCGCGCATGGCGCAGAGCGGCGACGCCGCCAATGCGGCTCACGGACGTGCACAGGGGCAGCGCAATCAGCAGTTCCAAGACCCGCGTAATGCGAGCTTGCAGTCTCAAGCCGAGCTCGACGCGCGGACGAGCCACTTGGGCATCCAACGCCCCGGTGGTGGCGCCTACGACGCGCGGCAACCCGTCGCGCCCAGCGCGGACAACAACGTCGGTGACAACCGCGTGCTCGGGCCGGGGCTGCGATACAACGATTGGCGGTGAGGGCGCCGGCGTCGACTCAACGCGCGGTGTCGTCCTCGTAACGAGCCCAGCGGCGGTAATCGAGGTTCGAGGCTCCGGGCACGAGCTTGCCCGGGTCTCGCGCCGCGATTGCGTCCGCGAGCGATTGGAACACCGGCGACTCACTCGGGCGTCGGAAGAAGCCGTTCAGGGTGGGGTCGTCGTCGGCGAACGCAATCACGTGCTCGAACGCGTCGCTCGCCAAGAGGACGTCGCCCTCCGTGCCGCCGAGGGTCGCCGCGGTATCGGCGACGGAGCCGAATAGCGAGCCCGGGTGCACCGCGAGGTACGCCCGCAGCAGCAACACGTCGGCGGGGCTCTCGGAGAACCGATCGAGGTTGCAGACGCGCCCGGGGCGCAGGTCGAAGCGATCGATCATGCCGGGGTCGAACACCAGGCGGCCGGCGGGACCGTCCACCGTGACGCCGGCGAGAGACAGGTCGGTGCGTTCATGCGGACCGAGGGTCAAGCCCAGGGGCCGCTTCGCAGGCACATTGATTTGGTGCGACGCGACCGACGGCCCGTAGATCTTCGAGCGAACGCCCGCGGACATCTCGTCGTCGTCGTCGACCCAACTCCCCACGACCATGTCGAAAACGAGCCCCCAGTCGTCCGTGCCTTTTTCACACAGGACGACCATACGCATCGCGTGGTATTCGAGCGCCGACACCGCGCGAAAGTCCGGCCAGTCCGTGGAATAGGCTGCGTCCAGCACCTCGAGCACGTCCGACGACGTCATCGCCATGGGCCCGAACCCTATCGAAACACGCCCGTTCGAGGAAGCGCCGAGCCCGAAGTGACGAGGCCCGAACGACCCGCTTGACTTGAGCGACTCTCTGAGTAATCTGCGCCTCCCTTTTCAAGCACCCGTCCATGCCCACAATCAATCAGCTCATCCGCCAGGGCCGCGAGGCCAGCGTCTGGAAGACGGCTTCCCCCGCTCTCAAGTCGTGCCCGCAACGGCGCGGCGTCTGCGTTCGCGTCTACACGACGACGCCGAAGAAGCCGAACTCCGCCCTCCGCAAGGTCTGCCGCGTCCGGCTGACCAACCAGATGGAGGTGACGAGCTACATCCCGGGCGAGGGACACAACCTCCAGGAGCACTCGGTCGTCCTCATTCGCGGCGGTCGTGTGAAGGACCTGCCGGGCGTGCGCTACCACGTCGTGCGCGGCACGCTCGACGCCTCGGGCGCCTCGGGTCCCAGCTCGACGAACAAGGCGAGCCGCAATCGCAAGCGCTCGAAGTACGGCGTGAAGAAGCCGAAGGGCTGATCGCTCCCCAACTTTCAACAATCAGCTAGAGAAGAAACCGAACCATGCCCCGCCGCCGTGAAGTCCCGAAGCGCCGGATCATTCCGGACCCCAAGTTCAAGGACAAGCTTGTCGCCAAGTTCACCAACTCGATCATGCTCGGCGGCAAGAAGGCGACGGCCGAAGGCATCCTTTACGGCGCGTTCGACGTCATCAAGGACCGCTTCAAGGAAGAGCCGCTCGAGATCTTCCGCAAGGCTCTCGACAACGTGAAGCCGAAGCTCGAGGTCAAGAGCCGACGCGTCGGCGGTGCGACCTATCAGGTCCCCGTCGAGGTCCGCCCGGAGCGCCGCGTTTCGCTCGCGATGCGATGGCTCGTCCTCTACTCCCGCACCCGCGGCGAGAAGACGATGATGGAGCGCCTCGCCGCCGAGCTCGTCGACGCCGCTCAGAACCGTGGCAACGCGGTGAAGAAGAAGGACGACACGCACAAGATGGCCGAGGCCAACAAAGCTTTTGCGCACTACCGCTGGTAGTAGGCTCTTTGCGCACTACCACTGGTAGGCCTTTCGCCGACTACCGCTGGTAGTCGGGCCTTCGTGCGAAAGAACCAAGGTCGCTCCCGCAAAGGGGCGGCCTTGGTTCGTTTTGTGGGGTTGCCGCGCGCGATTTCGCGCAACTGGCGCCGTGACCACACGACATCGAGAGGATGAATTCATCCGGCCCCGTTCCTCGTCGGTCTCGTCAGCGTGGCGACTCGTTCCTGCATCGGGAACCCCTCGCGTTCCACGTCACGATGCGGCTCATCGACAGTCGTGTGCTTGCGCCCGACTCGACGGCCAGGCGGGCGATTGCTCGGGTCGTCGCGAACCAAGCCGGCTCGCGAGGACTACTCGTTTTCGCCGCAGCGGACACGCACGTGCATTGGATCGCGACGTGCTCGCGCGAGGTCGCGGGCGAGCTCGCGAGGCGCATCGGTGGCTCGCTCAGCAAACGCCTGAGGTTGCCTGTCGCGTTCGAAGCATCGCGGTTTGTTCCTGTCTGGGACCAGGCGCATCTGACGCGTGCGGTGCTCTATGTCCTTCGGCAGCGGGAGCACCACGACGTGTCGGCCGACCCGACACTCGATGGTACGAGCCTCCCGGACCTGCTCGGTTGGCGATTGCTCGGGCCCAATGCCGACGCGTACGTGGCACGCACCGCCGCGCTTCTACCGAGGTTGCGGCGAACCGACTTCTTGGAGCTTGCCGGTCTCGGCGAGCTCCAGCCGGCTGCGGAGGCGCGTGCGGATCTCGCTGAGGCCGCAGCGGCAGCATTCGGTCTTGCCGAGGTGTCGGGTATCACGCGGGCGCACGTGCTCGCGAAGCGCGCAGCGGTGCACGCAGGACTTCGCTGCGACGTCCATCTCGATACGATCGCGGCGTCGCTTCGCGTTTGTCTGCGAAGTGCTCAACGGATGCGAGCCGAACCGGCGGACGACGGTGCCGTGAAGGCGGTCGGATACCAGCTCGCGATCCGCGCGACACTCCGGCGTCGCGGTGCCGAGCGCGAGCAGGATGTGCCGCTGCGACGAAGCGCCTGACGCATGACCCGAGGGTCCCGCGACGTGGAAGCGCGGTTCTCTGTCAGAACCCCTCTTCCGTCTCGCTCGTTTGCGACAACGACGACGCTTCCTTCGGTCCGTCCCGCGCGATGACGCCAATCGTGGGTGTGTTTGCCAGAGGAGGGCGCCTTCGTGTCGCGACAAGGCGACACCCCAGGGGGGTTCTGACAGAGAACCACCCCTCGGTGTCGCACAGGTGGACGCTGCCCCGCCCAGCCGCGCCTTCGGGGCCCACGCGCCCACGTTCGTTGGAAGCGCGGCGCGTTCGCTGGGGAGTCCCGCTCGGTCGCCGCCGCGCCCCAGACCGCCCACGGCCGCGAGCCTTGCCGCGTCGCGCTATCCCCTCGAAAACCCGTCGAACGACCTCGACATGACACGGCCGTGACAGGGCATGACCGGCAAGCGACGTTCTCCCGCGTAAGGTGAGCGCCGATGGCGATCCTGATCTTCTTCGTCGCGCATTGGCAGATTTCGGTCTTCTTCCAGACCTTCTTTCTGCATCGCTACGGCGCGCACCGGATGATCACGATGTCGAAGGGCTGGGAACGGTTCTTCTTCATCTGCACGTACCTCGCGCAGGGCTCGAGCTTCTTGTCACCGCGCGGGTACGCGATCCTTCATCGCATGCATCACGCGTACAGCGATACGCCGCAGGATCCGCACTCGCCGCGCAACTACAAGAACGCGCTCTCGATGATGTGGGACACGAAACATCGCTACGACGACTTCGCGTATCGCCGCGTGGAGCCCGACGCGAAGTTCGCCGGGGGCTATCCGGAGTGGCCGTTCATCGAGAAGCTCGGGCAGAACTGGGCCATGCGCCTCGCCTGGTGCGGCGCGTACGCGCTCTTCTACTGGCAGTTCGCGACCGCCGCATGGATGTGGCTGCTCCTTCCGATGCATTTCGTGATGGGCCCGATCCACGGCGCGATCGTGAATTGGTGCGGTCACCGCTACGGCTACCGCAACTTCGAGAACGACGACGATTCGAAGAACTCGATCCCCTTCGACTTCGTGACGGCCGGCGAGCTGTTCCAGAACAACCACCACAAGTTCGGGATGAGCCCGAACTTCGCGGCGCGCTGGTTCGAGATCGACCCGACGTACCAGGTGATGCGCGTGTTCGCGGCGCTGAAGATCATCGACATGACGGGCACGCAGAAGATGCGGTATCCGGCCGAGCGCAAGGCGCTTCCAGCCGAGGCTCCCGCGGCGAGCGGCGGCTGATCCTGTCGTCTCGCGCGGTCGAGGCACACGCCCGTGAACGAAGCGGGCGCCTCGGCTAGAGTTGTCCGCATGGCCAGCCCGTCGACCGAGATCGGCGCGCTCATCGCAGGGAAATATCGCCTGCTCGCTCGCCTCGGTGAGGGCGGGATGGGCGTGGTGTTTCTCGCGCTGCACGTGACGCTCGGCTCGAAGGTCGCAGTGAAGGTCCTCGCTGCGCAGGGCCGAACGGGCGCCGACGAAAAGCGCTTCTTGCTCGAGGCACAGGCGGCTGCGCAGCTGCGGAGCGCGCACATCGCGCGCGTCACCGACTTCGGCACGCTCGAGGACGGCCGCCAATTCATGGTGATGGAGCACCTCGAGGGCGAGGATCTAGGCACGCTGCTCGCGCGCCGCCGTTCCCTCCACCCGCAGGAGGCGGCCGACTTCGTCATCCAAGCGTGCGCCGGCCTCGCGGAGGCTCACGCGATCGGCGTTGTCCATCGCGACATCAAACCGTCGAACCTCTTCGTCACGCACGCGAACGACGGCTCACCGCTGTTGAAGCTGCTCGACTTCGGCGTGTCGAAGTTCAGCACCGAGATCGGCGGACCGGTATCCGCCATCACCTCGAAGGGGCTCGCCGTCGGCACGCCGCTCTACATGTCGCCCGAGCAGATCAAAGCGCAGCGAGTCGACAGCCGAGCCGACATCTGGGCGCTCGGCGTCGTTTTGTACGAGCTCTGCACCGGCGTCTCGCCCTTCTTCGACGAGTCGCTCGGGGTCTTGTTGCTCAACATCCTCGAGCGTCCGCACGCGCCGATGTCGACGCACGTTCCGGCAATCGACGAATCGCTCGCGAGCGTGATCGACGATTGTCTCGAGAAGGCTGCCGCGGCCCGACCCGATTGTGTCGCGACCCTCGCAGAGCGGCTCGCTCCGTTCGCGACGATCGAAGGGCGACGCATCGCGGATCGTGTGCGAGCCGTCAGCCAGCGCGCCGCATCCCGCGAGCATCTGTCGCTCACCCCCTCGTCATCCTCGCAACGCCCACCCGGACAAGCGATCGTGGCGTCGGCGCATCCGACGGACGGCGCCGCGAACGTCGAGCTTCCCACCGTGCCCGTCCCGGTCGTGTCGCCTCCTTCGGGCGATGTCCGCGGCGCGAGCACCCCACAACCGGTTCAGTCGACGACCTCGCTGCCGGTCTCGAGGGCCGCGCCCGTCGCGATCTTCGCCGGCGTTGGGCTCGCGATCGCGGCCGTCATCGCGATTGCAGCGATCTCCCGCGAGGATTCCGCTCCGCATGGTGCGTCGGCGGCGTTCCCCGAGCTGTCGACGAGCGCGGCGGCCGTGCCTGTCGCGGCGACACAGACCGGCAATGTCGTCATCGCGCCCGAGCCTCCGGCTTCCGCGTCGGCCATGACCGCGGAGTCGACCGCGAGCTCGCACACCGTCTCGAGCGCGTCCCCGAGCGCGACCGTGTCGCCTGCTCGCACCTCGAAGGCGTCGCCGAGCGCGCGCGCAACGGTCACCGCCTCGGCGGCCCAGCCCGCCGCTTCCGCCTCTGCTCCGAAGCGCACGTTGCACTGAATCGACGAATCACTTGATTCCGCGGTCGAGCCCCGCTGGGATGGTCGTCGTGCGCTTCCGGTTCGGTCTCGCTCTGTCGATCGTCCTCGTTTGGGCGACACCCGCGCTCGCCCAGCCGTCCGGCGATGCGGCGGCGGAAGCCGTCTTCGAACAGGGCCTCGCGAAGTTCGACGCCGGAGACTTCCACGCGGCGTGTCCGCTCCTCGCGCGCGCCGTGGAGCTCTCGAGCACCGAGCCGCTCGGCGGCATGCTGACGCTCGCCGAGTGTTACGAGCGCATCGACCGGCCCGTCAGCGCCTGGGCGCTGTACAAGCGCGTCGCGCCGCGCGCGCGCGCCGCCAACCAGATCGAACGCGCCGATACCGCGCAGCGCGCGGCCGATCGCCTCGAGCCCACACTTCCCAAAGTTCGCTTCCGTCCCGGCCCGGAAACGCCGCCCGGTCTCAAAGTTCGCCACGGCAGCGAGACGATCCCCTTCGATGTTTGGGACATCGCAGTGCCGGTCGATCCCGGCGTCGCTTCATTTACCTTCGAGGCCGAAGGGCGCGCGCCTCGCATCGTCACCATCGAGGTCCCTCGCGGCCCATCCGAGACGCCGGTCGTCGCGCCCGTGCTTCGATCCAGCTCGGGCGAACGCAATGGCTCACCCCCTGGAGAAAAGGCCGTCGTCCGTGGCGGATCCGACGACGCGGGACCTTTGGGCCCGGTCGGTATCGCAGGCATCGTCGTTGGAGCGGTCGGTGTCGTCGGTCTCGGCGCGAGCCTCGGCGTGATCCTCGATGCGAAGTCGAAATGGGACGACGCCCTCGCACACGATTGCGCCGATGCGCTCACCGAATGCTCGACGCTCGACGGTCTCGAAGACGCCCGCAGTCAAGGTGACATCGCGACCGGAATTTTCGCCGCTGGTGCCGGGCTCGCTGCGATCGTCGCGGGCCTTTTGATTTACGATCTCGTCGACGGGGGAGGGGGCTCGAAAGAGTCGGCTCGCTTGAACGTCGTCGCCGCTCCGGGTGTCGCGAGCGCCTCGGTCACGGTGAGGTTCTGACATGGCGCGTATCGAGCCGCTCGTCCTCTTCGCCCTCTCCTCCCTCGTCGCATGTAATGCGGTATTCGGTCTCGACGAAGGGCAGCTCGCCGACGGCGGCGCCGGCGGCAATGGTGGAACCAACGCCGACGGCGGAGCCAATGCGGGCGGCGGTATGTCGACCAGCAGTCTCGGCGGCTCACCCACCACGACGACGACGATGCAAGGCGGCGGAGGAGGGACGGGCGGCGGCGATCCGTGTGAGCTCGAGACGGGGCTGAAGAACGATACCTTCGTTTATTGGAGCGGCTCGGACCCCGATGATTGGCAGCGCTTCGAATACAACGCACAGCTCGGCATCAGCACGATCTCCGGTTTGACCGATGGCCTATCCATTGGAATGTCCGATGTCGGCAGCGGCGCTTATGGTGGGCTTTCCCAAACGGGCGCGTTCATCGATTGGAATCAATGCGTGCGACTGTCCGGCGACGCGAAGCGATCGACAGGCACCGGCCGCTTTCGGGCGACGGCGACCTTCGAGGGCGAGAAGCTGGAGCTCGAGCTTCCGAGCTCCGGTGAATTCGAATCGTTCGAGGCGACTTGTCGGCCCACCGTGCCGCTGCGTTCTTTCCTCTTCAAGCTCACGGTTGATCAGGTTCCGCAAAACGGAACCGTCACGGTCCAATCGCACGGCGTGCACTTCGATCACGTGTGCTGCGACGTAGATACCCCTGCTTGTCCCGCCGAATGAGACCGAACCGAAGGCTTCACGTCGCACTCTTGTCGGGCAGCGTAATCACACTCGGTTGCTCGCAGCCTGCCGTCCCTGCGCACGAGCGCACGGATGTCGCCACGTCCAGCACCGCGACGACCGCGTCGGCTTCGTCGTCTTCATCGGCCGAAGCCGCTCCTCCGGCGGACTTCGTCCACCCGATGCTGGCGATGCCTCTATCGCGCTATCCCGCGAGCATCGTCTCCATTCGGCGTGATACCGAATATGCGCGGCGCGACGTGCTCACAGCCGTGTGCGGGCGCTTGAACATCGAACGCGATGTGTTGGAGTCGATGCCCAACGGAGAAGCGAGGTCCGTCGCACGGGCCCTGTCGCGGCCCGACGACGGACGCGCCGCGCTTCGCTGCCGGCGTGAGATGGAGTCCTCGCTTCCCGCGGACTTCGTGGCCCGCAGCGTGGGCTTTTCGCTTCCCGGCCAATCCGAGGAGCGCGTGTATTTCGTCACGCTCCCGATTCGTGAGCTTCCCGCCGCGACGT
This sequence comes from Polyangiaceae bacterium, assembly GCA_013361525.1. GTDB lineage: Bacteria > Myxococcota_A > Polyangia > Polyangiales > Polyangiaceae > Xiheicaenibacterium. The sequence continues at coordinate 10,778 of JABFXY010000158.1, read as the reverse complement.
CCGACGCAGGCGACGCGTCGAAGCTCACCGGTCTTCCCGGTGCGCGGTGTTTCGCCGGTATCGGAAACGCGGGCACGTCGTGCGGCGACCTCTCCGACGTGATCGCGAAATGGCCCGAAAGCGACATGTGGATCTTCGGTCGAGCCCGCGGTGTCCGATTGGTGGCGGAGACTTCGAAATCCGGAAAGCCGCCTCACCCGCGGGCCGGATGGACGAACCGCCTCGTGGAGAAAGGGAAAGACCTCGAGCTTTCGTCGATTAGTTTCGACTGCAATGTCGTTTGGGGTCTGACTGAATCGGTTTTCCAGCAAACGCTCGTCGGCGCGGTCGCGGTCTTGTCCGGTCGGAACGCGCAGGGGGACCGCGAGCAGCGCATCGTCACCGACGACGAGGGTGATGCTCAGCGAATCGAGGCGAAGCTCGCAGCGAATCGCGCGGCCGAGCTCGACCGCAAAGCTCCGGTGGCGGACGCGTCCTGTAGCGAATGTGCTCCTCGGCTCGCGCGGGCGTATGTGGACTGGCTTCGCGCCCGTCCAGCGCAAGAGCGCCGCAGTAGGGAAGCGAGCAGCATCGAGCGAACCGGCAAGGTCGTCGTCGTTCGTTGGCCCGATCTCGAAGACGACGCCTACGACCGAGCAACGCGGGCCTTGGATGCCGCGCGCGACGAGCAACGCAAAGCATTGAAGGTCATCGTCGACGCGTGGATCGATGACGGCAAGGTGCCGAAGCCCGACGCGTTCGCACCCATCGCGGGACCCAAGTTCGTGAAGGCTCTACGCGACGAGCTTCGCTGACCCCATCTTTCGCAAAGCGACGGAGCCGATTCACAACGAAGAGCGTGCCCCCCCGACCGAGGTCAGACCCCGGACCGATTGCGACGCTCCTGCTCTCGAAGGTCCGTTTGCAGCTGTCGTGCCGTCGCGAGGTTTCTTCGCATGTTCGGGTTGAATTGGACCTCGATCAACGCCTTGAGCTCCGAATGGTTCGTCGTCGGCAGCAACGTGCCCTCGGCGAGGCCCAGGATCTCGTTTTGGTCCGCGACCATTCGCTCGACGAAGGTGCGATCGAAATCACTCAGGGCTTGGCTCGAGAGCTCGGAGATCCCCGCCGGCGCGCTCGCTTGGATGCGTGATTGCACGGCCGACTCACCCGGCCGCAAGCCCAGCGTTTCGACGAGCGCACGTTGATTCATCAGGTACGACGAACAATCGAGGTAGATGGATTCGGCGAGGCGAATCACCTCGGGGTTCTGCGCTCTGCGCAGCGCGACCGATGCCTCCGAGGTCAGCTTTTGGCAACCCTCGGCAAGGACGCCCGCGACGCGAGAGTCCACGGCGTTTTCCTCGGGTCCGATACGGGGTTGGACCGGTCCGGCGGCGGGGGTCGCCGCTTCTTCGTGCTGAGCGCAGCTGCACAGCGCGGCCGTCGCGAGTGCAAATGCGCCGCAACAGGCCTTATGCATCGACGTCAATGCCATAGTTCGCACCTCCACAATCGATTGGGGGTTGATGCATCGCGCGTGCGCGGGGGCGGCAACGCAGGCGTTCGTTTCTCGTCGCAATCGCCACACGCCGAACGGCATGCGTCGGCGCAATCTCGACCGCGGCTACTCCGCTCTGCGAACTGCGAGCGCTTCTTCGACGACGGCGGCTTCGATCTCGTGATCGGCGAGAGAGCTGAACGCGACCCGGACGCGATCGTCCGCGCTCGCCTGCGCGGCGATGCGAATGCGAGCCCGCGCTTCGTCGTCGCCTCGCGCGCGCAGCACGACGGCGGCGCCGACCCGCTGACGCATCGGTGAGGTCGGGTTCTCCACGAGCTCGATGAGCTGTCCGCGCGTGAGCGCGTTGCTTCGATAACTCGAGTCGGTCGAGGCGAGTTTCTTCAGGTGCGCGAGCCATTCTGCCGTCGACGAGGTCGACGACTCGAACACCGTCGTCTCCAGGCGCCCTGCCTCCGCCTCGTTCCAGGCCTTCCAGGCTCGTTCGAGGCGCTCGACGACCGCGAATGCTTCGGCCTTCCGTCCGGTGTCGAAGCTACCGAGCTCGTACTTGCGGCCGCCCTTCAACGTAAGCTCGACGCTCCATCCACCGCTACGCACGCGAACCGGCACGACCGCGATGCCGACGAACTGATCGAAACACGCGAACTGCGTCGCGGACGTCGTCGTCCCTTCCCACGCGACGCCGTCGGCGCCGACCGTGATCTCGGGGAGCAACATCGAGAGGACTTTCCCTCCGCCCCAAAGGCTCAACAGCGTGAGCACCGTGCCGCACGCGAGGCCCAGCATGGGCGCACGCGTCACGCTTGCGACGATCGCGCCCACGAAGAACCCAGCGAGCCCACCGGGAATGGATCCGATGAGGCCTCCTCCGATGAATGCCCCCAGCTGAGCTCCGGGCGTGTAAAGCCGCAGTCGCGTTCGCTCGCGGGCACCGTCGAGCCCCACGGCCTCGAGCACTCCTGCGGCCTCGCCGGAACGTGAAAACGAGATCTCCATTCGCTCGCCGCCGATCAGGACCACGCCGAGCTTCTCGACCGATCCGGATCGAACGACGAGCGCGCTCTCGATCCTCGTGCGCTCGATTCGCCGCACGCCCATCGGGCCTCGCAACAAGATCGCCGTGCGGTCGGTGGTGAGCATCCGGTGCTCACCGCCCGCCGATCGATAGACGAACACGGCAGCCGAGCAGATGGCGGCGATGCACGCGAGGACGTAGTAGCCGAACCACTCGGACACGGAATGGCGCCCGTCGTTCCAAACTCCCGCGAGCACGAGAATCCCGATGATCCCCGCGAATGCTCCCGCGACCGACAGCGCCCTCCGACGAGGCCGGGTGACCCAAACGTCGATCGGCGCGCGCGTCGTTGCTCCGTCCGGCGCGTCGTCCGGAGGCGGCTGAGAGCGGTCCAACGAACGGGTTGACATGTGAGGTCGCGAGACTAAGCTCCGCCGTCCCAAGGACCCTGAGGAGCGCTAGCGAAGGATGAGCACCGAGACCCAAGGATCGAGGTAGCGTCCAACGAGAGCCCGCCACAATACCTGACGCGTACCCCGACTCCCTCTTCGGGTTCCTTCACACCTGCCGAACCGCGGCAGGTTCGCGCTTCGACGAAACGAGCGCGGAACGGACCGAAGAGGGGTCGCCGTTTTGTCCGTCCGAATCGTTTCATTGTCCCGCCCCCTCCGCCCCGAGAACACGATCCATGGCCCGCGATTACAGTCTCGAGAAGACCCGCAACATCGGGATCATGGCGCACATCGATGCGGGCAAGACGACGACGACCGAGCGGATCCTCTATTACACCGGCGTCAACTACAAGCTCGGTGAGGTCCACGAGGGCGCCGCGACGATGGACTACATGGTCCAGGAGCAGGAGCGCGGGATCACGATCACCTCGGCCGCGACCAACTGCTTCTGGAAGCCGGACGACGGGCCGTTCAAAGGCGTCAGCCACCGCATCAACATCATCGACACGCCCGGTCACGTCGACTTCACGATCGAGGTCGAGCGAAGCCTCCGCGTTCTCGACGGCGCGGTGGCCGTGTTCGACGGCGGCAACGGCGTCGAGCCGCAGACGGAGACGGTTTGGCGGCAGGCGGACAAGTACCACGTGCCTCGCATCGTGTTCATCAACAAGATGGACAAGGTCGGCGCCGACTTCGACATGTGCCTCGACTCGATCAAGGATCGCCTCGGCGCGACGCCGGTCGCGGTGCAATACCCGCTCGGCCAAGAGGACAGCTTTCGAGGCGTGGTCGATCTCATCACGCTGCAGGCCATTACCTTCGACGAAGAGTCGAAGGGGCAGAAGTACACCTTCGGCCCCATCCCCGAGGATATCGCCCCGCGCTGCAAAGAGCTTCGCGATCAGATGCTCGAGGTGCTCGCCGACATGTCCGACGCCGTGATGGAGAAGTTCGTCGGCGGTGACGCCGACAAGATCACGAACGACGAGATCTGGGCGGCGCTGCGCAAGGGCACCCTCGAGTTCAAGTTCGTCCCCGTCCTCTGCGGCTCGGCGTTCAAGAACAAGGGCGTCCAACAACTGCTCGACGCGGTCATCTCGTACCTGCCGTCTCCGCTCGATATCCCCGCGGTGAAAGGCATCAATCCGGAGAAGAAGGACAAGCCCGTCGTCGAGCGCAAGGCCGCCGACGATCAGCCCTTCAGCGCGCTCGCGTTCAAGATCCTCCACGACCCGTTCGGCACGCTCACGTTCTTCCGTGTCTACTCGGGCACGATCTCGAGCGGCGCGTCGGTCCTCAACTCCACGCGCGGCAAGCGTGAGCGTTTCGGCCGCATCCTTCGCATGCACGCCAACAAGCGCGAAGAGATCGACACCTGCTACGCCGGCAACATCTACGCGGCTGTCGGCCTGCGCGACACGCGAACGGGCGACACGCTGTGCGACGAGAAGCACCCGATCCTCCTCGAACAGATGGAGTTTCCGGAGCCCGTCATCTCGATCGCCATCGAGCCCAAGACGAAGGCCGATCTCGACAAGCTCGGCGTCAGCTTGCAAAAGCTCGCCTACGAAGATCCGAGCTTCCGCACCTTCACCAACGAAGAGACGGGCCAGACGATCATCGCCGGCATGGGTGAGCTCCACCTCGAGATCATCGTCGACCGCCTGAAGCGCGAGCACAAAGTCGAGGCGAACGTCGGCAAGCCCGAGGTCGCCTACAAAGAGACGATCACCAAGGCCGCGCACAAGGTCGAGGGCAAGTTCGTTCGGCAGACCGGCGGTAAAGGCCAATACGGTCACGTCGTCATCGATCTCGAGCCGGGCGAGCGCGGCAGCGGCTTCGTATTCGTGAACGACGTCGTCGGCGGCATCATCCCGAAAGAGTTCATTCCCTCGGTCGAAAAGGGCATTCGCGAGGCGATGACCCGCGGCGTCCTCGCCGGCTACCCCCTCCTCGACGCGAAGGTGCGCCTCTTCGACGGCAGCTATCACGAGGTCGACTCGTCCACGTCGGCGTTCGAGGTCGCGGGGTCGCTCGCGTTCCAAGATGCGGCGCAGCTCGCGGGGCTCGTCCTGCTCGAGCCGGTCATGCGGGTCGAGGTCGTCAGCCCCGAGCAATACCTCGGCGACGTCATCGGCGATTTGAACTCTCGTCGAGGTCGCGTCACCGACATGACCCAGCGCGCCAATACCCGCGTGATTCAGGCCGAGGTGCCGCTCGCGACCATGTTCGGCTACGCGACGGATCTCCGCTCGCGCACGCAGGGCCGCGCGACGTATTCGATGCATTTCTCGCAATACGCGCCGGTGCCTACCGCGATTCAGGAAGAGATCGTCCTGAAGCAGCGCGGCTGAGCTCGATAAGGCAATAGGGGATCTTCGCGATCACCGCTTCGAGCGGTGGTCGCGTTTCCTTTTTTTGCGACATGTTCCGATGCGCCGGCCGGTTGCGATCATTTCGACCGCGTGTGCGTGCCGAGCGGTGCGGCTGGTTCGGGCGGCGGCCGGGAACTGGAACGACCCGAGATCTCGCGCCGAGAGGGGAGATGAGCCTGCAGATGAGAGGGGAGATGCGGCGGAAGATGCCCGCTCGTGCGGCGGTACCAGCTCGTTCGTCGGGCGTCGGCATTTCGAGGTGGCTATTGCTCGGTATTGGCGCGTCGTGTGACGTCGCATCCTGTGTCGTATTGCCGGCTGAACAAAAATGGCAATCGGGGCGAATTCCTGCTTCTGCCTTATCGGCTGAAATGCGTGTTGCTTCTCCCGCCGATCGACTCGTAGCCTCTGTAACCATGGGCGAGCTGTAACTACGCCCTGTATACGAATGACGGTCATGGGGCTTTCGACGTGGACAGCTGCATAAGAAGAAGCTGGTCCGAAAGCGTCCTGACGGTTGGTGGATGCACACGGTGAAATGCGCACCGCGAGGCCGCTCGGCTGCGATGAACTCGGCATGTTGAGTATGGCAGCGCGGCGTTAATCGAAAATGAGTGCTTGCTTTTGTCGACGACCGACTCGTAGTCTCCGCCACCCTGGCGAAGTGTCGACTGAGCACGATCGCCGACGCACCGACTTGAAGACACTACCGAGAACAATTTGAACGGGACCTCGTAGGACCGGTCTTGAGCGGCGCGCCCGACGTGCCGCATCACCCCTGGTCGAGTGTGTGCGCCGGCTGAAGTACCGCCGAGTGCGAAGGGCTTCTTTTGTCGTTACTTCGGACACGGACGGAGCGAATTCATGCGAAATAGGCGGTGTCGGGGTCGGATATTTCAGCTGGCGGGGACATGTGCGTCGCTTGCCGGCGTGGTCGTGATGGGCGCGATGACGAGCGGCTGTGCCGACGCGCCGGCGCCCGCCGAATCGGGGGCACAGATTCGCGAGCAATCGATCCTGTCGCGTCCTTCGAGCGCCGTCGGGGTCGTCGACGCCATTCGCAGCTTCGAGATCGCCGCCCCGGATGAAGGCGTCGACATCCACGGCGCTCCTGGGGTCGAGGCCCACCCGGTACTTGGCGACGGCACCATCGACGGTGTCGACGAGGTAGGGGGGCGGCTCAGGCCGCGCCTCAAGCCCGAGGCCTCCGCGGGCGTCGAGCGTCCGGCGCGCGTCGAGCTACCGATTCGTGGAAACGAAGCATTCCAGGTCGCAGACGAGACATCGGGATTGATGCTTCGCGCTTCGCTGTATGGCTCTGCCGCTGCGGACGCGGAGATCGCAGATGGATACGTGGTTTACCGCGGTGTGCTCGGGGACCAAACGGACGTGCTCCACCGCGTGACCGCGACGGGCACCGAGGATTACCTGACGTTCGAGACGGAGCCTGCCGACGCATCCGTCTCCTATTCAATCGAGCTCGGCGACACGGTTGCCGGCCTGAGGCTGGTATCGAATTCGCTCGAGCTCCTCGACGAAAAGGGCGTACCGCGTTTGCGCGTCGCGCCTCCCTACCTCGTCGACGTCGACGGATATCGATACGACGCGACCCTCGACGTCGACGGCTGTCGTGTCGACACGAGCCCCGCGTCTCCGTTGGATCGCACGCCGATTGATCCCGGCGCACGGCAATGCACGGTGCATGTTTCGTGGGACGGCGATGCCGTGACCTATCCAGCTGTTTTGGATCCGTCGTGGACGACCACGGGGAGCATGAGCACCACGCGGTACTCGGGGCACGCCGCGACGCTCCTCCCCAACGGACGCGTGCTCGTCTCCGGGGGCGCGGGGCCCATCGTGACGAACACGGCCGAGATCTACGACCCCGCGACCGGGACGTGGAGCACGGCAGCCGGGATGCTTTATCTGCGCAACCGTCATTCGTCGAACCTGATCGCGAATGGTCGTGTCCTCGTTGCCGGCGGCGGCGGCGTAAGCGGGACTACGACGAGCGCCGAGATCTACGACCCTGCGAGCGGCGTGTGGACCCTAACGGGAAGCATGGCCGAAGGGCACGAGGCCCACATGAGCGCGTCGCTCGGCAATGGGCAGGTGCTCGTCGCAGGAGGCGCCACTGCCGGCGCGGAACTGTTCGACCCCGCCACCGGTACGTGGAGCGCCGCACCGAACATGTCGGTGGGTCGCGTCAACGCGCGGGCGGTGGTCTTGCAGGATGGGCGTGTGCTGGCGACTGGTGGTGTCTCCCAATCGAGCGCGGAGATCTACGATCCGGTGGCGAATACATGGACGCCGACCGGAAGCGCGAGCGTCCCGAGACACTTTCATGGCGCGACGCTTTTGCTGGACGGCAGGGTTCTCGTTGCGGGTGGGTACACGCCCGGCACGACATCGTCGGCCGAGGTCTACGATCCGGCATCCGGTTTCTGGAGCCCCGCCGGGAATATGTCGATACCGCGGGCCTATGGCACTCTGACGTTGCTCTCGAACGGGACGGCGCTCATGGCGGGGGGTTACGACGGCATGAACTTCCTAGCGACGGCAGAAGTTTTTGACCCCGTCTCCGGAACATGGAGCAGCACCAACTCCATGGCGGTGCCTCATGTCATCCATGCTGCCGTCCGCCTCGCGAATGATCGCGTCCTGGTGGTAGGTGGCTACAACAATGGTCGATCGTGCGAGATGTATGATTTCGCAGAGCCCCAAGGTGCCGCGTGTGTCAATGACGCGTCCTGCTCGACCGGGTCCTGTGTCGACGGCGTTTGCTGCAACACCGCGTGCGGCGGTGGCGCGACCAATGACTGCCAGGCGTGCAGCGTTGCAGCCGGCGCGGCCATCAACGGCACCTGCGGTCCAGTGAGCGCAGCAGCCGCGGTCGTCTGTCGGCCGGACGCGGGGGCGTGCGACGTCGCCGAAATCTGCAATGGCGCGTCGACGAACTGTCCCGCGGACGCCGCGGAGCCTGCCGGCACCGCCTGCGGCGACCCTTCGAGCGGTGCTTGCGACGGGCCGGACACGTGCAGTGGTGGTGTCGGCGCGACTGCGACCTGCAATGCGAACGTGCTGCCTGCGACGGCGGTTTGCCGCCCTGACAGCGGCGAATGTGATGTCGCTGAAAACTGCGACGGCATGTCGACGACGTGTCCCGCTGACGCAGCCGAGCCTGCTGGCACTGCATGCGGCGGCGCACCGAGCGGCGCCTGCGACGCGCAAGACACGTGCAGCGGCGGCGTCGGCGCGACGGCGACGTGCAATGCGAACGTGGAGCCTTCGACGACGGTGTGCCGATCCGATAGCGGTGCATGCGACGTCGCGGAGACCTGCAATGGCTCCTCGACGACGTGTCCGGCCGACGCCGCCGAGCCTGCCGGCACGGCGTGCGGCGGCGCACCGAACGGCGCGTGCGACGCACAAGACACCTGTAGCGGTATGGTCGGCGCGACGGCGACCTGCAATGCGAACGTGCAGCCCGCGACGACGGTGTGCCGCGCAGACGTCGGCGATTGCGACACTGCCGAAAACTGCGACGGTACCGCGACGACCTGCCCGGCCGACGCAGCCGAGCCTGCGGGCATTTCATGCGGCGGCGCCCCGAATGGTGCCTGCGATGCGCAAGACACCTGCAGAGGCATGGTCGGCGCGTCTGCTCAATGCAATGCGAACGTGCAACCGTCGACCACCGTCTGCCGCGCGGATGCCGGTCAATGTGACGTCGCGGAGAATTGCGACGGCACCGCGACCACGTGCCCGAGCGACGGATTCGTCCCGAACGGCAGCGCGTGCAGCGACGGTGATGCGTGCACCGAAAACGACACGTGCCAAGCGGGCACTTGCGGCTCGGGCGCACCCCCGGCGTGCACGAGCAATGATCCGTGCCTCGTCGCCACCTGCGATTCGGTCCAAGGCTGCGTCCTCGTGCCAGCTGCCGACGGAACGGCATGCGGCGACGGCAATGCCTGCACCCTCGACGACACCTGCGAAGCCGGTGTCTGCATCGCGGGCCCCGCAGCCGATTGCGACGACGGGGAGGAATGCACCGACGACACCTGCGATCCGGAGACCGGCTGCGTCTACGACGATGTCGTAACCGGCACGTCGTGTGACGACGGCAACGGCTGCACCGAAGGCGACGTCTGCGACGCCGGCGCGTGCGTGCCGACGATTGGCGATGCGTGCGACGACGGCGGGCAATGCCAGGTCGGCGCGTGCACCGTCGACCTCGCGTGTGCATACGTGCCGCTCGAGGACGGAACGGCATGCGAAGACGACGATCTCTGCACGGTCGAAGACGCGTGCACGGCAGGTGAATGCGCGCCGGGCACGCCGCTCGATTGCGACGATCTCGAGGCGTGCACGAACGACAGCTGCGATCCCGCGCGAGGCTGCGTGCACGAAGCGGTCGAGGACGGTACGCCGTGCGACGGCGGAACGTGCGACGCAGGCGCGTGCGTCCCGGAAGGGGAAGGCGGCGCTGGTGGCGGTAACGAAGGCGGCGCCGGTGGCGCCTCCGAGGGTGGTGCTGGCGGAAACGGAGGAGGCGGTGGAAGTGGCGGTTCGGGCGGCGAAGTGGCCGCTGGTGGCAACGCCGGTGACGATGCTTCGCCCGAGGGCGACGGTTGCAGCTGCAACGTGCCGGCGAGCCAGTCGCCGTCGCGTGGGGCGTGGATCGCCGCGCTCCTAGCCGCGGCGTTCCTGCGACGTAAGCGCGCCGCCTGAAGGATCGCGATGGGGTGCGGCGCCGTTCTTCGTGAGCGGCGCCGCATTTCTTTTGTCGTCACCCGACGAGGTCGTGGAGGACGACGGGGACTGCGGTCGGTGAGCAGCTCGCGCCGACGTTCAGGCGCTCGAGCAGGGCTCGTGCCGGCCGCTGCGTGCGCGCCCAATGGTCGCCATAACTCCCGTCCGAACGGTAGTTGTGGCGAGGAATAAGTCACCGGATGCTCTCCGGAAGCCCCTGCCTGAAGGGTACTTCCGGCGAGTATCGACCCGGTTCGCCTCGCCCAAAACGAGAGGTTGACATGTGGGAGCTGCCGACTAAGCTCCGCCGTCCCGCAGACCCTCGAGGAGCGCTAGCGAAGAATGAACACGACGACATAAGGATCGGGCTACGGCAGGGCCAGCCAACTTTCAGCGCTGCGCCATTACAACTGACGCGTATCCCGACTCCCTCTCCGGGTTCCCCGAGTGTCCGCCAAATGGCGGCGGACCAAGCGCCCCGGCTCCTGTAACAGAACAGGGCCAGGCGCGGAACGGACCGGAGGGGGGTCGCTGTTTTGTCCGACCGCGCTCCGCACGTTCAACGTCACCTCTCTCGTCACATCACCAAGAAGGAAACGTCATGGCCAAGGAGAAATTCAACCGCACGAAGCCCCACGTCAACGTCGGCACGATTGGTCACATCGACCACGGCAAGA